>CAZFEC010000041.1:0-10445 GCA_964517435.1 uncultured Bacteroidia bacterium | reverse complement strand
TGGGTGCAGACACGCACAACGTTGTCGGCGGTTCCAGATGCATGACATGCGAAAAGCCAGCACCCAGGAGATTACGTATAGCGAGTTTAAGTATCATGCCTCAGCTTCCTCGCAGACCTCATCCTGCGCGATGCGCCCGTCGTATAGCACAATGCGTCGCCGCAGGTATTGTATCACCTTTTCATCGTGGGTGGCGAAGAGGAAAGTGGTGCCCAGATCGCGGTTGAGGGTCAGCATCGTCTGCAGGATTCGGTGTGAGTTGTCGGCATCCAGGTTGGCGGTAGGCTCATCCGCCAGCACCACCGCCGGGCGTTTGACCATGGCCCGGGCGATCGCCACCCGCTGGCATTCGCCGCCGGAAAGCTGCGACGGGCGGGAGTCGACGCGATCCGCCAGTCCGATCCGCTCCAGGATGTCCATCACCAGCTTCCGGCGCTGCGACCCCGTTTTATTCAGCAGGAGCAGGGGAAACTCGACATTCTCGAAGACGGTGTATACCGGCAGCAGGTTGTAGGTCTGGAAGATGAACCCGAGCTGATTGCGGCGCAGCGCGGCGGAACCGCGGGCGTCCAGACCGTGTACCGCCTGTCCCAGCACTGTCACCTCACCACTCGTCGGCGCGTCCAGCGAACCGATGACATTGAGCAGGGTGGTTTTGCCGGAGCCGGAAGGTCCGACGATACCGGTGAACTCCCCCCTGACCACGGTGAGGTCAATGTCACTCAGGGCGGCGAAGTGACCGCCGCTGACCGGATAGAGGCGGCTGACGCCTTCAACGATGATTACAGGTTGATCCGTCATGATTCAGTCCAATGCAAATTACGTCGAAACGTGACACATTCGGAAGCAGACTCCTAGGCCGTACGCCGGAGTCCCCGTTCCAGGCCCTTGATGATCAGCAGACCGAAAAGGATGATCGGAAACAGCTCCGCCTCCGCGCTGATTACATACTCGTGCACCAGCCCCAGTACGCCGATCCCGATCCAGGGGATCGCTTCGCTCCACTTGCCTGACTCCGCCATCTCGTCCTCCCTGTGTGATGTTGCGACTCAATATTTTTCGAATACGTTCTGCGGCTGCTTCAGTGATACATTATGGCCATGAACCTGATGCCGCGCTCTGGAATGCCGTCGCTCAGCCGCGCGATGGTCTCCCCCCCGTCGCTGCCGGTCCAGAAACCCTGCAGGTGGAAACTCCAATTATCAGTCGTCCGTCCCCAGGCGGCCACCGCCCCCGCCGGCCGCTCCGCTTCGAGCAGCAGCAATAACGACAGGCTGTCGAAGATCGTCAGGGGATAACCCAGCATCAACGCCGTGTAACGTGATACATCGTCTCCACTGAAGGGGTTGTCGCCGCTCGCTCCTGTCAGCAGCTCGCCCAGCAGGTGCAGGCCGTTGCCGACTCCGAACGTATAATCCAGTCCGATCGTCGCCAGCTGGACCCACGCCGCGGCGTCGGGAGCGTCGCTCCGTTGCAGGAGCGACTCGAACCAGACGCCGATCCCCAGGTCCCAGCTCCCATCCAGAGCCAGGCGGGTTTCGCGTCCGCCTGCTGCCAGCAGCCGGGAATGGGTGGTCACACCCACTTCCCCCCGGCCCAGCGGTAGTTGTATTCTGCCGCCACCAGCCACGGTGCCGGCGCGCGTCGCTTCCGGCAGTTGCAGTACACTGTCGTCCGTCAGCAACCAACCCTGCAGGGTGGAACGGGCAGCAGGTGTGATACGCGCCAGCAGGCCGGTGACACCCTGGGTGTAGCCGGTAGGGTCGTTCGGATCGATGGCGTCGAACCAGCGCAGTACCCGCAGGAGGCGCGCCGGGCCGAAGTTCAGCTTCTGGAGACCGAGGCGCAGCTCCCAGCGCGGCCGGTCCAGCCGCAGCCAGGCGCGGTGCAGGTCCGCTTCGAAATCGCTCTCCCAATCGCCGTCGCCATCCCGGTCGAGCGCGATGGCAAACGCCCCGGCCAGTTCGGAACGGAAGCCGAGGCCGCCCGGCCAGGTGCGGGTGTATTCAGCCGCCGGCAGGTAGCGCAGCGAGAATCCAGCTGTAAAACCATCACCGGCTTCATCTTCGACCGCGGTGGCGGCGGTCAATTCACCGTGATACGCGAGGTCGCCCCCCCGGACGGCGGGAGCGGCCGGCAGCAGGTAGCAAACGAAGAGCGCCAGGAAGAGAAGTGCCTTGACAGACATTTGTGAATTGACAGCCTCCGCGTGAGAAAGTACTGGAAGATACCGGCTGTGCCACTCTGACGCAATCGCAATATCCACCGCAGCGGCTGCTGGTCGCTCCGGGTCGAGCGCTGTTTTCGCTAATGCTGGCAATTAAACGGCGGTATGAACATATTGGCGGTCAAAATCAGCGCCGTTGCGCCCGCCATGCAACGAACGCGGGCGGCTGGAACATCGATTCAGGGAGGATGTCATGAGCGGCTTGATAGGCTGGCTGGATGCGGCCAAGGATCTGCTGAGCGAATATGTCTGGTCCTGGCCGACCAACTGGTGGCCGCAGAGCGTGCCGCTGCTGGTGGTGCTGCTGCTGGGCACCGGCATCTTCGTCACCCTGCGCTACCGCCTCATCCAGATCCGCCTCTTCCGCCACGCCATCGATGTGTTGCGCGGCCGCTTCGACCGTCCGGAGGACGCCGGCGACATCAACCACTTCCAGGCGCTCTCCTCCGCGCTTTCCGCCACCATCGGCATCGGCAACATCGCCGGTGTCGCCACTGCCATTCACTACGGCGGCCCCGGCGCTCTCTTCTGGATGTGGATCACCGCCTTCTTCGGCATGGCGCTGAAATTCTCCGAGGGGACCCTCGCCATCCGCTACCGCAAGATCAATCCGGACGGTTCCGCCAGCGGCGGTCCGATGTATTACATTCTCTACGGTCTCGGCAACAACTGGAAGTGGCTGGCGGGCGCTTTCGCCTTCTTCGCCGTCATCTCCAGCTTCGGTCAGGGCAACATGATCCAGTCCTTCACCGTCACCGACCAGTTCCAGAGCGAGTTCGGCATACCGCGCTGGATCACCGGTCTGCTGATGTCGATACTGGTCGGTCTGGTTATCGTCGGCGGCATCAAGCGGATCGGTCTGGTCGCCAGCCGCCTGACCCCCTTCATGGCCATGTTCTATTTCGCCGGCGCGCTCCTGATCCTGCTGGCCAACCTGCCGCAGGTACCGGGCGCCTTCACCCGCATCCTGTCGGAGGCCTTCGTCCCCCGCGCCGAAATCAGCGGCATCGCGGGCGGCGGCTTCCTCGTCTTCCTGAACACGATGCTGTGGGGCGTCAAGCGCGGCCTCTTCTCCAACGAAGCGGGACAGGGCTCCGCGCCGATCGCCCACGCGGCCGCCAAGACGGACGAGCCGGTGCGGGAGGGCGTCGTCGCCATGATCGGCCCCTTCATCGACACACTGGTAATCTGCACCATGACCGGTCTGGCCATCATCGTCACCGGCGCCTGGCAGGCCACCGACGCCGCCGGCAAGCTGCTGAACGGCTCCCCGATGACCACCTGGGCCTTCCGCCACGGCCTGCCGTTCCTCGGCGGCTTCGGCGGCTACATCGTCACCTTCACCGTCTTCCTCTTCGCCATCTCCACCGCCATCAGCTGGAGCTACTACGGCGACCGCAGTGCGCAGTTCCTCTGGGGCGACCGCGCCATTCTGCCCTACAAGCTCTTCTACGTCGGCATGCACTTCCTGGGCGGGATCTTCTCGCTGGAGCTGGTCTGGGGCTTCGGCGACATCGCGCTCGGACTGATGGCGATCCCCAACCTGATCGGTATCATCTTCCTGGCCAAGAAGGTGAAACTGCTGGAAGTGGACTACAGCCAGCGCTTTGGAGGATCGATCAGGAAGGGAAGTATATAGCCGCTGCCGCGTGGCCGCTTCGGCCATTCGCCGTGCCCGACCGAGCCCGGCCAATCAGCGAACGGCTCTCAGCTTTCCAGCCCGCAGCCTGCCAAAGTGCTTGAAATATTCCCCAAAAAGAGTATATTGCCAAGGCTTAGAGGAGGTTTGGGTTTGCTCATCAATTACGCCGATCTGTATCCATCCCTGCAAGCCTGCCAAAACGAAGATTATGCGGGATGCTGCCGGTTGGCGGCTGAGGACCTGAAGCAGGCCACCGACCCCCATCACCGCACCGAGATCCTCTTCCGCAAGTCCTGGTCACTGGTCAAGGTGCGCCGCTTCCGCGAAGCCATCGCCAGCTACTATTCCCTGCTGCACGCTGTCGACCTGCAGCAACACTGCCCGTATTTCAAAGTCTACTACAACCTGAGCATCGCCTATTACTACCTGCACATGTGGGAGAGCTCCCATCAGGCGCTGCAGAAGGCGACGGAGTGGGGTTCCGACGATCCTTACGCCAACGCCTATGCGCTGTTCCAGCTGTTCGATCTCAACAAGCGGCTGGGCAAGAACCACTACGCGGAGCTGTTTCAGCAGGGAGTGGAGCACTTCCGGCAGGTGACCGATCCGCTGCAGCGCAATCGCCTGCTCCGGATGATGCTTTACTGCCGCAACAGCTGGCAGGTTGAGATCATACCGGTCGCGGAGATGATCGATCTTTTTGAATACGGGCTGGACCGGACGCTCGATGAGCTGTTCAAGCTGACCATCGCGAGGTACTACCTGGCGGTCGCCGATTTCGACAGCTTCCACCGGACACTGGAATCGGTGGCGCCGGTCGACGCCATGCAGCAGTCGCTGATGGAGCTGCACCTGTTTCACTATCGCGTGCTGACCGATCCCGGTTCGATCACCGAGAAGGAGCAGAACGCCTTCGCCAGGCTGGAATGGCAGGAGTTGACCACCTACTTCCGCTACATCCAGGGGCTGCTGCGACCGGAACGGACGGCGGCGATCGACTACCTGCCGAGTCACTTCAACATGATCGGCGCCTCCCGGGCGATGATGCTGCTGGTGGAGCAGATTGAGAAGCTGCGGCTGCTGGATGAAAACGTGCTCATCACCGGTGAGAGTGGCACCGGAAAGGAACTGGTTGCCCGGGCGCTGCACTACTTCAGTAACCGCGCCAGCCAGCCCTTCGTGCCGGTGAACATCGCCGGCATCCCGGAATCGCTCTTTGAAGCGGAGTTGTTCGGATCGAGGCGCGGCGCCTACACCGGCGCCAGCCAGGATCGCGCCGGCCTGATCCGGCAGGCGGACCGGGGAACGCTTTTCCTCGACGAGATCGGCGAACTGCCTCTCTCGATCCAACCGAAGCTGCTGCGTTTCCTCGAGACCAGCCAGTATCGCGAAGTGGGAGGCGGCAAAGCGCGGATCGCCAGCCTGCGCATGTTGTTCGCCACGCACCAGGACCTGAGTGCCCGGGTGCGGGAAGGTGCTTTCCGTCGCGATCTCTACTATCGCATCAACACGCTGATGCTCCGGGTGCCGCCGCTGCGGGAAAGGCTGGATGATGTGGAATTTATGATCGAACATCACCTGGAACAGTTGCGGCTGAAATACGATACCCGCTGGGAAATCTCGCCGGGTGCGCGTCAGCTGCTGCGGGAATATCACTATCCCGGCAATGTGCGGGAACTGAAGAACATACTCACGCAAACCTGCCTGACCGGCCGCGGCCAGCGGATCGGGCGGGAGGACGTGCAGCCGTTGCTGCAGAGCGAGGAGGCGCAGTTTGCCGAAATATCCGCCGCCTCGTCGCTGCGTGAACAGGTGAAGCGCTATGAGCAGCACCTGATCCTGAAATCGGTGCGCGAGGAAGACGGCAACTACGAATCGGCCGCCAAGCGACTGGGGATTTCAACCCGCTCGCTCTACCGCAAACTGCAAGAGAGAAAAGAAGATAGTCGAGAAGGGGCCTGAAGATGCGTTATCAAAAACTGTTGTTGATAGGTCTGCTCTGCTGCGCCACGGCGGCGTACGCGCGTACCGTCGTCGGTGAGGGGCAGACGGTCGTCGTCTCCGGCGCCATGGTGGATGATTACCTCCTCGACGGTGGCGAGCTCATCGTGCAGAACGTCCCGGTGGACCTGGGCAAGCTTGAGTTCAACGCCGGCACGTTGCGCGCGGAGCATGGCTTTGGCAGTTCTGGCGGCGATGATCCGCCCGCCAGCGAGTTTCCGTTGTACATCGATACCCTGCAGACCATACACCTGGGCTTGTGGGATATGACCGACTGGGGTCTGGATACTGTCGCGGTTCTGCAGGGAGGCGCGCTGCATGTCTACAACTGCATTATCGCGGCGGAGCAGGTTGCCTTCTGCTGCCAGGAAACCACTGAGCCGCTGACGGTCATCGGCAGCTATTTCGCCAGGTCGCACCAGGCCTCCATCCAGATGTGGGACGGCGACCTCGAGATCGACAGCTGCCGCTTCGTCACCAACAACGTGGCGATCCGGGTGAATACCGACGCCCAGGTCTTCGTCGAACAATCGCAGTTCATCGAGAGCAGTCAGGCGATCGCCTGCTACGACGCCGACGCCGTGATACAGGTAGAGCAGAGTGACTTCCTGCTGAACCAGCTGTACGACGTCAACTGTTATTACGGGACGGCGGTATTGACCGGATGCTACAGCGACGGCAGTGGTGGCCGCAACGGTGATGTCGTCATCGAGGATCCGGCGCCGGGTCAGCTCTACACTGATCCGCCCGATCCCAAGGCGACCACGCCGGACGCGATCGCGCCGGATCAGCTGGAATGGGTGGAGGTAGGCAAGACACCGGAGGATCTGCCGATCCGGGTGGTCTACTACCGGGTCTACCGCAGCGACTCCCCCTATGGCGTTTTCGCGCCGGAAAACCTGATCGCCACTACGACCCACACCTGGTACAGCGATCCCGGTCACGGCGGCTTGTCGCATGCGTTTTATGTGATCACCGCGGTGTCGGGGCCGTAGGGGGGGCAGCGTCAACATTTGGCCAAACCGCGAATAAACGCGAATCCGAACTGGTAATTTCTGAACTAGCCCATTGGTCTATTCGACTTGTGCCGCAAGGTGCAAGAATGAACGCGAATAGTTGAAGAAGGGCGGCAAAATGGCCGCCCTTTCTTCTAAACTGCCAATAGAACCACGAATGAACACGGTTTCGAATAAGTGACGTTAGAACTAACCTAGAGGCTTGTTCGCCTTGTGCCGTTATCGATCGAGTTGCGTTAGATCGAGGTCAGCGGTCGTTCGCCTGCGACGCGGATGCGTTGCAGACTCAGCACAAGAATATACACGAATGGTTGATTTCTGGATTTGCTTTCGGATATCCTCCATGTGCCCGATATTCATCTAACTCCTTCACTACCGGGAACGCGCATGCCGGATCCGATCAAATCCTATCTCACGCAGATCAACGCCAAATTCAAGACCGGCATCTCCACCGAACACAGCTACCGCCCCTATCTGCAGGCCCTGCTGGAAGCGGCGGCGCCGGACCGCGGCATTAACGTTACCAATGAACCCACCCACATCGAGTGCGGCGCTCCCGATTTCATTATCCGTAAAGGGGAGATCCCCCTCGGCTTCGTCGAGGCTAAGGACGTAGGCGCAGACCTGGACGCCAATCAGTACCGGGAGCAGTTCAAGCGCTATCGCCGCGACCTGGACAACCTGATCATCACCGACTATCTGGAGTTCCGCTTCTTTCGGTATGATGAAGAGGTAGGGCGTGTGCAACTGGCAACCATCAGTGGCGGCAAGGTTAAAACGCAGCCGGAGAACTTCGCGCAATTCAACGATCTACTTACGGAATTCTATTCCTTCACCGGGCAGACCGTCAAATCCGCCGCCCGACTGGCCAAAATGATGGCCGGCAAGGCGCGGCTGCTGGCCGGCACTATCGCCCGGGCGCTGGAGCTGGATGAGGCGGAGGAGCAACCCTCAATCTATGAGGCTGCCAACCACAGCCTGCGCGACCAGCTGGCGGCGTTCCGCAATGTTTTGATCCACGACATCAAGACGCGGGAGTTTGCCGACATCTACGCGCAGACGATTACCTACGGCATGTTCGCCGCCCGTCTGCACGACCCCACCCTGGAGGATTTCAGCCGCCAGGAAGCAGCGGAGTTGATCCCGCACAGCAATCCTTTCCTGCGCAAGTTGTTCCAATATGTCGCCGGTTATGATCTCGACGACCGCATCGTCTGGATCGTGGACGCGCTGGCGGAGATCTTCCGCGCCACCGATGTGAAGGCGCTGCTGCAGGATTTCGGCGCTGCAACGCAGACCCGCGATCCGGTTATTCACTTCTACGAGACTTTTCTGGCGGAATACGACCCGAAGCTGCGCAAGGCTCGCGGTGTCTGGTACACGCCGGAACCGGTGGTCAACTTCATCGTCCGGGCGGTGGACGATATTCTGAAAAGCGAGTTCGACCTGCCACAAGGGCTGGCCGACACCTCCAAGATCAGGATCAAGGTCGATACCCAGAAGGAAGACAAACGCTCCGCCACCGGCTATCGTCAGGTGGAACAGGAGATCCACCGGGTACAGATTCTCGATCCGGCGGCCGGCACCGGCACTTTCCTGGCGGAAGTAGTGAAGCAGATATACCGGCGTTTTGACGGACAGCAGGGGATCTGGAGCAGTTATGTGGAGGAGCATCTGCTGCCGCGGCTTAACGGTTTCGAGCTGTTGATGGCCTCCTACGCTATGGCGCACCTGAAACTGGAAATGCTGCTGCGGGAGACCGGCTACGAGCCGAAACGCCAACAGAGGTTCCGGATCTTCCTCACCAACTCGCTTGAGGAACATCACCAGGATACCGGCACCCTCTTCGCGAGCTGGCTCAGCAACGAAGCGAGCGAGGCCAACCACATCAAGCGGGACACGCCGGTGATGGTGGTGCTGGGAAATCCGCCGTACAGTGGTGAAAGCGCCAACAAAGGCGAGTGGATCATGAAGTTGATGGAGGACTATAAAAAGGAACCTGGCGGAAAGGAGAAGCTGAAGGAGAAGAATCCGAAGTGGATTAACGATGATTACGTGAAATTCATCCGATACGGTCAATATTTAATCGAGAAGAATGGCGAAGGGGTACTTGCTTTCATTAACGCACACGGCTTTCTCGACAATCCCACCTTCCGAGGGATGCGCTGGAGCCTGTTGAAGGCTTTTGATAGAATCTTCGTTATTGATTTGCATGGGAATTCGAAGAAGAAGGAGCGATGCCCCGACGGTTCCAAGGATGAGTATGTATTCGATATTCAACAGGGGGTTTCACTCAACTTTTTCGTCAAAACACAAAACAAGAGAGTAAGAGATTTGGCGGATGTGTATCGCGGTAACATGTACGGGATTCGTGACACTAAGTATCAAACACTTCTCGATAGTCAGCTTGATGGATTTGAACTGACTCGAATTGCGCCACCTGCACCTCAGCACTACTTTGTTGTGAAGGATTTTGCCTTAGAAAAAAGATATGCTCGTGGCTTCTCGTTAAACGAACTTTTTCCGGTCAGTTCAGTCGGAATTGTTACAGCACGTGATGAGTTCACAATCCACTTTTCTAAGAAACAGGTAAAGCAGACTATAGAATCTTTCCTAGGGATGAGTGACGAAGAAGCTAGACAGCATTTCAATTTGGGAAGGGATGTGCGTGACTGGAAGGTGCACTTGGCACGTAGAGATCTAGAGGAAAGCGGACCTGATTTTGCTGCGAACCTAGTCTCAATCGATTACAGGCCTTTTGATACAAGGTTTACCTACTACACCGGACGTTCAAAAGGTTTTCATTGTATGCCTAGAGGTGGAGTTATGAAGCACCTCCTCAAAAGATGCAACATGAGTATTGTTTTCTCACGACAGACGACAGACAAAGAATGGACTTCAATCCAACTATGTAAGTCAATAATAGATAATAGATTCCATTTCAGTTATAAAGGAATCCCACTTTGCACTCCACTTTATATTCATCAAGATGATTCGACACATTTTACTACAGATATACCCCGCACCCCCAACCTCAACTCTGAAATCCTCCAGCAGATCGCAGCAGGACTAAACCTGACCTTCACACCGGAGAGAGAGGAGAGAAAGGGCACCTTCGCACCGATCGACCTCCTTGACTACATCTACGCAGTTTTGCATTCTCCCACCTACCGCGACAAGTATAAAGAATTCCTCAAGATAGACTTTCCCCGAGTACCCTATCCACATGACATGAGAACCTTCTGGAAGCTGGTTAAGCTGGGGGGCGAGCTGCGTCAGCTGCACCTGATGGAGCATCCACAACTGGAAAAGCGCATCACCACCTTCCCTGTCGACGGCGACAACGCGATCACCCACCGGCTGACCGGTAAGGACTGGGAAGTGACCGATTCGAAACGGGAACTGGGACGGATCTGGATCAACGACACCCAGTATTTCGGCGGCATCCCGCTGGCGGCCTGGGAGTTCTACATCGGCGGTTATCAGCCGGCGCAGAAGTGGCTCAAGAGAGGTGGTCCCGAAAAAATGGACACTCGCTTAAGTGTTTTTCTGTAGATTA
>CAZFEC010000040.1:0-30655 GCA_964517435.1 uncultured Bacteroidia bacterium | reverse complement strand
GGAAAAACACTTAAGAATCAAGCTGAGCTGTCCTGGGAAACCGGACCACTTCTTACCTCGAAGACCTGAAACGGGGTTGGGTGAAAATCAAGGACTCGGGAACCAGGATCGCCACCAGACAGGTGATGCTGTCCGAAGGCAAGAACATCGGGGCGCTGTTCAAACAGGAATTACGGGACCAGGTTCCGAAGATCTGCATCGCTTCCTTTCTTTACTTCGCGATCGTAGCAGTACCACTCCTCCTCCTCGCTACCGCGTTGATCTCCTACCTGGCGGATAGCGAAACGGTAGGTCTTGTCTGTGTCCGGGTGATCATAGGGCTGGTAATCGTTCAGGGCGCTTCCTGTCTGCTGGGCATGCTGCCTCTCTCCCGCTTCTGGCTGCCCCGGTTTCTGAACCGGATCGTCGACTTCTTCATTAACCTGGGCAACGTTGCGATGGATTACCTCTACAACTTCAGCTTCTGGCGCTACATCGGTTTCCTCTCCCTGATCGTCATCTATATCGTATGGGCTATCGCCTGGTCGATCTACACGCTGTTCTTCAGACCGGTCTACTGGGTGCTCTATCTTTTCACCCGCAAGGTGGAGACGCGCAGCAAGGTGACCGAGGTCGATTATTATGCCGGATTGGCGGAGTGGTATATCGATAAACTAATGCGGTCCAAGCCGGATAAGCTGAGTGACAGTGAGGTGCTCGATCTGGCGTATTTGCACACTGAACTGGTTGGCTGACTGGTTAGTAGCAAGTGCGGTTAGCTGCCAGAACCTCTCCGAAGCTTGCTCAGTCAGAGAAGGAGTTTTCTCAAACCATTCCCAGCCGGACCTTCTTATCCACTTCAACCAAAGTTGATGGTAGATGCAAAGGCGAGTGGCAATCTCAAGAACCTCAGCCCTACTCCGCCGTCACATAGTAGAATTTCCTGACTTCAGTCACCTCCGTAGTCCAACTCTCACCCACGAAAGTTCCGCTGTTATCGACCGTAAACTGTCCGTAGGGATCGGCGCCGGAATATACCCGGTAATAAGAAGCTCCCGGCACCAGCGGCCAGGTGAGAGTGAGCCAGTCGCCCTCGATCGTTATCGCTACCACGGGGGGGGCCAACGGCTCCGGTTCCGGCTCACTGAAGCCGGGGTAGAAATCGTAAGTGGTACTGCCGGCTTCATCCCCAGAAATACCCCCGAGTGAGGTTTCCTGCAGGGAATAGGCGGTTGAAGACGGCGACTCGGACCGGTTGGGATTGCCGGAGAGGAGCCCCTGTTGATAGAGCTGGAAGTTCGAACTGGAGGGAGTACCGGACGCTGTGAGTAGAGTCGACAAGAGAGTGGCGGCTGCAGCCGCCAACAGGATAGAGTAGTTATTCCGCATTCTGTTCCCCCTTCCTTTTACCAGCAGGGCTGCCAGTCGTTGCCATCGTACACCTTCAGCTTGTGATCGTTGCTGTCCATGTAGATGTCACCCTCCAATGGATTCGCCGGAGCGGTATTGCGCGGTTCGAGCCGTATCACATCGTTGATATGCAGCGCGCGGGCGGGGGTGGCAGTGCCGATACCGACCCGGTGATCGGCACCGCCAACGAACAACGTCGGTGTCGTTGTGTTGAAACCGACCATCATTGAATTGGCGGTGTTATTCACCAGGCGCAGCGGATCATTGCCGAGCCCTTTGCCGAATACGATTGTATTGGCGGCAGGACCCGCGGTCAGGTTGTAGCCGAGCGCGATCGAGGTCTCACCGCTGGTGGTGACATTGCGCCCCGCGGCCAGGCTGTGAAAGCCGCTGGCTTCGGTATCCTTCCCCAGCGCGCTGGCATAGGCGCCGGAAGCCGTCGTGCCTTCGCCCATGGCGGTAGCATAGAGAGCGCTTGCTTCAGTTTGATAGCCCATCGCGGTGGAGGATTCACCGGAAGCGATTGTAGAACGCCCGAGGGCAAAGGCATAAGATTCGCTCGCGGTGTTATTGTAGCCGAGCGCAATTGCGTTGGCGGCGTTGGCCGTAGAGCTATGCCCGATGGCAATCGCGTAATCCGCATCGGCATTTGCATTGCAACCGATAGCTACCGACCAACCGCTGCTCGCAGTTGAGCCATCACCTGCCGCCGTTGAGATGTAACCGCCGGCCTCGCAATTATAGCCGAAAGCGGTGGAGTACATACCGCTGGCCAAGGTCTCATACCCGGTCGCGATGGAATTGAAACCGATATTGGCATCATCCCAACTGTCGCCGTCCACATATCCGGCGCGGAAGGCGGCTTTATACGGATACCAGATCAGCCGCGTCCCGGCACCGGAAGTAGTGAGCGACCGGCCTGAAAAATACTGTCCCTTGGCGATTATCCCGCCGTCGGCAGCCAGGGTCAACTTGAATTCGGAGGTTGCGGTACCGATGCTCACATCGCCTGTCTGATGATAAATATCGTCGCCGTCGTATTCCCAGTCGGTATCAGGCTCGCACGCACCGGCCTGGAAGGCGTAGGGTACGCTGCCGATGCGGCTGCGGGGCGTCATCTCGCCGTCGGCATTGACATTGATACCGATCCAGCGTTCCGCCTCCTGAAAGAGCGTGTCCGGAATTGCCGTCACCGATCCCAGCAAAACGTGAAACAATCCACTCTGTACGTATACCGGATTTTGATTCTCGCTCCAGAGTGCGACTCCACCCGTGGAATCATCATAAACGGCGAAAGTAATGGCCACGGTGGTATCGAGCGGTACACCGTCACTGTCAGCGAGGCGGCCCTGAAAATCGATCAGGTTGGGTATCGACCGGGCAAAGACCGGCGAACAGAACACCAGTACTCCAACCATCATCAGGATTCTCTGCAATTCCTTTTGTGTCAACATCATACACCTCATTGTTTTGATACAACGCCTCTGCTCTTCTATCTGAAAGATCCAAAAACGCAGGCATGCTCCTTTCGTTGTTGGCCGGTGAAACTGGTTGTCTGCCTGGCACCAGCATTGGAATTCACGCTATTCCGGTAGAAAAGTCAGAATAGCACTAGCGGAGTGCCGCAGATTGATCATGCTATTGATTAGTTAGATACGCCTCTGGAGAATCGTGAAGCCTTGAATCGTCACCGGTTGGCGGGATGAGGGGATGGTATCATTTTCGGGGTAAATAAGCAACAGGGAGAATATCGATTTGCACAAACCGATCAGGTGTCGCGCAGAAGCGGTCTGAGACGCTGAGTCTGCCGCCGCAGCCTGATCAGAGTGATTTACGGGAAGAGGCTGATCGGTGCCTGCAGAATGTCAGCTCGCTGACATTCTTCCAGGTACAACCAGACTGGTTGAAAACTAGTCTGGTTGTGCCGTGCAGCAGACGCGGAAGCCGATGTTGTAGTAAGAATCAAAGGGCAAGCTGTAGTAGCGACAGGCGCTGCGTTGATAGAAACCGTACTCGTTCCAGGCACCGCCCCGCACCACCCGGAAAGCACCGGCTTCCGGACCCAGCGGATCCTCGCCGGGTGAGGATGCGTAGTAGTCGGGACTGTACCAGTCCCCTATCCACTCGTTGACGTTGCCCGCCAGGTCGAGCCTGCCCTGCTGGCCGGCGCCCAGGGGATAGGAACCCGCCGTTGCCGTCCAACCCACACAGAAAGCGTCATTGAAGAAATTCGCGTAGTCGCAGTCGGGAAGCACTTCGCCCCAGGGATAGGTACGGTCGTCGTTGTAGCGGGCGGCGTATTCCCATTCCGCCTCGGTCGGCAGCCGGTAAGCGGTCGAGCCGTAAGGATCGTGCGTCCCAGTCTGATCCCAGTCGCCGTTATAGAAGGGATCTCCTCCCTCACTCAGGGTGAGCCAGTCACAGTAGCAGGCGGCGCCGAACCAGGTGACCTCCTTGACCGGGTGTCCGCCCGGATCGTACCCGGCGGGATAGGCCGCCCCCGGGCCGTAGTCCCCCGCTCCCAGGGTGTGCGTGCGTTCAACCAGCGTGAAAACGCCGTCGGCAAAGGCGATCTCGCAATCCTGGTCATCCAGGTCCAGCAGTTCGCAGCCATGCGCCTGCACCAAGCTGCCGGAAGCCGTCACCAACCCCTGGTCGTAAGCCCATTGCAGGGCGACGAGGTACTGCCGGTTCGTCACCTCCCGTTCGTCCAGATGGAAGGAGTGGGTCAAAGCGACCGGGTGTACCGGCTGCTCGTCACTGTTGCCGGTGTCGCTGCCCATCTGGAAGCTGCCGGCGGGTGTGAGGATCAGTCCGTCGGCAACCACCAGGTAGAAAAACCGGTGGTCAACGGTCCGGAAGACACAGGGAGAGTAATCGACCGTCGCGAACAGTTCGCTCGTACCGTAGGGAGATGCTCCCTGCGAATAGAGGAGATACCTGGCCGCGCCGGGGACCTCGATCCAACTCAGGGTCACTTCCGTGGAATCACCGGCAGGCAGGCAACTGATCTGGAGTTGCGTGGTGTTGAGAGCATAGATCGTCAACGGCATGAAAGCCAGAAGAGGGAGTAGTTTACGCATATATCTTCCCGGTTACTGCTAAGGCAAAATATAACAATTCTTATGTAATTATCCGCAGCAAAGTCATTGCTGACACAAAAAACGGATTCCGCCGGGCAGTCTCCCCCGTACGCCTAAGGCTGAATCCTCCGGCAGACCCGGAATCCGATATCCTGGTAGGATCCCTCCGGGTTGGCTTCGGCACGGCAGCTGGAGCGCAACCAGTAGTCCTGGCTCAACCAGCCGCCGCCCCGCATTACCCGATCGACTCCGAGCGCCGGCCCGAGGGGATCGGTCTCGGCACTACTCTCGTAGGCGTTGCTTTCATACCAGTCGTTGACGAATTCGAGAATATTGCCGGCCATGTCCCGAAAACCCAGCAGGCTGTTGCCGGAAGGAAAAGAGCCGACCGGCGCCGTCCAACCGACGCAATCGTTAAAGTTGGCATTCTGACAGGGGATGTTCTGGATATCTCCCCAGGGATAGATACGGCCATCATCATAGCGAGCCGTATATTCCCACTCCGCCTCCGTCGGCAACGTGTAACCCTCCGCTTCATAGGGATTGTGGCCGGCGTCCACGGACCAGTCGCCCGCATAGAACGGTTCCCAGCCCTCCATCAGGCTGAGCCAGTCACAGAAACAGGCGGCACCGAACCAGGATAATTCCAGCACCGGATGATCCGTGCTGGCCCCCCCCTGGTAGGTCCCCTGTTCGATATCATTCAGATGGAAACCTCCTGCGACGAACGCGATCGCACCCTCACCGTCGAGGTCCAACAGGTCGTGGCCATGGGCATAAACCGAAGTGTCGCTGACGAAGGCGTAGCCGTTGTCATACGCCCACTGCAGCGCGGTCAGATAAGCTTGATTCGTCACCTCATCCCTGCTGAGGAGAAAGGATCGGGTGAAGGTCACGGGATGCACCGGCTGCTCGTCAAGGTCGCCGTCATCGCTGCCCATCTGAAACGAACCGGCGGTTACGAAAATCAACTCGACCACGGTTGGTTCCGCGAAGACGATGACCGTGCGCGTCGTTTCATCCGTCATACCGCCCGCATCCCTCACCTGCAGTTGAATAGTAAAGGTGCCTGCAGAGTCATATTGATGCGTCGCTGTGCGTGTCGTAGTCCAGTCGGTATCGTATTCACCGTCATTCTCCCAGTCCCAGCGCACCTCCAGTTGCAGTCCCGGCGTCTCCAGATCGGTTGAGGGAGTGGCATCCACGGTGAAGACAGTCCCTTCATCTCCGGAACCGGGATCGACGATGAAAGCAGCGACCGGAGCCGTATTCTCCACCACCACGACACTCAGGGAATCTTCAGCGCTGTCGGTGCCGTCGTTCACGTCGACCGTGATGGTGCAGGTTCCCGTAGTGGCGGGAGCCTGCCAGGTCACCGGATTCCCGGCCGCGCCCTGCGGGAAGCTGCCTGACGGGGCTGACCAGCTGTATTCCAGCGAATCCCCATCGCTGTCGGTTGCCTGGCAGGCGAGAGTGGTTACGCCGTTAGTGGTGACTATCGCGGGATTGGCATAGGTTTGCTGGATAACCGGCGCGGTATTCGCGTTTCTGGTGAAGGTTTCGCAGCTGGTGAGGACCAGCGCGGCTGTGAGCAGCAGTGCCGGCAGGAATGATCGAAATTGTCTATGCATGATGGACCTTTCAGTCTGAATTCTGATTGTGTTCTGGGTTCTGGCTCAAATCAAGAGAACCACGAATTAACCTAATGTTAAAACCTCGGAACTCTGTGATCTCACTGCAAAACCAGAAACGGTATAGCCGGTAGTAATCCCACATTAGTGTTTATTCGTGGCTAGCTCTATTTAACGTAGCATACTTTTGCCGTTTCCCTGTAATCCCCCACCTGCAGCTCGACGAGGTAGGTTCCGCTGGGCAGGTCGCCCGGCGTCCACTCAACACTGTAGTGACCTGTCGGTTGCCAACCGTTTTGTATCACATCCACCAGCTGGCCGCTGAGGTTGAACACGGAAAGTGATACGTCGCCGGGCGTGGCCAGGTTGTATTCGATCGTGGTCGCCGGGTTGAAGGGATTGGGGTAGTTGCGTACCAGTTCGATGGTCGCCGGAGCGGCACCGGCCGTGCCGACACTCTCCCAGAAAATGTAGCTTTCCGCCGTTTCCAGGTCTAGATCGTTGCGGTTGGCCAGCGTGAAGTCGCAGGTGCCTCCGTCGGTGTGGAAGCGGATGACCGCGTCGTACTCGCTGTCGGCGATGTAGGCGGTCCAGAGGTAGGTGTACTCGACATAGTCGTAAGGCGCGATCTCCCCCGGGATGTCGCCCAGAAACTCGAGCGTCGGCAGGGTGCCGCTGTAGAGAATCTCGATGTAGTCGACCGTGACGGTCGAACGGCTCTCGTTCAGCACCCGCATGTAGTCCTCGATCTCGTAGGTGCCGTCCTCCAGGGCGGCCCAGTTCCAGGCGGTGTCGGTCAAGCGGGTGGCGCGGGGCGCTTCATCCCAGGCATCGCCGCAGGGCACCTCTGTCGCCGGCACCTGCATGTACCAGACCGGGCTGTCGGTCCAACCCCCCTCCTCGTGCGGAATGCCGCCGGCGTCGAGATCCTCCACGAACTCGATATGCAGCAGGCCGTCACCGTCGACCACCTCCGCCAGGGTGCCCCACGCTTCCGAGGCGCAGTCACCCGTCGCGCAGGCGGGAGTCTGGGAGTCGGTGATGTTGACCGCCTCGCCCCAGGTGGCGCCGCCGTCACAGGATGAGATCAGATAGAGATCGGCGTTGGCGAAACCGCCGGCGGAGGTATCGGGCAGATTGGTGAAGTTGCGGAACATGCAATAGAGAGTGCCGTCGGCCGGGTCGATCGCCAGCGAAGGTGCGTCGATCGAGGAACCCCAGGCGCCGGGATTCCCTTCGAAGTAGTTCGACCACTCGGGAGGATCTTCGTTATTCGATCCGACATAACCGGCGATATGGCTGACTGCGCCCACTTCGCCGTCGGCGTCGATCAGCACGTGCCAGATCTGGCCGTCCCAGCTCCAGCGCTCGAAGTAGGTTTCATCGACGATCTCGCCGTCGAGCAACGTATACTCCGCCCAGAAGGAACGGGTGTTGTAGACCAGATGCAGGTTGCCCTCCGGGTCAAAGACGCCGTCCAGGTAGCAGTAGGCATAGACGCAGCCGGGCAGCGGGTGTGCGGTGGTCTCCTCGTCGAACATATCGGTGACGTTGATGTAATCGAAGTCGTCAAAGGAGCCATCCTCGGACAGGAAAATCCAGATATCGTTGATCGATTGCGAGAAGATCAGTCCTTCATCGTCCGGGTGGACCGGGATATAGTTATGAGTCAGCAGCGCTACCCGGCCGTCGAACTCCGAGCTGACCGGTACGGAACCGATGGCGTTGCTGTAGGAGGCCATCTGGTGCCAGCCGGGGATCTCCCAGGTGGCGAAGTCGGAGGTAGCATCGTAGTAGGATTGATTGGAGGGATCCTGGCGGGTGGACATCACATGGGCTTTGTTGTCCGCGTCGATGGCGACATGCGGCCAGATCGGTTGATTGTCCGCCCACTCATCCACCTCGGGATGGTTGAGTGGGAGAAAAGCCTGCCAGCAGGGGCCATAATCGGACGCGAGTGCAGTGACGAAGTACTGACCGGGCTGTTGATGGAAGGACACCACCGCCGCGTTAGGGTAGTAACCGTCGGCATCGAGTACATCCAGCGTGTTGAAACCGGAACGGCCGGTGTTGTCGACGGAATTGCCGCCATGGACCTCACTGTCGAAACAGGCATAAACGGAATGCCGCTCGGTGGCGCCCATGTCAAATCCCTTCATCCAGGTGAAGTGGATGATACCGTCGTCGCCGATGACGACCTGTTTGCCCTGCGAACCGCTGTGCTGGTAATCGTACCAGGTGCTGCCGAGCTGCCAGTAATCGTAATCGTAGTCCCAGCGCTGGTGGCTGAATGCGGCCTGGCCGGCCGGGAGCGGGGTGTCGGGTGATATCACCCTGTCCGCCTGACGATCCGCCGCACGCGGCTCCGCCAGAAGGTTGATGTTCACTGTCGCGCCGACGAATTGGCTCGAGATCAGTAGTAAAAGGGTAAGAGTTGCGATACGCTTCATCTTTGCCTCCCGAATGTGGCTTATTCACTTGCGTCAACAGTGAACATTTTCCGGGAAAAGAGCAAGATAAGGAGCGAACCACCCTACTCTACTTCACATAGGTGACCTTCATAGCATCCCGTCGGCTGCCGGATCGCAACTCTACCAGGTAAAGACCGGAAGTATGAGCGTGAGGTGCCCAGTCGCAGCTGTGTGTACCCGCCTGTTGCCATCCATCCTGGATCACATGAGTAAAGGTGCATTTCAGGTGGGTGGTGCGGTGAAGCCCCTGCTGCCCGTCAGGGACAATCGTGGGAAGCTGAGGTGATTTATCCGACGTCTCATACTTCAGTTGAGCTGCCCGCCGGAAGACGCCGGGACCCTGCAGCTGCCTTACGGAAAGGCCGTCCGGCATACCCGGAAACCGTAGTGGTACGAACCGCTGGCGGGGGACTCCTGGAAGCGCTCGAAGGTATAAAGGTCGCCGCCGGTGGTGGTGAAGTCGCCACCCCGTCCTACCCGCCAACTGCCACCCGGAGCGCCGAAGGGATCCGTCTGGGGATAGTAGGCGGTGCCATACCAATCGCCGGTCCATTCAAAGAGATTGCCGGCCAGGTCCATCAGTCCCAGTTCGCTGGCACCCGTGGGGTAAGAGCCCACCGGCGCGGTCCACCCGACGCAGTAGTTCCAATCCACATAGTTCGTGAGACCACAGTTGGGAGAAGCATCACTCCAGGGATAGTAGCGCCCATCGTCATAGCGGGCGACGCGTTCCCACTCAGCTTCCGTTGGCAGACGGTAACCTGGGGCGGTATAGGGATTGTGACCGGCGTTCTGGTTCCAGTCTCCCCCGTTCTGGTAGTAGGGATCCAGGCTTTCGATCTGGCTGCGCCAGTCGCAGTACAAGGCAGCGCCGTACCAGGACACCATCTTCACCGGATGATCGGCTGGATCGTAACCTGATGGATATGCATAGCCGGGTCCCCAGCTGCCTGCGTCATACGTGCTCATGGCGACACTGAACACACCCGCATTGAAAGCGATCTCGCTCAGGTAGTGATTCACGACCAGCAGGTCGACGCTACCGCTCACAACGGTATTGCTGTTGACCGTTACCAGACCGTGATCATAAGCCCACTGCACCGCTTCCACGTACTCCTGGTTGGTCACTTCATGCAGGCCGAGGTAATATTCCCGGGTTAACGTGACTTCGTGCGAAGTGGATTCAAATCCCATCGTGAAGGTGCCGGCGGGGATCAGCGCGAAACCGGGCGGCACCGGTATCGTACTGCCGTTGCCCAGTGCGACTACCCGGTAGAATCGCTCCGTCTCACCGCTGAACTCCAGCAGATGGGTATGGCTTGCAGTCGTCGTCGAGGCCAGATAGGTTTCCGGAGAGGGGAGAAAGCCCATGTCGGTGGAACTGTAGACATCAAAGCCCTCCACCACAACCGGTCCATTGCCGTTCTCATCCACCGTAGGTGCACTCCAGGTTAACTGAATGCCACCGGTCACGAGGGCGATACTCATGTCTGCAACCGGCGCCAGCGGCGTACCGACTGTGGAACTGTACACGGTGTTAGACCAGTCGCCGCTGTTGCCCGCCCGGTCCCTCGCCCGCATCCGGAACCAGTAAGGAGTACCGAAGGTGAGCGCATCCACGGTCGTCTGATCGGCGTACTGGTCGTTCAGATTCGGATCGTCCGGGTTGGTCCACAGTCGGTCGGTGCCATCCACCAGGCTGTCTTCGGAGATGAAAATCTGGTAGCAGAGAAAGGAGAGATCATCGGCGGGGGTGAACCCGAGGGTGACGCTGCCCTGATCGGCGGCCAGCACCGACAGCAGTGAGGCTGTGGGAGGCGTCGTATCGATGCGGACGCGGATGTCGTCCGCGATCCCCTCGCCGGTCAGACTGTAGGCGGGACCGTTCCCGTTAACATCGCTCGCCCGGAATTCACAGCGGAATTCGCCGTCGGTCGGAAACTCGATCGTCTCGTTCACATATACATATTCGGCATCCGTGTAACCGGTCAGCGGCTGCCACTCCTCACCGGGATCGCCGTAGGCTCCATTCAGGTTCCAGTCCACCCGCAGAGCCAGAGTTGCCGCGTCCACCGCCCCGGCGACATCCCGGACCGTGCAACCTACCGGCACTGTACGGCCGCTGGCCCAGTCCGGATCGGGTTGACCGGGCGGCAGCGGATCCAGAAACTGCGGCGGAATCAAGTCATTGACGAGAGTGCCCTGCAGGCTGAAATCATCCAGAGTCCATTGCGCATCATTGGTGATCGCGTAGGTTTCAAAAACGAATTGAAACCGTACCGTCGCCAGATCGTCCGCCCAGGCGGAGATGTCGATCATCTCATTCCCGCCGGCAGTGGCGGCCCAGCTGGCCAGGGTTACCCAGTTGGCGCCTCCATCTTCACTGTAGTACAGAATTGACTGGGAATGACTATGCGTGTAGTCATACCAGAAGTGGAGTTCAGTGTCGGCCCATCCGGTGAGATTAAAGACCGGTGAGATCAGGCATTCGTCATGGATGTCCTGACCGGCTCTGGTTTGCAGCGACCAGTCGGTTGCAGTCTCCATCAACGGTGTCCAGGGCGTGCCGCGGGACCGAATGCTCTGCTCCGTCCAGCCGGAGGCCATAACCCCGTCATGATCGAAGTTCTCGGTGTGGATGACATCCGCCTGAAGGGTGGATATCAGAGCGGTCAGGATCAGGATACAGGTACTCACTGACTTCACGGTGGACTCCTTCCAATGCCATTTGAACAGCATGATAAAATGACTGTTCCAAATGGTATTTGGAATGCTGCCTGGGTCAGCATTCCAAGTGTATATCTTTAATACTCGACACTGGAAGGGTCACGCTTTAGTGCGTGGCTTTAGAATATGATCCTATGGGGTGAGATGAGATTCCCTCCCGCCGCAGTGAAACCGAAGTCACATTGTAGAAGCAGGACACTGCCCGGGCCCCCAGAATACCGGTATCAACGAATGTGGTGGCTGTGGTGGAGTCGATCAGGTTCACAGCCGATGGGACGAACAGAGCGACCGTATCCCGGTAGACCCGGTAGTAGTCAACCGTGATGGGTAAGCCTATGGTATCCAGGGTCACCTGCGGCCAGGTCAGAACGACATCCTCGCCGGCAATGGTAATCTCCAAGGCTGTGATCGTCGCCGGAACACCGGTGGGATTCTGGTGATAGTAGAGCTGCCCGATATCCGTGATGGTGCCGTCAGGATCCGGAGGAAGTGTGGGATCGCCGCCGTCGATGCAGGGGGAACCGGCCAGGGGCTGAAAATCCCAGGCCGGCGCGTCCGTGAACAGCGGATCGAGGAAGATGTTGTAGTACTGATCGCAGGGGTCGCTGTTGTAGTTGACGGTTGTAATCTGGCCGATACCGGCCGGTCCGTTGGCGGGATTGGCGATGTCACCCCCGCTGTTCGCAAAGAAATCGCAGTACTGGACGGTGCTCCCCTGGCAATACAGCTCGAAGTAGATACCGGCGCCGGTGGAATAGGCGATGACGGAGCTGTTCAAAGTCGGCAGCGCCATTACCATGCAGTAGATACCGCCGCCGCTGCCGCCGCCCGAATTGTAGGCGATCGTGCAATTCGTGAAAGAGGGCGATGCGTTCAGCCCGCACCAGGCACCGCCGCCATTACCGCCCGCCGTGTTGCCTGCGATCAGACAGCGCTCAAAGGCAGCCGCCAGATCGTAGCAGTAAACGCCGCCGCCATCGGTTCCAGAGGTGTTATTGCTGATAACGCAATCGGTGACAGGCGGCGAAGACCCGCTCTCACAGTAGATGCCGCCGCCACCACCGCTGACTGCTGTGTTGTTGTCGATAATACAGCCGACCAGGGGTGGTGCCGATGCGCTGCAGAAGAGCCCGCCAGCCAGGCTGTTCGCAGAGTTGCCGCTGAAGGTACAGTTGTGGAAACTCGGCTGTGCGCTTATCACGCTGCACCCGCCACCGCCCACCATCGAGCTGTTGCTGTCGATGCGGCAGGCGAGGAAGGCGGGTGTCGCACCGTTCTCGCAGTACACGCCGCCGCCCATGGCCAGCGCGTCGACCGCGGAGTTGAAGCGGATGACGCAATTGTTAAAACCGGGCGCGGAGTTACTGCACCAGACACCGCCGCCGCGGTTGGCGGGATAGGTTCCGGAAGCCTTGCCATACTCGATAAGACAATAATCGAGCTGGCTGTCGTCGCTGGTAGGATTGTGGAAACGCAGTCCCTGCCAGCGGCCGGGATTGGCCAGGGTGTCGGTGGTGAAGGTGACGGTTCCGTATTCTATACCCTCCGCCAGCAGCGTTCCGAAGATATCGAACGGGAAGTAGCCGTCGAAGATCAGCGTGGCGCCCGGCATGATCACCAGGGTATCGGTCGCCAGTACGCTGATCGGGCCAACGACATGATAGATGTACGCGAACAGGGTATCGCTGAGCGCTCCGCTCAGCAAGTCCAGCGGAGCCCCGCGTTCGTGTTCGTAGGCGCCGATATCGGGCATTGAACCGGTAGGATCGGGACGGGGATTGAATTCGATATCACCGCCCAGACCGGTAGCCTGCGCCGCGCCGATACAGCGACTGCTCGCGGTCAGATGGTAATCGCCGTTTGTCCTGTCCAGGAAATACGGATCCTGGAAGATGTTCTGATACCAGTCGCAGGGATCGAAGTTGGCGTTGGTCCAGTTCAGCGGGGGACCGACAGCGGGTGGCCATGGTCCTTCCGCCGGATTGCCCATGAAGAAGTTGATATCGCCGGCACTGTTGCCGAAGAGATCGCAATAGGTGAGGAGAGCACCGGGGCTGCTCTGGAAGAAGACTCCATCCCCCTGCGAGAAGGAAATGATGCTGCTGTTGAAAACGAGCGGCGAATCGTTACAGTACACTCCCCCACCCTGGCTTCCCATGGGTGACCAGTTTACCGAATTGCCGCTGAAAGTGCAGAAGCTGAAAACCGGATTGGGTATCGAATCGGTAAGCGTCCAGCAGTACAGTCCGCCGCCACTGCCGCTTAAAGCGCTGTTATCGAGTACGGAACAATTGGTGAACTCCGGCCAGGACAGATTGATACAGTAAATGCCCCCGCCGTTGGTGCTGGCGGTGTTGCTGTCTACATGGCAGCGCCAGAACTGCGGATAGGAGCCCTCGGAGCAGAATACGCCGCCGCCGTTGACCGCCTCGTTTTCCCGGATGATGCAGTCTTCGAACAGCCCGCTCATCGAGTTGACCCCGCCGCCGCTGGGAGCCTGATTGGAGCGGATACTGCAGAGCATGAAATCCCCCGAAGCCCAGATCGCGCCGCCGCTGAAACCGGCTTCGTTGCTGTCGATGACGCATTCGTTAAACGTCGGGTAAGATGAGAAATCGCCGTAGACGGCGCCGCCGATGGACGACGAATCTCCCAACAGTTCGCAGTTGTCGACAAAGGCATAAGAATAGTGGACACATGAAATGCCGCCGCCGCTGCCAGGCGCCCGGTTCTCACTGATGGTGGTGTTGTTCAAAGTGGGGGAAGCTTCCCGGCAGTACACACCGCCGCCGCTGCCGCCGGTGGCTGTGGTCCAGTTGCTGTCGATGTGGCAATCGAAAAAGCCCGGCCCCGACTCCTGGCAATAGACACCTCCGCCTCGATCCGCGGCCGTGTTGGCGATGATATTGCACTCGTTAAACTCGGACATATCATCCGCGGTACAATACAGGCCGCCGCCGTACGCATCAGCTGCATTATTGACGATGTCACAGCTGTTGAATGTCACCGACGTGCCTTCGCAATACACGCCGCCACCATACTCGTCGCTGCCGGTGCCGGTCGCCAGCCCGTTTTCGATCAGGCAGTGGGAAAGCAGGCTGTTGCCGCTGCCGGGATAAAAGCGCAGGCCGCGCCAGAGATTCGGGTTTGCTACCGGATCGGCGGTGAAAACCACCGGATCGTATAGCGTACCCGCGGCGTCAAGTGTACCATAAATCTCGAAAGGATAGCCTCCATCGAAGCGGAAGGCGCAACCGGGCGGCATGGTCAGACTGGCCGACGCTTCCACCCAGATCGTATTGACCACTGGATAAGTCCGCGAGCTCAGGGTGCCCCATAAAGGCCCCTGTACTGAGGGAATTCCCCAGTAGTTTTCGTAGGCGCCGATATCGGGGTTCGACGCACTCGGATCGGGTCGAATGTTGTTCTGTATATCATACGGCGGCGGCACACTGATCGTATCCGCGGCACCGACGCAATGGCTCCAGCTCAACAGGTAATAGTCATAAGCGGCTGCGTTAGTAAAGCGGGGAAGCTGGAAGATGTTGCAGTAGGTATCGCAGGAGTCTTCGAGGGCATTGGTACCGCTTAATACCCCAATGGCGCTTGGACCGTGCGTGGGGGAGCCACTATGAAAGGCAAAGTCAGCACCGGTATTGCCGTAGAGATCGCAGAACTCAATCGTGGCCAGTGTACTGTTCTGGAAGTAGATGCCGGAGCCGTTGGAATAGGCGATGATGCTGCTGTTGAACGCCGGTGATGATTCATATGTGTAGACACCGCCACCTCTTCCGCTCGCGATGTTGTGACTGAAGGTGCAATACTCGACCACAGGAGTGGCATTTTCGCCGCTGCAGTAGAGGCCGCCACCGTCAGCCAGCGCCAGGTTCTCCGTAATCAGGCAGTTGACCAGGCTCGGTGATGAGGTAAGGCAGCAGATGGCACCTCCGTGCTCAGCCGCCCAGTTGTCGTGGAAAGTACTGCTGCTGCAGGCGGGAGCGGAGCCGACTTGGCAATACAACCCTCCGCCCCTGGCGCCCGCCCCGGTGGCGCTGTTGCTGTCGATATTGCAGCTGAAGAAGACAGGTGAGGATCCTGCACAGAAAATCCCGCCACCATCATCAAGGGAGGAATTCCGCACGATTCGCGTGTCGGTAAAGGTCAGTTCGGATTCACCCTGACAATAGACGCCGCCGCCATCTTCATCAGCGTTGTTGGCAATGATGGCGGAGTTCGTGCAGATAGTGGTGCAATTTCCTTCAAAGTATAAACCACCGCCGATATCGGCGGAATTGTCGTTGATCGTGCAGAGGTCGAATTCCTGAGCAGATCCGGCGCCGTACAGTCCTCCGCCCAGAGTGGCCGTGTTGGAGCTGATCACGCAGTTGTTCGCGAACTGAGGTGAACACGAGGACGCTGCATATACCCCACCGCCTTCACCCATGGTCAGATTGTGATTCAATGTACAGTTATCGAAACTGGGATCGGAGTTCAGCGTGCAATACACACCGGCACCTTTTTCCGTAGCCTCGTTATTACCTATCGTGCAGTTATGGAAAGTCGGATCTGATTGACTGTTGCAGTATACGCCGCCGCCGCTACCGAGAGCGGCTTGATTACCAGCGATCGTGCTGTTGGTAAAAGCAGGTGATGAATTGTTGCAGAACACTCCGCCGCCGCTATAATAGGCGTTGTTGCTGTTGATAATGGAATTGCCGGTAAACTGCGGTGAAGAACCGTGGCAGTACACGCCACCACCCATTCCGTCTATTGACCAGTTGTGGTTGAATGAACAGTCTGCGCAGAGTGGCGAGGCGCTCCAGCAGAACATTCCGCCACCATCATTCGTGGATGAGTTGTTATTGATCGTGCAACCGGTAAATGTTGGCGAGCATTCAAAGCAATACACCCCGCCGCCCAGGTCACCTGCCGCATTGCTGTCGATATGACAACTGACAAACTGAGCAGGACTGGAGTTGCAGAAGACACCCCCGCCATTTGCGTTCAGGGCCAGGTTCCGGCTTATACGGCAGTTGGTGAAACCGACAGCTGAATTGAGGCAATAAATCCCACCGCCAGTGATTTCGCCGACATTATTCCAAATTGCGCAATCTGTGAAAACCGGAGATGAGTTCTCGCAGTGAACGCCGCCGGAGAAATCACCTCTATTGTAGTGTATCGTGCAATTTGTGAAAGTCGGAGAAGCACTCGCGCAGAAAACGCCTCCGGAGAATTCGCTTCTGCTGCAGCGGATCGTACAACTGTTGAGAGTCGGGGATGAGTTATCACAATATATCCCCGCGTATGAGGATTGCACGTTTTCGACAATACAGTAATCAAGCCGGCTGGTAGTACTGCTGGAGTAGAACTCGAGACCTCCCCACCGATCAGGATTGGACAGAGTGTCAGCGGTAAAGATAATGAGACTGTCCGCCGTGCCCTGCGCCAGCAAAGTACCATGGATACTGAATTCAAGGTTGCCATCGAATTTGAAGGTTGTTCCCGGCATGAGCTGTAAGGTATCCCCGGCAGCCACGGTGATGGGGCAGCTTACCAGGTACTCTCCCGGCCCCATTATGCCACTCAAAGCTCCATTAAGCCCGTCAATGGGCTTAATGTTCAGATAGAGGTAATCATCTTCTATGGGATTCTCGGAACCGGGGATTTGATCAATCGTAAACCAGCCGGTGTTTTCACCGAAACGCCAGCCATAATTGATATGATACTGATTCAGACCGCCCGAATCCCGCCAGCCATCACAGACAATAGCGTGGTTGGTGATACAATACAGCATCGGGCGTCCCAGGTCTATTTCCGCCTTGATAAGATCGAACCAGCCCTGTGGAGAGTAATCAGAGCGATACTCGTCGCGGATCGCACAGCTGTAACGGAAGAACACCGGGAGACTGTCAAAAATACGATGAGGGCTGGCGGCGGAACCGAGACACCCGTAGAGCATATTAAAGGAGACACCCACTTCATAGCACAGCTCGGCCAGGGCGCTGTCCTGCGTCGCCGTGCAGCCGACTATGAACTCGCAGCTGTCCGGCATATTGACCCAGTCATAGGGATCGGAGAAATCCGCTGTCAAAGTGGCGCCCGGGGTTGAGTCGGGAGGACAGGAATAATCTCCCGGCCAGTAATAAGAATGGCTCCCGATCCCGGTCACGGGCCAGTCGTGGTACTTCATTATCTGTGCCACAGCGGTTGCCACACAGCCCACGACACAGCGCCATAAATAGCCCATGGGGCAGAAGTCTCTGTAAGGATCCTGTTGATGCCACAAGGTGGTCATCAGAGGTCCGACCTCAGTCAGCGGGTCAAGAGTGTTTCTGAGCAAACTGGTGCGGAACAGCGCCGGGCTGACCGCGAAACGTTCCCATTCCGTGCGATGAATCCGGCCGAAAATGACTTCGCCCTGAGCCGGTTGACGTGCGTCAAGAGATCCGTAGGACTCAATAAACAGCTGAATCCGGGAGAACAGCACTTCACGCAGCAGTTGTGGAAGTCCGTCAGTCTGACCTGGATCGAGCGAAGAGACATCGGAATAGGCTTTAACCGGCGGCAACTCTTTCAGAACGGGCACCACCACATACCCCCGCGGCGAGATGGCGAAGCAGTGCGCAAGCACTATGCCTTCCCCTTTTATCTCCTGAACACCGCTGATGGTTGGGTTGAGATCCCCCGCCCAGGCGCCGCGCTCGTAAACCATGTAAGCCAGCCAGTTCCGACAGACCAGTTCCATCTCCACACTGGTGGCTCTTTCCGCCGTGGCTTGTGAAAGCGGGTACAGGGACAAAGCGATGGCGAAGATAATGACAAATGTTGCTGAGTTTCGCATGCGTACATCCTCTTTACGGTGGAAAAACTGCCACCGGTAAGCACTTCAACACAGGATGCCGGTCTTCGTGGAAAATGAGTACGGAAAAAGTCGGTTGACACATGATCCGGCACCTCGTTAACAGCCCAGATGTGTGTCTTCCCGATGGCGGAAGCAGGATAAGTGATTTCGTTCGAGAAGCTGGTGCGTTGTTCCCTGGCAGGAATATAACAATTATTGCAGGGAAGTTCAACGACAGATCAGGATGGTTCCGGTTTGCGGATAGGGTGCTATTTACCTGGAATCCACAGGTGAGGTTCTTGTATCACATTCGATGCGGCTGGTGAAGCTGAATCGAATTCCCCGGCTGTGGGAGACAGTTCAGGAATATTGAACCGCTAGTAGACCACAGTTACGATATAGAACGCGCTCGCGTGTGACAGCAATTCATCCACCAGGGTGAAGGTGGTTGAGGTGGTGTTTCCCGCCAGTGTGCCCGGCAGTGCGTGGGGCTCCGGCAGCCTGTAGATATTGTAGCCGGCGGCGCCGGCCACGGCACTCCACTCCAGCAGCACATCATCGCCGTCAAGCGAGATGGCGAGATCGCCGACGGCGCCACCGCCGTGCTCAATCGTCAGCCAGCCGGGACCGTAATGCTGGTCCTGGTTCTCACCATCGGTGATCGTGCCGTACAGCCAGTACATCCCCGCCGGGACCTGCGAGAGATCCCAGACGTACGAATCAGGATCGTCCTCGTAGATCGGATCGGCCGGATTGATGCAGATCCCGTCGTAGCCCAGGTAGCTGACATCATAGAAGAGGTAGATCAGGGCGTTGTCATCCGGATCGGCATCCTCCCAGGTGATGGTGAAGCTCTGATCGCAGACCTCGTAGTTCGGCGAGGTCATGTTGATTGCGGGCGGATCGTTGGTGTGGGCGACAGCCAGCCAGCCCGGACTGTAATCCTGATTCTGGTTCACTCCGTCCGAGATAACGCCGTACACCCAAAAGGTCCCCTCCGGCATCTGCGAGGTGTCCCACAGGTATGAATCCTCGTCATCCTCGTAGAGGGGAGCGCCCGGGTTCAGGCAAACGCCGTCGTAGCCGGCGTCGTCCGCATCATAGTAGAGATAGATGGTCGCGTTGTCGTCGAAATCGGAATCGGACCAGGTCAGGAGGTAGTTCTCATCGCAGTTGTCATTGTCGGGCGCGGTGACGTTGATGCTGGGTGGGAAAACATAGGGATGGATGTTGATCACCGCGGCCTGGAAAATGGTGAAATCGGCGCCGCCGGGCGTCAGGTCATCGCAGTAGAAGTAGCCGTCATAGGAGCCGGACCACCCCCAGTTGAAGTGGAAATAGTCGCTCCCCTGGTAACCGTCGCAGACAAAAGCGTGACCGCCCGTGCCCTGGCCGCGATAGACCATGGGCCGGCCGGCGTCCAGCTGCTCCCGCAGGATGCCGTGCCAGTCGTCGGCGTTGTAATCGCTTTTCCATACGCAGTCGATCTCGTAGTGATAATTGAAATAGGACTGCAGAGTGGTGACGACGTTGGGGGTCTGGTGGCAGACCCAGGCACCTGAGCCGGAGGGGCTGTAGTTCATCTCCAGGGCGACGCCGCAGTGATAGAGCAACTGGGCGATGTCCTCCTCGCCGTAGTCTTCCGGCATGCCGGCCCAGTCATAGGTGGTGGCGCCGAAATCGGCGAACTGGTAACCGTACTGGTGATGGGTGTAGCCGTGCGATCCGTTCCCCACGGGCGGGTAGGCCCAGTATTTCATCACCTGCCCCATGGCGGTGGCCACGCACCCGGCCCAGACATAGTCGCAGGGGCCGCTGTCGTCGGCGGGGCAATCAGTGTTGTAGCCGCAACCCTGGTTCCAGGTGGTGGTGAGCAGGGGCGCGATATCCCGCTCCGCTGCGGAGACGGGCAGCCGCTCCTCCAGTATCTCGCGCCAGAGCGGCAGGGTGGCGGCGTTGTCGACGTGCTCCCGCCGCACCCACTGCAGCTGCGCCTGGATGTTGTCGAAGTATTCCCGCACGGCGGGATGAGTCAGATCCGCCTGCACGGGGGCCACATGGGAATAGCCGATCACCGGCACCGTAGCGTCGTCGCCGGAGACGATCACGAAACCGGACGGCCGGAAGGCGTAGATGTAGCAGTCGGCAGCCTGGCCGGTAGTGAGGGTCTGCAGCTGGCTGACGGCGATCTCAGCGGCAGCGATCTCTGCCGGTGCGTGATGATGGTACCAGTTGACAGCTACACGACGGGCCGTCTCTTCCGGAACCGGGGCGGCTACAGACCGGGCGGTCAGCAGGATTCCGGCCAGGAAAACCAAAGCTTGGCGTCTCATTAGTACTCCTTCGACCTGATCGGCGGTGTTGAGCAATTGATATAATATACTGTCAAGCAGCCTAAATGGCCAACGTGACCTCACCCGTTATGTCATAGTTGCCTCCAGGCGGCGTGGTAGAATGAGGCTTGATTCAAAGCGGGAAAACCGATAGAATAATTCCAATCGGAACCGGCCGGATTGAGACCGGGAGTGCTCAATCGTCATAACCAGAGGATAATATGCTGCATAGAACGATCGGATGCCTGTTGCTGCTCGCCGTTGCCGGGCTGGCGGAGGGCAGACCGGTGGTCATGTTGACCGGTTACTGGGCGCCTACGGCTGAGATGATCTATCGTTTCAGCGATAATCCGGAGCTGAATCCCGAGGGTTGGATCGGCGAGGACTGGGAAGGCCGCGGATACGACATCTATGCATTCTTCCCGGCCTTTAATGTGAATACGCGTGAGTTCGAGGTGGACTACCAGGCTACCTGGAGCGACTTCTGGGCCAGAACGGATGAATACCATCCGGAAATCATCATCAGTTTCGGCGCCACCGACAACGGGCCCTGGGAGATCGAGTATCGGGCCGTAAACCGCACTAACTGGGATCCGGATGATATCGAGCCGTACTACCCTACCCCCAATCCGCCCGACAGTACGATTGCCGGGGGCGAGTCCCGGTATGCCACCCTGCCCCTGTACAACATCAGAAACGCCGTCAACGAACAGACGGCGACCCACGCCTGGGTAGACAGCTACGGCGATCCGGGGAGTTTCCTGTGCAACTATATCGCCTACCTGGGGATGTGGTATCAGGCGCAGCATGCGGAGGAAGATGACGAACACTACTGCAGAGCGGCCGGCTTCATCCATGTGAACGGTGAGATGCCGTTGCTGGAAGCCACGGTGGCGACCCAGGTGACTTTGCGGGCCGTCTTCGACTACTATGAGAATATCGCGGACCTGGCGGGAAGCGTCTCTGCGGCCTCGCCGCTGGAAAACTGCATTGTCTCCCTCAGGGACCAGGACAATCAGGTTTTTGAAACGATCCCCGACGAGAACGGGGACTTCCTGTACGAGGATCTCCAGTTCGGCGAGTATGCCGTTAACGCGCTGTCGGGCCGGTACAGCTACTATCAGGGTGATTTCGTTTTCGATTCACCGGACGATTTCCTCCTCATCGAAATGGATGAATATGATCCGCTGGAACCGGTGACCTACTGCCAGGGGCCGGAAGAACTGGTGAACCTGGATGTCAGCTCGTTCGTACTCACCGGCGCTTATTTCCCGCCCGAGCTCCTGGAGCAGTACCTGGGGTGTCATTTGAATACGCTCCTGTTCACCGCTCCCGTCAACTCCGGTGATTGTATGAACGCTCTGTTCCTGTACCGGGGGAATCCGCTGGAGGGTCCTTTCGCCCTTCTGGAAGGGGTTGAGCTGCCGGAATTTCAGCAGGGCGACCTGGTGGAAGCCTGGTTGAGTGAAATCTACTTTCTCACCGAGAGCGACATTGAGGATGGACTCACGATCGCTTACGGCATCAACAATCCCGACCACGATATCGGCTATACGGACAATGCGGAGGCCAATCCCAACGGTAACCTGATTCGAACCGGTCCCGCCTGGCAGCATGCGGACGAGGCCTACGGCATCCAGGGCAACTGGGATTTGCGGTTGGGCGTGTTCGGGACGGCTGAAGCGGTTGATACTGAACCGTTGGTCACTGTCAGCGACTATCGGTTGTCCAACTATCCCAACCCCTTCAATCCATCTACAACTATCTCTTTTACGGCGGAGAATCCGCGGGCTTCCGAGATCGTCATCTACAGTCTGCTGGGCCGGAAGGTCAAAACGCTTGCGGTCGGCCATCAGCACGGGTCCGGGGAGGAGTCGGTCATCTGGAACGGTACCGATGACTGGAATCAGCCGGTCGCTTCAGGGGTCTATCTCTACCGGCTGAACACGCCCGGTTCGCCGGTGGGGAAGATGATACTGGTACGCTGAAGTGTTCCCTTTTCAAGGCAGATAGATAAATCGCAGCTGAATTCGGGTAGCGGGAATGAGATGGCTGGCGCCGACGCTTGCAGGTCATGCCGGTCGCTGGACGCGAACCTGTCCAAGAACCAACGGAAAGTTGAAGATGAGACCCACCTTCAGATTTTTAACGGATGAACTTATCAAGCAGGTTGTCGCCGAAGCCACCCACATCCTGTGTACACTCGGCGTCGAGATACAGAACGAAGCGGTCCTGTCTCTGCTCGGGGATCACGGGGCCGTGGTCGACAGGGACAGGAAGCAGGTCCTGTTCACCGACGCGATGATCGACCAGGCACTGGCGGCGGCGCCCCGGTCTTTCAAGCTGTATGACGTGACAGGGGAACAGACTCACGACTTTGCCGGACACAACGTCTTCTTTACTCCCGGCTCCGCGGCGATAAACCTGCTGGACTGTCAAAGCAGGCAGATGCGCAAGCCGCATACCGGGGATTACATCGAGTACACGAAGGTTGTCGACCAGCTGGATAACATCGCCTCCCAGAGTACCGCCTTTATACCGGCCGATGTCAACGACCGTATCTCGGACAGCTATCGCCTCTTCCTCAGCCTGCTGTACGGCGAGAAGCCGGTGGTTACCGGCGCCTTCACCATTGAGTCCTTTGCGGTGATGAAGGACTTCCAGGTCGCGGTGCGGGGTACGGAAGCCGCCCTCCGGGACAAACCGCTGACGGTTTTCTCCTGCTGCCCCACCTCACCTCTGAAGTGGAGCGATGTCACCTCCCAGAACCTGGTCGATTGCGCGCGGTACTCCATCCCGGTGGAGTTCATCGCCATGCCACTGGCGGGGTTCATGGCACCGGTGACGCTGGTCGGAACGCTGGTGCAGCATACCGCCGAAACGCTGAGCGGCGTCGTCATCAGCCAGCTGGCCAATCCCGGCACGCCGATTCTCTACGGCGGTTCGCCGGCGATTTTCGATGTCAGATATGAAACCACGCCGATGGGCGCGGTGGAAACCATGATGATCGACTGCGCCTACAATGAAATCGGGAAGTACCTGGGCCTGCCGACGCAGGCCTATATCGCCCTGAGCGACGCGAAGCTGCTGGATGCGCAGGCGGGGCTGGAAAGCAGCATCGGCGCCACGCTGGCGGCTCTGTCGGGGATCAACAACGTCTCCGGACCGGGTATGCTGGACTTTGAGAGCTGCTTCAGCCTGGAGAAGCTGGTGCTGGACAATGAGATCTGCGGCATGACCTACCGCATGCTGACCGGCATCGAGCCCAGGGAGGACTTTCCGGCACTGCCGCTGCTGCAGGAATTGCTCGCCGAGCAGCACCTGCTGATCGCCAAACATACCCGGCGCTATCTGAAGGAGGAGCATCTGTTCCCGGGGCCGGTCATCGATCGGGCCAATCGCGCGCGCTGGAAGGAGGAAGGCGCTTCAACCCTGGAGGAGCGCGCACACCGGGAAGTGGAGGGACTGCTGGAGAGCTGGCAGCCATCGCGACTCGCCGACGAGGTGCAGCGGGAGCTGATCAGCCTGATGGAGAACGAGGCGCGGCGCTACGGTCAGGATCAACTGCCCGCGAGGTCCTGAGGGTGCGGCTTTCGGTTACAGACATACTGCCGCAGCGGGAAGCGGTGCTGCGCAGCCAGGGCTTTCCGGAAGGCGCGACGGTCAAGGTGAACATCCAGGCACTCCTCGCGGAAGCCCTGGCGGATTTCTCCCGCCTCGCTGAACCGAAGGACCTCCTGACCGAGGTATCGATCGCCGAATTCGCGGAGATCTTTCACGGGGAGGGCCACAACGCCCCCGACACGCCGCTGGAGCGGATCTTTCCGCGCGCGGCAAGGCTGGCGCTGTTTGCGGTGACCATGGGCGGCGAGGTCAGCACCCGGATCAGCGACTGTTTCAGCCGGAACGACTTCGCCCTCGGGGCGATGCTCGATGCGGTGGCTTCCCTGGCCGCGACCAATGCTGTCGCGATCTGCGAGCAGAATTTCAGCGGTGGTGGAGCGCAAGACGAGGATGACACAGGCGGATATGCCGTTCTGAGCTACAGCCCCGGCTACTGCGGCTGGCACATCAGCGGTCAGGGCAGGCTCTTCCAGTTCCTGCAGCCGGAACGCATCGGCATAGCGTTGAACGACAGCTTCCTGATGACTCCATTGAAATCGGTCACGGGAGTGCTGGTGGGAGGCAGGCCGGAGATCCACCTTTTTGAAAGCAATTACCCCTTCTGCAGCAGCTGCCGGGATTACTCCTGCCGGGAGCGCCTGGAGCAACTCAGAAACAGGTGAAACCTATAGGGAAACTCATAAGTTTTGGGTGTCAAGAAATGAATGAATCATCTGTTTTCGATGATTTGAACAATATGACATACAGAAAAACGCCTAGTAGTCATCCCCGCATTCTTCACGTCATCCCCGCGCAGGCGGGGATCCAGTCACGTCATGTGAGTTGCTACATTTTTTTCCGGTTACAGTGTTCGCTTCTTTTCGATAAATGGAAAAGCATAGTGTTTTCCTGGCATTGCACCTCTAGTTCCCCGCCTTCGCGGGGATGACGTTTTGGATTAAGAATATCCCTGTATGAGATGCTCAATGTTAAGGTCCAAAACTTTCAAGCTTCATTATAAATACTCAGGGAATCGAAAATGGAAATCCTGGATCAGATTTCGGAATTCCTGCAACAGGGCGATGACGAAAAGGTCTACGAACTAACGAAGCAGGCTATCGCCGGCGATATCCCCGCCAGGACAATTCTCGACGAGGGATTGATCGCCGGGATGAACATCATCAGTGAGCAGTTCGGCAGACATGAGATCTTTCTGCCCGACGTGCTGATGGCCGCCAGGGCCATGCAGGCCGGGATGGATCAGCTGAAGCCGCTGCTGGTCCAGGAGCAAATTACCGGCCTGGGGAAGATCGTGATCGGTACCATTCACGGCGATCTGCACGATATCGGCAAGAACCTGGTCGGCATCATGCTGAAGGGAGCCGGGTTTGAAGTTATCGACCTGGGCAAGGATGTACCGGCGGCGCAATTCGTCGAGACGGCGCTGGCGGAAAACGCGGATGTGGTCGGCATGTCGGCGCTGCTGACCACGACGATGCCCACCATGCGGGAAGTAGCGGCCCTGCTGAAAGCGGCCAGACCGGACGGCAGCATCAAGACGATCGTGGGCGGAGCGCCGCTTTCCGAGGAGATCGCCCGTGAGTTCGGCGCCGACGCTTACGCCTTCGATGCGGCGAACGCGGTGGAGCGCGTCAAGCTGCTGATTTGAACGTGGCCTTTCGGGAAAGCGAGACAACTGAGGAGTGAGAATCGTTGCAACCCCTGCTTGAGCGTATCAATGCCGGCGAAATCCTGGTTGCCGACGGCGCCATGGGCAGCCTGCTTTTCCAGCGAGGCCTCGAGCCCGGCGAATGCCCGGAGTTACTGAATCTGACCCAGCCGGAGCTGCTTGAGGAAATCGCCCGGCTCTACTGCGAGGCGGGAGCGGACATCGTCCAGACCAACACCTTCGGCGCCTCCGCCGTCAAGCTGGCGGAATACAGTCTGGACGTCGAGACGGAAGAGATCAACCGCCGGGCGGTGGCGTGCGTGCGGGAGGCTGTCGGCGACCGCGCCTACATCTCCGGCTCCTGCGGTCCCTCGGGCAAAATTCTGAAGCCGTTCGGAGACGCCGAGCCGGAGCAACTCTATCAGGGATTCGCACGGCAGGCGGCCGCGCTGGTCGACGCCGGCGTGGACCTGGTCTGCGTGGAGACGATGACCGATCTGCAGGAAGCGACGCTGGCGATCAAGGCGGTGCGGGACCACTTCCCCCAGGTCCCGGTCCTGGCGACCATGACCTTCGACCGCACGCCGCGCGGTTTCTACACGATGATGGGCGTCAGTATCCCGGATGCGGCGGCGGGACTGCAGGCGGCGGGGGCCTCTGTCATCGGCTCCAACTGCGGCAACGGGCTCGAGAACATGATCGAGATAGCCCGGCAATTCCGGGAGATCTCAGATCTCCCCCTTGCGATACAATCCAATGCCGGCCTGCCGGAGCTTGTCGACAGCGGTTTGTGCTACCCTGAGACGGCGGATTTCTTCAGCGAGAAGATCCCGGAGATGATCGACAGCGGCGTCTCCGTTATCGGCGGCTGTTGCGGCACCACGCCGGATCACATTCGCGCCATCCGCAGCGCGGTGGATGCAGGGAGGAAGTAGAGCAAAGCCCCGCCGCGGCTGCCGCGTCGGGGCTTTATGCTCTTTGATATTCGTCAATCGTAAATGAACTTGCTGCACCTGGTCCCTGGGTGCAGTAAGCGAATGAAAGTTACCAAGGTTCAGACGTCACGGATTCGAATTACTTGATCAACACCATGCGCCGCGTCTCCTTGACACCCGCCGCCTCCAGCGAGTAGAGATACAGCCCGGAACCCAGCCCGGAACCGTCGAAGAGCACGTCATGCTCGCCGGCGTTCCGCCAGCCAGCGGCGAGGGTGGCGATGGTCTTGCCAGAGAGATCATAGACGGTCAGCCGGACGTTACACGGCTCATTGAGGGAAAACGCGATCCGCGTGGTCGGGTTGAAGGGATTGGGGTAGTTCTGCGCCAGCGTAATCGCGCTCGGCAGATCCAGTTCGGTGACCACTCCACTGTCGAAGTAGTGGAGGATGTTTTCCATCAGCAGCAGACTGGGCAGCTCAATATCGGATTGACGGATCCAGTCCTGATCGCTGGCGGTCAGCAGATCGCCAGTCCCGGGCAGGAAGGAATCGAAGATGAAACCGATGTCGTAACCCTGGTGATTCAGAAACGGCGTCACTTCCGGTGAGTACGAAGAGGATGCGACACCCCACCAGAAATAGTCCAGCTGCGGCACCGCATTCGGCGTCGTCGCCAGATCCCCCAGCACCTGCGGTGTGAGGTTGCCGCTGAGTTCCATTCCCCAGGTGAAGCTGCCACCCAGCATGCCGACGAGCCACGCGAATGTCAGATTGCTGTCATAGCTGGTGAGGTATTCCCCGGTCAGGTAGACGTCGCCGCCTGTCAGCAGAAAGTCCAGAATGGTGTCCCTGCGGTACTGCGGGATGCCGATCACGCCGGAAGAGATGATCAGCAGATCGGTGGTGGGGAAGAAACCGGGACCGTCCAGGGTCGTCTGGGGCATGATGGCCGCGGTATGGCCCAGGCTCGTGGCCAGAGCCAGCCACTCCTGATCCATGTCATGTCCGGCCATCTCGCTCTGGCTTTCGATGATGGTGATATTGAGAGCCGCCAGCAGCGGGGCCGTGGCAAACAACGTAATTAGAAAGGTGGGAATAAAGCGTTTCATAACTCCTCCAAAACCGTGTTGTGATTGAAAGATTTGCCAAATAAGGCTACAAAGTTTGCTGTGTCAATCAGTGCGTATAATATACTAAGAATACTTCTTATTACCAAATGCTTGTGCGTAGCTGACAGAAAAAGTTATCTCGGCTCAGTTTCGCTGTTCCGCCAGGGTGTCGCTGTGCTCTTCGCCCTCCTTACTTCAGATACAGCAGCCGGCGGATATCTTCCCAGCCTTGATTTGAACGCAGACGTAGGAAGTAGAGGCCGGAGGAGCCGGATGGCGTCCAGGTGAATTGATGATAGCCTGGTTGACAGAGACCCAATGTGCGTTTCTCGGTTAGACGACCGGTCAGATCGTAAACCTCCGCCTCCACCCGGCCGGCGGCCGGGACGCCGAAAATGACCGTGGTGCTGGGATTGAACGGGTTGGGATAGATGGAGACGATCCCGAACCGGTCCGGGATGCCCCGCAGGTTGTTGAAGATGCCATCAGGGATCAGGAAGCTCCAGACTTCGTCCGACATGGTGCCGTCCGTATTGCCGTCCTGCGCCAGGACCCTCCACCAGTAGTTGCCCGGAACGAAATCCTCCAGGTAGTAGTTCGATTCTTCCGTCTCCACCGTCAGCACGGAGTCGGTGAAATCGGGATTCAACGAGATCGTCAGCCAGTAGCTGACCGCATCGTCGGGATCGGGATCGTTGGCTTCCTGCCAGACGAAGGTGATAGGTAGTTCCTGCGTACTGCCGTCCGGGGGTGCCAGCAGGCTGAACGGCAGTGGCGGTTCCGGAATGGCGACCACGAAGCTGAAATCGGCGTCGCAGGGAGTGCCGTCCGTGTTGAGATCGTGCGCCCAGACCCGCCAGTAGTATTCGGTTTCGTCGACGAGACCGTCGAGCGTGTAATCAGTCGCCAGAATTCCCTCCACCGAATCGGCGTTAGCAAAGCCGGGATCGGTATCCCAGAACAGCGTGTAGGTCACCGGCTCCGGGCTGTCGGGATCGGTCGACTCCTCCCAGGTCAGGAGAGGCGAGTCGGCGTTAACAGTGGCTCCGTCGGGCGGTGTCAGCAGCGCGAAGGGAGTCGGCGGTTGTGCGGCCAGTCCCTCGCCGTCCAGGTCGACGGTCACGACCGGTTCATCCGGGTCATCGCTTTCGATGGAGAGGATACCGGTATATTCGATCACCTCCAGCGGTGCGAAGAAAACGACGATAGTGATGGAAGCGCCGGGCGGGATCGTGAGCCGGGGTTCGAAATCGGTCGTGAAAACCGGTTCGTCGCTGGTGACGGCGGTGAGGTTGAGATGGTCGTCACCGAGATTCGTGATCAACAGCTCCCAGGCCGCCGTCTCCCCCACCGTCACTCCGCCGAAATCGTGCGCAGTGGCGGAAAGGTCGATATCGCCCGCCAGACCGGTGCCCTGCAGAGCGACAACCACCGTCGGTTCATCAGGATCGTCGCTCTCTATCGACAACTGCCCGCTGTACTCGATCGCCGCCGGCGGTGTGAAGGTAACGGTCACCGTCGTGGATGCTCCGGGCGGGAGCAGTAGTCGCGGTGCGAAGTCGGTACTGAAAACCGGTTCATCACAGGTAATGGCGGTGAGGTTGAGATCGTCGTTACCGAGATTGGTGATCAGCAGCTCCCAGTCCGCACTTTCCCCCACTGGAACATCGCCGAAATCGTGCGCGGTGGCGGAAAGGTCGATATCGCCCGCCAGACCGGCGCCCTGCAGGTGAACCGACACCTGCGGTTCATCCGGATCGTTGCTGCTGATGATCAGGTCGCCGCTGTAGACGACCGCTTCCACAGGTGTAAAGGTAACGGTGACCTGGTGGTAATCACCGGGTAGAATCACCAGGCGCGGCGCGAAATCGGTGCTGAAGACCGGCAGTTCGCTCACGATCCCGGTTACTTCCAGATCGTCTGACCCGACGTTGTAGATCGTGAAGGACCAGGTTGCCGAATCGCCCAGGACCACCCCCCCGAAATCATGCTCATGCTCAGAAAGTACGATGTCGGGCACCGGCACCGGGACACCCTGCCCCGCCAGCGTCATGCTGACGACCTCTTCGTCTGGATCGTCGCTGTAGACCAGGAGTTCACCGTTGTAGGTGGTGACATCGAGCGGAGTGAAGGTTATGGTCAGCAGGACGGACTCACCGGGAGGAATCGTTACACGCGAACTGATATCGGCCGTGAAAACGGACGGTGAACACACGAGGTTGCTGATGACCAGATCGGCGGTTCCGACATTGGAGATGGTGGAATACCAGCTGGCTGACTCCCCCAGTATCACCTCACCGAAATCATGTTCGGAATCGGAAAGTTGAATATCGGGTTCAGTGCCTTCACCGTTCAGCACCACTATTACAACGCCCTCGTCGGGATCGTCGCTGGATATGGACATGGAACCGTTGTAGGTGGTCGCTGCGTCCGGTGTAAAGGTTACGGTCAGCAGGGTGGATCCACCGGGCGGAATCGTTAAACGCGATCGGAAGTCGGTGGAGAAAACCAACGGCGTACACATGACCCCGGTAATCTCCAGATCGGCGGTCCCGGTGTTGTGGATGGTGAGATCCCAGGTCGCCGACTGCCCTACTCGCACCCCCCCGAAATCGTGCTCATATTCGGAAAGCTGAATATCGGGAACGGTGCCTGCGCCGGTCAGGGTTACCGTTACGACATTTTCGTCGGGATCGTTGCTGAAGATGTACAGAACGCCGTTATAGGTGATCGGTTCGAACGGAGTAAAGGTTACGGTCAACAGAACGGACCCACCGGGAGAAATCGTTAAACGCGATCGGAAATCGGTCGTGAACACCGGCGCCGTACTTGAAATGCCGGTAATCTCCAGGTCGGCGGTCC
>CAZFEC010000039.1:0-30781 GCA_964517435.1 uncultured Bacteroidia bacterium | reverse complement strand
CAAATCAAAGCTGGGAAAGTGGGTTTATTAGTTTTGACATATATTATGGCACTAGTGAGGACTTGAAAGTAAATCAAATGAACGTTTCAAAGTGCTCATTCGACGGTTTTCCAGTTGTTACTGCTTTTAATTATAACGATGAAATACTTCTAAGTAGTTTTCACTTCGTACAGAACTCGATGACAAGCTCGACATGCAAGTTTCAAGGTGGTGATATCAAGTTTTACGACCTATCAAGTCCGCCATCTGTTCTGGCCAGTAACTCTTTCACGGGTGCAAGTCCACAAGAATATTATGCCAGCGAATATACCACAGCACTACTTCTTGATCATTGTTGTGTAAGTTCATATCCCGGTATGGTATCAGTGCAGAACAACCTTTTCACAACCTCTGAGACATCAGGAGAAGACTTCAAGTGCATAGTTGTTGATAGGGGAACTCCACCATATGATGAAGGTGTTAGTATCATCAATAATGCCTTGATTGATACTGAGTTTGGAATTCTGTATGCCGATGACTATCACGAGGTGAGCAGCGCAGAATTGTGTTACAATGCCTGGGATTCATCTATAACTCACTATGCCCAATATGAAGTGGTCGATGGTGAGCCCCAATCAGAGCTGCTGGACACCGACCTAATTGAAGATCACTACGGCCTAATGATTGTCCCTGAGAATGCATTCTTTGATCTGGTAGACTTTCGCCCCAAAGAGGACTCCGGTATGCATGGCAGCGGTCTTGCGAGTATCATCAACTACGATGGGTCTCCTTCTGATCGCGGGCTCTATGGCGGAATTTATGCCAAACAGACCTTGGTTACAATGCCGCCTTTCCAGTTCACCCTTGACCAATCGCCCTACTTCATTCCCAGCCCAAGCACATTTGTACTGACACATGACATCCCTGTTGATCCAGGTGTGCACATTACCTTTGCCGAAGGTGGTGAGGTTAAATTCACTCCTGGGTCAGAGAACCAGGAAATTGGGGATTTATCGGGACTTCCTGTCTATTTCCGTCCCGCCCGAGAAGATGCCTATGATGGTGATTTTGCACTCGGCATCCCTACTGATGACCCGGTATCCTGGACAGGCTGCTATCTGGATAATGCGGTTACAAAAGATCTGGAATTACGGAATGTCGAGATCCAGGGCGCTGAGACCGGCTTCTACAGCGGGAACTGGACCGCAAGCGTCAGTCTGGACGAGTGCAGGATAACAGACTGCGTGGATTTCGGTGTTCATCTATCAAAGGCGGCACCAGCTGATATCCATGAGTGCACTTTCAGTAACAATGGAATCGGACTGTATCTCTATGACTCTCCCCATTCAATCATCGATGCAAACGACATCAATGGGTCCGTTAGTGATGGCCTCTATCTACAGGGAAGCAGTTTCTGTAGAGTAGACAATAATCACATAACCGATAACGGACGCGACGGCGTTTCCCTTGTCAAATCCGATCTCTTCAAGTTCCGTTACAATGAGGTCACCTCGAATGACCGTAACGGAATCTCTCAAGTTGGTTGTGACGTCACCTACACTCAAAACAATATATCCGCAAACGGCGACTATCCGGAAGGACTTGGGCTGGAGGTACACTCCGGTTTAGCAGACCTGCACGAGAATAAGATCAACACCTTTGTATTTAATGGAAGTACTCTCGGGCAGATACGCGTAGCTGATAAAGCCGGATTTGATTTGGAATGCGGGCACAACAATATCGATCATTATCTCTCCCATCCTTTCATCACCGACGAAAGGCCGATGATCTCAGCTGACTATACCCAGAACTACTGGTACGAACAGCATGAGAATGATATTGCCCCCTATTTGCCTGCGTTCGCCGATTTCATCCCCTTCGATATGTATGAGAATCCCTCTCCCAACAATCCTGATTGTACGCCCAGAGGTGGGGGTGATGGACTCGGTGAATTCCAAACGGCGCGAGATAGCGAGGAAGTTAACGATCCTGTAACTTCAGATAGCTATTGCTACTTGATCGACAGCTATCCCGATTCCCCCTGGAGTGGCCATGCCACTGCCGCTGTAAGGCGGTTGAGCGAAGAGGGCGAACTACCTACTACTCGTGATTACCTCTTTAACGCAGCGGATGCTTCAGGAAGCGCCCTTGTTGAACAGCTAGCATTTACCCAAGCAATTGCGACCTATGCTGAAGAGGATATTACTCGATAGCTCTGGACTTGTTGATTGCAGAATTGGAGGCAGCTGGATCAGAAGAGGATGAGATCTGGTGGGCTATTCAGGTACTTTGACCTATTACGATTCAATCGGCGGTGGCGGTATTTTAGGCAAAAACGATTCGAATGGTGGGTCACCGATAGTTCAGGATGCTCGATACAGCCATTTGATTGCAGAGACGCCGGCAGACTTCATATCTAAGCTGGATCAACTGCTGCATCCAGCAACTGAGAATGAGGCCATCGATACTGAACCGGTTTCATTCACTCTACTCCCAAACTGGCCGAACCCGTTCAACCCGATCACAACCTTCGCTTTCGTCCTTCCGGAAGCAGGCGATGTACACGCCACCGTCTACAACATGCTGGGCGCGAGGGTAGATGAACCGGTCAAGTCCAACCTTCCCGCCGGTTACCATGAGTTCCAGTTCGACGGACGAGACTTTGCCTCCGGCGTCTACTTCCTGAATGTGGAATGGGAAGGAGTCATACGAAACCAGAAGATGCTTCTAGTCAAATAAGAAGAACCTGGATGAGGGTACGGCGATTGTGCCCTTTTTACTAAACGCGGATCTAATATTCCTTCTCTCTCAGGGATGGTTCACATATCCACGCCTGACTTGCATCAGAGCTCCCCGGCACTGTATATTCTTAGTCCTTTGTAACCGGAGAGGCTATGGAAGTTAATCTGTCAGCTTTGATCACAGCAGCCACCAAAGCCCGCGAACAGGCCTGGGCGCCTTATTCGCAGTTTCAGGTCGGCGCGGCTTTGCTCACCAACGGCGGCGAGATTTTCACCGGCGCCAACGTGGAAAACAGCTCCTACGGACTCGCCGTCTGTGCCGAGCGCATCGCCGTTTTCAAAGCGGTGACCGCAGGACGGAAGGAGTTCGAGGCGATCGTAATCGTGACCGATACTCCGACACCCTCGCCACCCTGCGGTGCCTGCCTGCAGGTGATGTCAGAGTTCGCTCCCCGTCTGCAGGTGCACATGGTCAACCTCAACGGCCGCAGCGAATCGAAGCGGCTGGACGAGATGATGCCGTTCGGTTTCAGCAAGTCTTATCTGGAAGGAAGCAAGTGAAGAAATGCGTAATCATCGGCATCGCCGGGGGTACCGCCAGCGGTAAGACCTCGGTGGCGCGCAACATTTTCAAAGCGCTCGGCTCCGATCAGATCACCATTATGGAACAGGACGCCTATTATAACGACCTGAGCCACCTGCCGCTGGAGGAGCGCAAACTACACAACTTCGATCACCCTTCCGCCTTCGACAAGGCGCTGCTGATATCGCACCTGACCGTGCTGATCAACGGCGGCAGCATCGAGATGCCGGTTTACGATTACGTGCAGCACACCCGCACCGATCGCACCATCACACTGAGCAACCACCGCATCGTCATCATCGAAGGGATTCTCCTGCTCGAGGACTACGACCTGCGGCAGTTGATGGACATCAAGCTGTTCGTCCAGACCGATCCCGATATCCGATTCATCCGCCGCCTCGAGCGGGATATCAAGGAGCGGGGCCGCGATCTGGACGATGTGATCCGCCAGTACCAGGAGGTGGTACGGCCGATGCACCTGCAATTCATCGAACCCTCGAAGCGCTATGCCGACATCATCATTCCGGAGGGAGGCGAAAACACGGTCGCCATCGATCTGATCAAGACTAAGATTGAAGTTCTGCTAGCTGAGTTCGATCGACGCGAAAACCGGGGAGAGGGAAATTGAACATACTCAGAGCCGATTCCGGTTGGATCGAAGTGGTTTGCGGCCCCATGTTCAGCGGCAAGACGGAGGAGCTGATCCGCCGCCTGCGCCGGGCGCAGATCGCCAAACAGAAAGTGGCCATCTTCAAGCCGAAGCTGGACGACCGCTACAGCGCCGACCACATCGTCAGCCATTCCGAAGCCCGCATTCCATCGGTGGCGGTGGAGTCGCCGACCGAAATTGAACGGCAGGGCGCCGAGGCGCAGGTGATCGGTATCGACGAGGCGCAGTTTTTCGACGAATCGCTGGTGCAGGTCTGCGAGCGGCTGGCGGACGCCGGCAAGCGGGTGATCGTGGCGGGACTGGACACCGACTTCCGCACCGAACCGTTCGAACCGATTCCGCAGCTGCTGGCCCGCGCCGAGTACATCACCAAGACGCTGGCGATCTGCATGCGGTGCGGCAACCCCGCCAACCGCACCCAGCGGGTGACCGGCGACAGCCGCAAAGTGGTGGTCGGCGCCTCCGATATCTACGAAGCACGCTGTCGCAACTGCTACGCTCCCCCGACCGGAGAGGAGGAGTGATGCTCGCCCGTCTGATGAGCCTCTTCGGCGTTGTCGTCCTGCTGGGACTGGCCTGGCTGATGTCGAACAACCGCCGGCGGATCAATTACCGCACGGTCGTCGTGGGCTTGAGCATTCAGTTTGTGCTCGGATTCCTGCTGCTCTACTGGCAGCCGGGCCAGAATGCCTTTCAGTGGTTCGCCACGCTGGTCAAGAGTTTCCTGGCCCTTTCGGAAGAAGGCGCCCGTTTCCTCTTCGGCAACCTCGCCGATGCCGCCCATTACTTCACCGACGGTTCCAGCTGGCCCGGTTTCGGCTTCCAGTTTGCCTTCCTGGTGCTGCCGACCATCATCTTTTTCTCCGCCTTCATGTCGATGCTCTACTACCTCGGCGTCATGCAGCGGGTGATCAGGTTCCTGGCCCGCTTCATGCAGAAGGCGATGGGCACCAGCGGCTCCGAAACCCTCTCGGTGACGGCCAACATCTTCGTCGGGCAGACGGAAGCACCGCTGTTGATCCGTCCCTTTCTCGACAAAATGACCAGTTCCGAGCTGCTCACCGTCATGGTGGGCGGTTTCGCCACCATCGCCGGCGGCGTGCTGGCCGGTTACATCGGCATGGGCATTCCGGCGGGCCACCTGATCGTCGCCTCGGTGATGTCGGCGCCGGCGGCCCTGGTCGTCGCCAAGATCATCTACCCCGAAACGGAGCATTCGCAGACCGCCGGTGATGTCGAGCTGCCGGAGATCGACGCCGGCCGCAACCTGATCGACGCCGCCGCCCGCGGAACCACCGACGGGCTCAAACTGGCGGTCAACGTCGGTGCGATGCTGATCGCCTTCATCTCCATCATCGCTTTCGTCGACTGGGTGCTGGGTTACCTCGACGGCCTGATCGACGGGCGCTGGCTGGCCGGCGCCGAACTGGCGTGCGGCGAATTCAAGGGCTGGGTGCCGGGCAGTCTCAAGACCATCTTCGGCACGCTGCTGTCGCCGCTGGCCTTCCTGATGGGCGTACCCTGGCACGACGCGACCCACATCGGCAATCTGCTGGGCATCAAACTCTCGGTCAATGAGTTCGTCGCCTACGCGCAGCTGGGAGACTACCTGCAGCAGGGGGTCATCTCCGAGCGGGCGCAGATCATCGCCACATACGCCCTCTGCGGTTTCGCCAATTTCAGTTCCATCGGTATCCAGATCGGCGGCATTTCCGCCCTGGCGCCCGGTCGCCGCAGCGACCTCTCCCGCCTCGGTTTGAAAGCCATGTGCGGCGGCGCGATCGCCTCCTGGATAACCGCTACCATCGCTGGAGTAATCATCCCATGAATCCATTCCTGCCCCTCGCGCAAACCATCAACCGGCAGCTGGACGGTCTCAAGCCGGAGCTGGCTGTCATACTCGGTTCCGGGCTCGGGGAGTTCGCCGACCACCTGGAAGCGGTCCAGTCGCTCTCGACCGCCGAGATCCCCGACTACCCCCGCTCCACGGTGCCGGGGCACGCCGGCCGCATCGTGCTGGGACGGCTGGGGGAGCGGAACGTACTCGCCTTCCAGGGGCGTATCCACTATTACGAAGGCTATCCACCGGGGGCGGTTGTGTTGCCGGTACTGATCGCCGGGCAGATGGGTTGCGAACGGCTGCTGGTCACCAATGCCGCCGGCGGCATCAACCGCCACTTCACTCCCGGCGACCTGATGCTGATTACCGATCATATCAACCTGATGGGCATCAACCCGCTGCTGGGCGTCAACGACGATGAACTCGGCCCCCGCTTTCCCGATATGAGCGCTCCCTACGATCCGCAATGGATCGAGCGCGCCACCGCCGTCGGTCTCGAATCGGGAATCGCGCTGCAGCGCGGCGTACTGATGGGGCTGTCCGGCCCCAGCTATGAAACGCCGGCTGAGATCCGCATGATGAGCCGCCTGGGCGCCGATGCGGCCTGCATGTCGACCATCCCGGAAGTCATCTATGCCAATTACCTCGGCCTCAAGGTGCTGGGTATCTCCTGCATTACCAATATGGCCAGCGGCATCGCCGCCGGACCGCTCGATCACGCGGATGTAACCGAAACGGCCGACCGGGTCAAAGAGGACTTCACCCGCCTGGTGGCCGCAATCATCCGCAATTCATGATGAGATCGCAGAGGCCCGTTTGTCCCGCCTGATTGCCCCCTGCAGCTGGTTAAGCCTGCTCTTGCTGCTGCCGGCGATTCTGACCGCCGCTCCCCGCGTCACCTCCCTGACCCTGGCCGGGCTGGAGCATACCCAGCCGGAAGTGGTGATCCGCTCCCTGACGGTCAAAGTTGATTCACTCGCCGACTCCACCCGGCTGGCGGACGACCGGGAACGCCTGCACAACCTGGAGCTGTTCAGCAGCATTTCGCAGCTGGTGATGCCCGATTCCAGCGGCGGTTGCATTCTGCACTACGATCTGGTGGAACGCTTCACCCTCGTTGTCTACCCTTTTGTCGACTGGGACGAAGACCGCGGCTGGGTCTGGGGCGCCGGGCTTTTCAATTTCAATTTCCGCGGCTGGCATGAGGAGTTGGGGCTGGAATGGCACGCCGGCGCCGAGAAGGGCATCTACCTGGAATACCTGCGTCCCTGGTTCCTGGGACGGCGGAACACGCTCGGTTTCAAGGTATCGCAGAAGCGCTGGTTCAACCTGCTGGAGGAACTCGACCAGCGGAGGTCGCAGGTGCTGGTCGGTTTCGCCCACACCTACAACCGTTACGACAGCTGGGGCGTGAATCTCGAGTATATCGAAATGAAGATCGCGGAACCGGGCGCGACCATCCATCCGGACGGCCACGACCGTTTCCTGGAAATCTCCGGCGCCTGGATTCTGAATCGCTACGACATTCTCAATAACCCGACCCGCGGTACGCGTACGGCGCTGGGCCTGTGCCTGGCGGGTTGGGATGAGCAGTCCCCCGCCTTCGTCACCTGGGACGGGCGGGCCGGGGGAGTGTTACCGCTGCTGAACCGGCTGCGCCTGGCCGGCGGCGCGCGGCTCGTTATATCAAGCGGACGGATACCAATCTACCGCAGCAAGTACACCGGCGGCAGTTGGGCGGTGCGCAGCTATCCCGCCGGCTGGCGGCGGGGTCGCAATCTGTTCCTCACCTCCGTCGCACTCCGCTTTGACATTCTTGAACAGCGTGAGATTTTTCCCCACCTTGATGTCGGTTTGACCGGTGCGGTCTTCTTCGACGCCGGTCACGCCTGGGACGAGGAGTTCCCCGGATTGGGGAAGCTGGCCAGCGGTCCCGGCGTGGAACTGCTGCTGGTGGCGCCGCTGATCGGTGTGGGACGGCTTGACGCCGGCTATAATCCGGTTCAGGGTGAGTTCGTCTTTCACGTCTCCAACGAGTTGCGGTTCTGACCGGCGACGCCGGCCGGCGGACCGAACGGGGAGCAAAACGGAATCCAGATGAAATCAACTTCAGGACCGGCAGGGCAGAACAGACTCAGGCGGGAATTCGGTCTCGCGCTGATACTGGCGATCGCGCTTGGGGCAGGCAGCCGGTTTGACCAGACGGCCCGGGCCGCCGATCCCTTGAAAGAGGCTCCCGCCGGGGTGGATGTTGTCACCACACCGGACACCGTCACCGCACCGGACAGCCTCGCGCCGATCGACTCCCTCATCCTCGATTCAACCACCGTCGTCGACAGCCTCGCGCTGCAGCTCGAACTTGCCCGGCTCGATTCCATCCAGCGGGCGGACTCGCTGGCCCGGGCGCTGGAGGCGCAGAGTCTCTACCTCAGCGGCATCCTGCGTTCACCCGCAGACGGCCGCTGGTGGACCTGGGGCGACAGCGGCTTTGTCGCCGGTTCTCCTGATGGCGACAGCTGGCAACGGTTTTCTACCGGCAACAACGAGATGCTGCTCTGCGCCGACTGGTGGCAGGACCACCTGCTGCTGGGCGGCAGGCAGGGACGGATCTACGACTTCGTCGCCGGCTCGCTCGTCAAGGTCACAACGCTCGATTCCAGCCTGGCGATCAACGACATCTCCCTGCGTCCGGACGGAAACGGGCTCTGCGTCGGCGACGAGGGGCTGGTGGGTAAAACCGGCGACGGCGGCGCCAGCTGGGAGCGGATTGACATACCTTACTATAACCGCTGGTACCAGGTGGAACCGCACGGTGAGCAATGGCTGCTCAGCGGCAGCGGCGGATTGCTGGTCACGCTTCAGGCCGATACGGTGCGCCGGCAGTTCCAGACCGGCGGCCGCGATCACCTGCGGGTGCTGACGGTGGACCGGCAGGATATTCTGCTGGGGCACCGGGGGCGCATCGACCGGTTAACCGTCGCGGAGAGCCTGGCGTCCCTCCCGCTCCCCCGCAACCGGCAGCAGGTATACGATATCGTTACCCGGGGGGACACGCTCCTGGCGGCCGTGTTCGGCGGGCTGGTCCTGTTGATGCCGGAGGAGGAGCTGTTTCTGCCGCTGCACCAGCGCTACCTGGTTACCAGTCTGGCGCTGCACGCGGGAACCGTGCTGGCGGTGGGTACCCACGGCCGCGCCTGGTCGGTCGATCTGGAGGATTCTCTGCGGGTGACCAGCCTGGAAACGGGCGCCCGCAAACAGGCGCCCACCGGTGTCGAGGTGGCGGTACTGCCCACCTTCGTGCTTCCCGACAGCGCTCTCGCTCCCGGGGAGGTGGGTGAACCCAAGCCGGAAACAGAGGAGGAATACATCTTCGATCCGGCCGGTTTCCGCTACGGCAAAGCGCTTGACCGTCCGATCATACCCTCTCTGACCGGCGGCCAGCTTTCCCGTAAGGTCAACCAGCTCAACGACTACGCACCCCTGAATGTGGGGGGGCTGGTCCTGATGAAAGTCTACATCTCGCACCAGGGCGAACTGGTGGATCAGCAGGTGCTGGCCGAGTACCCCATCTGCCTCGGCTACCGCCATACCGCTGAGCGGGTGCTGCGTTCGCTGAGTTTCGAACCGGCGCTCTGCGGAGGTGCTGCCGTGGATGCGTGGATGTTCATGGCGATTCCGATCGATACCACTTCCGTAGATTACGGTTTTATCATGAACGGCGACTTGAGGCTTCACCATCAGCTTCGGGAGATGCACCCGGAATTCGAATATCCGCAGATGGTCGATCCCGTCGAAGAAAAAGCCAGACGGTTGCGCTTCCCCGGGCGCGCCAAGCGTTTTCTCTGGCGTGGCGAGGCGATCGTGGAATATGACCTCGACACCGCCGGCCAGGCCTCGAACTTTGCCGTTACCGATGAGACCGCCGGCGACTTCGAATTCGGCGGGACGGCGATCGAATATCTGCAGGATATGGAGATGACTCCGGCCCGCCTGAACGGCGAGACAGTGGCGGTACATGTGATTCATCACGTCATCTTCGACCGCAAACGCAAGGTCACCAAACCGCCCGGCTTTTTCAAACGCCTGTTCGGCGGCGGCGAGCCCGATACCGCCGTTGTCGACAGCACCTACCTCGACAAACCGGTTTTCGTCTGGCCGCAGCTCACCGAAACCAGGTTGCTCAACGGCGACGAGTTGATCCGTCACCACTATTGTACGCCCGATTGCGATGACAGCCTTCTCGTCCAGCAGTTGGAGATAGTTCTGGCTGTAGAATACGGCGGCAACCATCCCGCCGAGATGGTGAACATTGTAGAGCAGAGCGGCGATCCACCCCCCGGCGACCTCTTCGAGGTGATCGGCGATCTCCATTTTACCCCCGGGATGCAGGGGCGGCTTTTGCACGAACCGGTGGCGGACACGCTCTATCTGCGCATCGACACGCTCGCACCGGACAGCTGCCGGTTACACTCGATCGGAACGCTGTCGATCGCCAGACCGAGCCTGGAAGCAGAATAATGCAAAAGTTCGGTAAACCTGGCCTGAGAAGTTGTCGATATCATCTGAGCCAGTAGAACTCGATGCGCACCGATTGTGAACTCGAGTTCACATAAAGATAATATTAGTTTACTTTTCTTTGAATATTGATAGAGCTTTACACATATGTCGTAGAGCTCTTTGTTGACGATTATGTGAGTCCTATCTGAAGTGACGTTGACCAATAGCGCTCGCGAGCCGCTACCATAGCCAAATGGGATACTTTCCCCTATTTTGCCGCTGGGTGTAGCAAAAATGAACAGAGTGCTCAAATAATGAACTCGTGCAACAGTATCGATCTATCCAGGTAGAGTCGCACTGACCGTTATTTCTTTGATAAACATGAGCCTAATGCAAATTGATGCCGCAGGACCAAACTGGCACATGAATTGCTTCGGCTCTTGGTAGCTTTATCCGCCTTCTGATTTAACTTGACTGTATTTACCACGGCAAGTTATATTAAAAAGGCAGGTAAGCAGATGAGGATGAATTCTATCCGTTTTAAACGTGTAGGATATATTGTTAAAAAGTTCTTTAACTTTCGGCGTTTGTTGTGTTATTTTAATCCGGTGTTGATAAGTAAACAGATGTGACTTTTTCCAGTCCACCTGTTAAGACCTAATCCATGGAGGAAAAATGTTGAAAAAATCGATCACACTATTGGCAGTAGTCGCTGTCGCTGGTGTTGCGTTTGCCACTGAATCCGCTCCTTCCAACACGGTTGGTTTTGTGACTGTCACGGTGTCCGATAACGCCGCCATCCTGAATCACATCACCCATCAGCCGCGTGGAACCGAGGTCGGTGGTGACTTTACTGAAATCTGGGGCTCCCAGTTTATTGGTGGCTCCAGTCCCACCACATCCGATCTGCTGGAGGAGTTCAGCAACTACTCCTGGCTGAACAAATGGCGCCTGCCCACCGGTACCTGGCTTGGCACCATGACCGGCATCGATCATAACAAGTCCTATATCTTCCGTAACCGCCACGGCGTCGGCGCCGTCACCAAGGTTTTCGCCGGTGACGTCATCCCGACAGGCACCCTGGTCGATATGGGCATGATGGTCGACATTACCAATGCCTTCATTCCCGGCCAGCCCGGCCGTACCTTTGTCGCCAACCCGCTGCCGATGGCCCGTCAGATTGGCGGAGTCCCCGGTGACATTTACAACCTCATCGGTTCCGGATTCACCTTTGGTGCTCCCGGCGTGGGCGATGTGATTGAGCATTACACCGGCGCCAACTGGATTAACGCCTTCACCATGAACGGCATTAACTGGTTCGGCACCATCACTGCTCTCAATCCCGGCGTTGGTTATGAGATCGCCGACTTCACCCCGGGCGCTGACTGGAACTGGACCTTCACTGTTGGTACCGATGTTCTGGCTGGCGAGCAGTCTACCAAGAAATCCAAGGTTTCCTCTCACAAATAACTCAAGGAGTGAATTATGAAAAAGTTGTTAACTGTCGTTGCTGCCACTGCGATGTTGTCCACTGGCGCTTTTGCTACCAGTTACTTCGTAGCTGACTACAGCTTCCCTGGCGTTCCCTGCTTCCCGGGCGTCTCGTTTGGCTGGAGTTTCACCGCTGAAGGCGCCGATGGTCTGACCGTGTGGGACGTCTTAGCCGCTGATATCGGCGGTATGATGCAGTATGAGGTGATCTTCTCAGGAGTTGGCACTATCAACATGCAGCTGGACAACTGTGATCAGGGCACCGAGGGCGCGGCTTTCAGCTGTAGCGGTGTGCCGGATGATGGTTTTGGTCACTACTATCCGGAGGGAGTTGCTGAGATGGTCACGACCTTCTGCGACTTCTGTGGCCCCGTGACCGAGGTCGTCCTTCCGACCGAGTTCGCTCTGGCCAATGCCTATCCGAACCCCTTCAACCCGACCACCACGATCGACTACAGCATTGCTGATCCTTGCTACGTGACCCTGACTGTCTTCAACGTAGCTGGCCAGGAAGTTGCCACCTTGGTTGACGGTGAGCTGGAAGTTGGTTTCTATGATGTTACCTTCGACGCCGCCGATCTGGCCTCCGGTGTTTACTTCTATAAGCTGAACGCTGGTGACTTCTCTGCGATCAAGAAGATGACCCTGATCAAGTAGAGAACTGCATTTGCCTCAGGCAAATAGCTGTCGAAAATGAAAGCCCCGCCTTTTGGCGGGGCTTTTTTTGTCCGTTGGTGATTCTGTGCAAAACCTGTAAAATCTCGCTGACCCGCTCCTCGACTTGACTGTTTTGTCATATTTGGTTATATTCCAGTAGAGGGGAAGTAGAAGAATTCAACCGCTGCTCTGATCGGCTGGTAACCGATCAGTTAATACCTTAATTGCCTCTCGCAATTGAGGGAGGGAGGAATTATGAAGAAGTTTCTAACTGTCTTTGCTGCCACTGCGATGTTGACTTCCGGCGCTTTCGCCACCAGTTACTTCGTAGCAGACTACAGTTTTCCCGGTATTCCCTGTTTCCCGGGTGTCTCCTTTGGCTGGAACTTCACCGCTGAGGGCAGTGACGGCGTCACCGTCTACGACGTAATTGGCGCTGACATCGGCGGCATGATGCAGTACGAGGTTATCTTCGCTGGTGTTGGTATTATCACCATGCAGCTGGATAACTGTGATCAGGGCACCGATGGTGCGATCATGATCGCTGCCGGTGTTCCGGATGACGGCTTTGGTCACTACTATCCGGAGGGTATCGTTGAACTGGTTACCACCTTCTGTGATTTCTGTGTCTGGGATCATATCATTCCATCCGAGTTCGCACTTCACGACGCTTATCCGAATCCCTTCAACCCGGCCACCACGATCGACTACAGTATCGCCGAACCCTGTCATGTGACTCTGACCGTCTTCAACGTAACCGGGCAGGAAGTAGCCACCCTGGTTGACGGTGAGCAGAAAGTCGGCAGATATGATGTTGGCTTCGACGCTGCCGATCTGGCTTCGGGCGTTTACCTGTACCGCTTGACAGCCGGTGACTTCTCCGCGGTCAAGAAGATGACCCTGGTCAAGTAGCGAACTGCCGAAGCGAACTGCCGAAGTGAACTGCTGATTCGTTCTGGTGAACAAACCATTGAAAATGCAAGCTCCGCCTGCAAGCGGGGCTTTTATTATATGGCGGCGGTATAGCTGATTCAGTTTGATTGTCTTCGGACAGATTGCTACCTTGCTCCCTGAGTGCAAAAGGACGGTCCGGCACCTCAATATCACCTGAACACCTGCCAGCGGACTGCGGTCGCAGTGGAATAACTATCGGCGTCAACAACACTAGAGACATAGAAGCGAAGTGGCAGTTGAAGTGATCAAGATGGGAGGGAAGATGCTTGGAACGACAATTGCCATACTGACAGCGATCACTATCACTGTCATTGCGACCGCTGACGAGTCCGGACCTTCCAACACATGTGGTTTTGTGACGGCAACAGTATCAGATCAGCCTGAGTTTCTGAATCACATCACCATTCAGCCGCGTGGAACCGAGATCAACGGTGACTTTACTGAAATCTGGGGTTCCCAGTTCATCGGTGGAACCAGCCCCACTACTTCCGACCTGCTGGAAGAGTTCAGCAACTACTCATGGCTGAACAAGTGGCGTCTGCCGACCGGCACCTGGCTCGGCACGATGACCGGTATTGACCACAACAAGTCCTATATCTTCCGTAATCGCCACGGTGCCGGTGCAGTCACCAAAGTCTTCTGTGGCGACGTTATTCCGGAAGGCACACTGGTCGACATGGGCACGATAGTTGATTATACCAACTCCCTCATTCCCGGTCAGCCTGCTCATACCTTCGTCGCCAACCCGCTGCCGCTGGACAGGCAGATTAGCGGTGTGCCCGGTGATATCTACAACCTGATCGGTTCCGGATTCAGCTGCGGTCACGCTGTGGGCGACTTGATTCATCATTACAACGGCACCAACTGGACTAACTGCTTCACGATGAACGGCGTTAACTGGTTCGGGACAATCACAGCGCTGGAAGCCGGCAAGGGATATGAGATCGTCGACTTCACTCACGGCAGCGACTGGAACTGGACCTTTACCGTCGGTACCGATAGTCTCGTCAACGAATCGGCAACCAAGCAATCCAAGGCTGCCTCTCAGAAGTAACGCCAGGAGTAAAGACTCCGACTTGCACAAACCAACCTTATGTCGAAACCAAAAGCCGCGCCTCACGGCGGGGCTTGTTTATTGGCGTATCGTCGAAATTGGGGGTGTGTGACCGCCCCGCCTTTGCCAAGTCATTCACGCTCCTTCCAAGTCATTCCCGCGCAGGCGGGAATCCATAGAAGTAAGGCTTGGAAGGTGGTTGTGCAGTGACTTTTCCCCATCATGTCATTCCGTACAGACCAGTTCCCGCCCAGATCGGAATCAAGGAGCAGCTAGTTGGACCTGTATGATTCAATAGTTGAGGATCATGGATTCCCGCCTGCGCGGGAATGACTTGTAGAGGTTAGGTTAGGAATGACTTGTCGGGTCTGAGTTGGGAATGACTGCAGTGTTTAGGTATATCGCCCCACAAATCCGCGATGAACCTTTTTTATATGCCCCAGGAACATTGATGCCGGAACGGACTCTAATAGAAGTACCCTAATACATACCGGTGCCCATTCCATCGCTTTAGTTAAAGTGGACGGTAAAGCGCCATTGTTCTTGGAAAACATTCTGACCCCTGATATTTTGTGTACCCCAACTCTCGGTTACAGGGGGTGGCTCTGAAAACATGATGCCCGGAGCAGGGACACTTCAGTGAGCATCACTCAAACATGAGAGATTGAATATGAGACTACAGTACTTTGTACCGATTCTACTGGCCGGCCTGATCTTCGGTAATCTTGCCTACGCCGAGCGGATGAGTGAACCGCTGCGTTCCGGCATCCCCCACGGTTATTACTGGATTTCCTCAATCTGGCTGAACGATGTGGATGGTGATACACTGCGCCACAAATACTACCAGGTCATCGTCGTCAACGGCGAGCCGGATCCGGGGATTCCCGGCGGCATCCTCGTAGATGACTGTCTGGACAGCATCAGCGTGACTGATTTCAACAGCGCGGAAATGCAGGCCAATTACAACATGCATGCTCCTGGTTTGATCGACGTTCAGTTCACCGTGGTTGCCGGCGATATCGTTCCGGATGACAACAAGGTGCAGTTCGGTGAGAGAGTCCTGATTCGCATCTTCAACGCGGACCGTGCTGAAACCGCGACCCACTACCGTGACAGCGAAATCTGGGAAACCGTGGAGGGTCTGCATCGCTGGTGGGGCGAGTGGGATCTCTTCAGCGATTGGCAGCCGCTGCGCAAGAGCGAACAGATAGACTGATAGAAACCCCCCTCGATCGGGAGGTGTGATGACCCGAATGCTGGCAGCGGTTACCGCCCGCGCAGGCGGCGCCGCCTTGGCGGATACGTTAACACCTCTCCTGTCTCACACGAATGACACCACCCGCATTGTCGTGGCCAATCTACCCCGCGAAGACAGCTGCCGCCGCGATCTGCGGGATCCCCGTCTGCTTTACCTGGACAGCGAGTATCGCAACCAGGCGCAGTTCTTCCAGGATCTGCTGCTCAGTTTTACGGCCGACCTGCTGCTGCTCCTGCCGGAGGAGGTGCAGATCTCATCCCGTTTGCAGCCGGCCCTGGCGGAGGCCTGCACGCAGAAGAGCGGGGGGGTGGCCTTCTATTCCGCCTATCATCTGCGGGCTGCCGCCGACACCGGCGCGCCAGCCGATGCTGAAATAGTCACGCCGTTTCTCTATCCCGATGATATCACCGAACGCTACGACACCGGCCCGGTGCTGGCGCTGCGCACCAGTGCCCTGCACACGGCCGGTGGCTTCGAGACCTCCTTCAACACGGCCCATCTCTACGAGCTGCGACTGCGGCTGCTGGACGCCGGCAGCTGGAAGCTGATCGAGGAACCCCTCTACACCGTTACCGCCGCTGTGGATGCGGAGGCGGCCTGCATGGGAGCCAGCCGGGTGTTCTCGCCCGGTCTGGGCGCACAGGGTGGTTTCAGCTATCTCTACTATAATGAAGCGGAGCAGCTGGAGTTCGAGCTGGCTTTCAAGAATTTCCTGGCCGCCCGCGACGCCCTGATCCACATCCGACCGGTCCCGGTGGAACCGGCGACCGCTGCGCAATGCCAGGTGTCGGTCATTATACCGGTATATAACCGGGTGCGCTTCATCGAACGGGCGATCGCCTCCGTTCAGGCGGGAGCCTTCCAGGATTTCGAGCTGATCGTCGTCGACAACGGCAGCGACGACGGGACCCGGGAACTGGTGGCGCAACTGGCGGCGCGGGATGAGCGGATCCGGCTGATCGAAAACGATGTGAATGTGATTGCGCTTTCCCTCAACCTGGGCGTGCGCGCCGCCCGGGGTCGCTACATCGCCCAGCTGGACTCCGACGATGAATACGCACCGGACGCGCTGGCGACGGCGGTGCGGTGGATGGAGATGCACCCCGACTGGGGCGTGGGCATCTCCTACTACGACCTGATGGATGAAGACGGCAATCCGCTGGAGGAGTTCGGCGTCATTCGGCACCTGGAATACGATCCCAATAACCATCTACGGGTGGACGGCGCTGGCGCCCTGCGCTGCTGGCATCGCTCGGTACTGCTGGAGATGGGTCTCTTCGACGAGGAGCAGTACGGCGACTTCGGCGAGGATTACGCGATGGTGGCCAGGGTGGGGGAAAAATACCGGGTCGGCCGGATTCCGTATGTGCTCTACCACTACCGCCGCCATCCGAACAACACCGATGTGCTGCGCAGCCCGCTGCTCAAGATCCGCAACAAGACCCGCGCCCGCTGGGAAGCCATCGCCCGGCGACAGCGGCTGAACGATCCGGACCTGCCGTGAGACGCTCGATCCGGACCGGCTGGCTGCTGCTGATTATCCTGCTGCTGGCGCTGCCGCCCGACGCCGATGCTCGCTGGGCGGCGGGCAAACTCGAGCGCTTTCTCAAGAAGGAACTGCTGCCGGAGCTGCCTCCCGGCGCGCGATTACAGCTGTCGGTGCGCGATGCCCGCAGCGGCGAGGTGATGTTCTCCCGCCTGGGTGAAACCAACTGCGTACCCGCCAGCACCCTCAAACTGTTGACCGCCGGTTTCGCCCTGCACAACCTGGGGCCATATTTCCGCTTCTACACCCGTCTGGAGTTGCGCCGGGAAACCTCCCGGAGTGATACCCTCTGCGGCGACCTGGTGCTGGTGGCGGACGGCGATCCCTCGCTCACCTCCGACGATCTGGAGCAGCTGGCCGGCGCCATGGCGTCCGAAGTGAACGGCAGGTACGCAACCGACCTGCTGCAAGGCGATCTTATCCTGGAAACCTTTATCTTCGACACCCTGCAGCACGGCCCCGGCTGGATGTGGGATGACGGCGACCGCGACTGGGCGGCTCCAATCACCGGTTTGATCGTCAACGGCAACTGCGTCGGTCTCGAGTTCCAGCGCTTGAATGATGAACAGCGCAACTACCTGCTGCCGCCGCTGGCAGGGCTGGAGCTGCTGCCCGCCGGTGGGAACAGCGTTCGTCGCCGGGCAGGCAACCGTATCGTCATCGGTACCGGAGTGTATCGGGAAGAAACACCGCGTCTCTATGTCCGCAATCTCGAACAACCGCAACTGGTATACGGCCGGGCATTGCTGGACTGGGTGCGAGAAGGCGGTCTCAACCTGAGCGGGGATGTGGTCGTTGACAATCTGCAGGGTTGGCGCAGCATGCTCGCCGGCTTTCTCGATAAGGAGATCCGTCCCGGCATAGAGGATAGACCGTTTAAGCAATGGGACCTGGCGTTCGAACATCTTTCGGTGCCGCTGTCGGAGCTGATGCGTCCCCTGTTGCGCGAGAGCAGCAATCTCTACGCGGAAGCGCTCTTCAAGCGCACCGCCGCGCGGCTGAGCAGAGAACCGGGCAGCTGGAAACTCGGTGCGAGATACCTGCACGCCTGGCTGGCCGATTCGCTCGGGCTGGACGACGGCGGACAGCTGGTGGACGGCTCCGGGATGTCCCGCTACAACCTGGTCTCGCCGGACCTGATGACCGCCGCCCTCGACCGCTTCCGTAGTGAGAGCTGGTTTCCGCAGCTGCGCGCGGCATTGCCGGTAATGGGGCGGCACGGCACCGTGACGGAAAGGGATATCGCGATTCCGGGCGTTGTCGTCCGCGCCAAAACCGGCAGCCTGCGCAACCATAAGCTGATCGCCGGCTACATCGAAAGGGAGCAGGAGCTGCGCTGGATTTTCTTCATTAATATTGATGGATTCTACAACGAGTATGAGCTGGTGACCGATCTGCAGGATCGTCTGATCCGGTTTCTGGCGGAGTTGAAATGAGACCGTCCGTGAGACAACTGCTCTGGCTGAGCTGGTTAATCCTGCTGCTGCAGGGGTGCGGCCTGATCCGCTCGCAGCTGCCAAAACCGCTGCCGGAGCCGGCGGACACTCTGTTCGTTGAAACTCCGGCCCCCGTCTCCCCGCCGGCCGTCGCCTACAAACCGGCGATCGACCTGTTTCTAACTGAATACGCCGAACGCTATCACAACCGGCGCCTCGGACTGGTGACCAACCAGACCGGTGTCGACGCCCGGCTGAACAGCGATCGCCTGCACCTGCAACGGGCACCCGGTCTGCGGCTGGAGGTGCTGTTCGCGCCGGAGCACGGCATCGACGGCAGTCTGGCCGCGGGAGCGGCGGTCGCGGATCGGCGTGATCCGCAAACCGGACTGCCGGTGAGATCGCTCTACGGCATCCGGGCGGAAGCAGACGCCCTGCTGGGTTTGGATGTGATACTATACGACATCCAGGACATCGGCATCCGTCCCTACACCTACATCTCCACCCTGTACCGCGTCATGGAAGCCGCGGCGGCTGCCGGTATCGAAGTGGTGGTCCTGGACCGCCCCAATCCACTGGGAGGCGAGCGGCTGGCTGGCGCCCCGCTGGATCCCGCTTTCAGGTCCTTCATCGGGATCGCGCCGATTCCCTATATCTACGGTCTCACGGTTGGCGAGCTCGCCCGCTACTTCCAGCGGGAGCACCGGCTCGACTGCCGGCTTACGGTCGTGCCGATGCAGGGATGGCAGCGCAGACAGATCTGGCGCGACCTGCCGCTGGCCTGGGTCCCCACTTCGCCCAACCTGCCCGGCTGGGAAACCGCTTTCTACTGCGCCACCACCGGCGGCATCGGTGAACTGGGACAGTTCAATCTCGGCGTCGGCACGCCGCTGCCGTTCCAGGTCGTCGGCGCTCCCTGGCTCGATCCCTACGCTCTGATCCGCTTCCTGGAGGAGGCGAAGTTGCCCGGGGTACGGTTTCTGCCGCACTTCTACCGCCCCACCTGGGGTCGTTTCGCCGAGGAGTGGATCCCCGGCATGCTGATCCGCATCACCGATTACGATAGCTATCGTCCTTTCGAGACGCAGATTCACATACTATATTTCCTCTATCAGCTTTACCCGGAACGAGCGCTCTTCAGCAGCGCCGAACCGGAAAAAGTCGGTATGTTTGATAAGGCGATGGGAAGTGACGATATACGTATAGCGCTGGAAGCTGGGGCTACCCCCGGTATGATCCTGCGCGATATGGAACCGGGCTTGAACCGGTTTCGGGAAGTGCGCGAAGAGTACAAAATTTATCCGTGACCTGAGGTGCAAAATGACGCAAGATAAAAACCGCAAGAGTCTGCGGCAGAGCCTGCTGGATGGAATCCAATCCTCCGTGCAGAGGGCCGAGAAGCTCTCCCGGCTGGGCAAAATCAAGCTGGACCTGGTCAACCTGAAACAGGGGCTGGAAAAGGTCCTGCTTGCGCTGGGAACCCGCACGTACCAGTTGCTCTCCGAGAAGCAGCTGGATCAGCTGGAAGCTGACCCACAGATCGTGGAGGCGCGCACCCAGGCGGACGAGATCTATGCCAAAATCGCCGAATTGCGGGCCGAGCAGGAGCAGATGAAGAGCCAGCCGGATTCGGCCGTTGAAGGCAGCGATGATGAGCATGAATTTGTGTGAAGTACGATACCGATACCGAGGCCGACTCCCGAATCCAGCAGTTCAAATTCGTGGTCCATACAACCCTTAAAGGACGCGATAGTCGGAATTCGGCCTCGGATGTCGGTATCGGTTTCACCGCGAACCTTTTGCCCTGAGCGGTAAATATTCCCCCCCTGCAACGCCAGTAGCCCTTCTATCATCATTATTATCAACAGTCTGGATCATGGCACACCGTTTGCTTACCCAAAGGTGACCAGTAGCCGGACTCTGTCCGTATCTGGCCAGAGCGGTACCAATGCAGAATCTCACCCGGGCGCACTGAATGAAATCGCTGACAGGCAGATATTCCCTCGTCGCGTTGCTGATCCTGATGTTGACGCTGCCGGCAGCCGCGCGCCTCAAGAATCTCAACCTTCCCCTGCGACTGGACGCTGCCGGACCGCAACAACTGCAGCTTCAGTGGGAAGGACTCTACTGCCCGATGGCGTCCGACACCCTGATGCTGAGTTCCGGCTTCTCCTTCAGCTACGGTATCAATCGTCACCTCGTGTTCAGCGCTGATCTACCCTGGCAACAGCACAGCTATAACGGCGCCGTCAAAATGGGGCAGGGAGATGCGCTGATTGGTCTGCTGCTGCACCGCGCCGGCTGGTTCGGACTGGATCTGCATCTGGGCTGGAAAACCTCGCTGCGACTCGCATCCGGCTACCGCGAGGAGTTCGACGGTTTTCCGAGTTACACGGCGGGACGAAACGGCCTGGAGAACCTGCTGGTCGGCGCCTGGCGCCAGCACCGCTTGACGCTCAACGGCTGGGCCGGCTATTTCAGCGACCAGGCCTGGGAAAACCAGCGCACGGTCTGGGGCCTCTCGATGTGGTATGAACTCTGGCGCGACCGGCTGCGGTTCTTCGGCGAGCTGGGACATGAACTGATACTGGCGGACAAAACCACGCAGCAACAGCTCTTCGTCGGGGTGGAAGTCCCCATCGGCTGGGGCTTCGGACTGAACCTGGGAATGGAGCAGAAGCTGATCGCTGACCACGACTATCCCGGTTTCTTCCTGACTCTCAACTACGCGCGACAGCCGCGCCTGCTGCATAGCATCGAGCAGCAGCGACTACAGCCGGAGATGCGGGATTTGCTGCAGGAGAAAGAGCAGGCGATTGCGGACAGCCTGGCCGCTCCCCCGGCGCGACACGGTGACGGCACCCTGCGCCTGGCACTGCTGCCGTTCAGCGGTAAGTGCGGAGTCGACCTTGCCGACCGGGTGCGGGAGGAATGCCGGCTCACCTTCGGTATCGACGGCAACCTGGAACTGATTCCGTCGACGGCGGTCACGGCCGCTCTGCGGGAGCTCGACCTGCCGGACCACGCGCCGCTGACCCGGGAGGAATTGGCACAGGCGGGGGAGCTGCTGGCGGCGGACTTTGTCCTGACCGGCGAGGTCAATCGCTGTGAACATCGCACCCGCAACGGTGCCGGCATTCCCTGGCTGTTTCAGACGCGGCGCCAGCAGTTCAGCCTGGACGCTCAACTGTTGCTGATCGACTGCACCAGCGGCCGGGTCACGCACAATCTGCCCCTGCTGGTCAGCCGGGAACGGCCACTCGCGCCTCTGCTCTTCAGTTCCCCGCGGCGCAATTCGATCCCCTTGAGTTCGCCTGTCGCCGCCGACCTGCAACGCGAAACGATCGCGGGCTGGTCCCGGCAGGCGCTGGAGCGTCTGTTCTACGAAACGGAGGTCCAGTGGCTGGCGGAGGAATCGCAGCGATGAGAGGCCGCATTCCCGAGACATGCCGCAGACCCGGTGACAGAGCCGACAGGCAGGTTGCTTCGCGGCGACTGCTGACCGCCGGGCTGATGTTGCTGCTGGCCGTCGCTTGTGCGCGCGTACCTACGGAGACGCAGAACAACCCGCCGCAGATTTCAACCTCGATTCAAACCGCCGCCCAGTCAATCCACCCCGGCGAAACCATAACCTTCACCATTCAGGCGAACGATCCGGACGGCGATACGCTCACCGCCGACTGGCAGGCGTCCTGCGGCACTATCCTCACCAGTTGCCTCGACTCCGCCCGCTGGCAGGCCCCTGATTCCACGCAACCGGTGCGGCTGATCTGCCGTATCACCGATCCGGCCGGTGACTTCGCCGCCGATACCGCCTGGTTCGACAGCGAGAACCGCGATCCGTTGATCCAGGGATGGCGCACCGGCGTCTCGCTGCTGCTCAACGGCAACAGCGCCTGGTTCGCGATCAACGCCGTCGATCCGGACTCCCAGACCCTCACTTATGATTGGGAGACCTCCTGCGGCAGCGTCCTGAATGCAGCGGGGGACTCCCTGCACTGGCTGGCGCCCGACACCGTCGCCCAGGCCTGGATCTGCGCCGTCGTGGAGGACGGCTGGGGCGGTGATGCGCGCGACACCATGCAGGTTGAGGTCTACCGGGAGCTGGGCTGCGCCTGGATCTGCAACCAGGGGGCGGGGGAGATCGTCAAACTTTCCTCCCTGGGCGCGGAATTGCTGCGTGTGCAACGGTTCCAGGATCCGGTCGCGCTGGCGGTGGATGCGGAGAACCGGCGGCTCTGGGTGTCCGACCGGGAGGCGGAATCGCTCTACCTGCTGGACTTTGAGGGAGAAGTGCTGGACAGCTTGTCCGCGTTCGGTCGGCCCGGTGCACTGGCCGCGGTCAGCCAGAACGGCTCCTGCTGGGTGGCCGACAGCGACTCCGCGCTGGTGCGCCAGGTAGCGTCCGACTGCGCGACCATCCTCTGTACGGTGCGCGGGTTCCAGCAACCGGCGGCACTGGCGATCAATCCCTGGACGGGGGAACTCTGGGTCGGCGATCAGCAGGCCGGCAGCCTGCACCGGCTGGAGGCGAACCTGCCGGTGGAAGTACTGATCAGCGACACCTCCCTGGTGCGCAGCCTGAGCGGCTTTCAGCTGCCGGTCGATCTGGCGGTGGAAGTGGAGAGCGGCGCCTGCTGGCTGGTGGACCGCGGCGGCGATACCGTTTACCGGCTGGCAGCGGACTTCAGCGATTCGCTGGCTGTGGCCGGATTTGACGATCCGCTGGCTGTGGCGGTGACGGGAGAAACCGGCGCGGTCTGGGTCAGCGACGGCGGCAGCAACGGCACGATCGTCAAACTTTTCTACGATAACATACAGCTGGAAGTCAACGGTCTGAGCTGGCCGCGCGCCCTGGCGGTCGACTTCAACGACGGAACCTGCTGGGTGCCGGACACGCAGCAGAACCGTGTACTGCGCTACTCCGCCGTCGGCGAGCTGCTCACCACCACCCCCGGCTTCAACTACCCGGTCGATATCTCGCTCAACCGGGGATACTGATCCGAACTACCTTCAACGGCCTCCTCTCCCCTTAGTAATTCCCCCACCCCTTTATTCAGTACGGTTTTGATTGCATTCCCCCGGCGGTTCTGAGTTAATTATCTCCGCTTGCAATCTCCGATCGCTGATCGTGTATCACGAAATAAACGTGATACATCTCGAACCCCGGCCGGAGCGGCACTCCGGCGCTTCTTGCACAACTGGACGGAATTCCATGACCCAGGATCTGACCCGCGGTTCCCTCAAGCGCCAGGTACACCAGCTGGCACTGCCGGTTATCGGCGGCTCGCTGTTCCACTTCGCGTTTGAATTTATCGACATGATCTGGGTCGGCCGGCTGGGTTCGGAGGCGCTGGCCGCTGTCAGCTCCAGCCAGTTCGTAGTCTGGATCTTCCTGTCGACCGCCGGCATTCCGGCCATCGGACTGATGGCGGTACTCGCGCGTCGTTACGGCGAAGGCCGTCATGAAGAGGCGCGCTCGATCGGCTCCGCCGGCCTCAGCATCGGACTGCTGCTGGGCGCCTGCTTCGTAGTGGTCGCCCAATACATCCTGGCGCCGTTCATCGGTCTGATGGAGCTGGAGGGGGAAGTCTACCGGCTGGCCTTCAACTACGCCCGCATCATCCTGGTGGTGGCGCCCGTCTTCTTCATCTCCTTCGTCGCGGAGAAGATCTTCCACGCCGCCGGCGATACCGCCACGCCGGTCCGTCTGCTGGCCGGCGCCATCATCATCAACATCCTGCTCGATCCGCTGCTGATCTTCGGCTGGCTGGGGTTCCCCCGCCTTGGGGTCGCCGGCGCCGCCCTGGCAACGGTGATCGCCGAAGTGCTCTACATGCTGCTCCTGCTGTTTATACTGGTCCGGCGGCGGCTGTTCTCGATCAAGGTGAGTGCCTTCCGCTTCCGGTTCGACCTGCTCTGGAAGTTGATCCGCATCGGCACCCCGCAATCACTGACCGGCATCATCTTCAGCCTGGTCTACATGTTCCTCACCAGCATCCTCGCTGGTTTCGGTCCGGAACCGATCGCCGCGCTGGGGATCGGCCACCGGGTTGAATACATCTCCTGGATTCTGGCGATGGGCTACAGCACCGCCGCCTCCACCATCGTCGGGCAGAACCTGGGCGCCGGCCGGATCGACCGGGTCCGGAGCGGCGTGCGCCGGGCGATGCTGACCGCAGCTTCGCTCAGCGGCGTCCTGGCCGCGATCTATTTCTTCGCTTCCGAGCCGTGCGTCCTGATTTTCAGCCGTGACCCGGCGGTAGTCGCTACCGGTGGCGCCTACCTGCGCATCCTGGCGCTGTCGCAGATCTTCATGGCGATGGAGATAGTCTACGACGGGGCTTTCTCCGGTGCCGGCAACACCCTGCCGCTGATGACGATTTCCGTGCCGCTCAGCATGGCGCGCATCCCGCTGGCGCTGTTCTTCGTCAACCAGGTCACGCACGATGTCAGCGGCGTCTGGTGGGCGATTACGATCTCAACCATAATCCGCGGTCTGTTGATGTCCTTCTGGTGGTCACTGGGCCGCTGGCGGAGGGTCAAGGTATGAAAGAGGTGACGATCTACACCGACGGAGCCTGTCTGGGCAATCCCGGTCCCGGCGGTTGGGCCGCGGTGCTGCGTTCCGGCGACCGTTACCGGGAGATCCACGGCGGGGAAGCTGCCACCACCAACAACCGTATGGAATTGACGGCCGCCATCGAGGGATTGCGCGTGCTGAAGAAGCCCTGCCGGGTGCATCTGGTCACCGATTCGGAATACCTGCGGTTGGGGATCACCCGCTGGATCCACAACTGGATTAAACGCGGCTGGCGCACCGCCGCCCGTAAACCGGTGAAAAACGACGATCTCTGGCGGCAGCTCCTGGAACTCACCCGGCGGCACGAACTGGAGTGGTCCTGGGTGAAGGGACACAGCGGCCATCCGGCCAACGAACGCTGCGACCAGTTGGCCAGAACCGAAGCCACCGCTCGGCGGAAACAGGATTAGTCGCGCCCGCTTCCCATCCGGGCTCATCGGGTATGTCGCAAAGCTGGATTGCTTCTTGTAAGTTGTTAAACTACATTATCGTCTGGAAAACCCGCTAAGCCATGTGCAAATGCGTAGCAACGGGAGGTCTGAAATGAACTGTTTCACCCGGCTGTTCCTGATCATGCTGTTGATTCAAACCGCAACCGCGCTCACCCCGGAGCAGAAAACGCTGCTGGCGGAAGGTGATCAGCTGTCTGCATCTTTCATGAACCGCGCTGCACTCACCCGGTACCAGGAGCTTTATGCGCAGGATTCCCTCGTCTGGGAATTCAACCTGCGCGTTGTGAAGGCCACCATTGATGTCGGCGAGGACGCCCGGGGCGAGGACAAGGAGCACTACCTGCGCGAGGGGATGCGTCTGGGCGAACGCTTTACGACACTCTACCCCGATTCGATTCAACCCTGGTTGCAAACCGCCATCGCCTACGGGCATGTAGCCTTGCTGGAAGGGGGACGTGAGAAAGTGCGTCTCTCCCGCGATGTCGAGCGCAACCTATTGAATTGCCTCGAACTCGATCCTGATTGCTGGCGCGCGCGCGGTGTGCTCGGCAAATACTACCTGGAAGTCGCCAATCTGAATTGGGCCTTGCGGAAATTCGCCAATCTGTTTCTGGGTGGACTCCCGGAAGGTACCAACGAAATGGCGGAGCGGGAGCTGCTGCGCGCCCGGGAACTCAATCCCAACTATGTCTATGCCCGGGTGCAGTTGGGTCGCACCTGGCTGATGATGGGCAAAACCGAAAAAGCCGCCACCGAACTGCAAGACGCCATCACTCTGCCGCATACCGATCATATGGATCCAACCTATCAGGAGGAGGCACGTCGGCTCCTGCAGGAGCTGGGCCGCTAGAATCGCCCGCTTTTCCGGGCACCAGCGCAACGAGGACGCATGCGTTATCGACAACTGATCGCACTGTTACTGCTGGCGGGGCTTTGCGTGACCGCCAGTGCCCAGACCCCTATCCACGGCAACCTTTCCGGCTCACTCATTCTCGATGAATCGCCTTATCTGCTCGCCAATACCGGCACCGTGCTGGATTCCGACACGCTCACCATCGAAGCGGGTGTGGAGATATTCGTCGCTGATATTAATCAGCAGGTGACGCTGATTGTGGCCGGCACCCTGATCGTGGAAAGTACGCCCGATTCGATGATCACCTTCCGGGCCTACTTCCCGGAGGATCCAGCTGATATCACCTGGAACGGGGTTATGTACTTCCAGAGCGGGTCCATCGATCCCGACACAACCTCGTTCTCGCTGCATGATGTCTACATCTACAACGCTTTTTTCGGCGTCCGGGTGATTATGCGCACTGGTGAAATCGCAATCCATCACAATGTCTTCGCCAACTGCCGTTACGGCCTCTATCTCATCAACACCAGCAATGTCTGGTTCTACCACAACACCTTAGCCGGGATTGATCCGAACGCGTACGCTATCGCTTTTACCAATTACCATCTGCCGCCGGAACAGTTCGTCATCGAAAACAACATAATATCCGACGCCAGTCTGGGTGCTTATTTTTTCTGGTCCGATTACCAGGTGCATCCGGACGACATCATCATCAACTATAACTGCTTCGATGTCGATTCCATGGCCGTGTATTACTACGACACGGGTATGCCGTTCGACACCCTCAGCAACATCTTCGAAGATCCGCTCTTTTATGGTAACACCTTTCGCCTGCAGGATGACTCTCCCTGTATCGACGCCGGTAACCACGCCTATCCCTGGGATCCCGACGGAACCCTCCCCGACATGGGTGCGTTCTGGTTCAACCAGTCCCCCGAGTGTGCCAACTACGACCATATTGTGCCGGATACGATAGCGGTGGCCGATCACCGCTACTTCGATTACATCCTCGCCGCGGGGAATCCCACTCCGGTCAACGAGCCGGTCAGCCTCCCGCCCGGCATGAGTTACGATACGAACGACGGTCTGCTGGAATATTTTCCCACCCTGGCGGACACCGGCATCTCGCGGGTTGCCCTGCGAGCCTGGAATTTCGTTAATGATTCGCTCTGCATCGACACGCTGGAGTTCGATCTGCATGTCGTTCCCAATACCGCTCCATATTTCGTCTCCTGGTCCCCCATCTGCGAAGATGAGATGGGAGATACCTCCCTCTGCCGCGACTATTTTCCGATGGAGACGGTGGAGCTGGAGGTAGTCGTCGCCGATGCTGAGAACGATCCGATCACTATTGAGTGGTTCTACGATACTCAATCCGGCTCCGGTGAAACCTTCGTTATAACCCTGTTGCACGAGGGGGATAACTGGGTGGAGTGTCAAGCTAGCGACGGCGCGGACGCCACCTCCCACTACTGGAATTTCATAGCCGGCGGGGAATGTCTTGAGGGTCTGATCACATATTCGGTATTGACCGAGGAGGACGGGCCCTACGTTCTGTGCGGAACCGCCTGGGTCGGTGAGGGGGATACCCTGACGGTGGAACCGGGCGTCAAGTTATTCATTTCGATTTCGACCGTTGACGCCGCGCTGCAGGTGTATGGCTATTTGCGGGTGTCGGGCAGCGCTGATAACCCGGTGCGTTTCTTCGCCAGCGATCCCACCGATTACCTCTGGCAGGGGATCCATATCCTGCCTGAAGCACTCGGCGCCGAGCTCTCGCATCTGGAGATATACTCCGCGGAAAGAGCTGTGTTTTCGCAATTCCCCGCCGGACCGTTGTTGATTTCACATTGCGAATTTCTCTATGATTCGATTGCCGTGCAGGTGCATTACACCGATCTCGAGATCCGCAATTCCGTGTTCGACGAAATCGCCCACTACGCGATCTTCGTGGAAGGTGACAATTTCGCCTCCATTACCAACTGCGGTTTCTGCAGCATGTTCGACCCGATCTATCTCTACCGCGGCAACGCAGAGGTGATCAACAATACCTTCGCCATCGGGCTCCCCGCCCTCAATCCGAGCTACCATCTGCATCCGCTTACCGTACTGGCGTCAGAGCTGAGAGCGGTTAACAACATCTTTCTCAACTATTACGATGTCGCTCTCTTCGTGGACAATGAATACACCTTAAACGAACTGGCCTATAACTGCTTCTATCTGAGTCCTCCCGGTTCACCCTGGCCGGCGCCGGTCTGCAACGATCCTGAGGTTCTGTCGGAGAACTCCCTCTTCGCCGATCCCATGCTGGTTATTCCCGGCGAATGTCAGCTCGAACTGCAGCCCGGATCGCCCTGCATCGACAGCGGTGCGCCATATCTACTGGATCCGGACGACTCCCGCAGCGATATGGGCATGTTCGGCGGACCGGGGGCCGATTCACCTCAGCCCGCCGGTCACCTGCCGCCGCCGACTCTGCCGGCTTATTTCGAATTGACGCGGATCTTCCCCAATCCCTTCAACGCTTCCACGCATATCGATTTCGCTCTGTCGCAAGGCGGCCACACTCGCCTGGACGTGTTCAATCTGCGCGGCCAGCACGTTACCTGCCTGCTGAACGATTTCACCTCACCCGGCCGCTACATCTTCACCTTCGACGGCATGTATCACGCCAGTGGTATCTACCTGGTAAGGCTGCAGCAGGGCAATGAGATCGCAACGGGGAAGATGCTGCTGGTGAAGTAAGGCAAAAGAAGACAGAAGATAGAAGACAGAAGATAGAAGATAGAAGATAGAAGACAGAAGTCGTTGTCAGACTAAGTCTGGGATTGCCGGAGTCCGAGGATTCTGCATTCTGTCTTATGACTCCTATCTTCTTCTCCGGAACATTTCCCATCCCCCTGCGTCATAACAGTACCCGCCCCCCGATTGCCCGCATATGTGCATTACTCTGGATCTCCCCCTGCGCGTCGAGCTGGCGCTTGTCGCCGCCGCCAACGCCCATCATTACAACCGCCTGCTGGAGCTGGCGGCGAATTGCGATGATCCTTTCCAGCTGCCGGAACCGTTGCTGCGGCGGGAATGTCCGCATGCACGCTGGCCATCCCGGCTGCAGAAGCGGGAATTCCGCGCCCTGGCGGAGCAGATCGTAAGCGACCTGGCTCGGGGGGGCTATTTTCGCATCGCCTGGGAGGACGCCGCCTACCCCGAGTTGCTGCGCCAGATCCACTCACCGCCGGCCCAGCTGTTCGCGCGAGGCCGTTGTGAACTTCTGCGGCACCCGTTGTGGGGCATCGTCGGTACCAGGCGAGCCAGCCGCGACGGCGCGGATACCTGCCGCCGTTTCGCCGCCACGCTGGTGGAAGAGGGAGTAACGGTCGTCAGCGGGCTGGCGCAGGGTATCGATACCGCCGCTCATCAGGGGGCGCTGACCGGGAGTGCCCACCTGCAGGTTGAGGAACACCTTGACGCCGGTCCCATTACTCAGGCCGGTGGCACGGTGGCCGTGCTCGGGACCGGCCTGGACCGCAACTTCCCGGCGCAGAACCGCAGGCTTCAACAACGGATCGCGGAGGAGGGTTTGCTGCTGACGGAGTTTCCGCCGCAAACGGCGGTGCAGGGCGCTAACTTCCCGCGGCGCAACCGTATCGTGGCGGGCATATGCAGCGGCGTACTGGCGGGGGAGGCGCCGCTGCGCAGCGGTGCCTTGATCACCGCCCGCCTGGCGCTGGAGGAGAACCGCGATGTTTACTCGGTGCCCGGCTGTATCGGCGACAAACGTTATGCGGGTAACCTTCACCTCCTGCAGCAGGGCGCACTGCTGGCGATCGAGCCGGAGGATATCCTGTCGGCGCTGGCGATAGACCGCTCAACACGGCCCGCCAAGGCGGCACCGCTGCTTCCGCCGCTGACGCTGGAGCAGGCGACGGTCATGGACTGTCTCAGCCAGGAGTCGAAACTGCACATCGACCAGCTGCTGCGCCGCACCGGGTTGCAGCGCGGCGATCTGGCGCTGCTGCTGATGGATCTGGAGTTGGCCGGTCACCTGCGGCAGCTGCCGGGCCAATACATCAGTGCCGCGATATGAGGGGAATTTCCTGAGCTTGTGCAGGCATATCACCACCTGCGATATTGAGGCCTAGGGTTCCACCCTAGGCTATCAGGTGACACCCCGTTGGGGTGTAATT
>CAZFEC010000038.1:0-34710 GCA_964517435.1 uncultured Bacteroidia bacterium | reverse complement strand
ATGCCATCAAGTCTATCTGTCGGGTTAAACGCAATTCTTTTCAAGAATGAGTATATATACCGGCCGGAATGCTGACAGATCTGATGCTGTTGTTGATGGCGCAGCGCTGATTTGAGTCTATTGCATGTTTCAAAACATTTAAATATATTGCAGCTGATTAAACCAGTGCCCCCTGTGCCCTGATCTCACTCAGTATTAGCAGAGCTGAAAGACTTACCTTAGAGTCATAGATAGATCATATCCTGCCGGCTCAATTTCGGGCGGCGCTGCGCCACGCAGATTCTTACTAGCAAGAAGGAGTGTACCATGAGGTTTTTCCTGCGGTCAATTCCCTTTATCCTTGGATTAATGATAACCACGGTACTCCACGCCCAGACGGTTCCCGGCCTGATCGACTACCAGGGCCGTCTCACCGACGACCTGGGCAACGTCGTTAACGGAACGGTCTCCATCGATTTCGCGATCTACGATGTTGCAAGCGGAGGCACACCCATATGGACTGAAACCCAGTCCCCGGTTCAGGTGTCCAACGGTCTCTTCCACGTTCTGCTCGGTTCCGATATTCCGATTAACGTTTCCCTCTTCGATGGAACCTACAGGTGGCTGGGGATTGATGTAGACGGTGACGGCGAGATGGAGCCCCGCACCCGCATCGCCAGCGTGGCTTTTGCCCAGCAGTCGGAAGAAGCGGAACACGCTGATTACGCCGGTGTGGCCAGTGCCGCCTATCATGCGGATTATGCCGACGTCGCCGGCAGTGCACCGGCTGACTGGGATTGGTTAACCAGCGGTGATGACATCTACCGGGAAACCGGAAATGTGGGAATCGGGACAAGCATTCCTGATGTCACGCTCGATGTGGATGGATCCATCCGCGCCTCAGAGGAAATCACCGCTTCAGGTGAAAATGCGAAAATCACTGTCAACTCCCAAGGTACAGCGAATCCAACCTTTCGGTTCCGGTTCAGCGGTGTCACCAACTGGGCGATGTTCCCGAGCAGCGGGGGCACGCTGTACTTCTCCAACTCAACCGGCTCTTATCCACTCAGTCTGACGCAGGAAGGTGGGCTGACTCACACCTTCACCGGCACCAGCAACGGCCTCCATGCCAGCGGATCGACACCCAATGCACTCTATTATATCGCCAACGATTACGCCGGGGAAGGCTGGGGACTCTCCGCTGGTATGAACAACAGTTCCGCTAGTGAAACCTCTTATGGCCTGTATGGTTTCAATCAGGGCCACGGCGTTGGGGTCTATGGTAAGAACTTCTATAGCAATAACTATGGCCACCTTGGCAGTGACCTATATGGCGTATACGGTCAGCACCACACAACTAACTTTGGATTCGTCGGCAGTAATAATTACGGCGTCTACGGAGAGCATAACGAAGGCAACTATGGGTTTCTTGGTGGCGAACATCACGGAGTTTACGCCTATCTCGATAACAGCATTCCGGGTGATTACGCAATCAAAGGAATGGGAACCGGTAGCTTCTCGCAAGATGGAACAAGCTATGAGTATGGACACACGATCGGTGGCGTTTTAGGCGTGAGTTGGTATGGCAATACCTACACTTTCGGCGTATCTGGCTATTCACATCTCTACAATAGCCGAAGTGGTGGTTTGATAGGGAGCGAGTACAACGCGTCAGTATGGGGGAGTTTGGGCTATAGAGACTCCGGCGGAACCCTGTACGGTGGCTACTTTACCTCCTACACTACCGGTAGTGGCCTGCGCGAGCCGGGCGACGAAGCAGAAACCGGAATCGGCCTCGGCGCCTGGGGCGACCTGCTGGGCGCTGACATCCACGGCCACGTCTATGGCACCTACACCGAGGGTGAGCATTACGGGCTCTTCTCACATGGCGCGATCGTGCGGGACGATCTGGATGTTCACCTCCAGAAAACGGAATCCGAGGAGACCGCAGTCCTCTTCACCAATGTCTCCACCGATGTAAGCGTTTACACCAGCGGTACCGCCAGACTGGTCGATGGACGCAGCCGGGTGAGCTTCCCGGATGACTTCCGCCGGGTGGTCTCGACGGAGATCCCGGTAGTGGTTACGGTGACCCCGATGGGGGAGAGCAACGGCGTCTATCTTACAGATGTGGATGCGAGCGGATTCTCGGTGACGGAGAACGCGCGTGGAAGCAGCAACACAGAGTTTTCTTTCATCGCCGTGGGACGCCGTGCCGGTTTCGAGCAACCACAGCTGCCAGCGGAGATTGTAGCCGGCGACTATGTCGAGAAACTGGAGCGCGGTCTGCACAACGATGCCGATACCACTACCGACGGTGAGGGCCTCTACTACGAGAACGGCCGGCTGACGGTAGGTATCCATCCCTCCACCTTGCCGGATACTCGTGGACGAATGGAAGAACCGGAGGATGTCGAACGACCGACACCAGAACCTGTCCCGGTCGCCGCACAGGCTGGCACCGGCAGGGCGCCGCAGAAAGGGGCAGACCATGAAATCCAGCGGTAGAAACTGGAGTCGTCTCCTGGCCAGCTGCCTGGGGACACTGTTGGTCATTCCTCTACTACAGGCGCAACCGCCCCAGAGCGGCAGCTATGTCCTGCAGCAGCAGGAGTTCCTTTCCGGTCCGGCGGACTACTCATCACCCCCCTCATCGGGAAGCTTTATCATGGCGGAGACCGCCAGTGGCGGCATCGCCGACGACCATGTTGTCGGTCCGGGGCATCACCATTATCCCGGTTTCCTGGTGCCGGAATCATCACTACCGGCTCCGGAAAATCTACTGATCTCCATTGACGCCGGCCTTGTACATCTGAGTTGGGATCCGGTGCCGGGCGCGGCCGCCTACGCTGTCTATTCCGCGACTGATCCCTACGGCAGCTACAGCGAGGATCTAACCGGTACTTATCCCACGTCCACGGAATGGTCGGCACCGCTTACCGGTCCCCCGACCTTCTACCAGGTTACGGCGCGATCGTTCTACTACCCGCCACTGGCTTCTGGAAACAAACCTTAGAACTTGGCAATAGGCGTATGTGAAAGAGGCGTCTGGAATCGCTTCAAAAGCGATTCCAGACGCCTTTGCGTATTCTCAGCAGCAGGTGCGCTAGGAGTCTACTTGATCAAAATCATCTTCCTGCTCGCCGAGCGATCTCCAGCAGTCAAGCGATGTTCGCTTCCCCTAAGCAGAAACAAGCCTGACAGTTGTGCGCCGTTTGTCTGCTATTTCAAGAGCAGCATTCTCTTTGTCTGACTGAACTCATCCGCGGTCAGGCGGTACAGGTACACGCCACTTGGCAGATCCCCCGCATCGAAATCAACCTGGTAGCTGCCGGCCCCCTGCCACTCTTCAACCAGCGTGCCGACCGGCTGTCCCCGTAGATTGAACAGTTCTAGGGTCACCCGTGCAGGCCGCATCAGATCGTAGGCAATCGTCGTACCCGGATTGAAGGGATTAGGGTAGTTCTGATCCAGGCTGAATGCTGAAGGTAAGGCTTTCTCCATTCCGGCGACGCTTTCCAGCGAGAGCCGGTAGCTTATTGCGTAGACCTCGTAGCCGGGATGCCTGCCGTCGCACCAGACGATTTGAGCGCGACCTTCGCCGTCGACGTCGAGATTGGGGGCGTTATCCTCGAAGGTGGTGCTGTGATCGACACTGCCGGAGGTGGTCAAACGGATCGGCGGCAGCACGACACTGCTGTCGATGTCGAGGATGGTCAGGAAGATGTCCAGCCCCTCTTCGGTCTGCTGGTAGTAGGAAACGAAGAGGCTGTCGTTGTGGATGGCGGTCTGGGAATCGCGCGACTGGAGGTCATCGTCAGTCGACAGGACGATGTCGTCGATCAGCGTTATCACCGCGGGGTTGGCGGGATCGCCGTTCTGATCGTCCAGCCCCGGATTGAGTTTCGAATAGTAGATCTCGTTGGTAAAGCTGCGGAAGTCGTGCCAGACGATGTGCAGATTGCCGGCGGAGTCGATCTGGATCGACTGATACTTGGAGTAGCGACCGTCATCGAGCGATACCGGTGTGGCGTCGATCATCACGCTGCCGTCGGCCCCGTTGAGCATCATGTAGTAGACCTCATCTCCCCAGGTGTCCTCGTAGTCGCTCCAGACGATATGCACGTTGTCGTTCGTGTCGAGCGTCAAATCCGGCCGGGCGTACCAGCTGTCGCAGTTCCTGATGTGGATGGTGGGAATGAGGACATTGCCGTCGTTGTCCGCTTTCAGGTAGTAGACCTCGTTTTCCCGCTGCTCGAAGACCACATGCACGTCGTCCTGACTGTCCAGGGCGAGGCGGGGGTGGGTGAGGAAATTGTAGACATCCGCGGTCAACTCGGTAAAGCCGACCACCAGAATGGCATCCGGATCGGCGGCGGATCCATCCTGGTCGTCCAGACCGGGATCGAGTTTGAGGAAGCCGATTTCCCGCGTGGCCCTGTCGGTGAAAACGATCAGCACCTCCCCCTCCGAATCGACGGCGACAGCGGGATGGGTGTCGGGGTTTCCGTCGTTCGCGGTCAGACGGGTATCATCAATCAGCGTGTTACCTTCGCTGTCCAGCATGGAATACCAGATCTCCCGTTCCGAGGCGCCGCAGCGGTTGAAGAAGACGATATGTGCGTTCCCGGTCTGGTCAAAAGCCACATCCGGCTGGTCGGCGCGGGACTGACAGTCCGTTACGCGTATCTCCGGCCCCGGCTGGGCTAGCGCCGGCAGCGTCAATGACATGGCAATCAGTAAAATGCAGACAGTGGCCGTGACGGCTTCACTCGGTCTCTTCATCACAGATAACTCCTCTGGAAAATGGCTTGGTGGACTTGGGTTTCAGTCAAACACATTCCGCGCTTTACCCAGCTCCTGCGCGGCCGGAGTGACCACCATGCCGGGCACGAGCTTGATCTTCTGACGCCTTTTAATGGCGTCGAGTACATCACGCTCGTTGATCAGGCGTTTGTGGGGATAGTAGGCGTTGGGATCCGGTTCAGCCGGAGGCGGGCTGGTCAGGATCCGCACCAGTGTGCCGTCGACGACACCGGCGGCGTCCGCCTCCTCAACATCCAGATGCAACTCGGTGGGGTGGTCCGGTCCGATCCGCGTCTCCACGCCGGCCAGGATCAGGTCGCGGGCGGCACCGCGCTGGTAGGGGGAGCGGTCGCTCTGCACGGCGGCCAGGACGAACTCTCCGGCGCGCACGCCCCATTCGCGGGCGTCCTGCGGCAGCAGATGCAGGTGGCGCAGCGGAATCACGACCGGCAGGGTCAGGTGACGGCCGGCCACTCCGATGACCGTCAGGGTAGGGGTGTCGGTGATGTCGCCCGTGCCGCGTACCGGGGGATCGATCCCCAGACTGCGGGCATCCTGGCGGGTGATGACTGCGTAAGAGTGGGGCGCCGGGCAGCTGGAGATCAGAACTTCTGTCAATCTGCCCAGGCCGGTCGCCAGCGTACAGTGTTGTTCCAGCCAGCCCGTAGTTCCGCTGCCGGCCGAACCTTCCCCGTAGAGAAAATCCCGGTCCGCTTCACACAAGCGAATATGGCGGGGGATAACCCGTACGGGGGCTCGCCTCATTGCTGGTTCTGGAATTCGCGGATGATACGGTCGACTTCATCGTCACTGAGACGGGTTTCGCCGTAGGTGCGCTCCGGTGCCGCTGCTGCGGGTTCGGCCGCCCGTGTTGCCTCTGTTTCCTCCTCCTGCGCGTCGGGACGGTAGCGGTACTGATCGTCGTAGCGCCAGCGGGTGGCGGGTGGTGCGGTCGCCTTCCCGAGCGGCTTGATCTCACGCACCAGCCGCTTGATGTTGACCAGATGCAGCGGTCCGATATTGTCGCTGGTGCTGCTGCCGCCCCAGGTGCCGCAGCCTAGGGTCAGGGCGGGCGGCAGTCCGGTTGTGTAACCGATGGCGCCGTGCGTGGCGGAGGTGTTGACCAGAATACGCATGGCGGGTTTCTTGAGGGCGAACTCCATGATTATCTCTTCATCCTGCGTGTGCAGCGAGAGGCTGTGCCCGATGCCGCCGTAGTCGAGGATGCGGATGGAGAGTTCACACCCCTCCTGCCAGCTGCCGACGGTGTAGAAACCGAGCACCGGCGAAAGTTTCTCACAGGAAAGGGGATCTTCCGGCCCCACCTTCTCCATCATCACCACCAGCACCCGCGTGTCGCACGGCACCTGGAAGCCGGCGTTCTCCGCCAGGAACTGCGGCGACTTGCCGACGATCGCGGGATTGAGTTTGCCTTCATCGTCGATCATCAGCTTTTCCAGCAGCTCCTTCTCGCGACTGTCGCAGATGTAGCACTTGTTGCGGCGCAGCTCCTCCAGTACGCGGGAGGAGATCACCTGGCAGCAGAGCAGCGACTGCTCAGAGGCGCAGACGGTGCCGTTGTCGAAGGATTTGCCCGCCACCACGTCGGCGACCGCTTTCGGCACATCGGCGCTCTTCTCGATGTAGGCGGGCACGTTGCCCGGTCCGACGCCAAGCGCCGGCCGGCCGGAAGAGTAGGCCGCCCGTACCATGGCGGAACCGCCGGTGGCCAGGATGATGGCGGTCAGCTCGTTCCGCATCAGTTCCTGCGTGCCCTCCAGGGAGGGAATCGTCATCCACTGAACGCAATGACGCGGCGCGCCCGCTTCCACGGCCGCGTCCTCCATGATGCGCGCCGCCTCCGTGATACATTCCAGCGCGCCGGGGTGGGGACTCAGGATGATGGGATTGCGCGCCTTGAGGGCGATGATAGCCTTGTACATGGCGGTGGAGGTGGGATTGGTACTCGGGATGATGCCGGCCACGGTGCCCATCGGTACCGCGATCTCGTAGACCTGTGTATCACGATCCTGCCGGATGACGCCGCAGCTCTTGATGGACTTGATATGCTCCCAGAGGTCGTGCGTGGCGAATTTGTTCTTGACGACCTTGTCTTCGTAGCGGCCGAAACCGGTTTCGTCGACGGCCAGCTTGGCGAGCCGCTCCGCCGCTTGCAGCCCTTTGGAAGCCATCCGGGCGCAAATCTGATCGATGCGGGTCTGGTCGAATTCCTTGAGCTGCTGTCCGACCTCCTGCGCTTTGCGCAGCTGATCGCGTACTTCCTGGATGGAGGCGAGGTCTTTGTCCACGGTCGCTCCCGGCTAGAGATGTGGTCTGTTGAAGCCTTTGCCGGCGGTAGTGTCCGGTAGAGTTGTTGGAATGCTGACTAGCAGCATTCCAAAACCATTTGAATACAATGAAACGATTGCATCAATATATCGTTGCGCTGATGTGCCATTGGGTTCAAATGGCAGTATACCCGGACGCCCGGGGATAATCAAGCAAAAGCAATTCCGGTCGGATCGGGGTCCTGCCTGGGACCTGAGCTCAAACCGGAGTAGTGGATCGCAACGCTTGCAACTTCCCCCGCATAGCTGGAGATTCTTACGGTCATCGGTTGCACCCATCAAAGCTTCGAGGAACAGGAGCACTGCGTATGTCCCGGATAACCGCCAATGTCGAACGCCTGTTGCGGGAACTGCCCGCCGGAGTGGAGCTGGTCGCCGTGGCCAAGACCCGCAGCGCGGAGGAGGTCGCGGAAGCGATCGAGGCGGGCGTGCGTATCGTCGGGCAGAACTACCTCCAGGAAGCGCTACCGGTGATGGATGCGCTCGCGTCCCGCTATGGACCTGACTCCCCGCGGCCGGCCAGCTGGCATTTTATCGGCCGCCTGCAATCGAACAAGATCGGCCGCATCGCCGACCGCTTCCAGCTGATCGAAACCCTGGACCGTAGCGACCACGCCCGCCGGCTGCAGCGGCTGTTGACGGAACGGGAGCGGACTTTGCCCGTGCTACTGGAGATCAACAGCGGGCGGGAGGAGAGCAAATCGGGCGTTCTGCCGGAAGCGGTACCGGAGTTGATGGCCGAACTGGCTCAGTGCGACCGGGTGCTGGTGAAGGGATTGATGACGATGGGACCGCTGACGGAGGATGCTGACCTCACCCGGACCGCCTTCCGTGATACATACAAACTCTTTCAGACCCTGCGGGAGGTTGAACGCCCGGGTCTGGAGATGAGGTACCTCTCGATGGGAATGAGTGCTTCCTGGCGCATCGCGGTGGAAGAGGGGGCGAACCTGGTGCGGATCGGGGCTGGTATTTTCGGTCCTCGGCAGCGGTGAAGCGCCTTTCGAAAGACAATTCGAAAGACAACCGGCAAATATCCTTTTCAAAAGCGGCGTGGTTTGACTTACTTTAAAACTTAAGCGGAAGAAAACACGGCAGGCCGTACTCCGGCAGCCCCGGCGGCCGGCCGTCCGAATCCGACGGAGAGCTGTCACTTGTATACCGTACTGGTGGTCGCGAGCGACAAGGAACGTGATACACTGAGCCGTCTGGTCGAAGGTGGCAGGTATAATCTGCTCGAAGCGGCGGATGCAACCGCCGCCCTCGCCGCCGTGCAGGATTACCCGGTCGATGTGGTGGTCTGCGACCACGGCAGCCTGAACGATCCCGCCGGTGAGCTGCTCGCTTCCATCAAGCAGCAGTTTCCCACCATTGAAGTCATCATGCTGACGGAGCTGCCGTCGCTGGAGACGGTCGTCCACTCCATCAAGCATCCCGCCTTCGACTACATCCGCAAGCCGATTGACCCCTCCCTGCTGCTCGACGCCCTGGCGCGGGCGGTCACCCGGGTGCGCAGCCAGGAGGATGTGCTCCAGGAGCTGACCCAGCTGCACGACGAAAAAGCGATGCTGGCGGAGTCGTTGAAGGAGGAGCAGCTCTCGTTCAGCCGCCTGGAGAGCGATTTCCTCAGCTTCACCGAGAACAGCGGCGACCTCTTTCTCCGCATCGACGCCCGGGAGCAGCTGATCTACGTCAACACCGCCTGCGTCAAGCTGCTGGGCGCCAACCCCCGGGAGCAGGAGCCGGCCGACCGCTTCTTCGAGCGAGTGGTCCATCCCGCCGACCTGGAACTGCTGCGGCGCGGCCTTCACAACATCTTTCACCGCGACAGCACCTACGAAACCCTCTCCCTGCGGGTGCGCACACCCGATCAGTCAACCCGCTGGGTGCAGTTGTCGATTACGGCCATCAGCGTGGCGGAGCAGTTCCTGGGCGCTTCCTGCACCATCCAGGACCGCACCGACAGCTATATCGCGCAATACAACCTCAAGCAATCCAACCGCAACCTGCGGGTGTTGCGCAAGTTCGACGATCTCTTCAACCGCTTCCAGAACTCCGACAACCTGGAGGAGGCGGTGCTGGAGGGGCTCGTGCGCGAATTCAACCTCACCGCGGCCCTGATGTTCGCACCCCACGCGCGGGGACTGCAGCTGGTGAAAGGCGGCGGACGCGACGGCGGTCTGGCCGACGGCGCCGTACTGGAGCCGGACGAACGCCTGGAACAGCTGGTCGACTCCAACCAGCCGGTGCAGGTCGCCACCTGGGAACCGGCCGACTACGCGCAGTATCCCTGGGCGTCGCTCGGCGCGGGTTCTCCTCTGCAGGTCGGGCTGCTGCACTGCTCCCTGAACGAAGGATTGCACCGCTATATCCTGCTGCTGGACGCCGGCCGCGATTTCGCCACCATCGCCAATCTCAACCTGCTGCGCATCATCACCGCCAACCTGGCCCGCAGCATCGCCAACAACCTGCTGTTCAGGGTGATCCGGGAGGCCAAATCGGACTGGGAAGCCACTTTCGATTCGATGCCGGATATGATCGCGGTGGTGGACTCCGCCTGTCGCATCCTGGTCGGCAACCGTGCCCTGGCTCGTTTCGCGGACCGCGAACCTTCCTCCCTGGAGGGGATCTCCTTCGGCAATATCTTCTGGCCCGAGCGGGACCCCTGCTACCTGAAGCTGGAACGCCATGTCGCTGCCGGTGAACAGCTGACGCTGGAGAGCCAGATGACGGCCGGAGAGCGCCAGCTCCTCTTCCGCGTCCACCCCAACACCTACAGCACCAAATCGATCAGCATTATCACGGTGCAGGATCTGAGCGATGAGAAACAGATGCAGGCGCGCAACCGGGAACTGGAACTGAAGCTGTTCCGGGAGGAGCGGCTCGCCTCGATCGGACTGCTGGCCTCCGGTATCGCGCACAATCTCAACGGACCCTTAATGACCATCATGGGTGCGCTGGAGCTCAGATCGGTACAAGCACCTGACGATAAGACTTTAGAGCTGATTCGGCGCCAGACCGAGATTATGAAGAATATCATCGGTAACCTGTTGACGAAGAGCAGGCGGGAGCAGGAAATGCAACCGACGGAGCTGGATCTCAATCAACTGATCAAGGAACAACTGGAGTTTCTCAACGCCGACATGCGGTTCAAGCATCAATTGCAGAAAGAAGTGCAACTCGATATCGGTTTTCCCGCCATTCGCGGACTATATGCCGACTTCTCGCAGGTACTCAACGCCATTCTGACCAACTGCATCGAGGCGATGGCCACGACGGAACGCAAGGAGTTGCTGATTCGCACCGAACACGTTCGGACTGAACACGGCGAGGAAGCGGTGCTGCTGATTCAGGACAGCGGTATCGGCATGGACCAGAAAACCCGGGAAAGCATGTTCGATCCGTTTTTCACAACCAAGACGGCACAGGATCCCACCAGCGGTGAGTACAGCGGCGGTTCCGGTCTGGGCATGACCACGGTCTATAATATTCTCAAGAGCTACCGTATACCAATCGAAGTGAAATCCACCCCCGGTTCCGGCACCAGTTTTCGCCTGATTTTTCCCCCCGAGCTGCAGGTGGTCGCTGGTGCGGTCGCTGGTGCGGTCGCGGGTGGGGCCGCGGGTGAAGTAGAAGCTGAGGTTTGATTACACATGCTTGACGTTCTGGTGATATGCTCGCGGCGACGCCTGCGCGCCAGATTGGTGAATATACTCCAGTCAGCCGGTCTACAGGTCAACACCGTGGACGACCTTGAGAGCGGTTGGAATGAATATCGGGCCAGCGGCGCACCGGTAGCGATTCTAGACCTGCAGGCTCTCAGCGCGGCTGTCGGTCCGGCCGCATCCTCCCCTCAGTTAATCCTGTTGCAGGACGGGCGCTCCCCCGCGCCCCTCAGTGAAGCACAGCAAGACGCACTCTGCGGCGTCCTCCAGACCCCCCTCCGCAGCGAACAGGTGCTGACGCTCGTACGCACGGCGCTGAAACTGGCCAGGGTGGGAGCAACCGTTCAAACCTCGCCGGTGACTACGCCGGTCTGGCGGGACGGCGACGAGCAGATCGATCAGGACCTGCTGCAGATCATCCTGAACGCCAAGCGGGAATGGCAGCTGATCTTCGATTCCTTCCCGGAACTGCTCGTGGTCGTAAATCCGCAGGGGCGGGTTCTCCGTCTGAACCGCGCCGTGCAGCAGCTCTACGGCGAATCCTTCGCCAACCTGATCGGCTCACCGCTGGCACCCGCGCTACTGCCGCTGTTGCAGTGCGACGCCGACTCCGCACCCTGCGTCTGTGAGAATCCGCAGTTGCTGAACCGGCCTCTGCAGATCCCGGGGCAGTGGGAATTCACCGCGCTGCCGCTGCAGATCAGCGAGGAGACGGACGCCGTTCTGCTGTCGGGGCGCGATGTTACGGAGCGGGAACGACTACGCCTGCGCCAGCGGGAGCTGGAGCTGGAATTGATGCACGAGTCGCGTCTCTCCAACATCGGCATGCTCGCCAGCGGCCTGGCGCACAACCTCAGCACGCCCCTGCAGGGAATCATCGGCTATACGCAGCTCATCTGCCGGCAGTACCCGGACGAAGAGCGTCTGGTGCGCCTGCAGGAGATGACCACCAAGCTGCGCGGCATCATCGAGAACCTGATGCAGAAGCTGAGGCGCGATCAGCTGCAGGAGGAATGTCCGATCGATCTCAACCAGATGCTGCTGACCGACCTGGAATTCATGGAAGCCGATCTCCACTTCAAACACCGGATCGAAAAGGATTTCCAGCTGGCAGAGACGCTGCCGCCGGTGTCCGGCATCCACGGCGATTTCTCGCAGGCGATCATGAACATCATCAGCAATGCGATCGACTCCATGCACGAACAGCCGGAACAGCGGTTGACGATCCGGACCTGTATGGAAGATGAGCGGGTGATGCTCGAGATCACCGATACCGGTTGCGGCATGACACCGGAGGTGCTGGAGAATATTTTCTCGCCGTTCTTCACCACCAAGCCGTCGCGCGAGCAGCGAGTGGCGGAGGAGCCGACCGGCACCGGACTGGGACTGGCCAGCGTCCGCCAGCTTCTGCAGAAGTACAATGTCGTCGTTAAGGTTCACAGCACCCCCGGCAGCGGCAGCAGTTTCAAGCTGCTGTTTCCGGCAACAGGCTAGGAAATAGACGTAGACAGTCACCGGGAACGGACGCTCGTTCAGGTTTCCCTCTGAGGAAAGGAGCGCTTTTGCCGAACAAACAGAAAAATCCCACTCCCGGCCCGTCAGCGGGCTGGTGTGAGAGCGACCTGCAGAATCTGCAGTTTCCGGTCATCCTGACCGACGACAGCGGCCAGGTACAGGCGGCCAACCTCGATCGGTTCGAGCTGGAAGTGACAACGGAACTGCAGGGACTGCTGACCAGGCATCGGCCGGGTGAATCGTTCTCCTGGGGTGAAAAGGAACTGCGGGTGATCACCTGGCCGGGTGATTCCACTCAGCGCCTCTACCTGGTGGTCTCCCCCGACCGGCAGGAGGAGCTGCGCCAGCAGCAGGCAGAGATCGCCGACTACGCCGACAAGGTCGACAAAATGCATTTCCTCCAGGAGATGCTGGAAACCCGCGGCGCCGAGCTGAACATCGCGCATCAGCGGCTGCTGGAGAACTCCCGCCAGCTGCAACTCACCCGGAACGAACTGGAAGAGCGACAGCGCCAGATGCAGGATAACTTCAACGTCGCCCGGACCATCGTGGAGGAGCTGTTTCCATTTCCCGCCCTGCGCAGCGAGAACATCACCATCTTCGGCCGTACGCATGTCGCCAACAGCCTCAGCGGCGATTTCTTCGATATCATCAGCCAGCGCCCCGGGGAAATCACCGCCGTGCTGGCGGATGTCTCCGGCCACGGTCTCCCTTCGGCGATGATCCTGATGATGGCGCGCCTGCTGCTGAACACTTTCAGCTCCTCCACCATCATGCCGCGTGACCTGCTGATGCTCACTCACAACGAACTCTACGAGAACATCCCCCGGGGCAATTATATCGCCATCGGCGTACTCAACATCTCACAGAAGAACGGCATGATCAGCTACGCCATCGGCGGACTCTACGCCGCCGTCGTGCTGCGGCATCGCGCGCCGGGGCTGCTGCGGCTGCCGACCAACAACTACGCGCTGGCCTTCAAACCCGATTGCGAATTCCATGACAACCAGTTCCAGCTGCTCCCGGGCGACAAGCTGGTGCTGTTCACTGACGGCCTGCCGGAAACCGTCGACGAGGAGGGAAATCTCTTCGACCTGGACCGGCTGCACGAGATCCTGGCCGCCAGCAAACACCTGAGCGGCCACGGCCTGCGCCAGCGCCTGTTCGAGGAGCAGGTGCGCTTTGCCGGCGATATGCCGATTCAGGATGACACCTCCGTACTGGTGGTGGAGATGGATCAGCCGCCGCTGTTTGAGGCAACCATCACCACCGGCAGTGACGGTCTCGACGCGGCGCTGAGCGAGATCACTTCCGCGATCGATTGGCAGCTGACCGACGAGAATCAGGTGGAGCAGCTGAAGGAAGTGCTGATGCACGCCGTGCGCAACGGCATCGAATCCTGCGAGCGGAACAACGACCGGATTGAAGTCAAGGTCCAGGTGCTGCGCGATCTGCGGCAGGTTAAAATCCGGGTTACCGACAGTGGCCCTGGTTTCAAGCGACCGGTCGCTGCCGGTGTCGACGCGGACAGTCTGGAGATGTCACCTGCCGGTGGCCGCGGTTTTGCCTGTTTCTACCAGGTGATGGATGAGATCTACCTCAACGAGACCGGCAATGAAATCAACCTGATCAAATATCTGGAGGAGGACGACTATGGTGATTAACACCCGCGAGGAAGGCGAGGTTACCGTCATCAAAGTTGAAGGCAACCTCATCGGCGGCAACACGAATCAGCTCTCCAACGAGCTGATGAAGTGTATCACCGAGAAGAAAGTCAATATCCTGGTCAACCTGGCGGAGACCGCCCAGATGGACAGCTATTCCATCGGCGTGTTGGCCAGTACCGGCAACGAACTGAGCAAGCTGGGCGGCGTCCTCAAGTTCGCCGAGTTGCAGCCGTTTATTGAAAACCTTTTCGAAATGATGCGGATGACCAACCTCTTCGAGACCTTCGATACGGAACAGGAGGCGCTCGTGAGTTTTCAGGCTGAAAATGAGTGATAAACCGACCCTGCTGCTGGCCGACGACGATCTGACCCTGCTCGAAGTCCTCAGGGAGTTCCTGCAACTGCAGGGTTTCGAGGTGGTGGCTTGCGAAAACGGCAAGGAAGCACTCAAGCAGCTGAAAAAGACGGAAGTCGATCTGGTGCTGACCGACATGTACATGCCGGAAGTCACCGGCATTGAGCTGATCGAAAGGGTGCGCCGTTACGACCAGCAGGTTCCCATCATCCTCCTCACCGGCTACAGCACCGTCGAATTGACGATTGACGCTCTCCGCGCCGGTGCGACCAATTTTATTGTCAAGCCGTTCAACCTGGAAGACATGCTCAAGATCGTCCACACGACCCTGGAGCGTATCGAAGAGGCGGGCCGCTTCACCCAGGTGAACCGCCATCTCTCCGGCTTCCAGCGCGTCTTCGTCCTGCCGACGGCGGAGGAGGAGATCGCGCACCTGATCAAACTTTTCCAGCACGATCTGCAGGGATTCGGCTTCTCCCCCAGCCAGATCGCCAATTACCTGCTCATGCTGCAGGAGATGCTGTTCAACGCCATCTACCACGGCAATCTGGAAATCAGCTCCGAGGTGCGGGGAGAGGGAATAGACGGCCAGCTGAAATTCCAGGAACTGGCCGCCACCCGCATGGCCGATCCCGGCTACTGCAACCGGAAGATCCATCTCTCCTGGGAGTGGCAGAACTCCCATCTCACGATCAGGGTGAAAGATGAGGGTCCCGGTTTCGACTGGCGCTGGTGGATGGAGAAAACCCGGAATCTGGATTCGCTGGGTGCTTCCGGGCGGGGGATGATGCTGGTCAATTCCTTCGCCGACCAGCTGGAGTTCAACGAAGCGGGCAATGAAACCATCGCGACACTCAATCTGCCCGGTGGGTGATTACTAGCCGTTTGATCGGAAATCGGTATCGCTATTCGAATCCTTACCGCAGCAACTGAGATGGCTGTCTAATCGCTTGCGGTGACCGTAGGTTGCCGTAAGTCATCAGTACTCGAATCCCGATCCCGATCCCGAATACCGAACCACATTCACGTTTATCATGAACCGAACCTACGATGCCTGCTCGTTAAGCTGCAACCGAACGGTTGACAGCTTGAACGCGCAGAAGCAACACCGCTTAAGTCGGTGTTGCTTGTTTTTACTTGCTGGAGACGGCTTGCGGGAGTAATTTCTTCCTGCAAAAAAGGGTCACAAATCGTATGACCTGCCGCCGGGGGCAAACCCCGGTCGACATTTGAAGCTGTAAACGGAAACATGGCAAGGATTTTCGCAGGGATCGAGATAACCAACCGCCTCAGGGAGCAGCTGGACAACGTCGGCCGCAGCCAGGAGATCTACTTCCGATACAACGATCCGCAGTATCTGATCGTTGCCAGGGATGGCGATCACGAGTATCTGGGACGCTGGCTGGATGATCCGGTTTCCTTCGACATGGTCGAAAACATCCATGAGAACATCTGCAGCATCATCAAGCTGATTCTGCCCAACAACCGGTTAACCCGGGATCATTTTAAATTCTTCCTGCTCGAAAACGAATCCGAGATCCGGTAGCCCCCGCCACTGCGTTGCAGCAACCCCGCTGCTGTCAGCGGTTTGAGGATCAGATCCAACTCCCCGCAATATTCGCTGAACAACCGTCCGAGTTCGCTCCGGCTGTACACCCGTTCCTTTTCCAGGTGTCCCAGAAAAAACCGTTCGAGTAGTTGTCGTTCCCGCTGCTGGGGCGGAAATCCCTGAAAACCGTCCCGGAAGGCGGCGGCGAAAACACCCTGACGGAACTGCCGGTCGTAGTCCGCCAGCTGCCGGTTGAACTGCAGCGCGCCCTTGAACCAGTTGTGCAACTGGCCCCATTGTTCCCGCTGCAGAGCGTAGTAGCGATAATACTGCCGCCGCTGCGAAGTGACCAGGCCGCAGGCGGTCAGTTTGCGCAGGTGGTGATGGATGGTGGCCGGGCTGCGCTCCAGCATCTCAGCCAGCTCCTCCAGGCAGGCATCCCGCAGGTTAAGAATGCTGATCAGGCGAATGCGGATCGGGCTGGCCAGCGCGGCGAACAGAGCCGCGAGTTCCTCCGGGCTGGGTGCCCCGTTTTCCCGGTCCGCCGGGGGTGACTTTTCCATGTTGGCGCGGCAGTGGGCGCCGGCGTCGTCGCCGAACAGCCGTGGCTGCCTTTTTCTCTTTTTATTGCTGCCGATGGATGGTAATTTCGTTGACTACTAGCGTCAACGCCGCTCTTGCATGTAAGCTGCGCTGCTACACTTTAGCCGCCTGGCACATCTGTTTCAATAAATAACGGATTTCGATGCCTCCCAACCCGCAACCGCGTATCTACCTGGAAACCTATGGTTGCCAGATGAATTTCGCCGACAGCGAACTGGTGATGTCGCTGCTGGAGGAAAACCAGGCGGTCATGACCGATGCGATCGAGGAGGCGGATGTCATCCTGGTGAATACCTGCTCCATTCGTGAACACGCTTCCCAGCGGGTCCTGCAGCAGCTGCACCGCTACCACCGGCAGAAGGAGCAGCGTCCGGAGGTTGTGATCGGCGTGCTGGGTTGTCTCTCCAGCCACCTGAAGGAGGAGATCAGCCGCACCCGGCCCTGGGTCGACCTGGTGGTCGGTCCCGATTCCTACCGGCAACTGCCGCAACTGATCGAGAGCCGCCAGACCGGCCAGCCCACCAGCGTGCTCACTCAGCTGGACCGCTACGAAACCTACGAACAGATCTATCCACGCCGCGCCGCGGGAGTCAACGCCTGGGTGACGATCGCCCGCGGGTGCGACAATTTCTGCAGCTACTGCGTCGTCCCCTTCGTGCGCGGCCGGGAGCGTTCCCGCTCCCTGGCGGCGATCCGGACCGAGCTGGAGCGGGTCGCCGCGGAGGGCTTCCGTGAAGTGACCCTGCTGGGCCAGAATGTGAACTCCTGGCGGGAAGGGGAGTTGCGCTTCCCCGATCTGCTGGAGGCGGCCGGTGGCGTACCCGGCATCGAACGGATCCGTTTCACCGCGCCTCACCCGCGCGATTTCTCCCAGCGGCTGCTGGAGGTGATGCGCGACCTGCCCGCGGCGATGAATCACATCCACCTGCCGCTGCAGTCCGGCAGCGATCGGATCCTGGGCCGCATGAACCGCGGTTATACCGCCGCGGAGTACCTTGACCTGGCCCGGCGGGCGCGGGAGACCATCCCGCAGCTGGCTATCGGCACCGATCTCATCGCCGGTTTCTGCGGTGAAACCGAAGCCGATTTCGAGGCGACGTTGAGCGTCGTTCGCGAGGTGCAGTTCGACAGCGCCTTTACCTTCAAATACTCCGAACGGGAGGGCACTATCGCCGCCCGCAACTATGAGGACGATGTCCCGGCCGCTGAGAAAACCGAGCGGCTGGAACGGTTGATCGAGCTGCAGAACGGCATTACCCGCAGCCGTAACGCCGCCTGTGTCGGTGGGCGCTACGAGGTGATGGCTGAGGGTCCGAGCCGTAAATCAGCGGCGGAATGGATGGGGCGCACCAGCTGCAACCGGGTGACGGTATTTCCGTATCAGACCGGTATGCAGCCGGGAGAGGTGCTGCCGGTACAAGTCGAAGCGCTCTCCGGCTTCACTCTGCGAGGGAAAGTTATTGCCATTTGAACAGCAATGGAACATTGTCTGTTCTAGATGGCATTTGGAATGCTGCTGAAGTCTGCATTCCAATCAGTAAAGGGAGGCAATATGTGGACTTTGCGTTGGATCCTCTTCATCATCCTGTTGTTCCTGGTGCTCGGATTCGCCGTACTCAACGGCGGCCAGGCGGTGGACCTGAATCTCTTCTGGACCCATTATGAAAGCGTCTCCCTGGTACTGGCGCTTTTTATCGCCTTCATGCTGGGGGTGGTTTTCTGGTTCCTGGTGACGGTATTGCAGCATCTCGCCCTCCGCAAGGACAACCAGGTGTTGCGGAAACGGACTCAGAGCCTCAAGGAGGAACTGCGCGACCTGCGCAACGCCAGCTTCAGCGAGGACGAAACAACGGATAACACTCAGCTGCCGGAGAAGCTATGACCGTGCTCTACTACCTGGTTCCCCTGCTCATCCTCGGATTGATCGTAATGTATCACGCTTTCAGCAGCAAGGAGCAGCTGGAGGAGGAATCGACCGCCTATCTCGCGGGACTGCGCTTGATGGTGCGCGGGGATGCGCGTCAGGCGATCAAGGCTTTCCAGGAGGAGATCGGACGGGACACCGACAACGTCGACGCCTATATCAAACTGGGCTCGCTCTACCGGGAGGTGGGGGAGCCGGCCCGCGCCGCCCGCATTCACAACGAACTCACCCTGCGACGGGAACTGACCCGCGGCCAGGAGCTGGAAATCTGGGAGGAACTCGCACAGGACCACCTGGACACGGATGACATTGATTCCGCGCTCAACTGGTTACGGCGCCTGCTGGCGGAGGATAAAACCAACCAGCGGGTGCGACGGCGCTACCTGGAGCTGCTGCAGCGACGCGGCGAGTGGCGGGAGGCCTTCGAGGTGCTGAAGAAGATCGCCGAACAGGAGGGGGTCGACCACAACCGTCGTCTGGCGCTGATCCGGACCGAGGAAGCGCGGCAGCACTTCGCCCAGGGAGAAGGGAAGAAGGGACGCCTGCTCTGCAAGGAAGCCCTGAAGCTGGATGGCACCTGCAGCGCGGCCTACCTGCTGATCGGTCACTCGTACGTCGCGGAAGACCGCTCCGCCGAGGGGGTGAAATTCTGGGAACAGTTGACCCGGGAAGTGCCTCAGGATGCACACCTGGTCGTCGATGACCTGGAGGAGGAGCTGTTTAAGACCGGCAACTTCGGCCAGGTGGAACCGATCTATCGCGCCCTGATCACGGCGGTCCCCGATCAGGCCACAGCCTATCTGGCGCTGGGCCGATTTTACGAGAAGAAGGGGGAGTTCCAGGAAGCGATCGACATCTGTCGCGAGGGTCTCACTCATACCAGTAACAACATCTGGCTGGTACGGCTCGAGATAAGCCTGCTGGGGCGTCTCGGCGAGACCGATCAGATCTTGAAGCGAACCCTGGAAGTGATCGAGAGCCTTTTCTCCGCCAGCCGCGTATTCAGCTGCGAACAATGCGGGGCTGATTCGGAGACGCCGCTGTGGTATTGCCCACACTGTCACACCTGGTCGAGCTACCAGACCAATATCCCGCTGGCTTCCACCAAACGGAGCTGATCCGCAGGTGAGACATCGTTTCACACTGTTGATGACGATCACTGTTCTCCTGGCGGCCGGCAGGAGCCAGGCGCTGTCACCGGAGCTGGCGGCGGCCCGGGCCGCTGTTGAAGCCGATTCCGCCCTGGCACTATATCGTCTGGTTCTGGCGCGGGACGGAACGGCGGGGGAGGGGCCGGAGGCGCTGCTGCGGCTGCGGGATTACTTCTGCTTCACCCGGCAGGCCGATTCGCTGGAACGCTACCACCGGCTCTACCCGACCTCGCCGTTTTTCTGCGACGGCCTGACCCGTGACGCAGACTGCTGGCGGGTGCAACTCGGTGTTTTCAACAAGCGGGACAACGCTTTCCGGTTCGCCAACCGGTTGCGCGCCGACCTGGCGGGGATCGAGGTCCTGGCGCGCGATGACCGTTTTCTTGTGGTCAGCGATTGCTTCGGGACCAGGAGCGAAGCCCGCGTCGCCGCCCGCGGCTGGAAACAGGATCGCCTGATCGACGACTATCTGGTCCGTGCCGTCAATTGACGCGTCCGTTGACGGCTGCGGACTTTTCCAACACCCCTGCGACGAGGAGCCGACTTGAGTTCACCTCCGGTCAACGCCAAGATGACCCCCATGGTACGCCAGTACCTGGAGATCAAACAGGAGTACTCCGACGCGATCCTGTTCTATCGCATGGGCGATTTCTACGAGATGTTCTTCGATGACGCCCAGGTGGGCAGCGAGGTGCTGGGCATCGTTCTGACAAGGCGCGGACAGCACCAGGAGGAGGACATCCCGCTGGCCGGTTTCCCCCACCACGCCCTGGAAGGCTACCTGCACAAGATGCTGAGCGCCGGTTACAAAGTGGCGGTCTGCGAACAGGTTGAGGACCCGAAGCAGGCCAGTGGAGTGGTGAAGCGGGAAGTGATCGAAGTCTTCACCAGCGGTACCGATCTCTCCAGCTCGGCGCTGCTGCAGACAGCCAACAACTACATCGTCGCGTTGTATCACAGCGGCGAGGAATGGGCCGCCAGCTGGATGGATGTCACCACCGGCGAATTCGTCGCCAGCCAGCTGACTCCCGCCGACCTGCGCACCAAGCTGAACACGCTGTCGCCGGCGGAGTATGTCATCGGCCAGAACCAGGTCAAGCTTTTCCAGGAACTGCTGCCGGAGTGCAACATACCGCTCGCCCGGCTGGAACACTGGTTCTTCGAATACCAGTTTGCCCGCAACCTGCTGACTGACCATTTCGAGGTCCGCTCGCTGAAGGGCTTCGGGCTGGAGGAGCTGCCGCTGGCGGTGATGACGGCCGGCGCGCTCCTGCACTATGTGCGGGACAACCTGAAGCGGCCCCCCCGCCAGGTGCACACGCTCCGACACTGGGAACCCGCCCGTTTCCTCAAACTGGACGCCGCCTCCCGCCGTAATCTCGAACTGGTGGAACCGCTGCCGGGCGGCGACCGGCAACAGACTCTCTTCAGCGTCATGGACCGCACCCGCACGCCGATGGGGAGGCGACTCCTGCACCGGCGCCTGCTGGAACCGCTGCTGGAGCGCGAGGCCGTCGAGGGTCGGCTCGATTGCGTGGAAGCCGCGCTGGAGCAGATCTCCGTGCGGGACGCCGTCCGCAATCTGTTGCGCGAGATGATTGACCTGGAGCATCTCGCCGCCAAGCTGGTTTCCGCCCGCGCCACGGCCCGCGATCTCAACACGCTGGCCGCCATGCTGGAGTTGATTCCGGAAATCAAGCAGCAGACAGCGCAGCTGGACACGCCCGGCTGGCGCGAATGGAGTACGACACTCGATCCGCTGTTGCAGCTGAGCGCCGAGATCAGGACCACCCTGCGCGATGATCCTCCCGCCGGCGTGCGGGAGGGTGGCATGATCCGGACCGGCTTCCACAGCCGCCTGGACGAATTGCATGAAATCGCCTACTCCGGCAAGAGCTGGCTGGAACGCTTCGCGAAAGCCGAGCGCGAGTCCACCGGCATCACCAGTCTCAAGGTCAAGAGCAATAAAGTCTTCGGTTACTACATCGAGGTCAGCAAACCGAATCTTGACCGGGTGCCGGAGCATTACATCCGCAAGCAAACCCTGGTCAACGCTGAACGCTTTATCACCAGCGAGCTGAAGGAGTACGAGGAGAAGATCTTCTCCGCCCGCGATGAGATCGAGCAGCTGGAATTCGAAATCTTCCAGCAGCTGCTGGAGCGGGTACAGCGGGCGATCGCGCCGATCCAGCGCAACGCCGCCCTTCTGGCCAGGATTGATCTGAATACGGCGCTGTCCTGCCTGGCGCAGGAGAACCACTACCGGCGACCCCATCTGGGTGACGGCGGTGAAGTGTCAATCCGGGAAGGACGCCACCCGGTGGTGGAGAAGCTGCTGCCGGTAGGCGATCAGTTCGTACCGAACGAAGTGGAGCTGGAGAACGATCATCGCCAGATCCTGCTGATTACCGGCCCCAACATGGCGGGTAAATCGACCTACCTGCGGATGACCGGCCTGATCGTGCTGATGGCGCAGATGGGTTCCTTCGTGCCGGCGGCGCAGGCGCACATCGGCATGGTGGACCGGATTTTCACCCGGGTCGGCGCCAGCGATAACCTGGCGCGCGGTGAATCGACCTTCCTGGTGGAGATGAATGAAGCGGCCAATATCCTCAACAACGCCACCCGGCGGAGCCTGATCCTGCTCGATGAGATCGGCCGGGGGACTTCCACCTTCGACGGTCTTTCACTCGCCTGGGCCATCACCGAATACCTGCACAACCAGGAACGGGTGCGGGCCAATACTCTGTTCGCCACCCACTACCATGAACTGGTCGACCTGGAGAAGACGCTCCCCCGGCTGCGCAATGTCAACATCCAGGTCAAGGAGTACGGCGGCAAGCTGGTGTTCCTGCGCAAGATCGTCCCGGGCGGCTGCAGCCACAGTTACGGCATCGATGTCGCCCGTATGGCCGGCATTCCGGACCGGGTGATCACACGCGCCCGCGAAGTGCTGCAGACGCTGGAGCAGACGCAGTTGACCGCGGACGAGCGGCCGCGCCTGGCGGTGGCGCCGCCGGCCGAACAACCGGCTGTGGCCGATTCGCAGCTGCGGTTGTTCGAGGATGAGGAAGAGACCCTGCTGGACGAAGTCCTGCAACAGAAGCTGGACCGGATGTCACCGCTGGAGGGCATGCTGTTTCTGGATCGGCTCCAGAAGAAGATCCGGCGCCGACGGAGGCAACGATGAGGAGGTTGCTCTTCGTCTGTTCCGGCAACGTCTGCCGCAGTCCGCTGGCGGAGCTGCTCTTCCGCAGGTTGCTGGCGGAGCGGGGGATCGAGTGGATCACAACCGAGTCCAGCGGTACGCTCGGATTGGCGGGCGCACCGATAGCCCCCCACAACCTGACCCTGCTGACGGAGGCGGGAGTGGATGCCGCCAGCCACCGCTCCCGGCCCCTGCAGTTCCACCAGCTCTTCCGCGCCGACCTGATCATCGTCATGGAACCGCTGCACCGGGATCAGCTGGAGGAGGAGGCGGGCGGCGATCCCGAGATCACGCAGCGGATTCTGACCCTCACGGAATTCCACCCCGATCCCGACCAGCGCAACGGCGCCGGTATCTACGATTTCGTCGCCTGCGACCTGGAGGTCTACCGGGAGATGACGGCAGAGTTCGAGGTGCGTCTGGAAGCGCTGCTGGAATACTGCCTGCAACTGTGGGGCGGGGAGTCCGCCGCTCAACCGAACGGTGGGTCCGACGAGGATTAACGGATGAAACCATGGTCTGGAAATCGCCGTGAACTGTTGCAGCGAGTTGCCGTTCAGCTGCTGCTGACGCTCCTTATCGCCGGCACTCTCCACGCCGAAATCCATCAGGTGCCCGGCGACCATCCCACTATTCAGGGGGCTATCGACGCCAGCGTTGACGGCGACACCGTGCTGGTCGCCCCCGGCACCTTTCCGGAACACATCAACTTCAGCGGCCGTCGGATCAGCGTCGGTTCGCATTACCTGACCACCGGCGACATCGGTTACGTGGCACAAACGGTGATCGACGGCGGACAGTCCGGCTCGGTGGTGGAGTTCACCCAGCAGGAGGATTCCCTCGCCCTCCTGACCGGCTTTACCATCACCGGCGGCGACGCCTTCCGCGGCGGCGGGATTTACTGCCTGGTCTCCAGTCCCACCCTGCGCCGGCTGGTCATCGGTGTCAACCAGGCTGAGAGCGGCGGCGGTCTGGCCTGCCTTTCCGCTTCCCCCCGGTTGGAACAGGTTGAATTCATCGCCAACCAGGCAACTGGCGGTGGTGGAGGTATCTACATCACCGGTCCGATCGCGGCGCCCTCCCTGACGGAGGTGATCCTGGAAGGCAACCAGGCGGTGTCGGGCGGCGGCCTGCAGATCCACAACAGCTCCCCCAGCTTGAGTGGACTCATGATTATCGGAAACCAGGCCGAAAGCGGCGGCGGCATCCACTGCTACCTCGCCTCGCCCGAACTCACCTGGTGCGTCATCGCCGGCAACAACGCCGCCACGGGTGGCGGCATCCATTGCTCCGGATCCACTCTGACGCTGGATCAACTCACCATCGCGAACAACCAGGCGTCCAGCGGCGGCGGTCTCTATTGCGACGCGATCTCCGCCGCCGTGATCACCAACTCCATCCTGCGCGACAGCTATCTCTCCGAAATAGAAGGTCTCGAAGAAACGATAGCGATTTCCTGGTCAGCCGTTTTCGGTGGCTGGCCCGGGGAAGGCAACCTCGACCTCAACCCGCTCTTCTGTAATCCGTTGCGCGGCGACTACACGCTGGCGGAGAATTCCCCCTGCCTCGGCGCCGGCCAGAACGGCGGGGATATGGGCGCGCTGCCTGCCGGCTGCGATCCCATCACCGACAGCTGGTCCGGTCCGGTCTGGCATGTCGCACCGGACGGCTCCGACGCGGTGGGGGACGGATCCCCTGCCGGTCCGCTGGCCACGGTGCAATACGCGATCAACAGCACCGCTCCCCTTGATACCGTCCTGCTTCAGCCCGGAACCTATACCGAAAATATCGATTTTCACGGGAGATCGATCACCGTCGGCTCGCTCTATCTGCTGACTGGTGATACCGCCTATGTAGAGGAGACGGTAATCGCAGCCGCCCTCCCCATGACGGTGGTGAATTTCAGCTCCGCGGAGACCTGCGGTTCGCGGTTGTGCGGTTTGCGCATCACCGGCGGGGAAGTGCTGTATGGCGGTGGAATCTTCTGTGCGGGGGCGTCACCGCGGCTCGAGCAGCTGTTGATCGACGGCAACAGCGCCTTCCTGGGCGGCGGTGTCTGCTGCCGGGACGGCGCGGCACCCGAACTGGTCGGCGTTACCATCACGGACAACAGCTCCGGCTGGTGGGGCGGTGGGATTTACTGCGGCGAGGAATCCGCACCGCTGTTTCTCGACTGTGCGATCAGTGGTAACGACGGCATGTTCGGCGGCGGCCTTTTCTGCTGGAGCGGTGCGCAGCCGCGGCTGGAAGGGCTTCGGCTCCTGGACAACAACGCCGTCTATGACGGTGGCGGTATTTTCAGCGGTCAGGGGGCGGGATTGGACCTGCTGGAAACGATGATCTCCGGTAACAGCGCCGGCGGCAGCGGCGGCGGCATCTGTTTGACGGGTCAGGGGATGCCGCGGTTGACGGGCGTCCTAGTGAATGGAAACAGCGCGGCAAACGGCGGCGGCATCGCCTGTCGTCATCTCGCGATGCCGCTGTTGAGCCGGGTAACCCTGGTCGACAACAGTGCCCAGATCGACGGCGGCGGCTTCTGGGCGGAGGACTCAACCACACTCAGCTTCGCGAACGCCATTCTCTGGAACAACCTGCCACAGGCGGGTGCTTTCGGGGTGGACGGCGCCTCCTGCCAGGCCGCCTTCGTCTGCTGCGATGTCGAGAACGGGATCGAGGGCATCGAGACATACGGCAACGGCGTTGTCGAATGGCTGGCGGACAACATTGATCTCGATCCGCTCTTCTGCGACCCGATCGTTGAAGACTACCGCCTGCAGGCCGACTCCCCCTGTCGCACCGATATCTGCGGCTACATGGGCTATACTGGCGAGACCTGTGCGGGTGAGGGTGTGCCGCCCACCGGCGCGGAACCGGGCATCCTTCCCGAACGTATCACATTGTCGCAGAATTACCCCAATCCCTTCAACCCGGTGACCGTGATTGAATTCTCGCTGCCGTCACCGCAAACGGTCAACCTCTCCGTCTGCAATCTACGGGGGCAGCGGGTGGCGGTGCTGGCGAAAGGCAGGTATAATCCCGGCACACACAGCGTTTACTTCAACGGCAGTGAGTTCGCCAGCGGCGTCTATGTCTACCGGTTGATGACCGATAGTGAGACCGTGTCACGGAAAATGGTGCTGGTCAGATAGCCGCCACACGAAGATTTGTCTCACGCTTGTCTCTCAACAAAACAGACAGGGTTCTGAAAACCGCATTTGAGACGGTTTCAGAATCCTGTCAATTTCATCAACGCCGCGAGATCAGTCCGCCGCAGCTTTACTTCGCCAATACACCGCCGAGTCCCCCTGACCCTCCGCTGCGAACCGCTCCGCCAGGCGCCGGCAGGTCAGTCGATAGTTGTAGGACGCGTCGGAATGCAGCGGATTGACTGCCATCGCGCGCGCCAGTACCCGTTCCGCCTGTCGATATTCCCCCGCTTCATGATACAGCGCGCCCAGGTTGGCCAGCGTCTGCATGCTGCGGGGATGATACTTCAACTCCAGTTCGTACTCACGCCGGGCAGTGGCCGGATCCCCCCTTTGCCAGGCGATAACTCCCAGGTTCAAATGCAGGTTGGCCCGCAGCGAATCCTCCCGCAGGCCGAGCTGGTAGTGATGCTCCGCCTGCAGCAATTGACCCTGCCGCAGCCAGGCGTTGCCCAACGCCAGGTGGGACTGAGCGTCGGAAGGGGGTTTAACGGCGCGGTGCGGGAAAATGACCAGCAGCGAAACCGCCAGCAGCGCCAGCATTTCCACACGTGATACCCGCTGCTGCCGGCGCTCAAAGTTGCCCTCCACCTCCAGCGCGGCGAAGAGCGCGAGCAGGGGGAGCAACGGCAACCGGAAGCGCGCGTTGACGAAGAACAGCACGATGCCGGCTCCGTAGCTGAGCAGAAGCCAGCGCCAGAGACGATGGCGGGGTTCGCGGCTGCGCCAGAACCTGAACAGCCCCATCAGTCCCAGGACCAGCAGCGGTACCAGCGTCCAGTTGCGCAGCCACTTGAGCGGCAGCCGCTGACTCATGTAGAAGTCGATATCGCGATTGTTGCCGATTTCGACGCGGTTGCAGAGCAGCGCCGTCTTGTAAGCCAGCAATTTGAGCCAGCGCAGCGGGTCGGCCGCGATCTCCCGCCACGCCTGCCTGTAGTAGTAGCCCGAAAGTTCGGCGTCGGTCAGCTGGCGGCCGGTATCGCGCAGCGCTTTCAGATGCGCGTCCGCCATGGTCCAGCCCACGCCGGCCGGAGGCAGCGATGAACTCCAGCCGTCTGCACCGCTGTGATTGCCGATGTAGAAGTTGACGCCGCCCTGGGTGGCTACCAGCACCGTTTCCCCGCCGCTCACCCGGTTGATCGCGGTCACGGTCAGAATCGGCAGCAGCAGGGCGACCAGGAGTGCGGCCGACGGCAGGCGGGGACGGCGGCAACGCCAGAGCCAGTACAAAAGCAGCGGCAGGAAGATCAGCAGGTTGGGGCGGGTAATGACGGCCAGTCCCAGCAGCAAACCGGCCGCGGCGTGCGTGAGCAGCCGCTCGTCCTGCAGCGTCTGTTGCAGCAGCAACAAACCGCCCAGCAGCAGCGTCATGAAGAAGGTGACGATCAGCAGTTCCGGCTGGAAATAGATCACCGTGCCGTTCAGGGCATAGAGCCCGAAGATCACCAGCCAGGAGGGATGCCTGACATTACGCCGCAGCAGCAGTCCCACCAGCCAGAGATTGAGCAATCCCAAGCCCAGTCCCGCCAGGCGCCCCGCCAGGATGGTGCCGTCAAATAACCGGTAGACCAGCGAGAGCCAGGCGGGGTAGAGCGGCGCGCGGAAGAAGGGTACGCCGGGACCCGTTTCGTCCTCTGACCAGGCGGTCGCCCACTCGTGGTGATACGCTTCGTCGATGGCGGGTGAGTTGAAGAAAGGGGACTGCGTGGAAGCGTGGAAGTTCCAGACGCTGAGCAGTGCGGAGAGAATAAACAGGCCCAGGAAGACCTGGCGTTGCCTGGCGGTCACACCCTGATCTCCTCCCTGGCGCAATTCAACATCTCCGCGTGCTCAGCCAGCAGCGGTTCGATGTGCTGCCGCAGGTACTCCTCCACCTGGCGGGGCGCCAGACCGATGTACTCCTCCGGTCGCAGCAGCTCCACCAGCTCCGCTTCCGACAGCGGGATGTCGGCGTCCGCCGCCAGCCGCTCCAGTAGATCGTTGGACCGGCCCGCCCGGATCTCTGCCGCCGCCTGCATGGCATGCTCCCGGATCTTCTCGTGCAGCTGCTGACGGTCGCCCCCCGCCTCTACCGCCCGCATCAGGATATTCTCGGTGGCGATAAAGGGCAGCTCCTCGCGTAACCGCCGCTCGATCACGGCCTGGTTCACCAGCAGACCGTCCGTAACGTCGGCCAGCAGCACCAGGATGGCGTCGACGGCCAGGAAGGCCTGCGGTATCGCCAGCCGTTTGTTGGCGGAGTCGTCGAGCGTGCGCTCCAGCCACTGGGTGGCGGCGGTGAAGGCGGTGCTGCCGCCGAGGCTGATGACGAAGCGGGCCAGGGAGGCTATCCGCTCGGAGCGCATCGGGTTGCGCTTGTACGGCATGGCGGAGGACCCGACCTGCCGCTCTGCGAACGGCTCTTCCAGTTCCCGGAGGTGCTGGAGCAGCCGGATGTCGTTGGTCAGGCGGTGGGCCGACTGGGCGATGCCGCCGAGCCAGCTCAGCACCCTGTCGTCCTGCTTGCGGGGATAGGTCTGTCCGGTGACCGGCTCCGCCGCGTCGAAGCCCAGCCTGGCCGCGATCAACCGGTCCTGCTCCTCCACCTTGCCGGCATCGCCGTGATACAGCGCCAGGTAGCTGGCCTGACTGCCTGTTGTCCCCTTGGCGCCCCGCAGGAGCAGGGTGCGGCGCAGGTGCCGGCCGTCGGTGAAGTCGATCTCCAGGTCGCGCAGCCAGAGGGTGGCGCGTTTGCCGACGGTGGTGGGTTGCGCGATCTGAAAGTGGGTGTAACCGAGCGCCGGCAGTGTACGGTATTCGCCGGCGAAACGGGCCAGGTTCTGTATCACGCAGAGCAGCCGTGCCTGCACCAGGTCGAGCGCGGACCGCATCTGGATGATGTCGGTGTTGTCGCCGACGTAGGCGGAAGTGGCACCGAGATGTATCACGGGCCCCGCCGCGGGAGCGGCCGCCGCGTAGGTGCGGATGTGACTCATGACATCGTGGCGCGTCTCACGTTCGTACGCCGCCGCCTGCTCGAAATCGATATCGTCCAGATGCTCCTGCAGCTGAGCGATCTGCTCATCCGTGATCGGCAGTCCCAGCTTCTGCTGACTCTCCGCCAGGGCCAGCCAGAGCCGGCGCCAGGTGCCGAACTTGAACGCGGGGCTGAACAGTCGCAGCATGGCGCCGGAAGCATAACGTGATACAAGCGGATTCTCATACTGATCGTGGCGGGTGGCCATGGGTTCAATCTCCACTGTTTACCACTGGCTGCTGCGACCGGAGCGTTTCTCCAGCTTGAGGTCGCGCAGGGTGGGTGACTTGACCGAAATCTTGAGGAAGAACGACTCGTAGGGTCCGCCGGGATTCCAGCTGAACCGCGCCTCCCAGCAGTGCAGATCGCGGTAGACCGTCAGCTGCTGGCCGATCAGTTCGTGACTGTTGAGATCGTAACGCCCGCGCCAGGTGATCTTCCAGTTGCGGGTGAAGTTGAAAGCGAACTGACCCGACAGCCAGGCGTTGCGGATCGGATGTTCCGGATCGTAGCGGTTTTCCTGGTAGTAGAAGGAGAGCGAACCGTTCCACGGTATCGACATATCGACCGGATCGATCTGCGGATCGAAACGGTCCAGGATCGGATCGTCGCTGATCAGCGAGGTGGTATCGCCGGGAGCGCGATTGGTGACGCCGCTGAAGGTGAGCGAGGTCGAGAAGCTGTAGTTCTGCAACCGCGGCAGGCGCGGTCCGCTGCCGTAGCCGTCCAGCCAGATGTAGCGATCGACACGATTGCCCTCCGCGTCCCGTTTGTAGACGTCGTGCACGGTGCTGACCTCCAGGCCCAGCCCGCCCACCGGCAGATCCTCAATACCCAGCAGCTGCAGGGGGGTGGCGGAAAAGCGTGAGGAGATATCACTCAAATGGAACGACTCGGCATAGAAATCGTAGTTGAAACTGGAATTGACATTGAGCAGGTCGGCCTTGACCTCGTCTTCGCCCCGCCGCAGTTTCGCCTGGAAGAGATTGGCCAGGCTGCCGGAAAGGCTGAGGCTGCGTCGTCCCGGCGTACTGCCCCACATCGAACCGGCGAAGCGGTCGATCTCGACCGCCACCTCTTCCACCTCATCGTAGGCGCGCTCGTAGGTGCCCCAGCCGGGGACGGAGAAATCGGGGCGGAAACTGAGCCGGGTGGAGGGGGTGATCACGTGGCGCAAAGCTTCCAGCGCGCCCCAGTGCGGACGGAACAGCCCGTAGATCTTGGTGCTGAGGGAGGTGTTGGCGCTGAAGGTCAACCGGCGGGCGAAACCGTCCACCTGCAGCGTATCGACGCTGCCGTCCTCCCGCTTCTCCAGATGCCGGTAGCGATCCACCCAGTGCTCCTGCAGCTGGAGACCGGGTGACAGCGCCAGCGGTCCCAGGTTAAGCGGGCCGGATACACCCGCGCTGTGGCTGCTGCCGATTTTATGCTCGAAATCGTTGTGCTTGATGACGGTCCGCTCCACCGGCGCGTCGATCAACGGCAGATCCTTGTAGGTGTCATCCAGAGTCTCGGTAGTATCGGTACTGCCGTCGTAGGTGATCGGCACATCCAGCCTGCCGCTGTAAGAATACTGCAGGCGGGAAAGGTACCCTTCGCGCCGGGAGGGGAAAAGAGCGCGGGTGCCGTGCCGGTAGGTGATCACCGGCAGATGGCCGCTGCCGGTTTCCGTCACCAGGTTCTGCGTGTAGCTCAGACCGACCGCATAGCTGTCCTTCCAGGAGGGGATCTTGCCGGACAGGTTGACGCTGCTGTTCATCGACTGCTGCAGTCGCGTCTCCTGGTTGTCGCTGGTGTTGAGGTAGTAGTCGCTGCTGGAGGCGTAGCGGATGCGCCCCCGCACGCTGGTGTAGGGCGTCAGTTTCTGATCGTGCGAGATGTTCAGATCCCAGGCGCGTTTCTGGCTGAGACCGGAGAGGAACCAGGAGCCGTTGATCCTCCCGTTCAGCCGGTCCCGCACCAGGTAGCGCAGATTGCCGTCGAACAGGTAGTCCGGACCCTTATCGGCGTAGTCCGTCTTGAGCCAGGCGTCCCAGTAATGGCTGGGTGCCCAGTACCAGCCGAGATGGTTCAACTCGTGTCCGCGGCGGCTTGATTCCGAGTATGAGGGCATGATCAGTCCGGAGCGGCGTCCGGTCTTGATCGAGAACACCGCGAAAGGTATCCCCAGCGTCCGCACCTTGCCGAAGTAGAGCCAGACCGGCTTGGCGATCACCTTGTCCTTGATCAGCATCTTCATGCGGGGTGCGTAGAAGTGGTAGTGGGGCGCGTCCAGTTCGCAGGTGGTGAACTTGCCCTGGCTGATGTGCAGCGCCTCGGCGTTGTTTTTCTTGATGCGCACGCCGTGATAGAAGCCATCGCCGTACTCGGTATTCCCCCGCTGGATGCGCCCGCGCCGGGTCTGGAAATTGTAGACCATCTCTTCGCCGCGGATCTCGCCGTCCCGGTCGTTGAAAACCGGAGTGCCGCGCAGGAACAGCGAATCGATGACGGTGCGGGTGGAGTCGGTCCAGAGGGTGTCCGGTACACCGTACGCGGTCAACAGGTTGCGCTGCCAGTCGATCTCGATCAGTTCCGCTTCCAGTTCCATCCCCTGAAAGGCGATACGCGCGTCACCCGTCAGCCAGGTGAACTCGCGGTCCATCGACATCCGGAAATCGCGGGCGGCATAGACGATGGAGGAATCATTGACGGCCCGCCAGCCGCTGTCCTGCAGGAGCTGCTGCACCAGCGTCGTCTGCGCGCCCAGCTCGCGGGCGGTTCCCGCTGTCAGGAGGAGTAGGAAGATGATGCCGGCGCGGCGGTGTAACATGATGAATTCTGCCGTGTTGCGAAGCGACCTGGCTCCAACGCCGGTCAAGGGCGGGATGTGCGCCGGCGGTCCGATACTGCGGCGATCCCGTCCGCGCGGGCCGGTCAGTGGCTTCGGTGCACAATTTACGGGCCGCCGTACAGTTACCAAAGCCTTTTTGGACTGTTACGGTTTGAGGGTGGAATTATCGCTTGCTTGGAAATAGCGAATGTGTGAAATTGAAGACCGCTTGATTGAAACAGAACCGACACACAATAGCAAACTTCTGACAGGAGGAAGAATGAGACGCATTGCTCTAATATTCACAACGCTGCTGTTAGCCGGTACAGCCATGGCCGGTCAGCTGACGATCGGTGACTGGGATTTCCCCGGTCTGCCCTGTTTTCCCGGTTTTTCTGAAGGCTGGAATATCGAAGCCCCCTCCAACGAGGATGTGACTGTCATCAGCATCACTATCACGGATATTGGCGGCTACATGCAGTATGAAATCGTCTACTCCGGCGGTGGTCTACTGGATGTCAGCCTGCACAACTGCCCGGATGAGAACTATGGTGCCGATTTTGTCTGCGATTTGCCGGATGATCCCTTTAACCATTATTATCCCGAGGTCGTGGTCGATCCGGTCACCACTTTCTGCGACTACGAGTGCCCGGAAGTCCCCGACATCGACGTGCCGACCCTGGGTTATGATTTCGGCACCGTCTCGATCGGCACACCCCAGACCTGGGAGCTGGTGATCACCAACGCCGGTCTCGCCGATCTCACGGTCGACGATGTTACTTCCGACAACGCCGTTTTTACCGAGGACTTCGCCGGTCCCCAGGTGATCGCCCCGCTGGGCACTTACACCGTCAATGTCACCTTTACTCCGACTGACGAAGAAGTTTACGAAGGCACCCTGACCATCGACAGCAACGACCCGGATGAGGACCCGTTGTTGATCACCCTTGACGGTGCGGGCCAGGCAGGCGACGTCCCCAACATCGTGCTTTCCGTCTACGAGCATGACTTCGGCGATGTCGAGGTTGATACTGAAGCCAGTTTCGACCTGATCATCAGCAACGACGGTGCGGCCGATCTCGTCCTGTCCGATATCTACACCGATACGGATGAGTTCTATACCGATTTCAGCGGTACCGTCACCGTGGCCCCCGGCGCGGATCACACCCTGGCGGTGTTCTTCCTGCCGCCGTTCACGGGACCGCTCGATGATGTGCTCACCATCGAGAACAACGACGAGAACCTCTTCGTTCCCCTCGAAGGCCTCGGCATCGCTGCTGACTTCTATGTTCCGGAAAATTCGCACAACTACGGCGAAGTGGAGATCGGCACCACCTCGGAGTGGAACTGCGTCGGTTACAACACCGGCAACGCCGATCTGATCATCGATGACGCGGTGATTCAGCTGGAAGTCTTCGACGTTCCCGAACTGGTACTGCCGATCACGGTGGTCCCGGGCGATTCCATCGTGATTCTCATCACCTTCACGCCTGATGATTCGGACACCACTTTCAACAACACGCTGCAGCTCTACACCAACGATCCCGCTACGCCCACGATGGTTTTCCTGAGCGGAACCGCGATCGAGGGTGCTCCGCCCACCGCCTTCGACCTGCTGACTCCGGCCGACGGCTCCGTGGTCGAGACGGCGATCGTGCCGCTGAGCTGGGAAGCAGCCACCGACCCGGATGGTGGCGATGTGGCCTACGACCTCTGGTGGGCGACGAACGCTGATTTCGAGAGTGCCACCATTATCGAGGACCTCGAGAACACGACCTATGACCTCGGTGGTCTGACTGACGACGCCGACTACTACTGGCGCGTGATCGCCCGTGACGGCAACTCCTTCGGTACTCAGTGCAACGCCGACTTCAGCTTCTCACTGGCCATCCCGGAGCCGCCGGCGGCCTTCAACCTGATGGCACCCCCGGATGGAACCGTTATCGACGTGTCTGGCTGGCCCGTCAATTTCTATTGGTTGACGACGACAGATCCCGATCCGGGTGATGAAATCACCTATCACTTCTACCTTTACGACGATAACGATGAAATCGTTTACGAGGATGAGACCACTGAAAACAACATCACCGTGGACGATCCTGAGATTGGGAATGGTGATTTCTCCTGGACAGTATGGGCGCAGGATACGAACACCGACGGCACCTGGGCCAGCCAGGTATGGATCTGCATCACCGAATCGGTCATTCCCGGGATGGGCGTTCCGGAAGACTTCTGCATCAGCTCCCTCTATCCGAACCCGTTCAACCCGGAAATCCACATCGTCTATGGTCTGCCGCAGGCGGCCGATATCACCGCCACCATCTACGACCTGACCGGCCGTCGCGTCGCTCAGCTGAATCCCGGCTACCTCCAGCCCGGCTATCACGAGCTGACCTGGCGTCCCGACGGCGCGACCGGCATCTACTTCCTGCGGATGAGTTCCAACACCGGTTGGAGCGAGTCCCGCCGCATGATCTACCTGAAGTAGTTCCGCCGCGTTTTTTACGAACATTAAAAGCCCCGGTTTCTCCGGGGCTTTTTTACGTCATCGCTTTCTTGAGCGAAGGTATCCCGCCGGGACCTATATGCTTGCTTTTGAGATGATGAGTGATAACATTAACAAAATCCGAACAACTACCTGAAGGGGAAGGCCGGTCAGCCGGCTCCGATGACAACAAATGGACAAAATAGCTATTTAGAGAACCAACACATTTGATGTGACAGGAGGATGATAATGAAGAAATTGATAGCAGTCTTAGCGACCACTGCCTGCTTGACTTCTGGTGCTTTTGCCACCAGCTACTTCGTAGCTGATTACAGCTTCCCCGGGGTTCCCTGCTTTCCTGGCACCTCCTTCGGCTGGAGTTTCACCGCTGAAGGCGCCGATGGTCTGACCGTGTGGG
>CAZFEC010000037.1:0-35925 GCA_964517435.1 uncultured Bacteroidia bacterium | reverse complement strand
AAGCAGGAGTTGTAGAATATGCAGAAGAGAACTCTGATCCTGATTGGTCTGTTGGTCCTGTTGTTGTTGCTGATTTACCTCCCCGATCTGATTCCGGAAGACCGCGGTTATCCGTCCACCCTGGGTGAAATCGATACCGCCGCCGTGACCCGGATCGAGGTAATCGCTTCCGACGAACAGTTGGTGCTGCTGAAGGAGGGGGGCGAACTGGTGATGAGCGAGCCGTTCTCCCTGCCGCTGGAAGACTATCAGCGGCGACGCCTCCTCGGAGCGCTCGCCAACCTCAAAGTCTCCGCCCTGATCACGGAAAATCCCGAACGGTTTACAGAATTCGCCCTGACTGATACGCTGGGAATCCGCGTGAAAGTTACGACGAGCGAGCAGCTCGCAGCCGATTTTCTGGTCGGAATAGAAAGCAAAGACTTCATTCATAGCTATGCTCGTCTGGTCGGTTCGCAGCAAATCCTGCAGATGACCCAGAACCTGACCAGCACTTTCAAAGCCAAGGCTGCTACGCTCTTCAACCGGGAGTTGTTCAAACTGCCACCTGAGGAGATACAGCTGGTCTCCGTGCGCGATTTCGAGGATGAGAACGGCAGCTATTCGCTCAATATCGACGGGGGTAATCAGTACACCGATCACCGCGGCAACACCACCACCGCCGATTCCGCGCTGGTGGAGCGCTACCTGGGCCAGGCTTCGCAACTGCGGGCGGCAACGGTGCTGCTGCCGGAGGAGGAGCGCGACGCACAGCTGGATCATCAGATCCTGGCCGTGGATCTGAAAGCATACGCGGAGCAGGTGAAGCTGGAGTTCTACCGGGATCCGGACAACGAACAGCAGCGGATCCTGGTGCTGGACAAGTATCCTTACCGTTTCCGGGTGGCCGCGCATCAGCTGGACAAGTATCGCCAGACCCGCGCGGATTTTCTGAGCGAAGAGGAGTAAAACACTCCGCCCAGGTTAAACGTATTCATGTAGGGGCAGGCCTGAGGCCTGCCCTTGCCATACAAAGGCTGCCCTATGCAGAAAGCACGACGCGTCGAGTTCTTCCGGCGCCTCCGGGAGGGGAATCCCCATCCCGCCAGCGAACTCGCCTGGGACAGCCCCTACACGCTGCTGGTCGCGGTGATCCTCTCGGCCCAGGCCACCGATGTCAGCGTCAACAAGGCCACGCCCGCGCTGTTCCGGCGCGCCGCCACCCCGGCCGCCATGGCGAAACTGGGGGAGGCGCGGTTGCGCCGGTACATCCGCACCATCGGCCTCTACAACGCCAAAGCCAGATCGATCGTAGCCATGTCGCGACAGTTGCTGAAGCGGCACGACGGCGAGGTGCCCGCCACCCGCCGGGAGCTGGAAGCGCTGCCGGGGGTGGGGCACAAGACCGCCAGCGTTATCCTCAATGTCGCCTTCGGTCAACCGACGATCGCGGTCGACACCCATGTCTTCCGCGTCGCCAACCGAACCGGGATGGCCCCCGGCAAAACGCCGCTCGAAGTTGAACGAAAGCTGGAGTCAACCGTGCCGGAGGAGTATCGCCGGCACGCCCACCACTGGCTTATCCTGCACGGCCGCTATGTCTGTAAGGCGCGCCAGCCGCTCTGCGCGGAATGCGTGGTGGCGGATCTGTGCGGGTGGGATCAGAAACAGCCCTGATATTACCTATTCCAACACCTGCGTCACCTGGAAATATCGCTGCGCCTCCGTAACCGGCAGGTAGAAGGCGTTGGTGCCGACCACTTCCGCCAGGAAGGTTTCCGCCGCGGGAAGGAAGTAGGGGATGGTATCGGAATAGACCCGCCAGGTCGCGTCGGGCGGTCCGGTCCAGGTCAGTATCGCCACGGTGGGAGTGACCTCGATGGCGAGTTCCGGACCCTCCGGCGGTGGTGAGCCGTGATACCCGGGGGTGGGGAAGAACAGGATCATGAAATCCTGGCTGCTGTCGTCATTGTCATACCCGGGGAAGATCCGTTCCACTGAATTCGAAGTCCAGCGATCGCAGCCGACGATCGGGGAAGCGTCGATATCGGGATTGAAGGTGACGGGGTAGTAGAACGGATCGTAGGTATAGGACATGCCGTCAACGACTGTATATACCGGCGCCCGGCCGGCATTGGGACCTCAGCCCCCTCCTTCGCAGGGCACCACTTCGAACTCCTCACCGGTCAGCAACATGATGCCACCCTGACGGCGATCCAGCTCGTAGTCCATTCCGATCTCGAGTACTTCGATCAGATTGACCGAGGCGGGATTATCCACCGGGGGCCATTCCTCTGATGCATAAGTTTCGAAAGGAGCGTTGGACAGATCGACGGAAGTGGGATCGCCTCCCTCACCCACGAAATCGTAGGCGTCCTGCGCGATAACCGCGAAGGCGCCCGGCGGCAGGGCGAAGGTCTGGTCGCCCGGATTGCCGGGGAAGGCGAACACGCGCGTCATCAGGGTATCCGTACCGCGGGCCAGCAGGGCACCGTCCAGCCAGGCGGTGGTGGAGCCGGCATTGTAGAGCTCCACGAACTGGTCGTCGGTGGTGTAGTTGATCGAACAGGCGAAGTAGACCTCGTTGATCCGGACCGAGTCGGTGGGGGCGAGCGCGCTCACGGAGGCGGGCAGGGTGGAAAGCAACAGGCAGCTGAGGGACAGCAGGGTTACGGCCGCGAGGCGCTTCGACGCGAAGCGTCGCCTGACAACAGTGTAATTGATCAGCATGATGGAATACTGCTCCTCTTCAACGGTTTGGCTGACTTCAAGTTAGCAGACTGGTAGCTCTTTTGCAACGGTTACCTCGATTCGAACCAGCAACTTATGAACCGACTCACATGATAGTTCGCCTTGGGCCCGCTTCCCGGACGAATGATCTTATTAAACCTGAGACTTAGTATGATTCGTTTGTAACACGTAAGTGTGGCAAAGGGCTCAAGATCTGAACGACATTTCCGAATCCCCGCCAACTCTGTCAGGCTGGTGTCAAACCTGGCGCTGCGTCGCAACCTTCCCCGTTGCCGCAAAACTAAGCCCTTATTTCTCAACACTCCCTGTCGACGACCAAATTGGCATGCCATTTGCTATTATCGAGTCGGAAGCAGGCTTGGTTTAACATAACTTCTGAGGCGGCGGATCCACGGTAACAGGTGGGTCCGCTTTTTTACATAACTCCAGAAAACCGCTGATGAACGCGAATTGACGCTAATGTTGAGAAATCAAAACGATACGCTTGCTAATCTAGTCTTTCAACGCGTCATATTGGCGTATTTACTAGATGACTTGAACTCTGATCTGAAACCTGCAGCAATTCGGAAACTGAAATGCGATTCTACAACCAGCTATTAGCGTTTATTCTTGTGCCTAATCGGCACAAGGCGAAGAGACCAATAGGTCTGTTCAGAAGCAACTGATTCGAAAGAGCGTCCATTAGCGGTTAAAGAGCAACTAAAGAGTACTTGCGATAGAATAAAGTTTGAAACGGCCCGAAGATGTGCTACCCTATGTCATTATGGCATGACAGCCTGGGACAGGACTAGGAGGAGAGCTGATTGGACCGGCCGTTTGAATTGGTAGCCCCCTTCAGCACCTGCGGAGATCAAACGCAGGCGGTCACTGATCTGGTGGAAGGGTTGGCGGAGCCGAGGCGTTACCAGGTCCTGCTGGGCGTGACCGGCTCCGGCAAGACCTTCACCATGGCCAATGTCATCGCCGCCTACAACCGGCCGACCCTGATCCTGTCGCACAATAAAACGCTGGCCGCCCAGCTCTACGGCGAACTGCGCACCTTTTTCCCCCGTAACGCTGTCGAATTCTTCATCAGCTACTACGATTACTATCAGCCGGAAGCCTACATCCCGCAGACCGACACCTACATCGAGAAGGAGACCGACATCAACGAGGAGATCGACCGGTTGCGGCTCAAAGCGACCAGTTCGCTCATCTCCCGCCGCGATGTTGTCGTGGTGGCCTCGGTCTCCTCCATCTACGGGCTGGGCTCGCCGGGAGAATACCGCGAGATGCTGGCGGTCGTGCAGCAGGGGGAGCAGATCGACCGGCGCCAGCTGTTGAACCGCCTGGTCAACATCCAGTACAGCCGCAACGATGTGGCGCCCCAGCGCGGCACCTTCCGGGTGCGGGGGGATGTCCTGGAGATCTATCCCGCCTGGGCGGACGGCATCTTCCGCGTCGAGACCTTCGATGACGAAGTGGAACGTATCACGCTGGTTCACCCGGTGACCGGCGCGACGCTGGAGGAGCTGCCGACCGCGGTCATCTATCCGGCCAAGCACTTCGTCACTACGCCGGAACGGCTGGACAAAGCCGTCCAGCGCATCCAGACCGAGCTGGGGGAGCGGGTGGAGGAATTGAAATCAGCCTCACAGCTGCTGGAGGCGCAGCGCCTTGAGCAGCGCACCCGGTTCGACCTCGAGATGCTGCAGGAGGTCGGTTATTGCTCCGGCATCGAGAACTACAGCCGTCATTTCGACGGCAGGCAGGCGGGCGAGCGTCCCAACACCCTGCTGGACTACTTTCCGGACGACTTCCTCACCATCATCGATGAATCCCATGCGACGTTGCCGCAAATCCGCGCCATGTACCGCGGCGACCGCGCCCGCAAGGAGATGCTGGTGGAGCATGGTTTCCGGCTGCCGTCGGCGCTGGACAACCGTCCGCTCTACTTTGAGGAGTTCCTCGGGATTGCCGGCCAGATCGTCTTCACCACCGCCACCCCCGGCGACTGGGAACTGGAGCAGACCGGCGGCGAGATCGTCGAACAGGTGATCCGTCCCACCGGGCTGCTCGATCCGCAGATCGAAGTGCGGCCGGTCTCAGACCAGGTCGACGATCTGATCGGGGAAATCCGACAGGTGGTAGACGGCGGCAACCGGGTGCTGGTCACCACACTGACCAAGCGGATGGCGGAGGATCTGACCGAGTACCTCGCCGGCATCGACATCCGGGTGCGCTACCTGCATTCCGAAATCAGCTCCCTGGACCGGGTTGAGATCCTGCGCGGCCTGCGGTTGCAGGAGTTCGACGTGCTGGTCGGCATCAACCTGCTGCGCGAGGGGCTGGACCTGCCGGAAGTATCGCTGGTGGCGATTCTGGATGCCGATCGCGAGGGCTTTCTCCGTTCGGAACGCTCGTTGATGCAGGTGGCGGGCCGGGCCGCGCGTCATGCCGAGGGGCGGGTGATTATGTACGCTGATCGCGTCACGCGGTCGATGCAGGCGGTGCTGTCCGAAACCAGCCGTCGTCGCCGCCTGCAGGAGGAGTACAACCGGGAGCACGGCATCATCCCGCGCACGGTGGTCAAGTCGCCCGAACAGATTCGGGCGGCGACGGGAGTGCTGGAGGAGCGTCACGCGCCGAGCCGGGTGGCGGAGGGAATCACCGTCTACGACGAGCCGGAGGAACCGCAGACGGCGATCGCCAGGCTGCAGAAGCAGATGGCGGCGGCCGCGGCGGATCTCAATTTCGAACAGGCTGCCCTGTACCGCGACGAAATTCTGAAACTGCAGAGCGATTGGAAACCGGACAACGATTGAAATGCTGACTAAGGCAGCATTCCAAATACCATTCCTGAAGCGCTGCCGGCTCCCTGTTGGGGTTCAGTACTAGCTATCAGCAGCGAAAGGAACTGATAATGTCAATTGCAGTTCAAATGGCATAAAATCAGGCGGCGGCCGGCCGCCGTCAAACCGAAGGAGTGGAATGAAAATAGCCATCATCGGATCCGGCGGACGCGAACACGCGCTCGCCTGGAAAATCGCCCAGTCCAGGCTGTGCGACCAGCTGCATGTAATCCCGGGTAACGCCGGCATCGCGGAGACGGCGATCTGTGTACCGGATATTCCGGTCACCGCGATCGACGCCATCATCGAGTATGTCCGTTCAAACGGTATCAACTTTACGATCGTCGGTCCGGAGCAACCGCTGGTGGACGGCATCGTCGACCGCTTCCAGGCGGAGGGACTGGCGATCAGCGGTCCGACCCGGGCGGCGGCGCGCCTGGAGGGCAGCAAGGTCTTCGCCAAGGAATTCATGCAACGGCACGGCATTCCAACCGCCCGGTTCGAGGTCTTCGACCGGCTGGAACCGGCCCTCGCGCACATCCGGCAAATCGATTATCCCTTTGTAATCAAAGTGGACGGGCTGGCCGCCGGTAAAGGCGTGCTGCTGCCGGAGAACCTGGTGGAAGCCGAACGCCAGCTGAAGACTATTCTCGAGGCGGGGTTGTTCGGCCCGGCCGGGGAGCGGGTAGTGATCGAAGAACGGTTGACGGGGCCGGAAGCCTCCGTCTTCGTTCTGGTGCGCAGCGGCCGCTACTGGCTGCTGCCCGGTTCGATGGATCACAAACGCGCCTATGACGACGACAAGGGACCCAACACCGGCGGCATGGGCGCGATCGCCCCGACGCCGCTCCTTTCAGCCGCGCTGATGCAGGAAGTGGAAGCGCGGATCGTACAGCCGACCATCGCCGGCATGCAGGCGGAGGGGACGCCCTACGAGGGGGTTCTGTTCCTGGGACTGATGTTGACCGAGGCGGGTCCCTCCAACCTGGAATACAACTGCCGTTTCGGCGATCCGGAAGCACAGGTGATCCTGCCGCTCCTGGAGGAGGACCTGCTGGAAGCCCTGGTGGCGGGTGAGGAGGAATTCATTTCCCGCCGTCTGGAGGCGACTCATCACGCCGCCACGGTCGTGCTTGCATCCGGGGGATATCCGGGAGAGTATGAGACCGGTCTGCCGATCACCGGCCTGGAGAAGGTGTCCAACGCGATTGTGTATCACGCCGGCACCCGGCGGCGGGAGGGGCGGCTGGTCACCGCGGGTGGCCGCGTGCTGGCGGTGACGGCTGTGGGCAATACGCTGACCGACGCCCTCGACAACGCCTATCGTGAAATCGGGAACATCCATTTTGAGCACAAACAATATCGCACCGACATCGGAAGGAAAGCTCTATGAACGTACTGGTCACAGGCGGCGCCGGCTTCATCGGCTCGCATACCGTCGACGCGCTGTTGGCGCAGGGTGAACGGGTCACCGTGGTGGACAACCTCTGCACCGGACGCCGCGTCAATCTTAATCCCGCCGCCGCTTTCTACGAGCTGGACATCCAGTCGCCCCGCATCAGTGATGTGATACAGGAGGAGGGGATCACCCACATCGTGCACTGCGCGGCTCAAATCGATGTGCGCAAATCGGTCGCGGACCCGGTTTTCGACGCGCAGGTGAACATCCTCGGTTCCCTCAACCTGATCCAGAACGCCCAAAAGCACGGTGTGCAGCAATTCGTCTTCTCTTCCACCGGCGGCGCCATCTATGGGGAGCAGGATTACTTCCCGGCGGACGAGCAGCATCCACTGCGGCCGGTTTCCCCATACGGGATCGGCAAGCTGACGATCGAGAACTACCTCTACTACTACCACCTCGAATTCGGACTACGCTATTTCGTGCTGCGCTACGCCAATGTCTACGGCCCTCGCCAGAACAGCAAAGGTGAAGCGGGAGTGGTGGCGATCTTCTGTGATCGCATGCTGAGCGGTCAACCGGCCGTCATCAACGGGGACGGCGAGCAGACCCGCGATTATGTAAACGTCCAGGATGTGGTCCGCGCCAATGTCACGGCGCTGATACAGCCGGAACCGGATATCGTCAACATCGGTACCGGTGTGGAAACCGATGTCAACCGGATTTTCCAGCTCATCCGCGATTCGCTGGATCAGACGGTCGAGGAAACTCACGGTCCCGGCATGCCCGGCGAGCAGCAGCGTTCGGTGATCGACAACGCGAAAGCGGCCGCGGTGTTGGGTTGGCGGCCGGAGATAGACCTGGCCGCGGGAATCGCGCTTACGGCCGATTACTTTCAGACCGCCGCCGCCAACGGGGGCGACCCGCCCCGGTGAGCCGGATCGCCGCTACCAGAGTTCAAGGGAATAGCAGGATGATACGATGAGTCAGGTTGGATTGAAAACGGATGACCTCCTCGCGGCAGCCGGCATCGTCGGCAAGGCACCGGTCTGGGAGCAGATCCGCTCACTGGTTCGCCAGGTCGCCGACGCCGATATCTCGGTGCTCATCACCGGCGAGTCGGGTACCGGCAAGGAGCTGATTGCCCGTGCCCTCCACCAGAGCAGCCGACGTCGGGAGGCCCGCTTGGTGACCGTCAACTGCGGCGCCATTCCGGAAGGCATTTTCGAAAGCGAGATCTTCGGACACGAGAAGGGCGCCTTTACCGGCGCGGAGCGGCTGCGCCAGGGACTCTTCGAACAGGCCGACGGCGGCACGCTCCTCCTGGATGAGATCGGGGAGATGCCGCTGTTCATGCAGGTGAAACTGCTGCGGGTGCTGGAGTCCGGCACCTTCCTGCGGGTCGGGGGAACGCAGCCGCTTACCGTCGACGTGCGGGTGCTGGCGGCAACGAACCGCGACCTGGCGGAAATGGTTCAGGCGGGGAGTTTCCGCCAGGATCTCTTCTACCGATTGAAGGCGGTCAATATACTGCTGCCGCCGTTGCGGGAGCGTCCGGAGGATGTCGAGCCGCTGGTGAAGCACTTCGCCACCGCGTTCTGCCGGAAGAACAGTATCAACTGCCCCGCCATCGGTAGGGACGCTCTGCAGGTCCTGCGCGAACACTACTGGGAAGGCAATGTCCGGGAGCTGAAGAACTTCGTCGAAAGCCTGGTTTTGCTGAAGCGGGGTGACCGGATTGATGCCGGGGATGTGATACGCAATCTGGAAAGGGAGACCGTCGCCGGTTCCAACCTGCCGGTACTGCTGCGGCCGGGCGAGCGGGGACCCCAGGAAGATCTCTTCACGCAGATGTTCTTCCTGATCCAGAAGGAGCTGGCCGAGTTGAAGGCGATGGTAGCCGAACTGGGCGAAAAACAGCGGGAGCCGGAAATCACCGAGAGCCGGGAAGTGAAACAACGCACAGTCGAGGATATGGAACGGGAGCACATCCGGGAAGTGCTGGAGCAATACAACTGGAACCGCAAGCAGGCGGCACAGGCGCTGGGCATCGGTGAACGTACCATTTACCGCAAGATCAGGAAATACGGCTTATGAGATATCTCCGGCTGGCCGCGTTGACGGCGGCGCTGTGGTTGAACGCCTGCGGTATCTATTCCTTCAAGGGAGCACTCCCGGAAGGGATCGAGAGCGTGGCGATCCCGCTCATGGTGAATCAAACGGCGGAACCGCTGCTGGCGGAGGAGATCACCGACCTGGTAATCAGTGAGTTCATGGTCCAGAGCGTTTTCCGCCTTGACGATCAGGAGCGGGCCGACGGGATCCTGGAGATGGTACTCAAATCAGTGACCGAACAGGCTAATACCTACAGCGCCGAGGAGAGTGTATCACAGATGCGGGTGACGCTTAATGTCGATATGCGGCTGCTGCGTCGCACCACCGATGAAGTCGTCATGCAGAAGAGTTTCAGCAGCTGGGGTGTTTACAGTCTGGAAGGGGAGGAGCGCAGCGACGGCATCGCCGAAGCGGCGGGCAAGCTGGTGGAAGACATCACTACGGCTTTGCTGTCGAGCTGGTAACATGGGCAAGCAGACACGTCATCCCACGCTTTTTGCCCTGGACGCGGAGCAGCTGCGGCGCGACGGCCGTCTGACCGACGCCCTGGCGCGGTTCACGGCGGTTGAACTGCAGGCGGAATATCCGACCGCAACCGTCGTTTCACTGCTGCTGGCCGCAGCCGGCGGGGAAGAGATCCCGGCACTGCAGCAGCTGTGTCGCCGGTTCCCGGTACCGCTCTATTTAATCGAGCAGCTCCAGCAGCTGGGCGCGATTACCGCGACGACAGCCGGTCAGCTGCTTCAGCGCAACCGGGAGAGTGACCGGCTCGCGGAGGCCGCAGTGGAAACTGAACCGGTGGGTGTCGATGTCGATATCCCCGCCGCGAAGACGACCGTTCCCAGCGAAGAAGAGATCTCCGCGGAGTCGCACCGGTTCCAAACGGAGCTGGCGCAGGCGCTGCAGAGGAACCCCCAGCGTCCCGCGGCGGAATTGATCGCGGAGCTGGCGGGTGCCGGCCACGGAGGAGAACCCAAGTCGATCGCCTCGCTGGCACTGGCGCAACTGCTGGAAGAGCAGGGGCACCTCGCGGAGGCGCTGGAAATGTATCACGCGCTGCCGGAGGGCGATGATAAACTGGAGGAGCGCATCGCTGAGCTCCGGCTCCGGCTCGAACAACAACGCTGAATCCGCAATCGCAAACGACAACCACCATGAACAGCACACTTCCCGCTCTCTTCAGATTACCGGCACTGCGACTGCTGGTCGTCACTCTCTGGCTGTGTGGCCTGACCGGTAACCTGCCGGCGGTTGAGCTGCTGGTCAGCTTTCGCCAGGCCGTTACGGCGACCGGTGCCGTCGACGGCGATAAAACGCTCTACGCGGCGGATGGACGGCGACTGGCCAGCGGACTGCGCTTCGGCGACCTGCGGGCGGTTTGTCCATCGGGCCGGACGCTTCCCTTCCAGATCTATACCTTTCACTTCGAGCAGCCGGCCGACACTGGACGCTTCCGGACGGCGCTCCGGGGAGTGGAAGATGTGATACACATTACGCCCAATCACCGGTATTGCATCGAGCAGGCACCGGACGATCCACTGTTTGACGGGCAATGGGGATTGGCGATGATCGAAGCCGTGACCGCCTGGGAAACCGCGCGCGGCGAAGGGGTGACACTGGCGGTCATCGACACCGGCATCGACTGGTCTCACCCGGATCTCCGCGACCGGATCTGGTTCAACCAGGGTGAAGATGACGGCAACGGCACGCCGTTCTGGTACGACCCCGACCAGGGCTGGCAGCTCGACCCCGCCGATCAGAACGGTTACGACGACGACGGCAACGGTCTGGTGGACGACACCATTGGTTTTGATTTCACCGATGCGCCCGCCTGGCCGGCACCCGGCGACTACCTGGAGGCCGATCGCGATCCCTGGGATGAGCATCGTCACGGTACTATCGTGGCCTCGGTAGCCGGGGCGGCGACCGGTAACGGCATCGGTTTGGCGGGCGCGGCCCCCGGGGTGGAGATCATGCCGCTGCGGGCCGGCAACAGTCTCGGCTTTCTGCAGGAGGATGACGTCGCCGCCGCCCTCCTTTACGCGCTTTTTAACGGCGCCGGCGTGGTCAACATGAGCTTCGGTGATGCCGCGGTGGCGCCGGTGCTGCACGACGTGATACAATACGCCGCCGCGGAAGGAGTGGTTCTGGTGGCTTCAGCCGGGAATAGCGGCAGCAGCGATCCGCATTATCCTTCCGCCTGGCCGGAAGTGACCGGGGTCGGTGCGGTGACCGCCGCCGGCTATCGCTGGCATCTCTCCAATTACGGTTTCGGTCTGGACCTGGTGGCGCCGGGTGATTCGATCCTGGTGGCGCTGCCGGGCGAGGAATACGGTGCCTACTCCGGGACCTCGCTGGCGGCTCCCTTCGTCAGCGCCGCGGCCGCGCTCCTCCTGGAACAGAATTCCGCCCTGACACCGCAGCTGGTCCGCAACCTGTTGCGCGCCACGGCCACCGACGTCGGCGCGGCGGGTCATGACGTCGAACACGGCGCCGGCATCCTGAATATGGCAGCGGCGGTCGCGACACCGGTCGCGACGCTGGTCGATCTGCAACAGCCCCCGCCAGCCGCCCGCTACCAGCCGGCCCGGCAACCGGAGCTGGCGGTGATCGGCACCGCTGCGGGCAACCTCTTCGCCTCATCCGAACTGTCACTCGGCAGCGGTACCGACCCGGATACCTGGGAAACCTTAGCCGTCTCTTCGTACCAGCAGGTGGCGGAGACGCTGGCGGTTGTCGATCTGACCGGCCTGGCCGACGGGATCCATACCCTCAAGCTGGAGGTGCACCAGCTGGACGGCACCAGCCTGCCGGCGATCAGCGCTTTCGAGATCGACCGCACGCCGCCGGTCATCGAGCGATTGACCTCCCTGGCCGCCGTGGAAGGTTCCGCGCGGGGGAGGTTTTTCCAGCTGGACAGCGACGATCCGGTTATGGTCGAGTTGCATCACGCTCCCGCCGGCAGCGATCAGTTCGCGGTACTGACCTCACCGGTAAGCAGCCGGAACCATTACCTGAGCCTGCTGCAGACGCAACGCAGCGGCTGGATCGACTACCGCCTGCTGGCAATCAGCGGCACCGGTGATACAACCGATACGCAGCTTCTGAGCTGTTACATCCCGGGTGAATGGTATCCCCGTCCTCTCGCCAGCCGCGGCTGCAGCCTGCCCTACGGCCAACTCCTGGCGGAGACAACCGACTTCAATCACAACAACCGTCCGGAAGTCTGGCTGGCCGCCCTGGAACCGGATACGCATTTCCCCGACCTGCTGCAGGTCTGGGAGTATGATCCGGGCACGGATGATTTCGCGGCCCTGCCCGCCACCTACAGCTCCGCCTACGTTAAGGACGCCGGCGACATCGACGGGGACGGCGGTCTGGAGCTGCTGAGCGAAATCGGCGGCATCAGTTACCTTTTCACGCAGACGGATACCTTGTCGCCGCCGAACCAGCTGGCCTGGCGCAGCGAGCAACACTGGGCCGCCAATTTCATCGATCCCGGCGCCGGCGCCTCCGGCTACCCCAACGCGTTGCTGCGTATTCACTCGTTCGATACACCCCGGCACTACTTCACCGCCCTCTTCAGCATGATCAGCGACACCAACAGCACGGTGATGGTGCCGCTGGACACCCTCTACAATCCCTTCTATGCCGACGGCGCCCCCTATGCCACCGGTGTGGCCAGGGGAGTCGAGGGAGACTTCGACACCGATGGCAACCGGGAGCTCCTGCTCAGTGACAACGAGGGCCATATCTTCATCTACGAATTCGTCTCGACGCAACCCGAACTGATCTGGCAGCATGAGGAGCCGGAGTTGGTGGGACCCGGTAATCTGATCGCGGGCGGTCACTTTCGCGAAGGCGGGCAGGAGGACTTCATCGCCGTCTGGCGCTCACCGGCCGCCTCCAGCGAGCAGGAGCTGAGCGGCAGTCGCTGGGTCGCCATGCTCTTTATCGCTGATGGTGACAACAGCTGGACCGCGGCCGATACCCTGGCGGTGCTGGGACAGTTTCGCGGTGCCACGCAGGAAAACGGGATCGCAGTCGGCGACCCCGACGGCGACGGTCTGGACGAGATCATCGTGACGCTGCATCCCGATCTGCACCTGCTGGAGGTCAGCGCCGGCGAGTTGACGCCGATCGCCTGGCACGACCAGACCAATCTCGCCGGCAGCCTGGTTCACGATTTCGACGGCGACGGCATTGGCGAGTGGCTGGGCGGTGCCGAAACCGGACTGTACCGGCTGGAACTGGCGGACCTCGATCCCCAGCGGACGCCTCCGCCCGTCGCCCTGGCCGGTTTCGCCGACAGTGAGACCTCGCTGCTGCTCTCCTGGCAGCACGGCGGCGAGCCCGACTGCTTCCTGCTCCACCGGCAGTACGCGCAGCAGGAGACGATCACGGTGGTATCGGGCCAGCTGCGCGAGGTGCAGGTGGCGGAATTACTGACGGATTCCACCTACAGTTTCACCCTGCGGGCGGTCGATCCGACGTACCCACAGGATACCTCCCAACACTCCGAACTGATCAACCTGGCGCCCAACGCGGCACCGACGATCGTCTCTCTGGTCCAGGCGGCCCCACACCTGCTGCAACTCGGGTTCTCCGAGTCGATGTCGCCCTGTATCACGGAGGCGACCCGTTACCTGTTTACCCGGGGATATGTATCACGTTATCCCTCCTCGGTCATTCCCTGGGCCGGCTACACGACGGCGTTGATCACGGTGGACCTCGATGCGGGAGACGGCGTGGTCACGCTCCAGCCCGGCAACCTGCCGGATGCCAGCGGTACACCGCTGGACACGGCTGGGAGTGTCCTCACCTGCGACTGGCAAACGGAAGCGGAGGAACCCTTCCACCTGCGTCAGGGACGCATCGTCGCCCGGGATCGTTTTCAGCTGCTCTTCAACCGGCCGGTGGATGCTTCGATCGAAAACGCCGCGAACTACCACTTTCAACCCGACTACTACAGCGTGACCGGGGTAACCGCTCTCGATTCGCTGCGCTGCGAGTTCGAAATCGCTCTCGAAACCGAAGTGCCGCTGGGTGCTTACGGACGACCGGTATTGCTGCAACTCACCGCCATAACTTCGCTGGACAGCCTGGCGTTGCCGCCTGAATTATCAACCCTGTTTCTGCAGCAGGCTGCTTCCGATTTGAGCGACGTTTTCATCTATCCCAATCCCTGGCGCCGGGGAGAGGGTGCCGGCGACCAGCCGGGAGTGATGATTGCCGGTCTGCCCCGGGTGTGCGAGATCTACATCTACGATATCAGCGGCAGATTACTGGCGGAGTTAGCTGAGACCGACGGCGACGGCGGCTGTCGCTGGGACGGCCGGGGGCCGGACGGCCTGGTTCCCGGCGGCATTTATATTGTAATGCTGCGGCAGGAGGACCAGATTGTACGTAGAAAACTGGCTGTAATCGATTGAAAATCGTCGAATGAAATTCGCCCTGACCGGAGGTATCGCTTCCGGGAAGACCGTTGTTGCTGCGTTGTTGAAGGAACGGGGTTTCCGTATCCTGAACGCCGACCGCCTGGCGCTCGAATTCATCGCTTCCTCCCCGGCCATCCGGGAACGTATCACAATAGAGTTCGGGGCCGGGAGTTTCGATGCAGCCGGCAGGTTGAACCGTTCCTGGCTGGCGAAGCGGGTTTTTCGCGACAGCGACAACCTGGCACGCTACAACGCCATCTACGAACCGGCCTGGCTGAGTTATCTGGCGGACACGCTGGCAACCAAGGAACAGCGCCACGGAACCATCGGCCTGGACGCGGCTCTGATCGCGGAGTGGCGGATCGCTGCCTGGTTCGACCTGGTGGTGCTGGTAACCGCGCCGGCACCGGTCCGGTTGGCTCGTCTGCAATCCACCCGCCACCTGACGCCTGCGGAAGCACAACGGCGTCTCGACGCCCAGCTGGACGACACCGCTCGCCGTACGTCGCTCACCGTCGAGTCGACGGAGCTGATGGAGATCAACAATGACCGGGAAATCGAGGACCTGCGGGAGCCGGTCGAGCGCGTGGTTCAGAGTATAACGGGAGCACCAGCCGACTTATGAAAAGCTGTCTTTCGCTGCTTATGCTTTGCGTACTGGCCGGTGCCGCCCTGGCGCAGTTCGGGCAGAACAAGGTGCAGTATGTATCACATTCCTGGAGCTACATTCAAACTGCGCAGTTCGACATCTACTTCAACGAAGATGGCTACGATCTGGCCGTCTTCGCCGCTCATACCGCGGATTCCTCCTACGCGGCCATCTGCGACGTTTTCAACCACCAGCTGTCGCCGGATGAACGCGTTCCCCTGATCGTCTACAAGTCGCACAACGAGTTCGAGAGCACCAATATCTCGGAATCCACGCCGGGTGAAAGCACGGGCGGTTTCACCGAGTTCTTCAAGAACCGCGTGGTGGTGCCGTTTGAGGGCTCCTGGGAGGATTTCCGTCATGTGATACATCACGAGCTGACCCACGCCGTGATGTTGAGGATGATCTACGGCAGCCAGATCCTGACCGGCATGTCCCGTTTTCAACTCCCGCTCTGGTTCATCGAGGGGCTGGCCGAGTATACTTCCCGGCACGGCTGGAACCGCGAGGCGAACATGTACCTCGCCGACGCCGTGCTCTACGGCTATCTGCCGGACATCGTCAACCTCAGTTATACCATGCCCTACCAGGGGGGCCAATCGGTGCTCTGCTATCTGGAGGAGCGCTACGGCCGGGACAAGATCGGCGAACTGCTCAATCGCGTCAAGTCGATGCATCGCATGGAAGGCGCGGTAGAACACACCTTCGGGATCGACCTGGAGCAGCTGTCGCAAGAATGGCAACTCCACCTGAAACGCAATTACTGGCCGCTCATCGCCGAAAAACAGACGGTCTCGGAGCTGGCATTCCCGATCACCGATCACCTGGAGCGCAAGAACTACGTCAACAGCGCGCCGGCGGTTTCCCCGAGCGGTGAACGCGTAGCCTATCTGACCGACCGCAACGGTTATTTCGACATCTATCTGTATCACATATCCGAACCAGAGCGTACCGAGAGCATTGTCACCGGCCAGCGCAGTTCCCGGTTCGAAGAACTCCACTGGCTGAACCCCGGCATCAGCTGGTCGCCCGATGGAGAGCACATCGCCTTCTGCAGCAAGGGCGGGGCGCACGACATGATCCATGTGCTCGATGTCGCCCGGAAAAAAGTGATACAAAGCCGGATAGTCCCCTGGCAAGGCGCTTTTGCGCCCGCCTGGTCACCGGCCGGCGACCTGATCGCCTTTGTCGGTTTGCGGGATGGCCAGAGCGATATCTTCATCTGGGATCGACGCGACGACACCCTCCGCAACCTGACCCGGGATATCTTCTCCGATTTCGATCCCAGCTGGTCCCCGGATGGCCGCCGCCTCGCCTTCGCTTCCGACCGGCGCGACGCGGATCAGAACCTTGAACTGACCGAACTGCTGAGTACCGCTGATTTCAGCCAAACGGATCTCTTTGCGCTGCGACTGGACGACGGCGAACTGCAACGCCTGACCGACACCCCCTGGAATGAAACCATGCCGATCTGGCTCGATGCGGAAAACCTCCTCTATGTCGCCGATCGAGACGGGATCAGCAACCTTTATTCGTTTAAGACCGGCGACGGCGATCAGCCACCCACCGGCGTCCGGGTCAATCAGCTGACCGATGTACTCACCGGTGTCTTCCAGCCCTCTGTATCACGCAGCAGCCATCGCCTCGCGTTCAGCGGCTACCAGCAGGGAGGGTACGACCTGTTCCTGCTGGAGGACTACAGCGCCCTGCTCAGCGACGCCGCGCCGATCGCCGGCGCCGAGCGTTTCCCCTTCCAACGGACCCGGGAAGAGCAAACGGCGACGCCGGAGACGTTGTCATACGGCAGCCCGATCCCAGGCGGCTATGAGCACTACGATTTCAGCAGCCTGGGATTTCGTGATAGAGAACTCGGCGCCAGCGACTCCGTCAACGACACGCTGGTGTTCATGGACGCGGACCGTAACTTCATCCGCAACGACTACAAGCTGATCTTTACTATCGACGCGGTGGAAGCGCAGGCGATCTACAGCCAGTACTTCGGCCTGCAGGGCAGCAGCGTTCTCATGTTGAGCGACCTGCTGGGAAACCATCGCTTCTACCTGAGTCTGGACCTCTACGACCAGATCCAATTCACCAACTTCCAGCTCTACTACGAGTACCTGCAGAGCCGTCCCACGTATCACACCGGTATATTCCGCAACCTCTACGCCTTCTATGCGGGTGCCGACACGGTCTTCCGCGACAACTACTACGGGCTCAATTTTCAAATGAGCTGGCCCTTCAGTCGCTTTACTAGGGTCGAGTTGCGCAATCGCCTGTTCAACGTCAACCGCCAGTACTGGGACATTGCCCTGCAGGAGGTCGATTCCCATGGGTATCCCATTTATCATGACTACCAGAACCGCGGTTTCCTGATTCCCAGTTTGCGGCTGGTGAAGGATAACATCATCTGGGGTTACACCGGTCCCGCCAACGGCTTCCGCGGCTATCTCAACTACTCGCTCGGACGCCGTTTCACCTTCGGCGGTGAAACCTGGGGCGTGAACTTCCAAACCCTTACCTGTGATCTGCGCCGCTACTTCCTCCTCAATCGCGATTATCAATTCGCCCTGCGGTTCGGTGCGGGGCGCTCCTGGGGGGAGGAACCGCAGCACTTCTACCTGGGCGGGATGCGGAACTGGATCAACTACCACTATGCGCCGGTAACCGACAACGATGCCGTGCTGCTCACCGGCATGGAGAGCATCTACCTCTCCGAGTTCATCTTCCCGCTGCGGGGCACCCGCTATTACGAACGCCTGGGCGATACCTACGCCATCGCCAACATCGAGTTCCGTTTTCCCCTGCTGCGCTACCTGCAGCTGGGCTGGCCGTTGCGGATCGGCATCAGCAACCTGCGCGGCGTGATCTTTCTGGATACCGGCCAGGCCTGGCGCTGGAACAACTCCAACTATCTTCGTGATACAGAAGAGCGGTTGATCACCGAGGACCTGCTCGTCGGCTACGGCTGGGGAGCGCGTCTCAATCTGGGCTACTTCCTGCTGAAGATGGACGCCGCCTGGCGCTTCGATTACGACACCGGCTCCAGCAGCCCGCTCTATACCTTCTCGCTGGGAACCGATTTCTGATGCTGGCGGGTGGCAAGCTGGAGAACCCGCCCCGCAGCTGGGTGGAGCAATTCGGCCAGGAGGTTGTGATCTGTGGCGGTTTACTGCGTCACGGCCTGGCCAAGAGGCTGCGTCCCGGTGAGCTGTTGTATCACATCCACCACTACGGCGTCCGTTCCTTGCCGCTGGTTATGATCGCTTCCCTTTTCGCCGGCGCCGTCTCGGCCTGGCAGGCCAGCTATCAGCTGCAGGGACACATTCCGGCCTACTACCTCGGCACGGCGGTCTTTAAAGCGGTCATTATCGAAGTAGCGCCGGTAATGACGGCGCTCATTATCGCCGGCCGGGTGGGGGCGGCCATCGCCGCCGAGATCGCGACCATGAAACTGACGGAACAGCTGGATGCCGTCACGGTGATGCGCCTGTCACCGGTAGCCCTGGTCGGATCGCCCCGGGTGCTGGCGCTCTGGCTCAGCATGCCGTTTCTGCTCATCTTCGCGGATCTGAGCGGACTGCTGGGCGGCTACATCACCGCGGTCAACTGGCTGGGCAGCGCGCCCGCCTCCTTCTGGCTGGAGATCCCATCCCATTTTCACCTGCACGACATCGCCGCCGGCTTCATTAAGGCCGAGGTTTTCGCCATCCTGGTGGGAGTGGTCGCGGTGGCGGCCGGTTTCAGCGCCGCCCGCACGTCGGCCGGTGTCGGCCGGGCGACCGTACGCAGCTTCGTGACTTCCGTCATCTACATCCTGATCGCCAATTTCATAACCGCGGTAGTACTCTTCTGATGCTGACTCTGAACCGTTTTACCTGCAGCGTACTGGACAAGCAGCTGTTCGCCGGCGACGCTTTCAGCCTGACCCCGGGGAGAGTCACCGTGATTCTCGGTGCCTCCGGCAGCGGCAAAACCAGGTTCCTGAAGGGACTGTGCGGTATCACCACCGACCTGCAGGGGCAGCTCAGCTGGCGGGGTGAGCCGTTAACAGCACCGCTTTACGCTGTGATACGTGTGGGTGTACTCTTTCAAAACAGCGCGCTGCTGGATGGTTTAACGGTGCTGGAAAACCTGCAGCTCGCTGCTGCCGGCAACCACGACGATTTCGACCCGGCCTTGCACCGGCTTGACCTGGCTGACAGCGGCGGTTTTTACCCCGACCAGATGTCGGAAGGGATGAAACGCCGCGTCGCGCTGTTGCGGGCGGGGCAGGGCGATCCGGAACTGGTGCTGCTGGATGAACCGCTGGCGGGGCTGGATGCCGCTTCTCGCCGGCGGGTGCTGGAGGTTGTATCACAATGGTTGGCGGACGGACGCGGCGTCCTGTTCAGCACGCATCTGCTGACCGGGCTCGAGCAACTGGACGCGGATTACTATGCCATCGCGGACGGAGAGCTGCGCGGCGCCTATGGTTCGCTGGCGGAGGTGAAACAGCTGTTCCCGGAATTGCTGCAGGATAACCATGAAATTTGAGATCAGCGCCACGGTTGACGGCGCCAGGTTGGGGCGGCTGCAGCTGGACAACGGTTCCGTGGCTACACCCGCCTTCATGCCGATCGGCACACGCGGCAGCGTCAAGACGCTGGAACGGCGCGATCTGGACGAGCTGGGCGCCCAGATCATCCTGGCCAACAGCTACCATCTCTACCTGCGTCCCGGGCCGGAGTTCCTGCGGGAATACGGCGGCCTGCACAGCTTCATGCGCTGGGACGGTCCCCTGTTGACCGATTCCGGCGGTTTTCAGGTCTTCAGCCTTTCCGAACTTAACCGCGTCAGCGAAGAGGGAGTGCACTTCCGGTCGCATCTGGATGGTTCCCGCCACCTGTTCACCCCGGAAAACAACGTCGCTGTACAGCGCGCCATCGGCGCCGACATCGTGATGGTGCTCGACGAATGCCAGTCTTATCCGGTGACGAGGGAATACTCCCAGGAATCGTTGCAGCGCACCACGCGCTGGGCGGAGCGCTTCCTGACGGAGTTCAGCGCGACAGAACCGCTTTACGGGCATGAGCAGACGCCGTTCGCCATCGTGCAGGGCAGCGTCTACGATGACCTGCGGGAACAGAGCGCCCGGGAGTTGATGGAGATGGATTTTCCCGGCTACGCCATCGGCGGCCTCTCCGTGGGGGAACCCAAGGCGGACCTGCGCCGGATTACCAGCCTGCTCGGCGGGATGCTTCCGCCCGGCAAGCCCCGCTATCTGATGGGTGTGGGTACGCCGCTCGATATCGTGGAAGCGGTCGCCGCCGGGGTGGACATGTTCGACTGCGTGCTGCCTACCCGTAACGCCCGCAACAGCACCCTCTTTACCCGGACCGGCAAACTGCAGATCAAAGCGGCGCGTTATGCCGCCGACCGGTCGCCGCTGGACGCGAACTGCGGTTGTTACACCTGCCGGACCTACGATCGCGCTCACATTCGCTATCTGTTCAGTGTTAACGAGATTTCCGCCATGCGGCTGGCGACCCTGCACAACCTGACCTACTACCTGGATCTGATGCGGGAGATCCGCGCCAGCCTTGAACAGGGGACCTTCAGAACTCTGCATGAAAATGTATCACAAGTCTATCGGGAGCAGAATGAAACCGGGTGAGCTGGTCGAGGTGGAGATCGTCGATCTGGGGCAGAAACACCATGGTGTAGGCCGTACGGCATCCGGGATGGTCGTCTTCGTACGTGATACACTGCCGGGCGACCGGGTAATCGCGCGCGTGCGCAAGAAGCGGCGCCGGCAGCTGGAAGCCGAACTGGTCGAGATCGTGACCCCCTCACCGGGACGGGTGGAGTCTGCCTGTCCCTATGTACATCTCTGCGGCGGTTGCGTGTTACGGCAGCTGGCTTACGAACAGCAGCTGGCGCTGAAGGAGAAAGCACTGCGCGACGCCCTCGAGCGATTGGGCGGCTTCAGCGATCCGCCGCTCGAAGCGATCCTGCCGGCGCCGCAGCAGGATTTCTACCGCAACAAAATGGAGTTCTCCTTCTCGGATCAGAAATGGGTGGAGGAGTGGGACGGTCAACCGACGTCCTTCGGGCTGGGACTGCACCTGCCCGGCATCTACAGCAAGGTGCTCGATCTGGAAAGCTGCCGCCTGCAGAGCGAGCTGTCCGCGCAACTGGTGAACAGTGTCCGGGCGGAGGTTACGCGGGCCGGCTCCACGGTTTACAACTACAAGACACACCAAGGCCTCTACCGCTTCCTGGTGATCCGGGAAGGCAAGCGCACCGGCGAAGTGATGGTGAACATCGTCACCAACAGCGCCGACCACCCCGAGGTGAAGGAACTCGCGGAGCGTCTGCTGCTGGAATATCCCCAGCTGACCACCATCGTCAACAACAGCACCCGTTCCTGGTCCAGCGTTGCCACTGGCGAGGAGGAGCAGGTACTGCACGGGCCGGGCGTGATACGGGAGCAGATCGGTTCCCGTGTCTACGAAATCTCCGCCAACTCCTTCTTCCAGACCAACTCACTGCAGGCGGAGCGGCTCTACGACCTGGTCAAAACCTACGCCGGCCTGCAAGGGGAAGAGGTGCTCTACGACCTCTTTGCCGGAGCCGGCACCATCACCATCTATCTGGCGGACGAGGTCCGTGTGGGTTATGGCTTCGAGGTGGTGCCGGATGCTATTGCCGACGCGCGCAGAAATATGCTGTTGAACGGTGTGGAGAATTTGCACTTTATTGAAGGAGATGTTAAGCAGACGGTAAACGGGAGCGAGTGCCCACCGCCGGATGTGGTGGTGATGGATCCACCGCGGAACGGCGTGCCACGGGAAGTACTGTCTTGCCTGGTGGAATTGCGGCCGCAACGCATTGTCTATGTCTCCTGTAACCCCGCCACTTTGGCGCGGGACTGCCGTCTGCTGGCCGAGGGAGGGTACCGGCCGCGGTGTATCACACCGGTTGACATGTTTCCGCACACCCTGCATATCGAGAGTGTCACGCTGCTGGAGTGCGAGTGATCAAACTGGAAAAATTCACACAGGTAAAAATCCTGGTACTGGGCGACCTGATGCTGGATCGCTACCTCCACGGCGATGTATCACGTATCTCGCCGGAAGCACCGGTGCCGGTGCTGGAGGAACGCTGCCGTTTCGACGCCCCCGGCGGCGCCGCCAACGTCGTCAACAACCTCGCGGCGCTGGGCGTCGAGGTTACACCGCTGGGACTGGTCGGTCCCGATACCGAAGGCAGCCGCATCCGCGAGCTCCTCTCGCACGATAACGTCGTCACCGACGGCATCCTGGTCGTTCCCGGCCTGCAGACCACCCTTAAAACCCGTATCATCGCCGGCAGCCACCATGTCGTCCGCGTGGATCGAGAGCAGATACAACCGCCGGAACCGGCAACCGTCGAACGGCTGCAGCATTTGCTGTCCAGCCTGGTACCCACCGTCGATGCGCTGATCATCCAGGATTACAACAAGGGCCTGATCCAACCGGAGCTGGTCAACTGGCTGCTGCAGCTTTGCCACGAACACGGGGTGCTGACCGCGGTGGATCCCAAGCGGGAGCACTTTTTCGCCTACCGCGGTGTGGACCTGTTCAAACCGAACCAGAAGGAAGCGCAGCAGGCGCTGCAGGCGGAAATGCCGGCCAACGCTAGCCTTACCGAAATCGGACGGGAGCTGTACCGGCGCCTGGAGTGCCGCCAGCTGGTGATCACACGCGGCGAAGCGGGCATGCTGGCCTTCGATCAGGATGCCGCGCACGAGATACCCACCGAATCCACCGCGGTCGTGGATGTTTCCGGTGCCGGCGACACGGTGATCGCGGCGCTGGTACTCGGCTTGCTGCAGGGCGCCGCTCTGCCGGAGACGGCCGCTTTCGCCAACATCTGTGCCGGCCTGGCCTGCCGGGAATTGGGAGCGGTACCGGTAAGCCTGGAGAAGCTGCGGGAGGTCTGGCGTGACTGAACAGCACCCCGGCCGCGAACTGCGCTACTGGCGGGACCTCCTCCCGGAACTGCTGGCCGTCAAAGAGCAGGGCGACCGGCTGGTCTTCACCAACGGCGTCTTCGATATACTGCACGCGGGGCATGTCGCCTATCTGGAAGCGGCGGCCAAGCTGGGCGACCGGCTGGTGATCGGCTTGAACAGCGATGATTCCGTACGTCGTCTGAAGGGTTCGCGACGCCCCCTGGTCCCCGCCGCGCAGCGGGGACTGGTGTTGCAGGCGCTGCGTTGCGTGGACTTCGTGGCGTTGTTCGACGAGGACACACCGCGCGAATTCGTCGCGGCGCTGTTGCCGCAGGTGTTGGTTAAGGGTGCCGATTACACGGTAGCGGAGATCGCCGGGAGCGCCGAAGTCCTGGCCGCCGGCGGCAGCGTCGAGACGATCGAACTGGTGCCGGGAGTCTCCACCACGGCGTTGATCGAAAACATCCTGGCGACACACGACCGGAACGACCGGCCGGATTGATGTATCACGGCCGGGAGACCGTTTGACAGTAAATGAAGTTATGCGATCGAGAGGATAACAGATGAGTAACGTGCTGGTAGAGCGCCGTGAGGCCATAGCAATTATCACCATTAACCGCCCCGACAAACTCAACGCCCTCAATGTGGCGACGGTGGAGGAACTGGGAGAAGCGCTGGAACAGATCAGCGACGACGGTACCACCCGAGTCGCCGTTTTGATCGGCGCGGGCGACCGGGCGTTCGTCGCCGGAGCGGATATCGCCGAGATCCATCCCCTGACGCCGGAGACGGCTGCGGAATTCGCCCGGCGGGGACAGGCAGTCTTCAACCGGCTGGAAACGCTGGGGATTCCCGTGATCGCGGCGGTCAACGGATTCGCGCTGGGCGGCGGTTGCGAACTGGCGCTGGCGGCTTCGATGCGGGTGGCGGCGCACAACGCCAATTTCGGTCTGCCGGAGGTGACGCTGGGCGTCATCCCCGGGTACGGCGGCACCCAGCGATTGCCGCGACTGGTCGGCCAGGGAAGGGCGGTCGAACTGATCGCGTCCGGCCGCATGGTCGCTGCCGGGGAAGCGGAACGCATCGGTCTGGTCAACAGTGTCATCGACGCCCGGCAGGTCGGCGAGGACGGCGAGCTGGCCACAGACGCCAAGGGACGCCCCCTCTTTGACCGCGAACTGTTCCTGACGGAAGTGTTGAAGTTCGCCCGGCAGTTCCTTAAACCCTCGCCCGCCGCGATCAGCATCGCTCTCACCGCCGTCAAGGATGGCCTGCAGAAAGATCTGGCCGGCGGTCTCGCGCTGGAAGCGGAGCTGTTCGGTAAGGTCTGCACTACCGAAGACATGCGGGAGGGTACGGCGGCGTTTCTGGAGAAGCGCCCGCCCGACTTCAAGGGAAGCTGAGCGACCGGTTGCCGGTTGTATCACATACCTGTGAAAGGACCACTGCTTTGAAGATCAAGCGTATCCTGGTTGCCAACCGCGGTGAAATCGCCTTGCGCGTGATCCGCACCTGTCGCGAACTGGGCATCGAATCCGTGGCGGTATTCTCCGACATCGATCAGGGAGCGCCCTTCGTACGCGCCGCTGATTACGCCGGCTGTATCGGTGGTGCCAAGGCGGGCGAAAGCTATCTGCGCGGCGATCGGATCCTGGCGGTGGCACAGGAGATGGCGGTCGACGCCATCCACCCCGGCTACGGGTTCCTGGCGGAAAACGCCGAATTCGCCGGGCAGTGCGAGGAAGCCGGCGTCATCTTCATCGGCCCGCGGGCGTCGACGATCGCCGCGATGGGCGCCAAGATCGAGGCGCGCAAACGCATGCTGGCGGCACAGGTACCGGTGGTGCCCGGTACCGAGGAGGAGATCAACGATCCGGAAGCGGCGCTGACGGTCGCGCACGAGATCGGTTTCCCCATCATGCTCAAGGCGGCGGCGGGCGGCGGCGGCAAAGGAATGCGGATTGTATCACAGGCAGCCGACTTCAAGTCCGCGCTGGAAGCGGCGCAGCGGGAATCCTGGTCCAGTTTTGGTTCCGATGCCGTTTATATCGAGAAATACCTGGAAGAGCCGCATCACATCGAAGTGCAGATCCTGGCCGATACGCACGGCAACGTGATACATCTCTTCGAGCGTGAGTGTTCGATTCAACGCCGACATCAAAAGGTGATCGAGGAGACGCCTTCCCCGTTCGTGGACGCCGAGTTGAGAGAGAAGATCTGCGGCGCTGCCGTCCAGGCTGCCCGCGGCGCCGACTACATTAACGCCGGTACGGTGGAGTTCCTGGTCGACAAGCATCGCCATCATTATTTCCTGGAAATGAATACACGCCTGCAGGTGGAGCACCCGGTGACGGAATGGACCACCGGTGTCGATCTCGTGGCGGAACAGATTATGATCGCCGCCGGTGAACCGCTGCGGTACAGCCAGGAGGACATCCGGCAGGTCGGGCATGCCGTGGAATGCCGGATCTACGCTGAAGACACTCAGGCCGGTTTCCTGCCGGCCACCGGCAGGTTGACCGCCTACCAGGCGCCGGCCGGGGGTTGGATCCGACTGGATGCCGCCGTTACCGCCGGTTCGGAGATCTCGATGTATTACGATCCGATGATCGCCAAGCTTTCCACCTACGGTCCCGACCGCGGCACCGCCTTGCGGCGCATGGAACGCGCCCTGGCCGAATACCTGATCGACGGCGTCGACACCAACATCGACTTCTGTCAATTCGTGATGACCCATCCCGCCTTTCGCGAGGGCTGCTACAGCACCCATTTCGTGGAGGAGCATTTCAGTTGCGACGATCAGTACGAATTGACGCCGGCAGCCCGGGAGGTCGCCGCCGTGGCCGGCATCATCCGCAAACTGGAGACGCAGAAAGCGAAGGAACGCCGTCTACCGCAACCTGAGACACCGGCTTCCTCGACCGGCTGGAAATGGAAATACCGCCCATGATCAAACTACAGGTTGGTATAGCGCAGGACGAACCCTGCGAATGGCTGGTGGAGCAAAATGAGTCACGTCTCGAACTCTACCGCGACGGCCGCCGCTACGTCGTCGACATCCTCGAAAGCAACGCCCGCGGCGCGGTCTTTCTGCTGGATGGGAAAAAGTATCACGTTCCTTTTCGCAACGAGAACAGCTGCAGCGTTCTGAATCGTCACGTCGAGGTCGTGGTCAAGACACCCGGCGAAGTACTCCGTGATACACTGTCGCAATCGACGGGCGCCGACACCGGCGCGAAGGATATCAAGATCTCCATGCCGGGTCTGGTGATCAAACTGCTGGTGACGGCCGGCGACCAGGTCCAGGCCGGCGACGAACTGATCATCGTGGAAGCGATGAAAATGGAGAATGTGATCAAGGCGCCGCAATCCGGTCTGGTGGAAGCGGTTTTCGTTGAACCGGGACAGGTTATCGAAAAAGGTGCAACCCTGCTGCACCTGACGGGCGAATCACCCGAACAGGCGGATTAGTTCAACGTGAATTTGTTTGACAATCAGCGGAACGGCGGTTAATTTGCTTCATTAACGAGAACAGCCCCCAAGCCCACAAGGCGGCTTCGCTAAACGCTGCACGAGCAGGCTGAGCTGTAAACTACCAACAACGAGGAGTAAGCTATGTCGCTGGAAGCACTGGGAATGGTGGAGACCCGCGGTCTGATCGGTTCCATCGAGGCTGCTGACGCCATGGTAAAGGCTGCCAAGGTGCAATTGCTCGGCAAGGAAACCATCGGGGGCGGCTACGTGACCGTCATGGTGCGGGGTGATGTGGGTGCTGTGAAAGCCGCGACCGACGCCGGTGCCACCGCCGCGGAAAAAGTCGGAGAACTGGTCAGCGTGCACGTGATTCCGCGTCCGCACAACGATGTGGAGATGATCATCCCCGCGCGACCCGCCGGCAAATAGAACGGATTATTGAAGACCGGGTGTTGCCCGGTCTTTCTCTCTCTCGCTCGAACGAAATCCAGAATTGACAATGACCCCACAAGCGATCGGAATGGTGGAAACTGAGGGCCTGATTGCCGCAATCGAGGCCTGCGATGCCATGTGCAAGGCGGCCCGGGTCGAAATGGTGGAGCAGAGCATCACGCACCCCGCCCTGGTCACCATCATGGTCCGCGGCGAGGTGGCCGCCGTTCGCGCGGCGGTCGACGCCGGCGCCACCGCGGCCGCCAAAGTCGGTGCCGTGATCAGCACGCATGTCATCGCCCGCCCGCACGAGACGCTTCTGCCCGGGCTGACCGAACCGCCCGACAACCCCCATCTGCAGAAAACCTCCGGCCCGCCCGACGGGACCCGGCCGGCATCATCGGAGCTTTCCCCGCCCGCGGACCTCACCGGCATGTCGGTAGTGGAACTGCGTTACCTGGCGCGTCGCCTGCCCGGCTTCCCACTCAGCGGCCGCCAGATTTCCCGGGCGCGCCGCGACATCCTGTTGCAACATCTGCGCGACCACTATTCCTGATACCATCACCAACAGCGTAAGTCAGGAGTGAATGATGAGATTCAGTTTGTCGGCGACCATCATGATGCTCGGTTGCGCCAGCACGCTCTGGGCGGCGACCCTCATCATCAAACACGACGGTTCCTTCGATCCTGACCGCTTGCGGCAGGAGCTGCAGCTGCCGGGCGAAGGCAGGCCGGCACTGACCGGAGTGGCACCCGGTAACCCGCGCGGACTCGACCGGGTTCTGCGCTGGGAACTGCCTGAGGGTGAGCCGGCCGCCAAATGGATCGCCCACCTCGAGCGCCTGCGGCAGATCGAATACGCGGAAACGATACCCCTGCGCCGGACCTTTGACTGGCCTGACGACGGGGACGGTCTCTACGCGCTGGAGTTGGTCCAGGCCGCCGCCGCCTGGGATTTGAGTCACGGTGATCTCGCCGTGGTCATCGGCGTACTGGATATCGGCACCGACTGGCAGCACGAAGACCTGGAAGGCAACCTCTATCTCAACGAGGCGGAGGCGAACGGCACTCCCGGCGAGGATGACGACGGCAACGGTTTCATCGACGACATCCGCGGCTGGGACTTCTTCGAGGGTGACAACGATCCCGATCCCGGCAACCCCGCCTATACCCACGGTACACATGTCGCCGGCACCGCCAGCGCCGTGACCGACAACGGTACCGGCGTGGCCGCCATCGCCTGGAATTGCAGCTACATGCCGGTACGGGTCGGCATCGGCAGCACCATCTACAACGGCTACGAGGGAATTCACTACGCGGCACACAACGGCGCTCACATCATCAACCTGAGCTGGGGCGGCTCCAACTACAGCGCTTTCGAACAGGATGTTTGTCAGGACGCGCTCGACCAGGGCGTAGTGCTGGTCGCCGCCGCCGGCAACAACAACAGCAATGAACCGCACTATCCGGCAGCATACTACGGCGTCATCGCGGTCGCCAACGTCAATGCGGAAGACCTCAAGTCCGGTTCTTCCTGCTGGGGAACCTGGATCGACGTCTGCGCTCCCGGCGTCAGCATCAACTCTACCCTGCCGAACGACAACTACGGCCAGCTTTCCGGCACTTCCATGGCCGCTCCCCAGGTCGCTTCGCTGCTGGGATTGCTCAAATCCTACCGTCCCGGCTGGAGCGGTCTGCAGATTATGCAGCAGGTGATCTTCACCGCCGATCCGATCGATGATCTCAATCCCGGCTACGAGGGCTTACTCGGCAGTGGACGCATCAACGCCGCCACCGCCCTGGGAGAGATGGTTACCGCAATCCGGCTGTCGGATGTCCAGCTCGAAGACGCTTCCGGCGACGGCATTCTCGATCCGGGTGAAACGGTCGATCTGCTGGCGACGCTGACCAACCACCTGAGCCCGATCAGCGATTACAGCTGCGTGCTGAGTTGCGACGACATCTACATCGACATTACCAGCGCCGCTTTCAGTGGTGGAGCCCTGGCAACCGGCGAAGAAGCAGTGGGCGAACTCCAGTTCGAGATCGACGCCGCGGCACCCAACGGTCATCCCTTTCAACTCGCCTTCGAAGTGACCGCTAACGGCGGCGGCTTCGCGATCACCGAGTATCGCCGCTACGTCGTCCTGCCGGTTTACGGCGATCACGACAACGGCAACTGCCGCCTGACCGTCTCCTCCCTGGGGGCGCTGGGCTACTATGACAACGAAGAGAGCCAGGCGGTCGGTAGCGGTTTCCAGTACCCGATCGGCGCCACCAATTCGCTCTGGCACGGCTCCTTCCTGGTGGGATACGACGGGGAGCATGTCAGCGATTGCGCTACCTGGAACCAGCCCACCGTGCCCTACGATTTCACCACGGCTCCGGGCGGCGAGCTGGCGATCACCACCAGCGGCGATCTACAGGAATCGATCACCGTGTTCAACGACGCGATCAACCCCAACGCCCTCCCGGTGGAGGTGCTGCTGCATGGGATGAGCCTGGCGACGGGCCCTGCCAGCAACGGCGTGATCCTGACTTATCGCCTGCTGAACACCGGCACGACGACGCTGAACGGCGTGCAGGCAGCGCTCTGGATGGACTTCGACTGCATGGGTACCTGGGACAACGATTACGCCGGCTACGACGCCGACGCCGGGCTCGGCTTCCAGCACGACGAGGGGAGCATCTGGGTCGGTATGGGAATTCTCTCGCATGACGCGGCCTCCTTCCGTGCTGTCGACAACTTCAGCTGGGTCAACAACGGTTTCACCGACAGCGAGAAGTATGGCTTCATGACCGAAGGATTCGTGGTGACGAATCCGGCTAACACCAACGACTGGTCCCTCTTCCAGAGCGCGCCGCTGGCCGACCTGGAGCCGGGCGGCCAGCACACGGTGGCCTGGGCCGTACTGGGCGGCGACGATTTCAACGATCTGCTCGCGAACTTCAACGAGCTGTATGAATACAATCTGCAGCACAGCCCGGAGTTGCCCGCGGCTGTTCCGCAGGACTGGCAATTGGAGCGGCTCTATCCCAATCCCTTCAACCCGGCGACCACCCTGGTGCTGTCCACGCCGGCGCCGCGCCGGTTCAGCCTGGAGGTGTTCAATATTCTGGGTGAGCAGGTTTACCGGAGCAGTCCGCAGCTGGCGGCCGGGAGCCATCAGCTTACCCTCGATCTCGCCGGCCAGCCGACTGGCGTTTATCTGCTACGGTTGTCGGCGGACCGGCGTTCACTGACGCGGAAGCTGATGCTGGTGAAATAACGGCAGGGGTGGGAGTTGAGTAAACATCCTGCCTTTTTCTGGTTTATACCGGGTTTACGGCGGAACGATCTCCCACCATAAATTGCATATCACTTTCCTAATACCTAATTTCTGGGCAGGAGAGAGAAATCACCTCAACAGCAGAGGCAGGACCGACCATGCGTACATGCAGCAACTTCGTGTACATCATCAGCGTCATCACCGTCCTTATCACCGCCGGCACCGCGGCCGCGGCTACACAAATTCCTCTGGACGCCGTGATCAGCAGTTACGAGACCTGGGATCTGGCGGGCAGTCCGTATCATGTCAGCGGACGGATCACGATCGCTGAGGGAGCGCGGCTCCGGATTGAACCGGGAGTCGAAGTGCGGCTGGAACAGGGAGCCGTCATCACCGTCAAGGGTGACCTGATCGCCCGCGGCAGCGGCGGCGTAATGATTCATTTCCTGCCGGAAGAACCGGGTCTGCGCTGGGGCAACATCCTGTTCACCCATGCCGAAGCCGTCCCCAGTTACAACGAACAGCTGGAATACACCGGGGGCAGCATCCTGGAGCACTGCGTGTTCGAAGGGGGCGGCAATGTCCCGCCCAGCGAATACAACGGCGGGGTCGTTCAGTGCATCGAGGCTTCACCCGTAATCCAGGACTGCCGCTTCTCCGGCAACTACCCCCCCCGCGGGGGAGCGATCCTCGTCCACCGCTTCTCGGCTCCGCTTATCCAGCGTAACACCATCCGGGAGAACTACGCCACGGTCGACGACGGGGGCGGCATCTGCGTTTTCCTTTACGCGAATCCCATCATCCGGGAGAACTTCCTGGTGGGCAACCGGGCCGCCCGCAACGGCGGCGGCATCTATGTCTCAGTGGCGAACGCCACGATCAGGCTGAACACGCTGATCGATAACCATGCCGAGGAATACGGCGGGGGTGTCTACCTCTCCTCGTCGGCGGCTCAGATCGAGGAAAACGCGTTCCTGAGCAACCACGGCTGGGACGGTTCCAGCACCCTCTATCTGCTGGCGGACTGCCGGCCGGTCATCCGCAACAACAGCCTGGCGGGAGCCGGGTTCGCGGTCTACCTCGATAACATCGTCAACCCGGTGGATCTGAGTGAGAACTGGTGGCATTCGATCAACGAAATCGATGTCGAACTCAAGATCCGCCGCTCCTTCACCACCAAGCCGCCGGTGGCGGTTAACTACCGGCCGTTCCTGCTGCATCCGCCGCTCACCCTGCCGACCCAGCCGGTGGAGCTGGAGGCGTTGCGGGTGATGGCCGATCCCGACTGGACGGAAGAACTGCGCTACAACCTGGCCCCCGGCGCCCGCGTGCAGGTGGAAGTCAAGGCCGCCGACCGCAATCCCTGGTCGAAGGATCAGTCCGCCGCCCGTCTCTACCTGCTGGATAATCCGGCCGCGTCGCTGGAGTTGATCCTGCGGGAGACCGAGATCGCCAGCGGCATCTTTCGGGGACAGGCCTGGATCCGCGCCCGGACTAACCGCTTCGAGCAGGAGATCGGTGCCGCCATCGGCGACACGCTGGTGATCGAATCCACGATCGATCCCTCCTTCCACACCCAGTATCACATCGGCGAAGCGGTGCCCTATGTCAACGATTTCGCCATCACCTCGGCGATCGATATCACCCATATCGTCGATCCCAGGCTGGAGATGTCCTGGACCTATTTCGACCTGCGGCGGCGTCCGCAGCGCCAGATCCAGATTCAGATCGCCACTCAGCCCGATTTCAGTCAGATCGACGTCTTCGACAGCGGCATCATCCCCCTGACGGCGACCAGTTACAGCTACGAAGGGGGCGCCAGCCTGGAGGACGGCCAGAAGTACTATCTGCGGCTGCGGGCCAGCGACGGCAAGCGTTTCAGCCCCTGGGACAGCATCACCATCCGCAACGACAACGAGACTTTCTCCTTCCGGATGAACAGCCTGCCGCCGGTGCCGGTACCGGAAACGCCCGGCGCGGATGCCATCGTCGCAGCTTCAAAACCGATCCTGCATTGCGGCCAGGCGGCGGACAGCGAGGGGGATGAACTCACCTACGAATTCGAGGTGTTCAAAACCGAGTTCCGGCGGGACCTGCTCGACAGCGGCAGTTCCGGCCGGCCGCAACGGCAGATCGCGGAGCATCTGACCGATAACTCCACCTGCTGGTGGCGGGTACGCGTCTCCGACGGGTTCGAGACCACACTCTGGTCGGAACTGGTTCCATTCCATGTCAACTACATCGAGGAACCCCCCGCCCAGCCCGGTCTCCAGGATCCCTTCGGTGAGATCGCCTCGATCATCCCCTCCTTTCACTGGCTGCCGGCGGTGGATCCCGATCCGCAGGCGCAGGTGCATTACTATCTCCAGCTTTCGACCACCGGCGGCTTTGCCGACTCGCCCCGCCTGGAAGCGGGAGAGGAAACTCTGCTCCACCTGACGGAGAAGCTGATCAATGATGCCGAGTACTTCTGGCGCGTCACCGCCGTCGATGAAACCGGTCTCAACACCCAGAGCAAGATCGGCAAGTTCAACATCGACACCCGGCCCTCCCTGCCGCGCCTGCTGACGCCGGCAGCGGGAACCGAGCTGGGTCTGGGTGTCGCCTTCGACATCGAAGCGGCGGTGGATCCCGATCCGAGCGATCAGCTGTTCTATGACATCCAGATCGCAACCACGGCCGGTTGCGAAAAGATAGTGGCCTACGACGAAAACCTCCCCCTGGCGGAGTTGCGTTTCCTGACCGCCGCCGATCTCTACGGCAGCGAGGATCTGCAGGACGACAACGATTACTACTGGCGGGTGCGCGCCACCGACGAGCATGGGATCTCCTCCGGCTGGACGCCGGCCGGGCAGTTCATCCTCAATCTCTACAACGACTCGCCGCTGCCCCCGCAGCTGGTCGACCTGCAGGCCGGTTTCGTGGTCCGTTCGGTCCAGCCCGAGATCAGCTGGCAACCGCCGGTCGATCCGGACCGCAGCGATCCGCCGGCACGACTCCGCCTGTTACTGGAATTCGGCACCGACGCCGAGCTGAGCGGGGAGCTGATCCGCTCCTATGTCACCGAACCGGGCGCCCTCGCCTTCACGCCGCCGGAGCCGCTGACCGACAACAGCCGCTGGTATCTGCGCCTGCGGGTGCGGGATGACGACGGCGCCGAATCGGAGCCGGTGGGTCCGTTCCCGATTATCGTCAACCGGCAGGAGGACCCGCCCTCCGCTTTCCGGCTCTTCAATCCCGGCGATGGCAACCCCTCCCCGGAACTGGAGAACGTTGAGCTGAGCTGGCAGGAAGCGTATGATCCCGACCTGGAGGCGCGGGTTTTGTATCACGTGCTGGTGACGACCGACCCCGAGCTGCAGCACCCGTTGTTTGAGATAAAGCAACTGGCGGCCAACAACGCTATCGTACCGGGTCCGCTCCCCAACGCAACCACCTACTACTGGCGGGTTGTCGCCAGCGACGACACCGGGCTGCAGACCGAAGCCACGAACGCCGGGACTTTTCTCATCGACACCACTCCCTCCACGCCGGGTCTGATGCACCAGGATGAGATCCGCGGCGGCGAGTCGCTGAGCTGGGGCGCTTCCGTGGACCCGAGTCCGAAGGATGTCCTGCTCTACCAGCTGCAGCTGTGGGAACGGGGGAGCGAACAGTCGCAGGGGCTGGTGTCCGACATCGACGGCACTTCGCTGCCGATCGAGGAGGTCGCTGCCCAGGCCGGTCTGCCCGACAATACCCGCTGGGAATACAGCCTGACCGCCGTCGATAATCACGGTATCTCCTCGGAAGCCACGCCGCGGGACTGGTTCCAGCTCGACCTGGTCAACGAATCACCCACCCGGCCGCACAGCGGCGACGGCAGCAGCGACCCCTTCTACCTGCGGCAGGACGGGGTGCGCATCGAGTGGAGCGGCGGCGATGATCCCGACCTCGGCGATCCGCCGGCATCCCTCACCGCCCGCGTGCAGCTGGACGCTGATCCCGGCTTCGCTTCGCCGCTGGCCAATCTGCACCCGGTACCCCCGGGCGTGAGCGAACTGGAGCTGCACAGCCTGCAGGACAATACCCGCTGGTACTACCGGATTCAGCTCGTGGATGACGAGGGCGCCGCTTCCCCCTGGAGCGATGTGCGCTCCTTCGTCGTCAACCTCGCCGAGGAGCCGCCCGCATCGGTCACGCTGCTGCAGCCGGCCGTGGGCGCCAGACTGGTGGACCTCAATGCGATAACCGTCGAATTCACGGCGCCGCTAGATCCCGATTACGGCGACCGGGTGACCAGCCTGATCGAGATCGCCACCGACCGCGGTTTCCGGCAACTGCTGATCGCGGCGGAAGCGGCGGGGCACAACCAGCGGCTGTCGCCGCAATTTGCGTCCGGATCCACCTACTACCTGCGGGTGCGCTGTACCGACAATACCGGCCTGGAGAGCTATTCGCCGGTAGTGGAGTTCTCGGTGGACAGTCATCCCGCGGTACCGCGGCTGTTGAATCCGGAACCGGCCGTCCCGCTGGGTGCCGATGCCACGCTGGAATGGCAGGAGTCGCTCGATCCCGACCAGCGGGATCAGGTGCGCTACCGCCTGGAAATCGCCCGCAACATCCTGTTCAACGACCCGGTGGTGGTGCGCGATAATCTGCGTGAGACGGTGCTGCCGCTGCGCGACCTGGCGCTGGTGCCGGGTGAGCAGTACTACTGGCGTATTTGCGCCGCCGACAATCATGACTTGGTTTCGGAGTACTGCCAGCCGGGCAAGTTCATGCTGAGATAACAGCTTTCACGACTCTGGAGCGCCCCTGCCCGTGGTGACCCCCGCCGGCAGGGTGCGTTCCCGAGCCCCCCCAAGTACAGCCCGCGACCTGCCTGCCCGTATAGTATTTCCAATTAAGCTTCCCAGCAGCCTGAAGCATTTCGGGAAATACTATAAAGTTGTGTCGCCACGCCTTATGAATACGGGCATTTGAACAAGCATAACTAAAACAGGGAAATCACTCGTGAATCCATCGCATGCGCGCGGACGCGCCGGCGAGCGACTGGCGGCGCGCTTTTTCCAGCTGGGCGGTTATCAGATCGTGGAACGCAACTGGCGCTGTCCCCCGCTGGGCGAGTTGGATCTGATCGTGCGGCGGGGACGCGAGCTGCTGTTTGTCGAAGTGAAAACCTCCAACCGCTCCGATTTCGATCCCTCTATTTATGTTGATGCGACCAAAGAGAAACGGCTCTACCGGCTGGCGCAGGCCTACATCGCGCTGCATGGCTGGGCGGCCGCCTGCCGCCCGCGCATCGATGTGGTTGCGGTGTTTCAGCAGCGGGGGAGGTGGGAACTGGTGCACTATCCCGGCGCGGTGGAAGGGTGATGATCCGAATAAACCGCTAATGAACGCTAATAAAACCTGATTAGTACAGTCGCTGAGATTCGAACAAGAATTCGATATCATGATTTGGTATCGGCTTCGGAATCGAATTCCCCGATAACTTGCAGCTGCTGCAAGTGATGCGCATCTGACTCGGTTTAGCGTGATTCCAAATCGAATCCCAATTCTGAGTTTTGAACAATTATACTCATTCTTGAAAAGAATTTCGTTTAACCCGACAGATAGACTTGATGG
>CAZFEC010000036.1:17002-36148 GCA_964517435.1 uncultured Bacteroidia bacterium | reverse complement strand
TCATTGTAAACAATTGATTCTCTACTACGTTGCAGGGTTAATCAGAAGCGACTATGTATTCCGGAGCAGAAGCGGCGGCGGCGGCAGCCAACGCGATCAAGGCGTCGGGCGCCATCGTGAGGGTGGAGGGGGAGGTCTTCGAGCAGCTGGTCGCCAAAGAGCGGAATCCGCTCATCGTCACCAGTCAGGGGGGCTTCCTGGGGAAAGCTTATCTCTACCTGATGGGCTACCGCGGTCTGGTCTTCTTCGCTAAATCGACCCGTCAACTGATGCTGCCCTCCGGCGCGGAGCTGATCCAGGCCGCGAAAATCTGGATGCCGGGAACCTGACCACCACCACCTGAACCGCGAGGACGACCATGCAAGTCGACCGCAAACTGCTGGTTACGGAACGCGCCGCCTGGCGCACCTGGCTGGCCGACAATCACGCCACAGAACCCCACATCTGGCTGATCAGGTACAAGAAACACACCGGCAAACCCTCCCTGCCCTATGATGACGCGGTGGAGGAGGCGCTCTGTTACGGCTGGATAGATGGCATCGTCAAACGGCTCGATGCGGAGCTCTATGCCATCCGTTTCACCCCCCGGCGCCGCAACAGCATCTGGTCCGACCTTAACCGCAAACGGGCACAGAAAATGATCCGCGCCAAACTGATGACACCCGCGGGGATGCGGGAAGTGCGCGCTGCCAAGGAGAACGGCCGCTGGCAGAGGGCCGCCAAACCGGATATCTCGCTGGAGATGCCGGCGGAACTCCTGGCCGCCCTGGCCGCGGATGAGAGGGCCTTCCGGAACTTTGAGAACCTGCCACCCTCGCACAGGAAGATGTTCATTGGTTGGATCAACAGCGCCAAACGACCGGAAACGAAAGCCAGACGCATCTCTAAAGCTGTCAATATGGCATCGAAGAACGAGAAGCCGGGAATGCTCTGATCGACAGTTCCTCCCCTCTGCCCGCCGCCTGTCTACTTGTCTTCCTTCTTCTTTTCCTAATCTCCCTCATTTTCAGCGGACTTATGGCTCGTCTCCCAGTTCTTTCGCGCTTGAATACGGTCGACCTCATTTCATTTTCCCTGTTGTTTTTCGTTTTCTCTCCGTTTATTACAGCAATTCAACTTCGGTGTTTCTTCAATTCTGGATAGTCAATGTATGTGCAATCGAATTCCGTCCCCCTGCCGCTTCGCTAAGAACGACCTGTTTTTGCTTAAAGGGACACTCCGCGTCGGGATCTCTCTATGCCTTGACTTCTGAATTCAGAAATGACCGAGGGGTCAGCGGCTGGACCCACATCCAGATATTATATGATTGGTCAACTTCTTGAATTGCTTCGATTTCCGCGACCGTATTTCCTCTTCCACCTTATACTGGTCGCAATCTCCAAGCCTTAAGGGGTCGTTATTTCTACTCTCCTCCTCCCAGTTATTTCACACCTACAGAACTTTTCTCCTCAGTCAAACTCGCATGTATCGTCGGATAACTGTCAGAAACGTGCTCTTTTTTAACAGCTTTCATCCAGAATCTGTGCGAAAACGCAGCGTTTCGTTGATCTTCGATCGATGACTCGTATAGTGAAATCTCGCTGTTTTTCCGCCAAGAGAGGGATCCGTAGCAAATCGTCCCTGAAAACTCTCACCCTCAGAGTGTGTGTGCGCTGGTTGAACCTGCTTTATTTCTGCCATATTGACAATACGCGGTGACTAAAATTCGGTCTCGAATTGGTCGAAAAACTAACAAGCCGGATTTCGTGCAACGGGATCGACTCAACTTGCCCGGGGGAATAATTCCCATTTCGCTCACGACAATACTGAAAAAGCGAGCGACTGAGGGCGTTTCATGTATTCGCGTTGCCAAACAGAGGGGCGATAGATATATTGGCTTTAGTGCAGATAGCGCAGAACAGCTGAGCCGCTTCGGACAGCGGCTCTCGAAACACGGTTCCGTGCATGCCGGCGACTGCCGCTGACTACCGCCCCGCCACCTGACAGGCCAACAGGAGTGAAGATGAGTACTTCTTTTCTGACCAATTTCGACAACGCACCACCGGTCTTTTCCCGCGAACAACTCACCACCGAGCATCTCGAGATCGCTGATCTGGTCAGGGAATTCGCGACCGAACAGGTCTTTGCGCGCCGCGACGAGATCGAAAGCTTCAACCGCGAGTTGTCGATGTCGCTGATGCAGGCTTCGGCCGAGCTGGGCCTGTTATCGGCCGAAATCCCGGAGGAATACGGCGGCCTCGGTATGGACAAGACCACCGGTATCGTGATGAGCGAAACCCTGGCCTACTCCCGCTGCACCTCCTTCGTCGTCACGCTGGGCGTGCAGGTCGGCATCGGTTTACTGCCGATTCTCTACTTCGGTTCGGATGAGCAAAAGCAGCGCTATCTTCCGAAAATCGGCACCGCTGAAATGATCAGCGCCTACTGCCTGACCGAAGCCGGCGCCGGTTCCGACGCGTTGAACATCAAAACCCGCGCCGATAAAACCGAGGATGGCGACGGCTGGATTCTGAACGGGAGCAAGCAGTTCATCACCAACGCCGGTTTTGCCGACATCTTCATCGTTTACGCCAAAGTGGGGGGCAAGGATATGACCGCCTTCATCGTCGACCGCTCCCTGCCGGGGATTACGGTCGGCGAGGAGGAGCACAAGATGGGACTGAAGGGCTCCTCCACCGCCTCCATCACCTTTGAGAACGTGAAGTTGCCGCTGGACAGCACGCTGGGGGAGATCGGTCACGGCCACCAGATCGCCTTCAACATCTTGAATTTCGGCCGCTACAAGCTGGGTTCGCTCGACCTGGGTTTGAGCAAGGCGGTGTTGAGCGATTCGCTTGACTACGCGGCGGAGCGTCACCAGTTCGGTGAGCCGATCCTCAACTTCCCGGCGATTCGCCGCAAGCTGGCGCGCAACCTGGTGCGGATCTACGGCCTGGATTCGATCGTCTACCGCACGGTCGGTGAAATGGAGGAACAGATTCGGGCTGATCTGTCGCCGGAACAGCTCGCCGCCGCCAGCGAGGATTTCGCCGTGAAAACTTCAATGGTCAAGATCTACGGCAGCGAGACCCTGGCGCAGGTCGCGGATGACGGCGTCCAGATTCACGGCGGCTATGGCTTCAGCGAGGAATACCCGGTGGCAGCGATCTACCGGGACACTCGCGTGGACCGCATTTTCGAAGGTACCAACGAGATCAACCGCCAGATTATCACCGGCTATGTCATGAAGGACACCCTGATGGAACAACTGCCGGTGCGGGAGGCGTTGACCAGGACCGACATCGCGGCTCCCTCCGGTCTGCAGGAGGAGCTGCGGTCGTACGGCGAGACGCTCAATCGCATGAAAATCATGGCTTTAGGTTTGTTAAAGGAATGCCTGATCTTCGCCGGGCAGGACCTGCGCCACCATCACCACCTCGCGGAGGACCTGGCGGACATCTTCACGCAGATCTACATCTTCGATTCCTCGCTGTTGCGGATCAACAGCTCTGATGTCCAAGAATATCAAAAGGTTATATTGAATCTGATCGCGCTGGACAGCCGTGACCTGCTGCGCCGGCTGTCGATACCGATGCTGGCCTACTGCAACGCGCCGGCGACCTCCATCACCGCGGTCGAGCAGGATCTGGCCGCGCTGCAACTGGATGAAAATCGCTACGCCGCTGAGCTGGCACTGGCCACCGACCTCATCAGCAACCGAAAGGAGAGGTTATCATGAAAGATGGGAATTCCACCCGTGCCGTTATCGTCGATGCCGCGCGCTCGCCGATTGCGCTGAAAGACAGCCCCCTGCTGCAGATCCGCCCCGATGATCTGGCGGCAACCGTGTTGAAGGGGTTGCTGGAGCGCAATGCCGGCCTGGATCCCGCCGACATCGAGGATGTTGCCTACGGTTGCGCGTTTCCGGAAGGCCTGCAGGGAATGCTGATGGCCCGCGCCATCGCGGTGCTGACGGGGATTCCCCACACCGCCGGGGCCAAGGTGGTCAACCGTTTCTGCGGTTCTTCAATGGAGACGGTGCATGACCTTTCCCGCGCCATAGAGCTGGGGGAGTACCAGGTTGGTATTGCCGGCGGCGTAGAGGATATGCTGCGGGTGCCGATGGGCGGCTACAATCCCAGCTTCAATCCGACCTTGAACGAACGCAACTACTATATCGGCATGGGGGATACGGCCGAACTCCTGGCGCGAGAACTGGACATATCCCGGGCTGACCAGGAGCAGTTCAGCGTCGAATCGCACGAAAAGGCACTGGCCGCCCAGGCGGACAACCTTTTTGACAAGGAAATCATTCCGATCCCGGTTGGCGACATGACGGTGGCGGCCGACGAGGGACCGCGCCAGCCGGATCTGGAGAAGATCCGGTCGCTTGATCCCGCTTTCGACGCCGAGGGGACGGTCACTCCCGCGACTTCCAGCCCGGTTTCCTTCGGTACCGCCACCCTGCTGCTCACCAGCGAGGAGTACGCCCAGGCGCACAAGCTGCCCATCCGGGCGGAAATCGTCGCCCGGGCGGTGGCGGGCGTCGAATGGGAAACGATGGGGAAGGGGCCCCTGCCCGCCACGGACAAGGCGCTCGCACGGGCCGGCTTGAAACTGGCGGACATCGATGTCATCGAATTGAACGAAGCCTTTGCGGCGCAATCGCTGTATGTGATTCGCAAGGGGGAGTGGGACCCGGCCAGGATCAACCTCAACGGCGGCGCCATTGCCCTGGGCCACCCGCTGGGGGCTTCCGGCGCCCGTATCCTGACCACCCTGCTGAATGTGATGGAGCAGCGTGACGCAAAAACCGGACTGGCGACGATGTGCATCGGTACCGGCCAGGGCATCGCCACCATAATCCGCAGGAGGTAGCATGTCGGACATCAAATGCGCGGCAGTCCTCGGCGCGGGGGTGATGGGGAGCCAGCTGGCGGCTCACTTCACCAATTGCGGTGTCAAGGCGCTGCTGTTCGATTTAAACCAGGAACTGGCGGAGCAGGGGATCGTCACGGCGCGCAAACTCAAGCCTTCGCCTTTATACGACTCCCGTACCGCCGACGCCATTACCCCCTGCAACTACGACGATCATCTGGAGCGGTTGCAGGAAGCGGACTGGGTGGTGGAGGTGATCGCGGAGCGGCTGGACTGGAAGCAGGAACTCTACCGGCGCATCGCTCCCCATCTGCGGGCAGAGGTGGTGATTTCCTCTAACACTTCCGGCATCCTTTTACAGGATCTGGTCGCGGAAATGCCGGCTGAATTCGCCGGTCGTTTCATCATCACGCATTTCTTCAACCCGCCCCGCTACCTGCCGCTGGTCGAAGTGGTGCCGGGAGCGCTGGCGGCGGAGCCGCTGGCGGATTTCATCGAATTCCTGCAAGGCGTGCTCGGTAAGCGGGCGGTGATCACGGCCGACACGCCTAATTTCATCGCCAATCGTCTCGGCGTATTCGGTCTGCTGCACACCATCCGCAAGACGGCTGAGTATAATCTCTCCATCACGGATGTCGACGCGCTGACCGGCTCGCTGCTGGGCCGGCCCAAGAGTGCCACTTTCCGCACCGCCGATGTAGTCGGTCTCGATACGGTTATTCATGCCACCGCTACTTCCCGCGATCATGCGGTCGATGCGGCGGAAGCGGAATACTTCGCCCTGCCCGAGGTCATCCAGCAGCTGGTCGACGACGGTCGCCTGGGACAGAAATCGGGCGCCGGTTTCTACAAGAAGATAGAGAAGGGCGTTATCCATGAGTTGAACCTGGAGACGCTGGACTACCTCCCGACGGAGAAATCCCGCTTCGACGGGGTACGACTGGCCAAGAACTGGAAGGATTTCGGCCGCTCACTTTCCGCGCTTTACTATTCGGAAGACAAGGCGGGGCGCTTCATCTTCGATATTCTCAGCGACACCTTCCTTTACGCCGTCAACTACATGCCACATTTCGCCGAACACCTGCAGGATATGGATCATGCGATGATGTGGGGCTACGGGTGGCAGCGAGGACTGTTCGAGACCTGGGATCTGCTGGGGGTACAGCGCAGTCTGCGGGAGATGAAGGAGCGTCATAAAGAGCTCGGCAAGGCTGAAACCCTTGTCCAGAAAGACGCTTTTGAATTTTTCAGGTGGCATGCCACCAGTATGCAGGAATATGATTTCACCACTGATTCGCATGCCGACGTGAAGGAGGAGCCGGATTTGATCGCCAGACTGGACCATGGCGCTCCCCCGTTGCTTCGCAACTGGTCCGCCAGTTTCCGCGACGCCGGGGACGGCATCGGCCTGGTCGACTTCCACAGCATCCTGCAGCCCGACCTTAATCCGATCGACGGTTCCATCCTGGAGACCATTAACGCCGCCATCGAACATGTGCGTTCAAATGACTGGCGGGGCTTGGTGATCGGACATGAGGGGGAGCATTTCAGTGCCGGCGCCAATATCGCCATGCTGCTGGAGATGGCGCAACGCGGTCAGTGGGATCAGGTGGAAGCGGTCACCCGCGCCTTCCAGGATCTCAACCAGGCGCTGCGTTTCGCCCCCTTCCCGGTCGTGGCGGCTCCTTTCAATCTCTGCCTCGGCGGCGGCGTGGAGCTGGTGGCAGCTTGCGACAAAATTGTGGCAGCGGCGGAACTCTACGCCGGCCTGGTGGAGGTCGGCGTCGGCCTCATCCCCGGTGGCGGCGGTAACTTGCGGTTGTTATTGAACTTCCGCGAACGTCTGGCGCCTAATGTGCCGGGACCGTTCCCGGTCGTGCAGAAAGCCTTCGAGACGATCGCTTTTGCCAGGATCGCCACTTCCGCTAAAGAGGCGGTAAAATACGGTTATCTGCAGAAGTCGGACGAGATCGTGGTGCCACGCGCGCGACTGCTGGCGCGGGCGATTGAAGCGACGCGCGAACTGGCCGACGGCTATCAACCGCCGGAGCCATGCGAGGATATCATTCTGCCCGGTGTCGGTGGCAGGCTGGCGATCGAGAGCACGGTGGATACCTTCCAGCGCAAGGGAGCGATAACCGCCTACGACGCGGTGCTGGGCAAGGGCTTGGCCAGAGTGCTGACCGGCGGCGACCGGGCCAATGAGGCGACACCGGTCGATGAACAACACCTGCTCGATCTGGAACGGGAGGTTTTCGTCGGTCTCTGCGGCAATCCTGAAACCCAGGCGCGTCTGGCGCACATGTTGAAGACCGGTAAGCCTTTGAGAAATTAGGGTTTAGTCTCAAGATAACAGCGCATGATCGGCCGGCGCGGAGAACGCCGCGACATCCCTCACAGACACCCCGGTGGGTACAGGGCGATTCTCTATCGGTCCATATAACAGCGCATGATCGGCCGGCGCGGAGATCGCCGCGACATCCCTCACAGACACCCCGGTGGGTACAGGACGATTCTCTATCGTTCAATATAACAGCGCATGATTGGCCGGCGCGGAGATCGCCGCGACATCCCTCACAGACACCCCGGTGGGTACAGGACGATTCTCTATCGTTCAATATAACAGCGCATGATCGGCCGGCGCGGAGAACGCCGCGACATCCCTCACAGACACCCCGGTGGGTACAGGGCGATTCTCTATCGGTCCATATAACAGCGCATGATCGGCCGGCGCGGAGATCGCCGGGCCACCTCGCGGAAACCGGCCTGCAGATAGGCGGCGGTGGGGCCGTGATAGGCGAAGACCGCCGGCATGCGTTCCTCCTTCGGCTCGACGGCATAGCCCTCGACGATCTTCCCGCCCCGCTTGCGGACGAAATCCACCGCGGCGCACAGCAGCTCTACCGCGATACCGTTCCCCCGCTCCCTCTTCTCGATGAACAGACAGACGATCGACCAGACCGGTTCCTCGTCTATTGGCTTGAGAATGCGTGAGTTGCGCAGGCGGATGTACTCCTCCCGCGGCGCTACCGCGCACCACCCGACCGCCCGGCCGTCCCGATAGGCGAGCAGGCCCGGCGCCTGGCCGGCCTCAACCAGGCTGCGCATCGCCGCGCGGTTGGATTCCCCTTTGCCCGCCTGGAACATCCGATTGCTCAGCCGGAACCACATGCACCAGCAACCCCCGCAAGCGCCCCGCTCGCCGAAGAGGGATTCGAAATCGTTCCATAGCTTAGCGGTCAGCGGTTTGAATTGGAGTTCGGGGGGCATACGTACCTCTGGTTTGGTTATGGATAGCTCTCAGATCTCACCACTCAATTAGAAACAGATTCACCGCCAGCGAGACGAACACCGCGGCGGTCACCCACTTCATGATGCCGGCCAGGCGGCCTCCAGCCCCCAGCTGCAACCAGCGATTCACACCGCCCGCGAACAGACCCACCGCGCCGAACACCAGCACCACCTGCAGCGTGAACAGCAGGCCGTAGATCAGCATCTGCTGCCAGACCGGCCCCAGATCCGGCGTCACGAACTGCGGCAGGAAGGCCAGGAAGAAAAGCGCGACCTTGGGATTGAGCGTGTTCATCAGCAGGCCACGCCGGAACAGCGGTCCCTGTGCCGCGATCCCCTCCTCGTCCGCCGGTGCAACGGCGACACCGGTGCGGATCGCTTTGTAGGCGAGAAAGAGCAGATACAGTACGCCGGCCAGTTTGAGCGTCTGGAAGGCCAGGGCGGATGTCCGGAAGATCAGCGAAATCCCGAGGACCGCCCCCAGAGTGTGTGCCAGGTTGCCCGCCGCCAGACCCATCGCGGTCGCCACCCCCGCTCGCGCGCCGCGAGTCACCCCCTGCGTGATCAGAAAGAGGATGTCCGGCCCCGGCGTAAGCGTCAGCAGCACAGCCGCGGTCAGAAAGTAGAGCAGGGTTGAGGTATCAATCACTGTCTTTCGCCCGAAATGGTTGTTGCCGTTTGATGCCGGCGCACTGTCCTGTTGCCTGTTGTTTTCATTAATTGCTTCAGAAACAATTCCCCAAAGCCGGTTTTTGCCGTTTTTCGAACTTAATTTCTGTGTTTACACCAACATAATATGGTCCGACCCCGTTATTTCTCCTCGCCCGCCAGCGGATTCACTACCTGCCCCATGAACAGGATCGTCCCACTGGCCCGGTCGCGGATCAGAAAGAGAAACGGACGGTCGATGCGGAACGTATGCTCAGCAGGCGCACCCTTTCGTTCCATCACGACGGCGGTAGCGGCGGTTGCCTCGGTGCCTTCCTCATCCAGATCGATAAACGCGGCATGGCAGACCTCCCGGATGAACAGCTCCCGGGTCCCGTCCATACCGGAAAAGTCGGCGTTACCGAAGGGCCGCGGCATGCCGAGTTGCATCAGCGGTTCCCGCAGCCGGTATTCGGTGCCCAGCTTGAATTTCGGCAGCGTCAGCTGGACACCAGCCGGCTTCAGGTCGGCGAGAACGGCGGCCAGGTGCTCGGCGGTGAGGTTGCCGGCGAATCGCTTGAACTCCCCTACGGCCGGCAGCAGTACCACCAGCGAGATCCGCTCGCCGGCGTAGAGCAGTTCGACCGCCTTCAGGTCCGGTATCTCGCTATAGCCCATCATGCCGCGCCGCGACATCAGCGGCACCTCCACGCTGCCACCGTCGAGCAGCTGGAAAAGGCCGGGATGGGTGGCCGCGGGGTGGAAGGCATGCAGCCAGGCGGCCTTGAAGTAGATCGCGTTGGTCAGCACCAGGGCGGTTTCCGGATTGAGCAACCCGGGCGGTATCAGTTCATGGATGCGACCGCCGGTGTGATCCCGCCCCCACTGGTTGATCAGATCGCGGGCGACCCGGGGACGGCGGAAGTCGACCTGTCGCGGCAGGGCGCCGTAATGCGTCTCCAGGCAAAGGTGGAAATCCTCACGCAGGTGACTTCCCGCCTGCGCCCAGAGAGCGTTGGCCGACTGCAGGCGGAACTCTTCGCCCGCCTTCCCCTCCCCGCCCCGGGTCAGCGAGCGGCCGAGGGTGCCGAACGCCGCGTGCAGCTCCGGCTGCGGCAGCGCGAAGTGCAGCACTCGCGCCATCTGCGTCTCCGTTTCGCCGCGCGCTCCGGCATAGGTCATCGCCAGTGCCTGCGACAGGCTCCAGGGGGAGTAAAACAGGTTCCGGCGCGGATCGTACAGCTGACGCTGGAGGTCGCAGGCGAACCGGTTGTTGCCCGCGACCAGCGACTGCAGCCGGAGCGAGTCGGGCAGGGTGGTCGGGAAGCGGCGGAGCTTCAATTCCTCCGGATCGAGGGCGGGACGCCCCACGTCGGGAGCCGCGACCAGCGGGCGGGACGCCGCCAGGGTCAGCCCGGTCAGCAGGATGATGATCACGCTCAGGGGCGGGATTACGGTTGATCGTCCAGGTTTCATGGTTTTTCTCCCGGTTTGATTGATGATGCAGATTCTACTGCTGTCATCTTGTAGTATTTCCCAGCTGAACCGTCGGGACAGTTAGCTGCATTTCGGGAAATACTACTAAGTTATGCTCACTGCATTTGTTGAAGACGGATATTTCGAGTGTGCATAACTAATACGCGGGAAGACCTGTTTTTTGCAATTTCAGCGATGGCCGAAGGTGAATTCCCAGGTCGACGCTTTACCCTCGGCTGCAATTCGTTCGAACTCAGCCAGCACTTGACGATGGTGTAAATCCTGATCTTTCAAATCTTTCGCCAGCAGATAGCCTTGATATGATTTCAGCAGACCGGGTAGCGGTTGCGAGGCCAGGAGGATGTGGATTCGCTCTTCATCCGCCGGTTCCCGCTCAAGCGCCGGTTCCCGCTCAAGCGTTGGTTCCCGCTTAAGCGCCGGTTTCCGCTCGAGCCAGAACCAGTCGGGTGTTGCCGGCAGGTGGAATCGCCGACCCGCGGCCAACGGGTTCTGGTCCGGATGATAGGCCGGATTGGGGAAGAGCAGCACGACTCGTCCCTCGCTGGTGCGCTGGAACAGGTAAAGATAGCTTCCGCTCGCGGGCTCCAGACAGAGTCGATAGTTGTCATGCGGAGTCAGAGTGACCGTGTCCGGCCGCTCCCGCAGCAGATTGATCGCTTCGAACCGGTTCGATTCCCCTCTCTGGATCTGAAACAGCAGTGTCCGAAGCGAGATACCTTCCGGCTGACGGTCGACCGCTATCACCGGTCCTTTGGCGCCGCGTTTCTTTTCGATCCGCGGTGAGGGGAGATCGGCCGCTGTCGGGCCGGGGCGCAGCTTGATCAGCTTGAGCTGCTGTTCCAGGGGCATCCGCTCCCAGGTCGCCGGTTGGAAAATGTTGTACGCAACAACCAGGATCGCCAGCCCGGCCGCCACCGCCAGCGCACTCTTCCAGGTGGCGGAGACCAGGCGCACCTGCCGGGGCGGTGCCTGCTCCCGGACCTGCTGATACATCTTGTCCGTCGGTTGCAGCGGGGGAGCGGAATCCTCCTCCCGTCGCGCCCAGTCGCGCATGATGTCGTCGAAGTTTTGCTTTTGATCCATCCGAGGCTCTCTGAATTCAGTCAGATGACGGAATTCCTCTCCTGTTATACCGGTATCGTCGCCGTTTTTGCAGCTCAGCCGGCGGCGGTCTCGATTCCCTTCCGTTGCAGACAGCGCCGCAGCTTCGCCTTGGCCGCTTCGAGCCGGTTCTTTACCGTACTGATCGATTTTTCCAGGATCACGGCGATCTCGCGCAGGACCATCTCCCCCAGGTAGTAAAGCAGAATCGCCTCCCGCTCCTCGTCGACCTCGAGCTGCCGCAGACAATCGCGCACGGCGGCCGCCGTCTCCGCCTGGATGGTACCGGTTTCCGGCTCCGGCGCATCGGCGGCAAGCGTTTCGGAAAGGGGAAGCCTCTCAGCGCGGGTGTCGTTCCCAGGCACCCCTTCCAGCGGGATCGACCGCTGATTGCGCAGCCGTCGCAGGTGATCGAGGCAGAGATTGCGCGCGATGGTGAACAACCAGGTGCAACAGGCGGCCTGCTCCGGGTTGAAGGTGCCGGCGGCGCGGATCACCCGCAGGAAGGCGTTCTGCACCAGGTCCTCCGCCGCCTGGGAGTCGCGGCGACCGGTCAGGTGATGACAGAAGACGAAAAGCCTGCGGGCATAGCGGGCATACAATTCATCGAGTGCGCCGGTTTGTCCCGCCCGCAGCAGCTCCATCAGTTGTTCGTCGGTATGGGACTGCATCCCTTCACCATCATGCATACAACCGTGGTCCCGTCTTGCTTCCCCGTTAGGGTTCTCTCAGAAACTCCAGCACCTTCCCGTTCACCAGTTCCGTCTGTACATAGGTCAAGTCATGGCCCGCACCGGGGATTATGGCGGTTTTCGCCTGGGACGCGAGGTTCCGCAACCGCGCAACCGCTTGCGTCGCAGGATAGAGTTTCTCGTTTTCTCCAACCAGCAACAGCACCGGTACCTCCAGGCTGCGCAGCTCCGCGTCGGTCAGCACGGTGGGAGTAACCAGCGTTTTCGTTTTGAAACTGCGCAAACCAAGGAAGACATCGGACACCATCTCTTCCACCAATTCCGGATCTCGCTTGATCAGGTCGGCGAACAGCCAGTTAGTGATATTGCCCAGGCAGCTGCGGTGCGGCACCATCGCCAATAATCCCCGCCAGACCCACTCACCGGTCAGCGGCATCAGCGTCGCCACTGGTGCGATCAGCACGACCTTGTACAGGCGTTCCGGACAGCGCAGAGCGAACCTGCTTGACAGCCAGCCTCCATAGGAAATCCCCATCAGATTGATCCCCTGCTCCAGCTCCAGGCCATCGAACAGCTGCTCAAGCCAAACCATAAAGTCGTCGGAGGTAGTGAATTCCCGCCGGAAGACACTGCGGCCGAAGTCGTAAATGTTGTCAACGGCGTACACGCGGTATTCCGCCGCCAGCGCTTTGATGTTGGGCAGCCAGAAGAGTGATCCGGCGCTGGCGGAAGGCAGCAACACCAGCGGCGAAGCGTCCTCCGGGCCGCTGATCCGGATAAAGGTTTCACCGCAGGAAGTGGATACGGTGCGGTTCTCAACCGGTACCGGCCAGGCTGCTGCCCGTTGTAGGTCTCGCTCCAGGTATCGCTCCCGGGCCTCTGCCGAGCGGAAGGGGTGGTATTGGTTCAGCTCCATAAGCCGGGGACCGGAGAAGAGCGCGATTCCGATCCAGACAGCCAGCGCGATCAGCAGCAGCAGGATGGTGCTACATCCCCACTGGAAGAACCGGCGCACCGGTCGGCGTCGGGATGATTGCTGCGCCATTAATACACCTCGCGGTAATGAATGAGTGCTCCGCTCCCGACTCGAGATGTTGCAGCGCATCCGTAAGGCTGAGCGTATCTCATAGTTTCCTGCGCCATGGCCAGGGAACCCACATCGGCACGTCGCGCAGATAGCGCTCGTACTCCTCGCCGAAACGCGCCAGCAGCAAGCGCTCTTCGTAGCGGGAGATGATGTGCAGAAATACTATCCCCGCCAGCCAGACGACTGCCGCCGCCAGGGAGAAGCTCATCAGCAGCAGCCCCAGGTAGAGCACGATTTCACTCAGGTACATCGGATGGCGCACCAGGTTGAACGCCCCCTCGCGGATAACCGCCGGCGGGTCGCGCTTTTCGCCGAACACAATCGCCAGACTGCGGCTGGACAGGTAGACCGAGAAAATCAGCATGCTGATACCGATCGGGAGCCTGACACTCGCGGTCAGATACTGGTTGAGCAGGGTGAGTTTCAGCCAGAAACCGTCCAGCAACCAGACGGCGAGAAACAGGATAGCCAGTGTGATCTGCACCAGGTGGCCCGCTTTGTGCTCGCCGGTCAGATCGTCGCGGTCGTGGTGGTTGTGCGGCACTTTCAACCTCACAAAAAGAGGACCATTTTTCGGGTGAAAAATGTCCGTCTAAGGGTCAGAATTCGGCGTTTTTCGGCCTTATCGTACTGATAACAAAAACCATAACCAGGTCCGACCCTAGAGTATCTAGAGCATATGGACTTAATTTCTGTGTTTACATCAACATAATATGGTCCGACCCCGTTATTCGAAGTACTCGAACGCATCGATGATATCAAGATAGGCGCCGTCGAAACCGGCGTCCAGAATCCGCTGCAGGTAAGAGTCATCATGGCCGAAGATGATCGCCTGCCATTCCTCCCGCCAGTAGCGCACCTTGTAATTGCCTGGCCAGTCGGGATTCTCGTCGGCGAGCCAGTCGGGCGGCGAGGTGCCCCACGCCGGCTGCCAGTAGTAGCGGTAATCTTCCGCTTCACCGATGCTCAGGTAGGCCGCTACGAGGCGGCTGCCGCCATCCATTTTCTGCTGAAGCTGAGCCACCTGCGCCGCGGTGTACATCTGATCCTGGAAGAAAGCATCGATGATGAGCAGATCGTAATTGGTAGCCGCGAGGGCGTCAACCAGTGCCGGCGCCGATTCGTACTGCTGCGAATTGATCAGGTAGAGGAAATTCCGCGCGTCGGTCAGCTCCGTGATATCATCCGCGTTCTCGTTCCAGGGTGCGGTCGGATAGAAGGGGATGTTGTCCAGCTCGCGATGATCCGCCGCGAAGGAGATGTAACCGAGGTTGCCGTTCTGCTGGTAGGAGTCGGACATCCGGGTGGGGGTGTAGCAATAGTCGGTCACCAGGATGGTCACCGCGCCGCTGTCCCGGGCCAGGTCGAGAAAAGGGATGGTCTCCTGACGCACCGACGGAGGAGTGGGCTGATCGTCATCTGCATAGCCGTAGAAGAGCGACTCCTGCCCCATGCCGTCGATGGCGTTGATGTAGCTCAAATCGGGAGTGACGGCGTCTTTATCATCAACGCTGACCAGCTGGGCGCCGTTCTGTGGAATGATGAGGAAGCCGGGGGTGATCCCCCTGGCCCAGAAGCTGAGCGCCTGTACGAAATCGCGCATTTCCTGCCGGTAGTCGATCCCGGCGTCGTCCGTATCCGCGCAACCCAGCAGGAGGAGCAGCGCTGCGAGCGCCATTATTGTCTTCAAGATCACTCCGGGTATTAGTTGTTCTCTTGGTGATATAGAACAGGCATCCGGTTCTAAACGAGGGCGAATGCCATTCGCCCCTACCCCTATCTCAATTCGTCCAGCTTCTCCAGCGCTTTATCGGCATGCTTGAGCTCGCAGCCCGGTCGTATCAGCTGGTGATTAAGATCGCCGTCGCTTACGGCTGCTATTCATCCGATTTCGGCGGGAGACCGAACATACCGAAGAACCCGAACAGACCGTAAAAACCATAGTACCCCGGATTACCCAGGAACAACCCGAGCAGGCCCAGTAATCCCAGCAGTCCCAGAAAACCCAGTTTATTGCGCTTCATCTGCATCCTCCCGTTTCGTTTTAGCTGTGTGATACATTTGGCGTATGCATTTCCACGCTACATGACTTGGACGATCTCGCCGTGGGTGAAGATCGGCGGCACGCGCAGCGACAGCGGCGGCTGCCCGTAGAGAGTGGGAGGCACGCTGATGTCAGCCAGGTAGAGCTTGCCGACGCACTCGCGGGCGGCGCTGGCGCGCAGGCCGGTTTTCGGCAACGCGAGGGCCAGGGTGGCGGTCGCTTTAATCACCGGCAGAAAACCGCGTCCGGTGGAGGGATTCAGACCGGAAGGCAGATCGAGGGAAAGCTTCGGAATGCCGCGGCTGTTGGCCCAGCGTATCAGCTCCGCCACATTTCCCTGCGGCGCACTGGTCAGCGTGTAGCCCAGCAGACCGTCGATGATGAGGTGGTAGCGACCGCCCGGCCGCTCCGGCAGGTCGGCATCCACCGGCACTTCCATCTGCTGCAGCGTCTCCAGCTGCTGGCGGGTGACCGGTTTGAGGTGATCGGGCGGGCGGGTGAGGTAGATCTGGACCTGCGCCCCCCAGTTGTGCAGGTGGCGCGCCGCGACCAGCGCCCCGCCGCCGTTGCCGCCGCTGCCCGCCAGCACGGCGATGATCTTGTCCTGCGGATCGCTGTTCAGGAATTTCTCCCGCGCCAGCAGCGCCAGGTTGCGGCCGGCGTTCTCCATCATACGGGACAGATCGATCCGGTAGTCTTCCAGCATGGCGCGGTCCACCTCCGCCATCTGGGCGGCGTTCAGGAAGGGTACCCGTACTTTTGGAAATATCATGTGAAGCTTCTCCGGTTAACGGCAGCCGGAGCGAGCAACGGTGGTGCAATCGCTCCCGGCCTGCAAAGGCCTGCGGTTAATATCAAGATGTATCACATATGAATGCCGGGCAACAGTCCAGTGTTACTCCACCCTGTCGTCGCCTGCGTCGCGAACTTGATCAGCCTGCGCCCTCCTCCGGAGCCGACTCGTCGGCGGCTTCAGCTTCCTCCGGCGGCTGGACCTCCGGCCCCAGCAGTACCGCCAGCCAGCGGGTGTCGTCCCGGCTGTCCAGCGCGATCTTGGCGGTGTTGGTCAGCGGCACCGAGAGCAGCATGCCTACCGGCCCCAGCACCCAACCCCAGAAGATCAACGACAGGAAGACGACCAGCGTCGACAGGCCGAGCCCGCGTCCCATGTAGCGCGGCTCCACCACATTACCCATCAGCAGGTTGATCAAAAGATAACCGGCGGCTACCAGCAGCGCATGCAGGGGATCCAGCTGCACCAGCGTGAGCAGGACCACCGGTAGCGCGGCGAGGATCGAGCCGATGTTGGGCACGTAGTTAAGTGCGAAAGCCAGCAGTCCCCACAGCAGCGGGTAGTCGACGCCGATCACCGCCAGCAGGATGACCACCAGCACGGCGGTCGCCAGGCTGATCAGGGTTTTGATCGCCATGTAGTGCTTGACGGTGTCGATAAAGGTGTCGAAGCGATCGAGGGAGGACTGCGAGCCACCCAGGATCAGGAACAGCTTGCCCGGGAAGGTGGAGGCTTCCAGCAGGATGAAGATCACCGTCATCAGGATCAGGAAGGCGTTGGCGAGGGCGCTGCCCAGGCCGTTGAGCAGCGCGGCGGTCAGTTTCACCGCGGTGCCGGGATTGAACACCTCCGTCAACGCGAGGCTGGAAGTGTCCACCCCCAGCTGCTCGAGCCACTTGACGATGGCCGCGGTCTGCTGCTCCAGCTTCGCTTCGTAGGCGGGCAGGTTGCGGGAGAAGTCTTCGATGGAGCTGCCGACCAGGCTGGCGATCAGCAACCCGAGCAGCAGTACGCCGGTGATCACGATCAGCAGCGCCAGCCACTGAGGCAGGCCGATCCTGCGCAACAGGGAAAGCGCCGGCGCCGAGATGATGGCGATGAAGATCGACAACAGAAACGGCACCAGAATAGCTTTGGCCGCGCTCATCCCCGCCACTACGATAACGAAGGCGGCCAGGGTGATCAGCAGCTGCGAGGTGCTGGCGGGACGATCATCGATAGACATGTGGCTGAACGCTCCTTTCGACAACTCGCGCTAGAAGTACACCGACAGCCCGAAACGGACGCCATCCGGGATGAAGTCGAGGTAATGTGAATGGTAATCATCCTCATTATACATGTCAGGATCCTCGTCGGTATGGATTTGCTCACTTTCGGTGATGTGATACATTAATGACGATCTGTATTCGGCATGCAGTGTCAGGAAGTCGTTGAGTGCCCATTCCACTCCGATCAAGCCGGTCAATCCCAAACCGTAGTTAATATAGGTTCTGTCCCACTTATCGATCTGCGGCGGATTGGTTTCTAATCTGCTTTCATTTGTCTCCCACTCGATACTGTAACTTACCGCCGGACCATAGCCGTAGTATAACCAGTGCCGCTCTCCCACCGTAGCGTGTATCAGCTGTAGAGACAATTCAAGATCTAGAAAGCTATCGTCACTCGTCGCGCTGTTGTTCAAGGTGTCCACTTGCGGGAATGCTTCGGTTTGTTCACGGGCGCTTTGTCCCCCTCTCATCTCCAAACCAACCTGCAGAGCCTTGCGGTCGCTCAGTACTCGCTTGTACGACAGGTTGGCGCCTCCGTATTCGTCCAAGGTGACCAGGGAACGAGAGCCATTGCCGATTTTAAACTGCAGCGCCTGATCCCCCTTGACCGGACGCAGGGAGAGGGAGTCGGTTTCCGCCGCCAGTACGGTTGCAGTGATAAGAAAGATACAGAGTATCGACCGGATGATTCTGTGCATGGAAAACCTCTCTGATTTGCGACCGTGATGCGCTCCGGTTGCAGCTGATCGCCTCAGTCCGCCGCCTTGCTCTTGGCCGCGCTGCCGGGACAGACTTCACGCAGGGCGCAGAGTCCGCAACCCTTGATGCGCAGCGGGAAGGACAGACCGTTGAGTATCACGTAAAACGCGAGCAGCAGCCAGTAGAACCAGCCGGCGTCGCAGATCAAGGCATAAGCGATACCCGCCAGCAGGATCAGCGGCGGCGGAATAATGTAAAAATAGGTGAGTTTCTCGCCCAGCTTGAGATTGCCGCTGTCCGGCGGGAACAGTGCGGAGGCGAGTTTGCCCCAGCCAGTGTGACACAGCTTGCCGTAGTAATAGCAGCCGGTGCAGATGTGCTTCTTCAACATGACTTGTATCACGATGACGATAACCGCCCAGGTCAGTGTCAGGAGCGGCCAGCCGCCCGGCAGCCAGAGCGGCCAGAGCAAGGCTCCCGCCAGCACCCACATGGCCAGATAGAGCAGGTTCTCGCTTATAATCCAGAGCGGTGAAAACGTCTCACGCCCTTCTACGGTTTTTCCCTGGAAGCATTCGTACATTTGTTTCCCTTTCCTTGTTCAGAGAGCGGTCATCGTAAAAGCACCATTTTCCGGGAGAAGATCTCGGAACCGGCCTGCAGCCGATAGATGTAGACACCGCTGGGTAGCGGCTCCCCGAACCGCCGGGACGCCTCGGCATTGAATGTGATACAATGCTTTCCCGCCGCGTGAAACCCGTCCGCCAGAATCGCCACCTGCTGACCACGCATATTGTGTAGCGCGAGCTGGACGTTCTGCGGAAAAACAAGTGTGAATTCAAGCGTCGTGCTCGCATTGAAGGGATTCGGATAATTGGCCAGCAGTTCCACCCGACAGGGCGTCACCTGCGGCTGACGGGTAAACGCCGTTCCTTCCTGGCGAAACCAGGAAACCTCGTTATCATCATAAGAGGCCAGGAGCAGATCCTGGTCACCATCGGCATCCAGGTCGACACTGGCGACGGAAAGCGCTCCGTCACCTTCGGTGCTGATCACCTGTTCCGGTCCGAACGTACCCTCGCCATCTTCATTCTCATACCAGGCGAGCTTATTGTCCGCATACGAAGCCGACAGCACATCCTGATCGCCGTCGTTGTCCAGGTCGGCGG
>CAZFEC010000036.1:0-16902 GCA_964517435.1 uncultured Bacteroidia bacterium | reverse complement strand
GTCCAGGTCGGCGGTATAGACGGATGTCACATTCAGGACATCCGTGCTGATTTCCTGCAGCTCCCCAAAGGTGCCCTGACCGTCTGTGTTCTCGAACCAGACGACCAGGGACGCCGTATAGAAACCTACGACCGCGTCTTGATCGTTGTCATTGTCCAGATCGGCGGCGTGGACGAAGAAGGGACCATCACAGGACACGCACAGCGTCCGGGCCGGTCCAAATGTGCCCTGGCCCTCCAGGTTTTCGTACCAGACCACCGTGTGTCCCTGATAGCCAGCAGCGAGTACATCCCAGTCATCATCTCCGTCGAAATCCGCGCAACAGACCGAGATGGCGTGCTCCAGTTCAGCGATCACCTGCTCGGGGCCGAAGGTTCCCAGACCGTCCTCGTTTTCGTACCACGCCACCTTGTTATCCTCAAAGGACGCCGAGAGCACGTCTTGATCGCCGTCACCGTCCAGATCGGCGCAAGCTACCGAGTTAGCGCCAGCTGCGTTCAGTGTGATAATCTGCTCGGGGCTGAAACTCCCCTCGCCGTCCAGATTTTCATACCAGGCGATTTTGGCGTCTAGTCTTGACGCCGAGAGTACATCCTGATCATTATCACCATCAAGATCGGCATGTATCACGCAACTGGCATGATTGGCATTCTGACTGATGATGATCTGATCGCCGAAGGTTACTTCCTGAGCTGATAGATGGCTGATTCGAAACAGTACCAGGCAGGCCGCTGTAGCGGCAGTTGCAGAAATGCATTTTGTGTGAAACATCTTTCCTCCCCTAAAACGACTATTGCCGGACACCTGCATCTATTCCCCAACCACCGCCGTCACACGGTACCAGGCTTGTCCCGGATTGCAGGCATCGTGGTCAATGTACTGGGGAATCCGCACAGTTGCCAGGTAGTTGTCGGTGCCGGGGGGCTCGTAGTGACCCGCCAGCTGCGATGCCGCCGGATCGCCATGGTCGAGTGGGATCAGCACGGTGCCGGTTTGAGGACCTCGGTTTCTCTCTTTCAACTATGGCAGGTTCTCCCGCAGCCAGGTCAGCTGTGGCGCCGGCCCCCGCAACCGTTCCCGCCAGTTGGGCGGCGGGTTGCGGAAAAACGACTCGTGCCTCAGGGTTACGATACCGGCGAGGTCATCGAATTCAAGGTCGGCGCCGAACATCTCCTTGAAGAAGAGGGGATAGTTGATCCGCTCGCTGAACTCCAGCATCTTCCCGCGCGGGCAGTGGTTGAGAAAGACGCCGGTCAGCGCCACCTGATGCGTGAAGATCCGCTTCTTGATATCGCGCTCGGCCATCGCGCGCAATTCCAGGTCGTTGTACAGCCGCTCGAAATAGCCGGGCCATTCGCGAAGGAGGCCGTGTTCCGGTCTTACCACCAGGCAGCCGGCGTTGAAGTAGGGTCTGACCTGGTCGCCGTAAGCGGGCGTGGTCATCGGAAACAGCGTGGTGTCCCGGACGCCCATCAGTTGATAGGCGCGCTTCCAGAAAGCGTCGAGCGGTTCATCGAAATGGGGACAGATATTGCGATGCATCACCGGCCGGTAACCGAGCCGCGCTCCCGCCGGCAGCAGGAACTCCGCTGGCTCTTCCAATAGAATGGTGTCTTCGTCCAGCCAGGCCAACACTGTCGCTTCACGTTCCGCGGCCGCTTCCGCCTCAGCTGCGGCATAGACTTTGTGCGCGTAGTAGTACCAGGTGGCGGTGTCAGGGGCCGAGCTGGTTCGGAATGCCGCCGCCAGCGTCCTCAGTTCCGCCACCAGTACCGCCTCCCGCTCCAGCAGTTCCGCCGGGAGATAGATCTGAACCGGCGCCCGCGCGTGCGCGCCGCCGAATTCGCGGATGCTCCTGACCAGCAGTAGTGTATTCTGGAGTTCGTTCTGTCCGCCGGCGTAGGTGGCGAAGAGGAGCGGATAACGTTCGCCGGCGCCGGCCACACCCGGCGCGGTCGACAACGTCGACGCCGCCAGCAACCAGGTCAGCGGCTTGAACAACATCGGCAGCTCCCGGCTTGGCGCTTTGTGTGATACATCGACAACTCCCCTCCGGATGAAACCGGCGAATTGCCGTCGACTCAGTAGTCGAAGAACAGCTGTTGGATTACATTCCGGTCAGCAGCCTGCGACAGGGCCAGCATCAACAGGATGCGGCTTTTCTGCGGATTGAGATTGTCCGCCACGATAAAGCCATATCGCGCATCGTCTACCTCCGCATCCAGTGTGACTCGTCCGGTCCCGGGCCGCGAAGCGCGTACGACCACAACTCCGGCGGCGGCGGCCGCAGCCAGCTGTTCAAGTACCGCCTGGCCGGGATTACCGTTGCCGGTTCCCACATAGACGATACCCCGCGCCCCGTTGGCGACAGCGCATTCCACCTGGTCAGGCGGGCTGCCGGCATAACCGTAGAGGATATCCACTCGCGGAAGCCCGGCGTCAGGGAGCTGGTGAAAGCCGGCGGCGGCGGTGTGGCGGCGCTCTCCGGAACGGTAGTAGGCGATCTCACCGTAGAAAACTTCGCCGAGCGGACCGTAAACAGGCGATTCAAAAGCGTCCAGCCGCGTTGTATGGCGCTTTGTCACTTCGCGTGCGGAGTGTATCACATCGTTCATCACTACCAGCACGCCCCTGCCCCGGGATGACGCCGTGGCGGCCACCGCGACGGCATTGTAAAGATTGAGCGCTCCGTCGGCACTCCGGGAGGTAGGGGGCCGCATCGCGGCGGTGAATACAACCGGCTTGTCGCTGGCGGTTACCAGGTGTAGGAAAAAGGCGGTCTCCTCCAGCGTGTCGGTGCCATGGGTGATCACGACGCCGTCTACCGCGTCTCCGTCCAGCAGCTGCTCAACCCGCGCGGCGAGCCCGAGCCACAACTCCGGCGTCATGTCCTGGCTGGCGATCTGGCAATACTGCACGCCGCTCACCAGCGCCAGGGTTCCAAGTTCCGGGACGGCGCGCAACAGGTCCTCCACCGGCGTCCGGGCAGGTTCATATTGGGATTGGACACCGCCGGCACCTTGTCCGGCAATGGTGCCGCCGGTCGCGATCACGACCACGGCGGGCAGGGGGCGGGCAGCGAAGACGACCGCCGAGAACAGAATCGCCAGACAACAGGAGGTCCCCAGGCGTTTGAACATGACGTGTCCTTTCGATTGTCGCGTAACGGCGTAGACTGAAACGCTGTACTGGAACGGTTTCATCTTTTGTAAAAGTAGACGTTGACGTGGTGATTCTCAAGCGCGGTGGTTTCAGACCTTTTGCAGTTTACCACATGTGTATAATTCCTATTTTCAATGCGTAGGAAGTAACTCGAGGTACCACATGAGCCCGGAAGTTCTGCATGACAATGCCGAGATATTCGAGTTTTTCAATCCCAACCGGTCGCTGCATTTTTACAGCATCGGCGATCTCGATCCGTTTTTCCGTCCGCGGTCGACGTACTACGGACTGAGGGAGCAGGGCGCCCTGCGCGCGGTCATCCTGCTGTATCAGGGACAGGTAACCACGTTGTTGGCGCTGGGTGATGATCTCTCGCCGTTGCACGACCTGCTGAACGCCCTGCTGCCGGAACTGCCGGAGCGCGTTTATGCCCACCTCACTCCGGGCCTCGAAGCCACCCTCGAACAGAAGTACCGGCTGCAACCAGCGGGTCTCTTCAGCAAGATGCAGCTGGTCGACACCACCGCACTGCAGACTGTTGCCAGCGACGATGTGATACGTCTCCAGCCGGGTACCGACGAGGATGCGGTGCGCGAGTTTCTCGACGACGCCTATCCGGGAAACTGGTTCGATCCGCGGATGCTGGCAACGGGCCACTACTACGGTTTGCGGGAAGACGACAACCTGATCGGCGTCAGCGGCGTCCACCTCTTCTCCGAGGACTACAGCGTGGCGGCTATCGGCAATATCGCGGTAGCGGCACCGTGGCGCGGACGGGGCCTGGGTGAAAAACTGGTGGGGCACCTCTGCCGGGAGCTGCTCAAAGGAGTCGAGTTCATCGGCCTCAACGTCAAGGTGGACAACCGGGCCGCCCGTGCGGTCTACGACCGGCTCGGATTCAAAACAACTCATCATTACGGCGAGTTCTTCGCTGGAGTGTGATACAAATACGGCCTCTTCAGACCTTCCGCTCCTCAACACAGGTTGCACTTGGTTATCAGTCCCGACCTGACTATTCTTATCCAATCTGGTGAGTGTTCTGGGTGGTGCGGGGACACCGCGGGTTATCCCCTGGCGTTTGACGGTTGGCGCCTTACCAACCATCACGTAACGGACCTCGCGCCCCGGAGACCAAAAAGGAGTCGCCATGGAGCTGATCTATTTCGTCCCCACGGAAGACAAGTCGCAGAAGCGGCTGAAGAGCTTCCTGTTCGATCATCCGGAGCTGAAATTCGTCTCTCTTGCCGGCGTCGATTTTCTCGGTAACGACACCGACGAGCGGATTCCGGTCGAGTACTTTCTCGATAACATCGCGGAGATCTTTTCCGGCGGGGTTCAGACCGATGGTTCTTCGGTCAACCTGCCCGGTATCGCCAGCTTGTGCGACGCCAAGATTGACTTCATAATCGATTTCGAGCGCAAGTGGTTCATCGACTACAATCACGAAAACAACGGCGAAGACGGTTTACCCACCGGCACGCTGCGCATCCCGGTTTTTTTCCGGCACCACGATAAATTCACCTGTTCCCGGTCGGTGCTGGAGGCGACCAGCGATTACGTCAAGGAGAAGGTGCTGGAGCTGCTCAAGGAGCATCCCGCCTTTCTGCGGGCGCACGATGTCGAGTGGAAAGACATCGTCGATGTACAGCTGACTCTGGGCACCGAGCTGGAAATGTGGGTGCGCACGCCGGTCGATCAGGTGTCGGTGGAGGAGCTGGCTGTCTCACAAATGCTCAAGGAGTCCTACTGGAAGCGGACCAAGGGGCAGATTCGTAACTGTCTCGAGCAGAGTCTCTCTCTGCTGCAGCACTCCGGCCTGGTACCGGAGATGGGGCACAAGGAGGTCGGCGGGGTCAAGGGTAAGATCTCGCGTGAGGGATCGCTGTATGATGTCATGGAGCAGCTTGAGATCGACTGGCGTTTCGACAGCCCCCTGCAGACGGCTGACAACGAACTCTACGCCCGCATCCAGATCAAGGAGCTGTTCCGGCGGCACGGCCTGGAGGTAACCTACACCGCCAAGCCGGTGGAGGGAGTGGCAGGATCGGGCGAGCACACGCATGTCGGTATCCTGCTGCTGTTGAAAAGCGGGCAGAAACTCAACCTTTTTCATACAGCGTCCGATGATCTCTACCTTTCCAATTTCGGCTACGGCGCCCTGATGGGGCTCCTGTTCAACTGGCGGTTTATCAATCCGTTTGTTTCCAACTCGATCTCTTCGCTCAAGCGGCTGCAGCCCGGGTTTGAAGCGCCGGTGTGTCCCGTCGCTTCACTGGGAATCGCGCCTGGAACCATCTCGCGGAACCGAACGGTGCTGGCGGGTCTGGTCCGTTCCGACAATCCGCTGGCGACGCGGCTCGAGGTGCGGGCACCTAACCCGCACACCAACACCTACCTGGCGTCGTCAGCTATCTACCTGTCCATGCTGCACGGTATGCGCGCCAATGCCGGGCGTAGCGCGGCGGAACTCGACCGTGAGCTGCGCAAGCGCAAGGGAGAGGCGGCGGAGTATCTCGCCGCGGAGCGGGAGTATGTTTCGGAGAGAGATATTTTCGATGACTACACTGAGCAGGAGCGGGTGGAGCTGTACGGCACGGCGCCGCGTACGGTCTGGGAGGTGTTGAACGTGCTGCAGGAGCCTATCGAGATCTTCCGTGATACACCGCTGGACGAGAGCATCATCAACTCTTTCTACCTCAGCGCTCGCCAGAAGTGGCTGGTGGAGTTGGGTGAAAAGGAAATCCCGAACCTTAAGCGCGAACTGGCCGCCATGCGCCGCTTGCCGGAGCATGAAAACGACTACGACGCCCGCAACTGGCAGGCGGTCGATGATCTGCGTACGACTATCGCCCGGAACCGGCTGGAAGAACCATCGATAGTCGGGAAGATCGAAGAGTCGCTGAATCAGGGAGACTACGTTCAGCTCAGCGAACTGTCTCTCGAGCTGGACGCCGCCATGGCAGCGGTTCGCCGCGCCTGGCGCGAATACCGCCGTAACCTGCTGATCTAAACAACCCGGCGGAGAGCCTTGCCAATGGTTGTTGAGGAACTCACCAGGATCCTGCAACTCTCGATCACACCGGTCGCGCTCATCTCCGGTGTCGGTCTGCTGCTCCTCTCGATGACCAACCGGCTGGGGCGCACGATCGACATCTCGCGCAACCTGAGCCGGGAACTGCAGAAAGTCGAGACCGGCAGCGCTGAACGGCAGGCGCTGGAAGTGCAGATACGCATACTCTACAAACGGTCCCGCAATCTGCGACTTGCCATCACCTACGCCTCTATCAGCATTCTCTTCGCCAGCCTGATCATTTTCTGCCTGTTCGCTATCAGTTATCTGCAGCTGCAACTCACGCATCTGGTGCTGTCGTTGTGGGGGCTGGGTATCATCAGCCTGGTGCTGTCGATCATCTATTTCATTCACGATATCACACTCACGCTGCATGCCCTCAAGCTCAATCTGCGGCGCCAACTGGACCTGGAACGGAAATAGCAGCGATTCAGGAGCGTCATACCGCGCATTATGACTCCGCTCGATCTAATCTCCATCGGCTCTGGACTTGTTCTCCTGGGACTCGGCGCCTGGATGGCCGTTGTATCACACTGTGAGCGGGAAACGCGCGCGGCCGTAATTGCCCTGCTCCTGAGTGTGCCTATTGCGGTAGTCTGCATGCTCAGCGGCTGGTTCTCCGTTGAGCCGCTGAATCTGATATTGCCGGTGGTGCTGGCGACAGCGTTGGCCGTGTTGCTGCTGCCGCGGGATAGCGGGCGGCGCGGCGCCGTTCCGTCCGTTCGGCTCGATGAGCGGGACACCATGTTTTCCCGGGCGGAACTGGTGCCGGGGTCTTCCGCCTACGAACAGTATTATCGTCTGCACCCTGAACAGCGGGAACGGGATGACGCCATCCGGGCCTTGCCGGGACTACTCGCACCGGGAACTTCGCAATACAACAGTCAGCTATTCGCGGCCACCGCAGCGTTGCTGGCCGAGATCGCTGAACTGCGCGGCCGGGTAGACGGCGTTTCGGCGGTTGTGCGTTCTGAGATATCAGCGACCGCCGCCAGCGATCTGGTACGCGGCTGGGCTTCAGATAGCGGTGCCGTGAACTGCGGCATCACCCGGCTACGGGATTATCATTTCTACAGCGTCGCCGGTCGCGGTCACTTTTACGGCGAACCGGTCTCCTCTCTGCACTCCCACGCCCTGATTGTCGCGGTTGAGATGGACCGCGCTATGCTGGCCACCGCCCCCGCCGCACCGGTGATCCTGGAATCTCACCGCCGCTATTTCCAGTCGGGCCGCCTGGCGGTGGAGATCGCCGATTCGATCCGCCAGCTGGGCTACAGTGCCCGCGCCCATATCGACGGTTGTTACCAGGTTGTCTGCCCGCTGGTAGCGCGCGACGCCGGGCTGGGCGACCTTGGTCGGATGGGGCTGTTGATGACGCCCCGGCACGGCCCGCGGGTACGTCTGGCGGTTGTCACTACCGACCTCCCGCTGGCGGAGTCGCCTGCAACCGGCGCCAGCGGCGTAACAGACTTCTGCCTTAATTGCCGCAAATGTGTCACGGCGTGTCCGGCGGGCGCCATTCCCGACGGCGATCCGGAGGAGGTGGCGGGAGTTGTTCGCTGGCGGATCAACTCGGAAGCGTGTTACGAGTTCTGGTGCCGCGCTGGCACCGACTGTGGGCGCTGTATCAGTGTTTGTCCCTGGTCGCATCCGGATAATCCGCTCCACAACCTCGTCCGCTCCGGCGTGAGACGTTCACCTTTGTTCCGCCGGCTGGCGATCCGGCTCGACGATCTCTTTTATGGCAGGCTACCGGCCGCCAAACCGTTCCCACCGGCGTTGCGTTCCCAGATGCGTCCCCCGCCGGAGTGTGATACATGACACGTGTACTCGTTGGCGCCGTCTCGCATGAATCCAACAGTTTTTCTCCCCTGCTCACTACCAGTGGCGATTTCACCCTGCGGCAGGGGCGGGAACTGTGGGAGCGGCCCTGGCGGTGTGACACACTGCAGGGTATCGTCTCGGAGCTTCGCGCCGCCGGTGTCGAGCCGGTGCCGGCGCTCTTCGCCCGGGCGCAACCGGGCGGTCTGCTGACGCGCGATTGTTTTTCACACCTCTGCGACAGCTTACTGGAGCAAATCGACGATGGTGTCGACGGCGCCTGTTTCTACCTGCACGGTGCGATGCGTTCGGTGGATGAGGATTTCTGCGACCGGGAGCTGCTACGCCGCTTACGTGGCCGGCTCGGTCCGGAGCGGCCACTCGCGGTGGCATTCGACATGCATGCGAATCTGGTGCCGGAGCTGGCGGACCTGTTGGACATCGCGGTTGCCTTTCGCACCGCGCCGCATATCGACGAAGCGGAAACGGGCGCTCGTGCCGCCAGGCTGCTCCTGCGGACGTTGCGGGGCGAGCTCCATCCAGTGACCGCGATTGTGGTCGCACCCTGGCTGCTGCCGGGCGAGCAGGCGGAGACTTCGCGCCCGCCGTTGCGGGAGTTCATGCGAACGCTGGCGGAGGCTGAACACCAACAGGATCTGCTCGCCGTCTCCTTCACCAACGGTCATCCCTGGGCGGATGTATCACAAATCAACGTCGCCGTCACGGTGGTTACGGAGGGCGACCGGGAGCAGGCCCATCGTGTGGCGACCGAACTGCTGGAGCAGGTCTGGCGGCAGAGGACCGCTTTCGGTTTCGCGGGGGAAGCGCTGGAGCCGGCGGCGGCGGTGCGGGCCGCCCTGGGATCGACGGAGGGCCCTGTCATCATTTCCGACAGCGGCGATAATCCGGACGCCGGCGGCACGACAAGGGAGCTGTCGCTACTACGCGAATTGCTGCAGGCCCGGCCGGCATCCGCACTCTTCTGCTCGCTGCTGGCGCCCGGTCCGGAGGAAATATGTCAAGCGGCAGCACCGGGCGAGAGTGTTGCCATCTCATTGGAGGATCCCAGCGGCGGCGAACAGCTGCGTCTGGCCGGTGTGGTCCAGAGACAGGGCCGCCTGACCGCGGCGGAGTCTGAAGGGGGCGGCGGTTGCGCTGCGACCGTCCTGCGCTGCGGCGGTATCGACATAGTGCTGACCGCAGAGCGTTTCAGCCTGCTGGACCCGCAACAGCTGCACAGCCTGGAGCTCGACCTCGCCGCGTATCACATCGCCGTCATCAAGCGGGGTTATCTGACGCCCGCTCTCCAGGATGCAGCCCGGCGTTCGCTCCTGGCCCTGACACCCGGCGCCAGCGATTGTCGTCTGGAGCGACTGCCCTACCGGCGCCTCCAGCGTCCGGTCTGGCCGCTGGACGTCGACGCGTTCCGGGATTGATTGCAGCGTCGTCCAGCCGTATTCGACGCCTTTCCACATACGCGCGGACATGACCTGCGCCGCCGCAAATCTTGCCGCCAGCCGGTTTTTGACTGCTAACGATCAGCATCATCATTATTTTGTATGGTTAGTAACTTGACCGGGGCCCTATGTTCACGCCAAGATTTCTGATTCCAGTCGTCATGCTGCTGCTCCCGGGTGCGCTGCTGCTCAACGCGCTTGACCAGCGGCTTTACGACGACAGCGAGGTCGCGGTGATCGAAGTCAGCTGCGCGCCGGATGCGATTCCCTGGATGTGGGAACATGTCTGGAGCGATTCGATGCACCTGGCTTCGATCCACTTCCACAACGCCTGGCTCGACACCACCGTCGACTCGGTCGGCCTGCGCCTGCGGGGGAACACCTCCCGGCCATCCCAGAAGAAGTCCTTCAAGCTCTCTTTCAACACCTTCGTACCGGGACGCCAGTTCTTCGGCGTTGACAAGTTGAACCTTAACGGCGAACACAACGATCCCTCCATCATCCGCAGCAAGCTCTGCTGGGATTTGTATCACACTATCGGTATCACCGCCAGTGTGGCCGCTCCCGCCGCGCTCTACATCAACGGCGACTACTTTGGCCTCTACATTTCGGTCGAGCATATCGACGACGAGTTCCTGCAGGATCGCTACGTCGACGATTCCGGCAACCTCTGGAAGTGCCTCTGGCCGGCGGACCTCGCCTGGCGCGGCCCCAACCCGGAAGACTACCACCCCTGGGTAGACGAAGAACGCCCCTACGAACTCAAAACCAACACGGACGAGTACGATTATTCGCAGCTGGTGCGCCTGATCGATATCATCAACAATACGCCGGAACCGTTTTTCATGGATTCGCTCGAGGCGATTCTGAAGGTCCCCCGGGTGATCGAGTATTTCGCCATCAACGCTCTGGTCGGGGGTTGGGACGATTATCGCTACTTGATGAACAACTACTATTTGTATCACGAACCGGCGCGCGACCGCTTCCACTGGATCCCCTACGATTACGACAACACCTTCGGCGTCGACTGGTTCGACATCGACTGGGCGCAGGTCGATCCCTGGTGGTTCGGGGTCTCCGACCCCCACCCGCTTTCGACGCGCATACTGGCGACACCCTGCTACAGCAACTTCTTCGCACGCTGTCTCGAATTCTATAACGCGGAGGTCTTCGACCTGGCGCTCTGGGAGGACCGCCTTGACTCCCTGCACCAGCTGATTACGCCCTGGGCGGAGGCGGACAGCTTCCGCACCCTGGACTACAGCTTCAACCTGGCTGATTTCCATGACTCTTTCGACGCCGATCCCTGGTCCAACCAGCATGTTAAACGCGGCATCAAGGAGTTCGTCAACCTGCGCAACGCTTCGCTGCCGGAACAACTGCAATGGCAGGCGGCGATCCCCTACGCCTGGGCGATCGACTGGCAGCCGCGCCAGCCCACCGCGACCGATACGATCGTGGTGACCGCCGCATCCTGCGGCGCGGTCGGCGTCTGCGATATGATTCTGCAGTACTTCCCGGGCGACACTCTGCCGTCGTTGCTCTTCCCGATGTGGTTCGATCCGGTGCCCGGCACCAAACGGCTGGAGGAGGCGGAACGCTGGCGGGGGGAACTGGCACCACTGGGACCGGGCGCTCAGGGCTCTTTCAATATCCGGGTCCTGGGCTGCGACGGACCGGAGCAGACCTACCCCCTGCCCGGCCGCATCCCGCTCCAGACCCCGGTTCCGCCCCCGGTCGCCGTCCGGATCAACGAGTTCATGCCCAGCAACAGCACCACCATCGCCGACCCGCAGGGGGAGTGGGACGACTGGCTGGAGCTGATCAACTGCGGCGACACTCCGGTCGGCCTGCTGGGTTATACCATGAGTGACAACTACGGAACTCCCACCGAATGGGCGTTTCCCGATACGACGATCGCGCCGGGTCAGCACCTGCTGGTCTGGTGTGACGAAGACACGCTCGATGCCGGCCTGCACGCCGACTTCAAGCTCAGCGCCGGCGGCGAGCAGCTGATTCTCTGCGCTCCGAACGGCGCGGTGATCGACTCCGTAACTTTCGCAGCCACGCCGGTCGATTGGAGCCGTCACATTCCCTGCGACGCGGAAGGTCCCGGTCCTGGTACTCCCGGCGACTGGGAGTTGACCGACGCTCCCACTCCCTGGGCGCTGAACACCGGTTGCCTCGACCCGATCGAGCAGCTCCACATTCTGCTCGATGTCGCCGGGGTCCTGTTGTACTGGTTGCCGGGCGATGGTACCAGCTGGCGGGTTTACCGCTCCACAACGCCATACGGGGTGGTGATGCCGGAAAACCTGATCGCAACCGTGTATGAGTCACAGTATTTTGATTACGGTGCTTTCGGCGCAGAGTGCGTTTTCTATGCCGTAACTTCGTATTCTGAGTAAACCGGCCGTTACGCTCCATCCCCTCGCAATTCCGTCATTTTTCGCAATCGGAGGCTTCTTCTCGCTCCGTTGGAAAAACCGCGGCAAGGTCTTTCGCCCGGCTCCGGCAAAGCCTGACGGCGCCTCTTCCGCTTCACGGAAATACCTTGAGAATAGAGAAAAAGGGTTTGCCGAATTGAGGGTGCTCCTCTATATTAATCAGCTCTCGCGGTAACTCCGCTTGCCGGGAGCTTGCCCGAATTCAGAACTTTTTTGGTTTTTGAGTGCCGCCGTTCCCTGTGAGCGTCGCGGAAATGATTCAACCATTTGTGAGGTATAAATATGAGAGACGGAAAGAATCGCTGGTTCGTCGTCCTGGGTGCTATTCTGATCCAACTGGCGCTGGGCGCCATCTACGCCTGGTCGGTATTCACACCCAAACTGAAAGCGGCGGGGTGGACTCGCGTCGATACGCAGATCGTGTTTTCGGTCGGTCTGGCGCTGTTCGCCATTGTCATGGTACTCGCCGGCAAGAAGCTGACCAGCTGGGGTCCGCGTAAACTGGCGCTCACCAGCGCCATCGTACTGGGGCTGGGCTACCTGCTGGCCGGCCTGTTCGGCGGCACCAACTTCTGGGCGCTGACGATCCTGATCGGCGGCGTCGGCGGTGCCGGTATCGGTATCGGCTACGTGGTGCCGATCGCGGTCGGTATGCGCTGGTTCCCTGACCGCAAGGGTATGATCACCGGACTGGCCGTCGCCGGCTTCGGTTTCGGCGCCATGCTCTGGGTCAAGCTGGCTGGCGCCTGGGGCCACCTGATCGAGAATCTCGGTCTTTCCACGACCTTCTCAATTTACGGAATCGCCTTCTTCGCCCTGGTGGCGATCGGCGGTCTCTGGATGGTCTTCCCCCCCGAGGGCTGGAAGCCGGAAGGCTGGGAGCCGCCGACCAATGACGCCGCCGGTGCTCCCGCGGCCGGTACGGTCGACTTCAACAGCACTCAGATGCTGGCGACGCCACAGTTCTGGATGATCTTCCTGACCTTCGTCTTCGGTGCCGGCGCCGGCCTGATGTCGATCGGTCTGATGAAACTCTACCCGATGGAAGCGCTGCAGGCCGCCGGAATCAGCGCCGGGGAAGCGACCGCCATCGCCGGTACCGCCATGGCTGTCTTCTTCAGCCTGGCCAACGGTCTCGGCCGCATCCTCTGGGGACTGGTCAGCGATAAACTGGGACGCAAGCTCTCCATCATCCTGATGACCGGCTCGCAGGGCGTCTTCGTGATTGCCTTCACCTTCATGGCCGGCACCCCCTGGCTGCTCTTCCTGGGCGCCACCCTGATCGGCTTCAACTTCGGCGGCAACTTCGCCCTCTTCCCGACCATCACCGCCGATACTTTCGGCACCAAGAACGTCGGATCAAACTATCCCTTCGTCTTCCTGGCTTACGGCGTCGGCGGCATCGCCGGTCCGATCCTGGGCGGCCGTCTGGGCGACATGGGCAATTTCCCGCTGGCGTTTACCATTCTGGGTATCGCCTGTCTGGTCGGCGCCGTGCTGACCGCGATGGTCAAACCGCCGCACCGGGCTGCATAGATAACGATCGTTATACACTATAGATGGCAAACAGAAAGGATATAAAATGAGTGCCAAGAAATTCACTCCCGACTACCGGGATGCGGCTAAAGCGCACATCCCCTCGATGGAAAAGTACCAGGAAATGTACAACCGTTCCCTCGCCGACCCGGATGCCTTCTGGGCCGAGCAGGCGGAGCGGCTGACCTGGTTCAAGAAGTGGGACACCGTTTCCAACAGCGATTATAAAGGCGATGTCGCCATCAAGTGGTTCGAAGGCGGCCAGCTGAATGTTTCCTACAACTGCCTCGACCGCCACGTGGAAGCCGGCCACGGCGACCAGACCGCGTTGATCTGGGAAGGCAACAACCCGGAAGAGGACAAAAAGTTCACCTACACCGAGCTGAAGGACCAGGTGGCCATGTTCGCCAACGCCCTCAAGGCGCAGGGTGTCGAAAAGGGTGACCGCGTCTGTATCTACATGCAGATGATTCCGGAGCTGGCTGTCGCCATGCTCGCCTGCACCCGTATCGGTGCCGTTCACTCCATCGTTTTCGGCGCTTTCTCACCCGACTCGCTGCGTGACCGCATCAACGATTCCCTCTGCAAAGTGCTGATCACCCAGGACACCGGCGTCCGCGGCACCAAGCTGAATATCCCGATGAAGCTCAACGCCGACAAGGCGCTGGCGGATACTCCCTCCATCGAGAAGTGCTTCGTCGTCAAGCGCACCGGTGAAGAAGTGCCGATGGTTGACGGCCGCGACCTCTGGTGGCATGCCGAGATGGACAAAGTTGACGCCAACTGCGAACCGGTACCGATGGACGCGGAAGATCCCATGTTCATCCTCTACACCTCCGGTTCCACCGGCAAGCCGAAGGGCATCCAGCACACCACCGGCGGTTACCTGCTCTTTGCTTCGCTGACCCACGAAGCCATCTTCGACTACCAGGAAGGCGACATCTACTGGTGCACCGCCGACATCGGCTGGGTAACCGGTCACTCCTACATCGTCTACGGACCGCTGGCCAACCGCGCCACCACCATGATGTTCGAAGGCGTACCGAACTACCCCGATTTCGGCCGTTTCTGGCAGGTAGTTGAGAAGCACAAGGTCAACAGCTTCTACACCGCTCCCACCGCCCTGCGCGCCCTGATGCGCGAAGGTGACGAGTTCGTCGTCAAGCACGACCGTTCCAGCCTGAAGCTGCTCGGCACCGTGGGTGAGCCGATCAAGGAGCCGGAGTGGATGTGGTATTTCAATAAGGTCGGTGAAGGCCGTTGCCCGATTGTCGATACCTGGTGGCAGACCGAAACCGGCGGCATTCTGATCACTCCGCTGCCGGCCGCTATCCCGCAGAAGCCGGGCAGCGCCACTCTGCCGTTCTTCGGTGTTGAGCCGGTGATTCTGGACCAGGAAGGCAAAGAGATCGATGGGAATCCCGCCTCCGGCCTGCTGGCGATCAAGCAGTCCTGGCCGGGCCAGATGCGTACCCTGTACGGCGACCATGAGCGCTTCATCGACGCTTACTTCGCCATGTATCCCGGTTACTACTTCACCGGTGACGGCGCCCGTCGCGACGAGGATGGTTACTACTGGATCACCGGTCGCGTGGACGACGTGCTGAATATCTCCGGTCACCGCATCGGCACCGCCGAGGTGGAAGGCGGCATCGGTAAGGCCCAGGGCGTCGCGGAAGCGGCTGTCGTGGGTTACCCGCATGACATCAAGGGACAGGGCATTTACGCTTATGTCACCCTGATGGCGGGCGTCGAGCCCTCCGAGGAGATCACGCGGGACATTCTGGCGACCTGTACCACCGAAATCGGACCGCACGCCAAGCCGGACAAGATCCAGTTCACCCCGGCGCTGCCGAAAACCCGTTCCGGTAAGATCATGCGCCGCATTCTGCGCAAGATCGCCGAGGATGAAATTGAAAGCATCGGCGACACCTCCACGCTGGCCGATCCCTCCGTGGTGGATGCGCTGCTCAAGGGTCGTCAGTAGACAGCTGACTTCCCTTAAGAAACGTCATCAAAGGACCGTCACCTCGCGTGGCGGTCCTTTTCTCTCTATCGGGGTCGGACCAAATCATACTCCTGTAATCACTGTATTTAATACGCATAATCATCGAAAATCCGCCTCGGAGGTATGTTTTTTAATCGGTTTTCCTATCAGGGTCGGACCTGGTTATCTGTCTGTATTTGCGCAAATTAAACCGCAATAATGGGCGAAATCAGGCCTTAAACGCCCATTTTTCGGGCGAAAATGCGCTTCAGGTACATCTGCTTACCTGCGTAACAAGGCGAGGTCGGATGGTGAATGAGGGTGGTGTATGTGAAAGTGGACCGTTTACAGAACTGATCAAGCAATAGCGAAAAACCTGACCTCTTATCCGAAATCCACCCTATATTGAACTCCACGCACTCTATCACGATCCTTTTCCGGACAACACATGCACTCTGTTATCACCTCCAGCCTGATCCTCATCTTCGGTGCGACGACCCTGTTCGCCGCGGCAACCCCGCCCCCCTTCTCCGATTACCGGTTGTCACTGCAATTCGGTGAAGCCTACGTTTCGCCCGCCTCCTTCAACCGCGACCTGACGGAGTTCCACGGTTTCGTCAGCGGTGTCTATCCGGACGGCTGGTACCTGCCCTGGGAGGTGGATTTCCCGCCCCGACACTGGCTCCACCTCATCGATTTTACCTTCGAGACCAACCTGCCGCACCGTTTCAACCTGCGTCTCTCCGTCAATTTCGGTAAGGCGAGTAGTTCCACTTCCAGCGATTGGCGATGGGAGGAAACCGCTACGGCGACCGGCAACCTGAAACGGACCGACACCTTCTTCACTTTCCAGGCACTGGGCGAATTGAAATACTATCCTCCGCTGCCTATTCTCGACCGCTGGCTTTACCTGGGCGCGGGCAGCGGCTACGGATGGTTGAGCGCCAACGGCAGCGTCAACTATCAAAACATCTTCTACGGCGACGACTACCCGACCTGGTACGCGATCACTCACCACTATACCAGCGCCATGCTGGCGGCTTCCGCCTGTCTGGGACTCGAGGCCACGATACTCGGCTATGGATTTCTCTACCTGGAGGGGGGCTTGCTCTGGAACAATTTCGGCGAGTTGGAGGGACGCAGCAGTTTTGAAGTCTTCACGCCGGAATCCACGACCATGGTCTCGGGACAATACCAGGGCCGGCGCCCGCAGACGGTGGACTTCATCCGTTACGCCGGTCATCCCGCCGGCGACTACAACGGCGGTTCCATCAACTACGACCTGTCGCAACGCTACCTGAAGCTGGGGGTGGGGGCGCGGTTCTGAGTTATGCTTATTCCATCTATCCATCATCACGAGAAGTAGGAAGTACCTATGATAGAAATGCGCGTGTCCCGTTATCAGCAATTTGCTTTTTTCAA
>CAZFEC010000035.1:0-36254 GCA_964517435.1 uncultured Bacteroidia bacterium | reverse complement strand
ATCAAGTCTATCTGTCGGGTTAAACGAAATTCTTTTCAAGAATGAGTATAATATCTGCGTCAACATCCTGAAAATGTAATAACTGACTCGCACGACCCCTATTTCACTCAAGAATAGTAATCCATAGCGACAAGACGTTCCGGTGGGATTGTCAGGGTCGGACCACATTAAGGTCATAAAAATCAAGTAATAACGCCCGCCACGGGGTCGGACCTTCGTACAATCCTGAAAATAATGCAAATACGCTCCGTTCTAAGGCTAAAAGAGGTCTTAGATGGGTGTTTTTCGCTGGAAAATTGCACACTTAGTCTGAGGGGTATGGGGAAACATAATACAATTCAACCTCAATCGCCTGATAGCGGCTGTCCGAATGCACGCCGGTACTCGAGTTTTCCAGTTGGAAAAATCCCGCAAATCAACATATTGTGATCGATAATGAGATGGACCGATAATGCGACCGCCTGTGTCGTCGCCGGTCACAGGAAGCGTCCCGGGAGGAGATGTATGACTAGCAGCACTTACGAGAAGAATGGAAGCGAGCAGCAGGGCACGACGCTGCCGCCGATCAAGGTTTCCGCGCGCGCGGCTTCCATTGAATACGCCATTCGCGACGTCGTGGTCCCCGCGGTTGAACTCGCGAAGCAGGGACACAAAATCATCCACCTGAACATCGGCGACCCGCTCGCGTACGAGGGGCTGCCGACTCCCACACACATGATCGCCGGTTACAAGGCCGCGCTCGACCGCCAGGACAACGGCTACGGTCCCTCCTACGGCATTCCCCCGTTGCGTGAGGCGATCGCTGCCAGCGAGCGCGGCAAGGGCTGGAACTGCGGCGTCGACGATGTCTACGTGACCGTGGGTGTCACCGAAGCGCTGCAGATCATCTTCGCTGCGTTCCTGCAGGAGGGTGATGCGATCCTCGCGCCCGGTCCGCATTACCCGCCCTACATGGCCTATCCGCAGCTGTACGGCGGTCGCACCATCGAGTACCGGCTGAACCCCGCGGACGGCTGGCGCATCGATTTCGACGACATCCGCTCGAAAATGAACGAAAGCGTTAAGCTCCTGGTGCTGATCAATCCGAACAATCCCACCGGGAATGTCGCGACACCGGAGGAGATAGACACGCTTATCGACATCGCCAGGCAGTGGCCGCAGTACACGATCCTCGCCGACGAGATCTACGACGGTCTCGACTTCACCGGCCGGCAGCGCTCGGTCGCATCGCACTCCGACAGCGTGCCTGTGATCACGCTCAACGGCGTCTCGAAGGTCTACTTCGCACCCGGCTGGCGGATCGGCTACATGGCCTGGCACGATCCGCTGGGACGGCTGGTCCAGGTGCGCGACGGCGTCGAACGCCTGCTGCGCAGCCGGTTGTGCGCTTCAACGCCGGCACAGCACGGTTACCTCGCGGGACTGACCGAGGACAGCAGCTGGCTGGCGGGCCACCGGGGACGGCTCCAGCAGCGGCTCGATTACTGCCTCCGCCGCATCGAGGCTATCGAAGGACTGGAGTGCGAAGCGCCGGGCGGCGCCTTCTACCTGTTCGTGCGTATCACGGACCCGGACCTGGCTGCCGACGACAAGCGCTTTGTGCTCGATCTCCTGCACCAGCAGCATGTCCTGGTGGTGCACGGATCCGGTTTCTCCCCCGAGTACGGCCGTGGGCACTTCCGGATGGTCTGCCTGCCGCCGGTCGAAGTACTGGAAGATGCCTTTGACCGCATGGAGGCGTTCCTGAAAAGATAACGTACGCTGACGGAGCGGAGCGTTGAGGTTCCGCCGTTCAGTCCAGCAAGGATTACCCAATGTGTGAGACAAAACAGCCGGTGGAGTTGTTGATCGAAAGAGTGGACAGCGGCACGGAAGACATTCCGCTGCCGGCCTACATGACGCCCGGCGCGGCGGCCATGGACCTGGCGGCGGCGGTGACCGAACCGCTGGAACTACGGCCGGGCCAGACCGCCCTGATCCCGAGCGGATTCCGGGTGGCGATCCCTCCGGGGTACGAAGCGCAGATCCGGCCCCGCTCCGGACTGGCCCTGAAACATAACCTCACCGTGCTCAACACCCCCGGTACCATCGATTCCGACTACCGGGGCGAGGTGAAAGTAATCCTCTCCAACTTCGGCACCACTCCCTTCACCGTTGAGCGCGGTATGCGCATCTGCCAGATGGTGATCGCGCCGGTAACGCAGGTCGCGGTGCGGGAAGTAGAACAGGTGCCCGCCACCGGTCGCGGCGACGGCGGATTCGGCCACACCGGTGTCTGATCCTGTCGGTCAGGCTGCCGCCGGCGACCTGCCGCTGCCGGTCGTGGTGTATCACGCGGTAGAGCGACGTCTCACGCCCGACATCACGACCGTTTCTCCGCAACGCTTCCGCCGGCAACTCCTCGCCTGGCGCCGCCAGCAGGTGCAGTGTATCACATTGGAAGCCTATCTCGAGCGGCGCGGCCGCCTGCAGCCGGGCGAACGCCTGCTGCTGTTGACCTTCGACGACGGCTACCAGTCGTTGGAGGAGGAAGCGCTGCCACTGCTGGAGCAGTTGAACTACCCGGCGGTGCTGTTCCCCGTCATGGGGTATTGCGGCGCCGCCAACAGCTGGGACCCTGCCCGCTTCGGTACGCGCCGCCGGCACTTCACCGGCGCGCAGCTGGTAGAGCTGGCCGCGCGGGGCTTCGACATCGGTAATCACGGGTTGGCGCACTGCGAAGCCGGCCGCCTGACGCCGGCTCAACTGGCGCGCGAGTGGCGGGCCTCCCACCAGCTTCTGCTCGACAGCGGTCTCACACCACGCGCCGCAGCCTGGCCGTTCGGACGGGGTAAACCGGCCGCCGCGCGGCTGCTCGCGGAACTGGGCTATCAAGCGGCATTCGGTCTGGCCGCTGCTGACAGCTGGCCCTGGGCGGTTCCCCGCCTGCCGATCTACCGCTGTTCCCGCGTTGTCGACTACGCGGAGTTGGTGAGACGTTATCGCTCCAAGCGGCTGCTGCAGCGACTGCCCGGCGTTTGCAACCGTCTGTCCGGGCTGTTTCAACGGCGCGCCCAGAAAATGCTTGGAGAGGAGAAGGGCGCTGATTAGCTTAATGCCCAGTGATCTTGAAAGAGCTCAAAGTGAAGAAGCTTTACTACTCGATCAGTGAAGTGAGCAGGATTACCAACCTGGAACCCTATGTCCTGCGATTCTGGGAGACTCAGTTTCCCCAGCTGCAGCCGGAGAAAACCGGCGCGAATGTGCGACGCTACCGGGAAAACGATATCGAGCTGATCAAGCGGATCAGCTACCTGCTCTACGAAGAGGAGTACACCATTCCCGGCGCCCGCAAGCAGTTGCGGAACCGCCGCAAATCGCACCAGGAGCTGCTCCACGAGGTACGACAGGAACTGGGGGAAATCCTGGAGCTCTTGAAATAGTCGCTTTGACTTGGACGCTGACAGCGTCAAGGTCAAAGTCAGAAGGCGTCGTTCGCGATGGCGGCCGGCGCGAAGATAATGAAAATCGGGGCGTGGCGCAGTCCGGTAGCGTACTTGACTGGGGGTCAAGGGGTCGCTGGTTCAAATCCAGTCGCCCCGATTTTTTTTTCAGCCGGCACGGCTCCGGTTCCATCTGATGCTTTCCAGACGCTATCCTGATCGATCGCTGAGATAACCATGACCGAAATCCCCGCTCGCCGACTCCTCCAACGCCTGGGTGTGGTGATCCCCGCCTACAATCCCGGTCTCATCCTTCCCGACATTCTGTGCCGCATCTTGGAGCTGGTGCCGCCGGAGCAGATCCTGGTCGTCGACGACGGCTCCACCGACCAGACGTCGGCCCGGGTGGAAAGCCTCGGGGTGCTGCTGTACCGCCACCCCGGCAACCGCGGGAAAGGGGCGGCGCTGGCCACCGGTTTCCGCATCATGGCGGAGCGCGATTTCGATTACCTGTTGACGCTGGACGCCGACGGCCAGCACGATCCGGCCGCTATCCCCCGGTTTCTGGCGGCGTTGACTCCCGGCTGCGGCATGATCATCGGCGACCGTTCGCAGGTGCCGGGGGAGATGCCGCGTCTACGTCGCTTCTCCAACTCCTGCTCCTCCAGCATCGTCTCCGCGCTGTGCGGCCAGGCGATTCCCGACAGCCAGTGCGGTTTCCGCCTGATGCGGACCGAGTTGCTGCGGGGACTGGAGCTGTCATCCACCCACTACGAATTCGAAACGGAACTCCTGCTGAAAATCGCCCGGACCGGTCAGCGCATCACTTCGCTGCCGGTCAGCAGCCTCTATTTCTCGGAAGCGAGCCGGATCCGCAAACTGCGTGATACATTCAGGTTCGCCGGCCTGATCCTGCGTTCCTTTTTCTGGCGGAGGGCGGATGCTGTCTGAGCCAAAATACCGGCGTCTGCGCGAGCAGATGGTTACCGAGCAGCTGGAGGCACGCGGCATCAGCGATCAACGGGTGCTGACCGCCTTCCGAGACCTGCCGCGCGAGCTGTTCATCTCACCCGGCCTGCGCGGACACGCCTACGCCGACCGGCCGGTACCGATCGGATTCGGACAGACCATCTCGCAACCCTACATGGTCGGAGTGATGACCGCCGCCCTGGAGCTGCAACCGGAACACCGCATACTCGAGATCGGCACCGGGTCCGGCTACCAGGCCGCCATCCTGGCCAAGCTGGTGGAGAAGGTCTATACCATCGAGCGAATGGAAGAGCTGACCGCCAAATCGCGACGGCTCTTCGAGAAGCTGGAGCTGTTCAACATTGTATCACGCACCGGAGACGGCACCATCGGCTGGTCTGAATACGCACCTTTCGACCGCATCGTGGTGACTGCCGGCGCGCCCGCCCCGCCGCCGTCGCTGCTGAAGCAGCTCGCACCCGGGGGGCGCCTGGTGATACCGGTCGGTTCCCGCCGCGAGCAGACCCTGCGCATTATCACCCGTACGGATGATGACTACCGCGACGAAAACGCGGGCGGTTGTATTTTTGTGCCGCTGATCGGGCGGGAAGGCTGGGAATGACAGACAAACGTCCCCACCTGGTGCGCCGCCTTTACGACTGGATCCTCTCCTGGGCGGAAACCCCCTGGGGACCGCTGGCCCTGTTCCTGCTGGCTTTCGCGGAAGCCTCCTTCTTTCCAATCCCGCCCGATGTGCTGTTACTGGCGCTGGCGCTGGGTGCCAGCCGGCGCGCCTTCCGCTTTGCCGCCATTGCCACCGCCGGTTCAGTGCTGGGGGGCGCTTTCGGTTACTACATCGGCTACGAACTGTGGTACAGCGGCGCGGCGTACTCAGCCGTCGCGGAGTTCTTCTTCAACTACGTCCCGGGCTTCAACGTCGAGCGTTTCGAAGCGGTGCGGGCACTCTACAACCAGTACGGCTTCTGGGTAGTCTTCACCGCCGGTTTCACTCCAATTCCCTACAAGATCTTCACCATCCTGGCCGGCATCACGCACATCAACATTCCCACCTTCCTGATCGCCTCCGCCATCTCACGCGCCGGCCGCTTCTTCCTGGTCAGCACGTTGATCTTTTTCCTGGGCGAACAGGTACGCCGTTTTATCGACCGCTGGTTCAACCTGATCACGCTCCTGTTCATGGTGTTGTTGATCGGCGGCTTCATCCTGATCAGCCGGATGTGATACAGACGGCAAGCCGCATTGCATAACGCCGACAGATGCCATTCCTAAAGCGCTGCCATACAACGTTGTCAAGGTTCGATCTATGCAGCAGGCAGCGAGATGGAACAGCGATGGAACATCGTCTGTTCCACCTCGCTGCAATTGACTTAACTTCTGTGGTCGCTGATAGGTTCTTAAGCAGCGCTTTAGGAATGGCATTTGGAATGCTGCCATGTCAGCATTCCAACACTTATCTTGGTACCATGATCACCATTTCGGTCCGCTTCTTCTCCAGTCTCAACGACTTCCTGTCGCGGCAGCAACGTCAGCGACGACTGGTGCTGCGTGTCGATCCGCAACGCAGCATCAAGGACATTCTGGAGAGTCTGGGCGTGCCGCACGTCGAGATCGACCGGATCCAACTCCACCCCGGCAACGGACCGGACAGTCGCGAGGTGAACCTGGATTACCACCCCGCGGCTGAGGATGCCTTTACCGTCTACCCGGAAGCGCACCAGCTCACCGGCGAGGGTTTGATCCCGCCCAGCCCGCCGCCGCACCGCTTTCTGCTCGACGTGCATCTCGGTAAGCTGGCGCGACTGCTGCGGCTGTTGGGCTTCGACAGCCTCTACCGCAACGATCTGACCGATCCGGTGCTGGCGCGCCTGTCCCGGGTGCAGCGACGGGTGCTGCTGACCCAGGACCGGCGGCTGCTGATGCGGCGCGAAGTGACCCAGGGCTTGATGATTCGTTCGCAGTACCCGCGTCGCCAGCTGGTCGAGGTTATCCAGCGTTACGAGCTGCGGCGGGAGGCGCGCCCTTTCACCCGCTGCATGAAGTGCAACGGCCTCCTGCGCGAAGTGACCAAGGCGGAGGTCTACGACCGGTTACCGCCGAAAGTGAAAAAGTGGCGCGACCGTTTTTCCCGCTGTCCCGATTGCGGTAACATATACTGGCAGGGGACGCATCATGCCAGGATGAAAGCCTGGGTGGAGGAGCTGCTGGCCGGCGATGAATCCACCGGGACGTAAAATCGCCTGATACTATAGCCCCGGGTTCTAACCCGGGAAGAACTCGGAGTAACGATGTCATCCCATCGCCTCGACAACCTGATCAAACTGTGCAATCTCAAGACCGCTCCCTTTCACGAACAGAACGTGATACACTTCCTCGAAGCGAAGCTCGCCGGACTTCCACATGTATCACACCGGCGCGACGTCCACGGCAACACAATCGTCAGCTACCGCCACCGGCGCGAATCGGAACGGCCTATCGTTTTGACCGGACATACCGATCATCCCGGCTTTCATGTGCTGCGGGGAGGCGACGCCGAGATCGAAGTGGAGTTCCTCGGCTATGTCAAGGATGAGTATTATCCCGGCAGCCGGGCGGTGTTCTACCCCGGCGAGATCAGGGGAGTCGTAGGGGAGATGCTGACCGAGCCTGGCAAGCGGCCCAAGCGATTCCGCGTCGAGGTGGAGGCGGAGGTGCCGGCCGGGACCTTCGGCATGTGGGAGCTGCCTGACGCAGCGATACGGGGCGAGATGGCGGAACTGCCGGCCGCCGACGACCTGGCCGGCGTGGCCGCGATCCTCAGCGCGTTGGAGGAAGTTGCCGGCGCGGAGCAACCGGCCGACTTCCACATCCTCTTCACCCGCGCCGAGGAGATCGGTTTCGGCGGCGCTCTCGGCTTCTGCCTGGAGCCGTCGCTGCCGCGGGAGGCCGTCATGCTGGCGATAGAGACTTCCCGGGAGTTGCCGGCCGTTCAGATCGGTGCCGGCCCGATCATCCGGGTTGCCGACCGCTTCAGCGTCTTCGATGACGCCGCCACCCGGCTGCTGGTGCAGGTGTCCGGACAGTTGCAGAAGGAAGACGCGGCGTTCCGCTTCCAGCGCGCCCTGATGGACGGCGGTTCCTGCGAGAGCACCGCCTACCAGCAGTTCGGCTGGACTTCCGCCGCGCTCTGCCTGGCGCTGCGCAACTATCACAACATGGGCTCCGACAACCGGATTGAACCGGAAGCGATCGCGCTGGCCGACTACGACTGGCTGGTGGATCTCTTCAAAGCCGCCGTCACCACGGAACTGACGCTGGAGTCGGCGCGAGCCGCCCAGGTGGAAACTCTGCGCAAAACCTACGACACCTGGGGGGAACGTTTACGGAACACTGCCGCGGAGATCGACAACAACTAGGACCGGAGACTGCCGCCTTCACCGATCGTGAGTACTGATTTACACCTCCCGTCACCCTTTCACCTTGCCTTTGGCTGAGCCCGGTTTTAGATTATTTTTTCAATAGTTATGGGCCAGGGCGTCCGGCGGGCAAAATGATCCGCTGGGGACGGATTCAGACGGAATCAACACCCCTGAGCCAGGTCGCATGAACAGGTCGTAACAATGGAAATCGCTAAGGCTACGCCTTGAACCCACCTTATTCACTACGCAGGCATAAATTCAGCAAAACAATAAATGTTGTAGATCAACGATAGAGGAGTTGCTATGAAACTCTGGCGAAAATACTCGACCCTGGCGCTGGCGGTGACACTGCCGGCAGTCGCCGTCACTTTACTCAGCTGCGGGGGAGGCGGCAGCAAGATACCGGTCTCCATGCGCACCAATCCGATATCGGTTGCGATTTACGACACCCCTCCCGGGGCTGATCCTTCGGTACCGGCCGAGCTGGGTGGCGCCGGTTTTGAAGAGATCGCTGTCAGCCTTGGTTTCGAGACCAACATCGGCAACAATTACGGTTCCCCGGAGGCAAAAAAGGGAGGTCGCTTCGTACAGCGTTTCACAGAATTCCCATCTACGCTCAGACTTGAAGGAAAGGACTCCAACTCCGCCGTGATCAGCGCCATCGGCGCCCTTGTCTACGAAACATTGCTGGGAATTGACTATGAGACACTGGAATGGACCCGTAACCTGGCAACCCACTGGAAGATTTCAGACGATAAGATGACTTTCACCTTCCGCATCAATCCGGAAGCCCGCTGGTCGGACGGTAAGCCGGTGGTGGCGCAGGATGTGGTCGCCTCCTGGCGCCTGCGAGTTGACGAGGGGATCCTGGAACCCTATTCCAACACCCTCTTTGGTCGCTATTCCGAGCCAAAGGTCCTGAGCAAGTACCTGGTGGAGGCAACCACGAATGAATTGAACTGGCGTCACTTCCTCTATTTTGCCGGGATGAGTATCATGCCGGCGCATCATCTGGATGAGATCAGCGGCGCCGAATACCTGGAAAAATACCAGTTTGATATGATGCCCGGCAGCGGACCTTATGTTTTCGTCAAAGACAAAATGCGCAAGGGGAAATCTCTGACGCTGGTTCGCCGCACCGACTGGTGGCAGGCCGACTACCCGGAGAATGTCGGCAACGCCAACTTCGACGAGTTGAAGTATGTTATCATCCAGGATGACCGCCTGACACTGGAGAAGTTCAAGAAGGGCGAACTGGATTTCTACATCGTCGGTCGCGCCCAGTGGTGGATACAGGAATTCGACACCACCGACACTAACTTCGAATATCTGCACCGCGGCCTGATCCAGAAACGCAAGATCTTCAACCACCGCGTGAAGGGGATCGGCGGCCTGGCGTTCAACCTGCGCCGCGCGCCGTTTAACGACATCCGCATCCGCAAGGCTTTCCAGAAGCTGTGGAACCGCGAACTGCTGATCGAAACCCTCTTCTTCAACGAATACGGCCCGCTGAAGTCCTACTTCCCCGGTGGCATATACGAGGAGCCTGACCTGGAGGTCACTCATTCCAACCCCAACGATGCGGTGGGACTGCTGCGTCAGGCCGGCTGGTCGGAACGCAACACGGACGGCTGGCTGGTCAAGGAGGGCAGGCTCTTTGAACTGGATATGAGCATCGACCAGTCCTACGAGCGGATCTTTACCCCCTTCCAGGAGGACCTGGCCCGGGTGGGCATCAAGCTCAACCTGCGCTACGTCACCCCGCAGACGATGTTCAAGAATGTGATGAACGACCGTGATTTCGATATTCACTACCAGAACTGGACAGGATTGACATTCCCTAATCCGGAATCGAGCTTCCATTCCAACATGGCGGATGTCGGAGGCACCACCAACATCTGTGGCGTCAAGAACGACCGTATCGACGAGATCTGCACCGAGTACAACGTGATGTACGATCCTCAATCGCGGATCGACGCGATCAAGGAAGTGGACCGCATTCTGCTCGATCTGGTACCCTACGCTTTGGGCTGGAGTGCACCTTACACGCTGCGGCTGGCCTACTGGAACAAATTCGGATATCCCGATTCGTACATCGGCTATTACGGTGACTGGTCCGCCATGCCGGTGCTCTGGTGGTTCGAGCCGGAAATGACACAGCAGGTGGAGCAGGCGAAGGATGATGAATCGATCACCTTCCCCCACGGGAAAACCGACATCTACTTCGACGAGGTCCATCCTCCAGGAACCAGGAGCAAGGTAGCCTTATGACCACATATATTATTCGCAGGTTACTGTTGATGATTCCGACCTTCTTCGGCATCACCATCCTGGTCTTCTCGATCCTGCAGATGGTGCCGGGCGGTCCCTACGAACAGGAGCTGTTGAGAATCCGTTCCCAGATGATGCTGACCGGAGAAGGGGGCGGCGGCGGCGGCGACATCGACATGGTGGAGATCCCGGAGGAAGCGAAAGTCCGACTCAAGGAGTTTTACGGGCTCAATTATCCCGGTCCGATCCGTTACCTGATCTGGCTGGGGATCTGGCCGAAGGAGATCGACAACCACGAGGTACCCTTCGAGCTGGGCTTTGATGAAGCCTGGTTTCAGCTGAAAAAGACGGAGAGACTGCTGATCCGGGAGGAAGATGGCGGCTACGTCGTTTACGACGAGGACGGGATTCCCGCCGAGAAGTGGCACGCGCGCCTGCTCAGTCACGACGATAAGACGGGAGCGCCCAACATCAAGATCTACAAGCGCAAGCTGACCGGTATTCTGACCGGCGATCTGGGCACCTCCTATACTTACGCGGAACCGGTCTGGACGCTGATCAAGGAGCGTCTGCACATCTCCGCCTACTTCGGCCTGATCAGCTACTTCCTCTCCTACCTGGTCTGTATTCCGCTCGGTATCGCCAAGGCGTTGCGGCACGGTTCGAAGTTCGACACCGTCTCCAGCGTGATCGTCTTTGTCGGCTACTCGACCCCGGGTTGGATCCTGGGCGCCCTGCTGCTGGTCTACTTCGGCGGCGGCAGTTTCTGGGATGTCTTCCCGCTGGGTGAGTTCCGCTCGGAGTACTTCGAGTACATGACCTTCTGGGAGAAGATTGCCGACCAGCTGCACCACACGATTCTGCCGGTAATCGCCTACATGGTGGCCGCCTTCGCGACAATCACCGTGTTGATGAAGAATTCCCTGCTGGAAAACCTCAGTCAGGACTATGTGCGGACCGCCTTCGCCAAAGGCTTGTCGGAAAAACGGGTGGTTTTCTTCCACACCGTGCGCAACTCCCTGATCCCGATCGCCACCGGTATCGGCGGGCTGCTGGGTGTCTGGCTGGCCGGGTCCTATCTGATTGAAAAGGTCTTCAACATCCAGGGAATCGGGCTGCTCAGCTATATGGCGGTGATCAACCGTGATTACCCCATCGTGATGGGCTTCATGGTGATCGGTACCCTGATCCGGTTGCTGGGCAACCTGACCTCAGACATGTGTTACGCGGCGATCGATCCCCGCATCAGGTTCAAGTAGGGGAGCGGACATGAATACCAAAACGACGTCACAATCGATACTGCAGAAACGCTGGCGCAAGTTCAAGACGATGAAGCGCGGCTACTATTCGCTCTGGCTACTGGTTACACTCTATGCCCTCTCCTTCTTCCTGCCGCTGCTGGTGAACAACAAGCCGCTGGTACTGAAATACGAAGGGGAACTCTTCTTCCCGGTGTTCCAGTATCACGCCGGTCAGGAATTCGGACAGGATGTCTTCGGCGAGGCGCGTTATCGCGATCTGAAGCGCACTTTCGCCGAGGAGGGCAACAGCAACTGGATGATGATGCCGTTCTATCCCTATCATCCCAATGAGTCACTCCTGACCGAACTGAATACGCAGCCACCGACGGCACCCAGCGGGGAACATTTTCTCGGCACCGACAACCGGGGGCGCGATGTTTTCGCCCGCCTGCTGTACGGCTTCAACATCACCCTCTCCTTCGCACTTGTGGTGGCCTTTTTCGCCTATACCATCGGTGTGTCCATCGGTGCCATCCTCGGGTTTTTCGGCGGCAAGGTGGATATCTTCGGGCAGCGCCTGATCGAAATATTCTCAGCCATTCCCTTCCTCTATACCATGATCATCGTCAGCTCCATCATCCAGCCCAATTTCTTCCTGCTGACGCTGGTGATGACCTGTTTCGGCTGGATGGGAATGACTTATTACATCCGGGGTGAATTCTACCGGGAGAAGGCGAAGGACTATGTCTCCGCCGCGGTTTCGATGGGCGCCAGCAACCGGCGGGTGATGTTCCGCCACATTCTACCCAACGCGCTGACGCCGGTCATCACCTTCCTGCCTTTCGCCGTAATCGCCTATATCGGTTCGCTGGTCGGCCTCGACTTCCTCGGCTTCGGACTGGCACCCCCCACACCCAGCTGGGGCGAACTGGTCAACCAGGGCATCTCCGATATCCGCTACTGGTGGCTGGTGGCATCGCCGATGGCGTCCAGTTTCCTGACGCTGCTGATGATCACTTTCATCGGCGAGGGTATCCGCGAGGCATTCGATCCCAAAGTTTACTCCAGATTAAGGTAACGCCATGGTAGAGCAACTATTTCAGATAAACGAACTGCACACTTATTTCAACACCGAGGCCGGCACGGTCAAAGCGGTGGACGGTGTCTCGTTCGACATCCTCAAGGGGGAAGTGCTGGCTATCGTCGGCGAGTCCGGCTCCGGTAAATCGGTGACCGCCCTTTCCATCAACCAGCTGATACCCAATCCGCCGGGGGAGATCGTCAGCGGCGAGATCATGTACAACGGCATCAATCTGCTCGACCTCAATTACGAGCAGATGCGCGATTACCGCGGTGAAGACATCGCCATGATCTTTCAGGAGCCGATGACCTCCCTCAATCCGGTATTCAAGATCGCCGTCCAGATGAACGAGATTCTGATGAAGCACGAGAATCTCAAGTGGAAGGAGTCCAACGAGCGCTCCATCGCCATGCTGGATGCGGTCGGTCTGCCGGACCCGGCCAAGCGGATGAAGGAATACCCGCACCAGTTCTCCGGTGGCATGCGGCAGCGGGTGATGATCGCCATGGCGCTGATCTGCAACCCGGCGCTGCTGATCGCCGACGAGCCGACCACCGCGCTCGACGTCACCATCCAGGCGCAGATTCTAGACCTGATGCTGCGTTTGAAGGAGGAGCGGCAGGACGCCGCCATTCTACTGATCACGCACGACCTGGCTGTGGTGGCGGAAACCTCGGAGCGGGTGATCGTGATGTACGGCGGCAAGATCCAGGAGGTCGCCGATGTGCACGAGCTGTTCAAAAACCCGCTGCATCCCTACACCCACGGCCTGATGCAGTCGATTCCCCGACCCGACCTGCAGCGGCAGAAGCGGCTGAAGGCGATCAAGGGCATGGTGCCGCACATCCTGGAGATGCCGACCGGCTGCAAGTTCTGTACCCGTTGCGACCGGGTGGAGCCGCGCTGCCACGAGACGGAGCCGGAACTGCGCGAAGCCGCGCCCGGGCACCAGGTAAGATGTCATCTAGTGTAAGACAGGATAGAGAGTAACATGTTCGATAAACCTCTGCTCAAAGTCAGAAATCTCAAGGTCCGCTTTCCGCTGTTCGGCGGCGTCTTTCAACGCAAAGTGGCGGAAGTGCGCGCTGTCGACGGTGTCACCTTCGATCTGCTGCCCAGCGAAACCCTCGGTATCGTGGGGGAATCGGGCTGCGGCAAGTCGACGGTGGGGAAGGGGATCATCAACGTCCTGCGGCTGACCGCGCCCGATGTCGAAGTGGAGGGGGAAGTGCTCCTCCAGCAGGATGGCGGTTACGTCGACCTGGTCAAGCTGAAGAAGAAGGAGATGCAGAAGTATCGCCCGCAGATCCAGATGATCTTCCAGGATCCCTTCTCCTCACTGAATCCCCGCATGCTGGTGCAGGGCATCGTACAGGAGCCGCTCGACCTTCACAGCACGCTGTCCGCTGCTGAAAAGAAGGAGCGGGTCGCCTGGCTGCTGGACAAGGTGGGTCTCTCCGGGGAGCAGGCCACCCGCTATCCGCACGAGTTCTCCGGCGGGCAGCGGCAGCGGATCGGCATCGCCCGCGCCCTGGCAACCAACCCCAAGATCATCATCGCCGACGAGCCGGTCTCCGCACTGGATGTCTCGATCCAGGCGCAGGTGATCAACCTGCTGATGGACCTGCAGGAGGAGTTCAAACTCTCGCTGATCTTCATCGCTCACGACCTCTCGGTGGTGGAGCATATCGCCCGGCGGATCGGCGTGATGTACCTGGGCGACCTGGTGGAGATCGGCAAATCGGACGATGTCTATCACCGGCCGCGCCATCCATATACCCGCAGCCTGCTCTCCAGCGTGCCGCTGCCGAATCCGGAACGGGCGGACAAGGCTCGCATCGTGCTGGTGGGAGATGTGCCGTCGCCGCTGGCCAAGCCCTCCGGCTGCGGCTTCCGCACCCGCTGTCCGATCGCCCGCCCGGAATGCGGTGAGGCGATTCCGGAACTGCAGGACCTGGGCGACCGGCATGAGGTGGCCTGCCGCTTTATCAAGGAAGCGGATAAGATGGCCATTTGAGCAGCAATGGAACATTGTCTGTTCAAAATGGCGTTTGGAATGCCGCCCAGTCAGCATTCCAGAGAGGTGTAAGGGGGGGAAACGGCCCCCCCATTTGCAGCTATAGAATAGAGTAGATATGCTCACGTAGATTATTCAGTCCACTAGCATGGAGCTGAAGTGAAATCTACTTATATGCCCTTAACACCCCCCCCAGGTTCTCGAAACGTGAACCGGCTTCCAAATTACAACCTCCTTAGCGCTCTTTACTACGATGCCTGTTATCGGGAGTATCTGATTACTCTACCTGAATCGTACGGGAGCATTTCGAAATGTATCGTCAATTCGATATCGAATTGAGTGCACAGCATTCATGTCAATTGGGAGGAACTCGATGGAATCGACAACTGTTTTGAATAGTGAGCGGATTTTTGAGCTGGAATCGGTCAAGCGATCAGGCTGGACGGCATTGATGAGACGGACCGTGGGATATGTGTCGGTAATCCTGTTGATGACGAACATACCGGCGGCAGCAGATGAGTGCGATTTTATCGCTATGGTTGCGCAAGGAGACACGGAAATAGCAGATGTGGAAATGGAAGGTGAAGTAAATTCCTATTTTCAGTTTCTAAAAAATCAATCCAACGCAGATGATAATCCTGATGGTTACGGTTTGGTCTACTACAATACGGATCCCTTTCTGGAGGAAGGACAGAAATACTATGCGACACGAGAGGGAGAACTTCCAGTCTACTATGAGTATAACGACAATGGCGTAATGGATCAGGCAATCGCAGATATCACCGATTCGGGAAATGACGCCGTGATAGCCCTGGGGCATGACAGATTAGGCTCGGGAGGGTATGGGAATCACCCCTTCTGGCTTGACTGGGATGGTAGAACGTACTCTTTGGTTCACAATGGTGTGCTTACACATGGAGCTTCTAATTGTTTGAAGGATAGACTTCTCTTCGGCTTGGTACAATCTGGCTGGTTTAGTGATCCTGATCACGCTTCAAATTGGGAGGGGATCCCTGCCTATGATAGTGAGGATCCTGATCCTTATGTGAATAGCTGGATAGACAGTGAGCTGCTGTTTCATTATCTGATGTTTTTCATAATCCAGGGAAATGGTGATGTGACCAATGCAATATATACTGCACTTAACAATACTAGTTTCTACGGGTATAATGTAAGAAATCAGATCGAATCGGCAGCCAGTACAATCAACTTTGTACTATCTGATGGTGATGGTGTGTACCTGTTCAAGAATGCGAATGATGATGATGCCAGCCATCGTATGTACTACAACAGGTTTCCGAGTGGATTGGTAGGGGGATCGACCGGCGATATTCAAGGTGATGTTGCACTTTCACAGCATCAGTTGGTTCACATACCAGTATACGGGAGTATCGCGTATTTCGACGATATGTTCTTGCATACAAACGGCGAATTCGACGTCTACAGCTATCACGAGAACTATAATTGGGTATGTTACCCAGTACTTCCAACAATCCTTGGACCGTTCACAACAGACTTCTTCGATCCACTCACTCAGTTTATTGATGAAATGCAGATAATGCATGAAACGGATGATCCAGCAGTATGGGATGGTTATTACTGGACGCTTGGTGACATTTCTGACATAGTGAGCACGAAGGGCTACAAGGTCAACATACAAGAGGGGGATTACGATAGTTACACGCATTATGTGGCAGGTGCGGAGTTGATCGATCCCACGACCGAATTGACACTGCATGCTGGTGTAAACTATGTTCCCTACTTCCTCGAGGATTCACAGCACCCTTCAGACGCCTTTCCAGATGAAGTATTAGACAGAATGCTGTCGATCGCCGCCGAGGATTGGTTCATGGTCCGCATTAACGATAAGTTCCACGTCAAGAAAGATTGCCAGCCGCCGGGAGCGCCAGATTCCGTTGAGTGTCTTACGCTCGATTACGGAAAAATGTACGAAGTGGACATGGACGCGGTTATAACCTTCACCTGGAATGATCCGCAGGGCGGCATCTCAGGCTTCTCCCCGGACCAACCGGAGCACTTCAGCTATGAAGCTGACTCAGACTATATCAAAGTCGTCATCGAATCGATCGAAAACGGCGAAAATGCGATCGAAATCGGCGCGATCAAAGATGACGTCTGCGTGGGGGCGGAGGTCGTGAACGGCTATCCGATCAACCTGCGGGTTTACGACGAAAGTCTCTCCGGCGTCACCTACGAGATCGTGACCGAAGAGATCGTTTACCGGACTATCCCCGATGGACCGGCACCTCCTCCGGCCAGACGGACGCTGGCACCGTCGAGCAGACGTCATGTGAATGGCGCCGTCCTGATGGAATTGGCCGATATCACGACGATGACGGAAGCAGTGCCCACTACTTTTTCCGCGGTCAGCGCTGCCCCCAATCCCTTCAACCCGTCGACTAATATCAGCTTCCTCTTAAACCGGGATGCCGAGGTCTCGTTGCACATTTTCAATGTTAGGGGTAAGCTCGTGACTACGCTCCTGCAGGGATTCCTTAACAGCGGGTTATACTCTTTCACCTGGAATGGCACCAGTGATGGCGGCTCTGCCGTTGCCAGCGGTATCTACTACTATCAGCTAAGCAGTCCCGACCAGCAGGTCAGTAACAAGCTTATTCTGATCAAGTAGACATCATTGGAATGGCAGCAGAAAGGAGGCGTGCCATGCAGAACAGATCTATTACGCAACGGTTTTTTCCTCAGATAGCAACGCTGTGTTTTCTAACCTCCTCCTTTCTGATTATCAAACCACACATTCTACAGGCTGGTACATACCATGTACCAGCAGATTTTGAGAGTATCCAGACGGCGATCGACAGTGTCTCCACCGAGGGAGACACTGTCGTCGTCGCACCCGGCTCCTATGTCGAGAACATCGATTACCATGGCAAGAACATCTTTCTAACCTCACACTACTATCTGGAAGGAGATGAGGATTGTATTCGGGAGACGATTATCGACGGAGGGCAGAACGGTTCAGTCGTGACATTCAGAGAGGGTGAGGACAGGTCAGCGGTTCTGAACGGTTTCACAATCACCAATGGTAGTGGGCGGATGAGTGGTTTAGGTTATACAAAAGGGGGTGGAATTTTCATCGACGAGAGCTATCCCAGTCTTACCAACTGCATGATTACCCGCAACCATTGCTGTGGTGTCAATGGCGGTGGCGGTATCTTTGCAGGCGACTCCCCTGCATACATGTCAAACTTAGTCATAACGGAGAACTCCGCGCAGAATATTGGGGGTGGTTTATGGACCGGCAACTCGGAGGTAGAAATGGACTCGCTGAACCGGTGCAGTGTCTTCCTGAATGAAGCGGGAGCATACTGCGATATCTTCCAATTCTACGAAGGCGATTCGCCACCTAGGTTCTATCTGGATACCGCGACTGTAGCTGTTTATGATGGATACTTTTTCGGTGGCAATGTCGATCCAGAAGTGGATATCCTGAGTGGAAAGCTCTTACCTGTTCAGTATGATCTCTGGGTCTCACCATCAGGAGATAACAACAACAGCGGCGCGACACCTGATGAGCCACTCAGAACAATTACCTATGCGTTTCACATCATCAACGCGGATTCGGCTAATCCCCAAACGGTCCATTTACTGCCAGGTATCTATGCCCCTTCAGGTGGACAGAGCTTCCCCATCAACCTCAGATCATATGTTTCACTTATCGGCTCTGGGAGAGATACCACTATCCTGGATCTGGAGTTCTCGAATCCCTCAGTCATGACCGGTTTTAATGAGGAAAGAGACTATTGTATTCGCTCGATGAGTATCATTAATGCTTCTCGAGTAGAGTTCATGAAGGGCCTTTCTTTTACTCAGAATGAAGACGCGATCATCGAGGATGTCTTGTTTGCTAGCAATGAAACGAGCCACTTGATCTCTCATTCTTACCCCGAATGGATAGTATTTAAAGAGAACACCTGCATCATAATCCGCGATTGCGATTTCCTTGATAATCGTTGTATTAGAGTCGCAGGGGTTGGAATACACGCTGATGCACTGGTGCAGAACTGCCGTTTCGAAAATACCACACCATTGGAAGGAGTCGACCCGGAATTATACGGAATGGCATCGGCGCTGGGAATGGTAGCACCGCCTTCCTTCTATCCCTACCAGTTCTCACACCGGGTAGAGAACAGCGTCTTTGTAAACAACCTCAACGACTATACTGACTATTATCACTTCGCACCGGGCCTGAACGCGCGCGATTATCGCTACCCACTGGATATCGTCAACTGCACCTTCGCCGACAACTCCTCTCTGGTCAGCGGGAGTATGTGGGTGGAAGGGTATGCGACGGAGAATGAAATCCGGTTGGCAAACTGCCTCTTCTGGGACAACGACCTGTATGAGATCTCCCTTGACGCCTCCACGCAGCCTATCGATCTGCTACTTTCGCATAACATCATCCAGGATATGGAGGGCGGCATCCATGAGATCGGGGATGCGGAGGTAATTTTAGAGGAGGGCAACTTCAGCGCGGATCCGTTGTTTGTCGGCGAAGGGGAACATCCTTATCGACTCGCACCGAACTCCCCGGCGATCGACGCCGGGACCGCCTTCTGGGTGGTCGACGGCGACACCGTCGTCAATCTCTCGCCCGATCAGTATGAAGGCGCCGCCCCCGACATCGGCGCTTATGAGTGGGAATCGGAAACCGTGGTGCACGCAGATCCGCCGCAGTTGCCGGAGGACTTCGCCATCACTTCCATCCATCCTAATCCCTTCAACAGCACCACATCGATACATTACAGCCTGCCGCGGGCGGATCACATTGAACTAACTCTTTATACCATCACCGGCCGGTTGGTAACGACACTGATCGATGCCTGGGTCGGGGCCGGCGAGCACAGCATCCGGTTCGCCGCCGATGAGCTCGCCAGCGGGGTTTATGTCGTAACGCTTCAGTCGCCCCTTGGCAGCGACAGCCGGAAGCTGACGCTGGTGAATTGATCAAACTGCTACGCAGTCTGATCTCAGACGAACAAGAGGTGCCATCTTATTCGTCCCAGGTTTGAGACACTCTCCAGCTAAGGAATGAAACAGCGTCTGAAACGGTTTAGTCACCTAAGGTGACACGCCTGGCAGTTTCGCTTCGCAAAACTGCGCCATTTATTACGGTTTCAGAAGCTCCCTCTCGTTCTCCCCTCGCCCAAACCCAAATGACTTTGGATTTTCCGACTCAGTAACTACCTTCTAAATCAAACTTCAGACCGACTCATTGGAACTGACAATATCAATTGCAGTTCAAATGGCATTCACAATCAGCAACAAGACTATGCCGGCTTCCACCAAACAACTCGCCATCATCCACAGCGATCGTTTTCTGGACCACGAGGTGACACCGGGGCACAAGGAATGCCCCGACCGCATCACCGCCGCCACGGGCGCGCTGCGCGCTGCTGACTTCGCCGACCGGCTGGAGTGGATTCTCCCCCGCCGAGCGACGGCGGACGAACTGGAGCTGGTGCATCCCTATAACTATGTCGAGCAGGTTCGCAACATCTGTGAAGGCGGCGGCAGCCAACTGGATCCCGATACGCCGGTCTGCCTGGCCAGCTACGAGGTGGCGTTGCTGTCGGCCGGAGCCTGGCTGGTGGGACTGGAGGAAGTACTGGAGCGGGAGCGGAGCGCTTTCGTCATCTCCCGTCCGCCGGGACACCACGCCGAAGCGGACCGCGCCATGGGTTTCTGCCTCTTCTCCAACTGCGCGATCGCGGCCCGCTGGGCGCTCGAGGTAAAGGGAGTCGGCCGCGTGGCGGTCCTGGACTGGGATGTCCACCACGGCAACGGCACGCAGCATATCCTCCAGGGCGATCCGCGCGCCGCCTACTGCTCGCTGCACCAGTATCCCTTCTACCCCGGCACCGGTGCCGCGGCCGAGAAGGGCGAACATGAAAATGTACTGAACGTGCCACTGCCTGCAGGCAGTGGCATATCACTCTACCGGGAAGCGATGCGCGAGATGGCGATTCCCTTCCTCAAGCATTTCAAGCCGGACCTGCTGCTGGTCAGCGCCGGTTTCGATGCCACCCGCAACGATCCCTACGCCATGATGGAGCTGGATCCCGAGGACTTCGCCGGGTTCACGCGGATGGCGCGGGAAGTCTGCCCGCAGATGCTGGTCGGACTGGAGGGGGGCTATGATCTTACCGACCTGGGGATTGCGGTGACGGGTGTGGCGCGGGAACTGCTGGATTGACGGGAGAATCTGACAGCCAGCACTCGTAAAAGGAGGTAACGATGGACTTCAAATCCGTTCTCTTGCTGGTGCTGCTCGGGGCTGCTGGAACCGCCGCCCTGGCGCAGAGCGAGCCGCAGGAACTGACCATCCTGCACACCAACGATTTCCACACCCACTTCCTTCCCTCCTCCGCCACCTGGATGGATGAGGAGCCGAAGCCGCTGATCGGCGGCATGACGGCGCTCAAGTACTATGTCGACCGGGAGCGGAAGCAGGCACAGCATCACCTGCTGCTGGACGCCGGTGACTGGATGACCGGCACGCCGCTCTCCGACATGGAAATGGCGGGTGCCGCCGGGGGCGGTTTCATCCAGTTGATAAACCGGATCGGCTTCGACGCCACCGTCATCGGCAACCACGAGCTGGACGGTGGGATCGACAACCTGGAGCGGTTGGTGGAGCTGCTCAACTGCGACGTGATCACCGCCAACTTTTTCCGCGATGATGAACTGGTGGCGGATTATCCCTACCGCATCTACCAGCGGGGTGAGCTGCGGGTAGGGGTGATCGGCCTGATCCTGGACGATCTCTTCGACATCGCGCCCCGTTTCCCCGGACTCGAGGTGAAAAACACGGTTGAAACGGCGCAGCGCCTGATCGACGAGATCGATCCGCAGACCGATCTGATCCTGCTGCTGACCCATCAGGGCTGGCAGGCGGACAGTCTGCTGGCGACGCGGGTACACAACGCTGATGTCATCGTCGGCGGTCATTCGCATCACCGGATCGATCCGCCGCGCTCGGTCAACGACATCCTGGTGCTGCAGGCCGGCTCCTATACCCGCTACCTGGGCAAACTGCAACTGACCGTGCAGGAGGATGCTATCACCGCCCACCACGGCGAGCTGATTCCGCTCTGGGTGGATGCCGTTGAACCGCATCCGGAGCTGAGCCGTCTGGTCGATTCCTTCGAACAACACATCCTGGCCGAATACGGTGCGCAGATCGGCGAGTGCAAGATCGCCATGGGGCGCAGCTACTACGACGAATGCGATCTCGGCAACTGGCTGACCGATGTACTGCTGGTGATGGATGACCAGGTGGACTTTGCCCTGATCAACAGCGGCGGTATCCGCGCCAATCTGGAAGAAGGGCCGGTTACCCGTCTGGATATCGCGGAGATGCTGCCCTTCCAGAATTACCTGGTCCGGTTCGAATGCAGCGGCGAGGAGCTGCTGACCTTCCTGAAGCACAACGCCACCGCTTCCAGTTTCGAACGGCACGGCATCATGCAGGTCGGCGGGCTGGAATGCAGCTGGCGCAGACTGCCGGGTGAGCAGGTGGAGATCGTGACGGCGACCGTCGGCGGCAAGCGGATCAAACCGCGGCGGAAGTATACCGGTGTCACCGTCGACTACGCGCTGGGCCGCGCGGAACGCTATCTCGGCTTCATACCGTCCGAGCAAACGAACACCTATACGCTGATGTCCGAAGCCGTGACCGATTTTATCGAAACGCACCCCCAGATCGAACGCCCCGCCGGCGGACGGCTGCGGGAAGTGCAGTAATCCAGCGACAGCATTTTCGAGATAGTATAGAGTAACCAATGGGAGGAGAAACCGATGCCAGCCTGGCTGAGTAACTTTACCCCGATCCTGATCCTGCTGGTGGTCGTGGCGATAGTCATCGCCCGTCTGCCGAAAATCGATGTCGGCCACACCAACGCCTACCGGCGCCGCCGGGTTCTTAACTGGCTGCCGCTGGGGTTGACTTACGCCTTTCTTTACATGGGGCGTTACAACCTCAAGGTCAGTAAGTTCGCGTTCGAGGAAATCCCCGGTCTGGACGGCAGCGCGCTGATGGGCAACGACGCCTTCGGTATCATCTTCGGCGTCGGTACCATCGTCTACGGTTTCTCTTTTCTGATCAACGGCCCGCTGACCGACCGGCTGGGGGGACGTTTCTCCATCCTGACCGGTGCCGCCGGTGCGCTGGTGGCCAACGGGCTGATGGGCCTGGCGTCGCTGATGCTGCTCTACCGCTGGCCCGGCTGGGAGTCGATTGCGAGTAATTTCGTCGTCATCTTCTCGGTGCTGTATGCCATCAACATGTACTTCCAGAGCTTCGGCGCGGTGGCGATCGTCAAGGTTAACGCGGCCTGGTTCCATGTGCGGGAGCGGGGTGTGTTCGGAGCCATCTTCGGTATCCTGATCTCGCTCGGCATCTACTTCGCCTTCGATTGGGGCTATATGATCCTGAACGGGATGGGACTGGCCTGGGTCTTCATGATGCCGGCGCTGCTGCTGGGCATCTTCTGGGTGATCGACTGGTTCCTGGTCCGCAACTCGCCGGGCCAGGCGGGGCAGCAGGACTTCAACACCGGCGACGCTTCCAGCAACGACAGCGGTCCGCAGATGGGCGCGGTGTCGGTCTTCAAGCTGATGATCAAAAACCCGATTGTGATGACGATCGCCGTTATTGAATTCTGCAGCGGCTTCCTGCGCCAGGCCATCATGCAGTGGTTCCGCACTTTCGCCAAGCAGACAAATGAAGCACTCCACCTGTACGGAGAAATGGTTGAAGGTGTGTTTGTGAAGACCTTCGTCTTCGAAAACTGGGGACTACTGCTCTGCTGCGCCGGCATTCTGGGCGGTGTGATAGCGGGGACCATCTCCGACCATGTCTTTGGTTCCCGCCGCGGTCCGGTGGCGTTCCTGCTCTATGGCGTAATGCTGATTGGCGGGATCCTTCTGACCTTCGTCTTCCAGTCGCCGGTGGCAGGACCGCTGGTAATCGTCATGTCGCTGGCAGTCATCGGCGTGCACGGCATGCTCTCCGGCACCGCCAGTATGGATTTCGGCGGCACCCGTAACGTCGGGATCGCGGTCGGTATCATCGACGGCTTCGTCTACCTGGGGACGGCGGTGATGTCCTTCACCTACGCCTGGCTGCTGCCGAAAGAACAGCTGACTCCGACCGGAGAACTGGTGGGTCCGGCCACCGATCCCAGCAACTGGTTCGCCTGGCCGATCGCGATGATCCCGATCGCGCTGATCGGTCTGATCATGGCGGGACGCGTCTGGCATGCGTATCCGAAACCCGCTAAAAAGTGAACATGAGGAATCGTCAGTTCGCTTGTTGCATTACGCAGTAATGCGACAAGTCATCCGAAACCCGCTAAGAAGTGAACAGCGAACAGTGTAGGGGCGGGTCTCTGTGGCCTTCGGCCACAGGCGCAAAAAGGATTTGAGATGTCATTTCATCCGGAATGCGTAATTGACCCGCCCATGTAAACGTCACCAACAACGTTGATGGATAGAAGATAGAAAACAGAAGATAGCATTCGAATGAGCAATCGCTTAAACTGGCTGCAATGTCAGTTCGCTTGTTGCGACGCGCAAGCGAAGCAAGCGTTGCGACAAGTAGATAGATTTCGGTATCGGGATTCGGGATCGGTATCGGGATTCATAAGACAGGAGCTACCATGACCCAGATCCTCGACACCGTCCTGCTGCTGGCCCTGCCGGCATCCGGCAAGTCGGAAGTGCGCAAGTACCTGGAAGGACTGACGCCGGAGGTGTGCCGCGAAGACTTCCACATGGGCGCCACCGTGCAGCTGGACGACTACCCCTACGTGCACCTGATGCATCGCATCGACGACGAGCTGATGGCGCGCGGGCAGCCGTACGCCTTCTTCCGGGGACCGACCCGTCCCTTCATCGACAACTTCGAGTGGGGGACCCTGATCCATCTGCTCAACGAAGACTACGCCGACCTGCGGGCGCAGCGCACGGTGGAGGCCGCCTCCCCCGCGCAGTGGCTGTTTGACCGTTACGACGAAGCGCACGCCAGCGTGGGCCTGCCCCGCGCACTGGGCGAGGTGCCCTATCGCATCCGCTGCGAAATCGCCGAAAAGATGGACGCCGAGATCGCGCCGGAGCTGGAGTACCGCAACAAGATCTGCAGCGAGGGGCTGGATGACAAGACCATCATCATCGAAGCGGCCCGGGGCGGACCCAACGGCTCCGCCTTCCCGCTGACCCCGCCGCAGGGCTACCAGTATTCGCTCGAGCAGTTCTCCGACAATATCCTCGACCGTGCCAGCATCCTTTACGTCTGGGTGACGCCGGAAGATTCCCGCCGCAAGAACATCGAGCGGGGCAAACCGGACGGGCAGTCCTCCATCCTGCATCACTCGGTTCCGATGGAGGTGATGCTGGGTGAGTACGGCCTGGACGACATGGAATACCTGATCGAACAGTCCGGCCGGCCCGACACGGTGGAGATCAGCCGCCCGCGCCTTGAAACCAGCGCCGCCGGCGAGCAGGTCTATGTCTGGCAGACCTGGAACCTGCCGGTGGGCCGCTTCGACAACCGCAGCGACCTCACTTCCTTCATCCGGAACGAAAAATGGACCGAGGAGGAGATTGCCGCCATCCACGCCGGGTTGAAGGATGCGTTCGGGAAGTTGGTGAGGTAAAATCCATGTAGGGGTGGGTCTTAGACCCACCCTTGTGAACGCGTACGAGGACGGATACTAAACAGGTCCCCACATTCACATATTGGGACGTATACCAAGGAGACCCCCAATGTCTGAAAACGAGAAAAAACCATCTGTCGAAGATCTGCACCGCTTTTTCGCAGCCAACCTCTTCAACCTGACCTGGGAACTGATCGACAAGGAGGGGCGCACCCGCGAGGATGACGAGCGGATGATCTACGCCGCCATCGCCTCCCGCTTCCACTGGGGCGAAATCGGTACGCCGCTGGAATTCGAGCGGGGCGAATGGATGATCGGGCGGGTCTGCGCCCTCCTGGGCTACGGCGACTCCGCTCTGCATCACTCCCAGCGTTGCCTGGAGATCTGCGAGCAGAACGACATCGTCGATTTCGACATCGCCTTTGCCTACGAGGGAATCGCCCGGGCGTTGAAGGTGCAGGGTGATGCGGCCCAGGCGGCGGAGTACATCACCAAGGGCAAAGCCGCGGCCGAGGGCATCGCCAAGCCGGAGGATAAGGTTTACTTCCTCTCGGAACTGACGACGGTGGAAGACATGTAGGGGCGGGTCTCAGACCCGCCCTTTTTTTGCGAAGGAGTCATCATTCGACATCGGTTTCGATACATATCACCAAGGAAACCACGAATGAACACGTTTTCGAACTGATAGTTTCTGAACAAACCCGTTGATCTAATCGACTTGCACCGCATGGTGCAAGAATAGGCACGAATGTAAGGTCAGTATTTTCAGGTTCTATACTCGGTATAGGGGTTCGACAATTAGAAGATAAAAATAAGTGTAAACCGGATGGGACTATGAGAAGACTTATGACATCACCACTTGCTGCAGCGATAATTGGATTATTTCTGCTAGCAACCGGAGGACAACTTCTGGCCCAGGAGAGCGATCCGGCGGCGGAGGCGTTGCGCAACATGGCCCGAGCGGCGATGGCGGAGCTGAACGAAAAGGACGGCGCCGCGGCGATCGCGTTCCTGGTCGCGCAGGAGGACCGGCAGCTGGCGGTCAAGGTCTGCGGGGCGCTGATGCACCATTTCTACTGGCAGAAAAAGGACCTGCACCTGAGCCTGCTCTTTGGACGAACCGGTATCCAGCATGCCTTGACCAGTGCCGCCTCCACTGACGGGCAGACCGCGCTGGAGTTGCGCGGCAGCGCCAAGGCGCTGCTCTACGATATCGCCTCCTTCACCTGGTCCGGCTGGGACGAGCAGGGGATCGTCATCGGGCTGCAGGAAGCGGCCGCCGGACTCGATGCGGCGCGAGCCAACCTGCGGCTGGCGCAGGAGCTGGAGAAGGGGGATCTGCCCGCCTCCCGCGCCTGGTGGATGCTGGGCGCGCAGCTGCTGACCGCCGGGGAATACGCGGAAGCGCAAACCGCCTTCGAACGGGCGGCTCCGCTGGCGGCCGCGGCGGATAAGCCGGACGAAGAGCTGCTGTCCCAGGCTTTCGGCCAACTGTCCTTCCTGCAGACCGCAACCGATCCGATTCCAGTTGAGCAGCAGTTGAACGAACTGCTGACGGAACTGGGTGCCTTGGAGGAGGGAGAATTCTTCGTCGGGCAGGTGACGACAGCGCGCAAGGTGCTGGAAAGAGAGTAACGGCACCAACCGGCTGTGTGTCGGTTCCCAACCTCTGACACCTGTATCACAGTGTGACGCAACTCACTCCCGCCTTTGTACACAGTGATAGATTAGTAACACATTTCTATACGAGGACTCACTTCAGCTGGTCAAATGATGAACAGGGAGGTGCGATATGAAGGATGTTCTCAATTCACGACTGGTACTGATCGGTATCCTGTTTGTCTTTCTAGTCACGGCCTGCGAAGAGGAGAACGACTTCGACTGGATCGAACTTGAAATCTGCGGGGATGTTTCAGCCGGCTCCTACGCCTGGGATTATGAAAACTGCGAGGAGTTTCCTCAATACGTGGTAGAGAGCTGTGCCGCCGCCGGGCAACCTGAGTACGATGTGGAAGACACCGTACTCTTCCATTATTCGATTCAAAACCTTGACACCATCGATGTGACTTTTCAGCTCAGCGGAACACCCGGCGTGCTTTTCGAAATCGAAACGCTTGGGTGGCAGCTGGGCGGTGTGACCGATTCGACCGCCTGGGAGCTGACTCTGGCGCCCCAGGAGCTGTTTTCCTATTCAGCTGAAGCGGTTCTAACCGACTCCGTTGGAGAGGCGCCACCACCCGACTACTACCCTTTTACCGCCAGCCTGGCCGGGTGTACCGATCCCGACTACGACTTTCCGGTGGATTACGAAATTATTCTGACCAGCAACGTAGATCCTGATACTGCATACGTACCGGAATTCAATCTGAGTGTCTGCTGGCGCAGTGAGCTGATGGATACCCTGGAGATTACCTATCAGCTGCTGGAGGCGAATCAAACCACTCTTCGTTTCTACGCCGTGGACGGGAGTCTCAATGAGGTAATAGTGAATGAAGAGGATCCTGCCGGACACAATTTCGTCATCTACAACACCACCGGTCTGCCAGGCGGCGCCTATGGAATCGAACTGGTGTCTGGGAGTTACCGGCGGGAAGTGCGTTTTGAGTTGTGACGGCTGAACCTCGAATTTCTGATTCCACCCGACGCATCGCCATCATCGGCGTCACCTGCAGCGGCAAGACCTCGCTGGCTCGGCGGATTGCGGCGCAGCTGAACATCCCGCACCTGGAGCTGGACGCCCTCTACTGGGACCCCGGCTGGACCCCCCGTTCTGAGAACCACTTCCGCGATCTTATCGAGACGCGCACCGCCGGCGACGCCTAGGTGGCTGACGGCAACTTCATGCAGGTGCGCGACCTGATCTGGGAGCGAGCCACCCACCTGGTCTGGCTCAACTACTCCTTCCCGCGGATCCTCGGCCGGGTACTGATCCGGACCCTCGCCCGCATCATCCGCCGCGAACGGCTCTACAACGACAACCGCGAGACCCTCTTCAAAGCCTTCTGCACTTCCGATTCCATCATCTGGTGGGCGGTCAAAACCTTCCGGCCCTACCGGCGACGCTACCGGGAGTTCTGCGACGGAGCAGAACTGCCCCGCCTGAGCCGGGTGGAGTTACACAACCCGCGTCAGGAGGGGCAGTTACTGAATGCGCTCGCGGTGGAAACGGCGTCTCCGCTCACACCGCGAGAGGTTTAAACGTTCTCCGCTTCCGCTTCCTCGATAGCCTGGGACATGCTCATCATCCCCAGCGCGAATCCCAGCGTGGTGAGAAAGAGCAGGGGGGCCAGGATGGCCAGTACCACCTCCTGGGAGAAGAAGAGCAACCGATTGCCGCCGCTCAGGAATGTCAACGCCATGCCGCCCAGACCGATCAGCGCGCCGCCGATCGCGAAGAAGATGAAGCCGCCCGGTGCCTTGCCGCTGCTCACCGCCACGATCGGGACGATGACGATGGTCAGGCCGGCGATACCGTGGAAGATCGGGTAGATCACCTTGGCAAAACCGGTGAAGTCGCCGAACTTACCGACAGCGATCAACACCAGCCCCAGGATCATCAAAGCCAGATAGGGGATGTGGATACCGCGGTGAAAGCGTACGATCAGGCCGGTTGCCAGGCTGAACGGGATCAAGCCGGCCACCACCGAGACAAAAGGCCAACCCAGTGCCTCCCAACCGGCGAAGATCAGAATCAATCCCGCCACCAGCAGCACCAGAAAAGCGACGACGAAATAGTAGCGGCAGGGGCAGGGCTTCTCCTCGCAGTCCTTGTTGCTGATCAGCTTCCAGATCAGGTAGAGGGCAAGCAGCCCGGTCAACAGTAAAAAGATGTAATCGAGCAGGTTCATGATCGTTCCTTTCAGTGATTGATGACGCCTTGCAATTGCGCAGATTTTATCGATTCAGAGTATCAAAATCAACATGGCCGCCGCCATGTAGATAGATGCAAACTTGAACAGCGTGAAGTTCGCCCGTTCCGACGGCACCAGGATCAGACGCAACGACAGGATGCCCAGCAGCAGGCTGCCGATCCGCAATACCATCAGCCCGGGACGCGGGATCTGGAGCAGATAGAAGATCGTCAGAAAGATGCCGGCCGCCAGCAGGTTGGCCGCCGCGATCAGGTAGCGGGTCTTCTCGAAACCGATCACGGTGGGAAAGGTCGGCACGCCGGCCAGGCGGTAGTCGTCGGAATGATTCATCGCCAGGGTGAGGATATGGGTCGGAATCCAGAGCAGGATCGCCAGACCCATGAGCAGACCGATCGTGTCGACGGCACCGATCGCCAGCACTCGGCCCGCCACGATAGGCATACCGCCGGCGATACCGCCGCACAGGATCGACCAGGGGGAGCGGCGCTTCAACCAGAGGGTGTAGATGACGAAGTCGGCGAAAACGCCGATCGCCACCATCAGTGCGTAGAGTGGATCGATCCATAAGTTAAGCACCATCCCGCTGCCGATCAGCAGCACTCCGAAAACCGAAGCCTGGCGGTCAGTGAGGTTGCCGGCGGGCAGCGGTCGACGGCGGGTCCGCTGCATGACGGCGTCGATATCGCGGTCGAAGACCATGTTGACGGCGGTAGTACCGCTCACCGCCAGCAGCATGCCCAGCAGCGCCAGCAGCAGCGTTGACACCGGCAGAGCTCCTCCGGAGCCGCGATAACCGGCCAGGGTTGTGAGCAGCAGCAGACCGGTCTGCGGTGTCTTGATCAGCTGCAGGTAGAAGCTTATCAGTTGCATATTTCGCCGCTACCCTTCACTGCGTCCTGTTCCCCTGAGTAAAAGCGCTGCTCCGGACTTAGTGTGTCGCCGGGGGCGTTGATTCGACTTCAATGTCACCCGGCAGGTCGCGGACCGCCCGGAAGCCGACCTGGAAGCTGGCGTACTGCGGCACGCCGCTGTTTTCGGTCCAGACCCGCAGGTTGTAATCGTACTCCATCATGCTGCCGCCGTAGATCAGGCGCTGATGGCTGCCGTGCTGCACATCGCCGATCCACTCCGCCACGTTGCCCGCCATGTCGTAGCAGCCGTAGGGTGAGGGGCTGTCCAGGGTCTGGAAGCCGCCCTGCCGGCGTCCGTTGTAGAAGCCGACCGGCGTAGTGCCGTTGGCGCGGTCGAAGGGATCGTGGCTGCGATAGTAGTTGGCCCGCTGACTGGAGATTTCGTCACCGAACGGATAAGCGCGACCATCGGTGCCGCGGGCGGCTTTCTCCCATTCAAGGCTGCTGGGCAGGCGCCAGCCGTAGTGGCGGGCGTAGGCCCAGGCACCCATCCAGGTGACGTAGACGGCGGGAAAGAGTTCGTAGCCCGGCTGGACGCTGAATTGATCGTCCCGCAGCTGCAGGCGGCATTTCTGCCCGTCCAGCGCGAAGTAATCGTAGATGCCGGCGGAAAACTCATGCTCGTGCCGTCCGCCGTGGAAGGTGTCCCCCGGGTAAGGGCCACGTACCTTGCCCGCCTCGACCATGATCTCACCCGCCGCCAGCGCCTCGTTCAGGTAGTCGGCGTACTGCTGCCAGGTCACTTCGGTCACCATGATCTCGAAAGGCCGCTCGATAATGCGCTCGTTTTCGTTCAGACCGGAGATGAAGGGCCCGGCCGGCACCGTCGTCCAGCGGCCGGGATGGACCGTAAGGTCCAGCGTCACCGAACCGGGATTGACATCCGCGGCCGGTTCGCCGCACGAACCCAGCAGCAGGAGTAACGCCGCCATGCCGCCCAGGTGAAATATCTTCCTGTTGAGCAGCTTGATCAGCAGCCAGACCATGTAGGCGGCCAGGACCGCCTCCACCAGTCCCAGCGCGATGTCGGTCACGAACATGTAGAAATCGACCAGCGGCTGCTGGTTCTCCTCCGACACCCAGAGCCGTTTGAGGGAGAAGAGCGTCATCATGGCGAAAGCGACATCGGAGCCGATGATGACGATCCAGCCGAACCACTGGCGGACTTTACCGCGCAGCGGGAAGACTTCGCTCATCAGATAGAAGAGCACGATCGTACCGGTCAGGGCGGACAGAATGTGCCAGTGGCCGGTCAGCGTGATGCGCTCCTCCCGGAAGGGGATCGTGCGGAAGATCTCCTCCAGTTTGATCGCCATGAAGATGCCGACGCCGCTGACGGTGAAGTTCATGAAGACCATCTGCCAGAGCGATCCGAAACGCAGAGGGTCGCGCAGCAGCGCCCCGAGGCGGGCCAGCAGACCGGCGTGTTCCCGATCGGCGATCCCTTCCCGGATCAGCTTGCTCCAGCCGAAGAGCACCAGCATCAGCGCGCCGGTCATGGCAAAGACGGCGCCGACGTAGATGATCAGGTGGGCGTAAAGCTGGTAGGGGACCACCAGCCAGACCCCGAGGGTGAGGATGATGGTGCCGGAGATGAAGAGCGGCATGCCGATTTTGTGCGTGACGCCGCGCCAGTCGAACCAGCGGCCGATGATGAGGGTGGTGGCGATGCCGATCAGAGTCAGCATGATGTGCAGATGGCCGATAACCGCCAGCTGCAACGGGCTGTGGTGGACATGCCGTACGCCGTCCTCCGCCAGGAAGGTCTCGTGGCCGTTACCCCAGTAGGCGCCGGCGACGGCTCCGAAGATGGCCGATCCCAGCATGGCTACCGCCATCACCCAGAAGGCCATCCGCTCCAGCGGCACACCTTTCCTGGTGTGGGCGTAGTCGGGATCGTCATGGTAGTATTCCCGGCGCCAGGGCCAGAGCGCTACCGCCAGCAGTATGCCGGCGTAGAACACCAGCGCCTGTCCCACCAGGAAGAGACCGTGAAACGCCCAGTTGTGTCCCCAGTAGGCGAACCCGAGACCGAAGATCACCACCATCAGGTAGCCGGCGGTGATCGTGGTCCTGATGTTGACCGCCTGCCGTTCACTCATGCGGACCAGGCCGGTGATCAGGTAGGTGAGCAGAGCGACGAACGCCATGGCGATCGTATGATAGAGGACGATGATGCGGCCCTCGCGGTCGGCTGGATGCAGCTCCATCCCGAGCAGACGTTCGGTGACGGCCGCTACACCCCATTCCTTCATCGGGCCTGAGAGGGTGCCGAAGACGGCGACGATGATGGCGATGATGGCGGCATCGACCAGAACCAGGCCGGGGATGGTCGTAAACAGGTACTTGAAGCGGCTTTTGAAAGTGTTCATGCTGAATCCCTTAAATACTATCAGCAGGTAGTATATAGTTGCGCCACCGTTTTGTCAAGCAAAAGCTCCATTGGGGTCCATTGGGGTCGGACCAAATTACATTGCTGTAATTGCTGAGTTTAAGTTGAAATATGGCTCGAAAGTCAACTTGAGAGGCTGTTTTTTATGGATATAACGTCGTCTAGTGGCCGGGATATCCGGGTCGGACCTGGATATCATGTTGAGAATACTGGGGAAACATCGAGAAATCAGCTACAATCAGGGCTTAGACGGGCCTTTTTCGGGTGAAAAACGCAGCTTTAACGCAGGTTCAGGCGAGTTGGTCTGACAGTGGAATCAGCTCCCCTCACCCTGTAGCAGATCGAGAATCTGCTTTTCGGTAACCTCACCCTGCAGGAGTTCAACGATCCGCCGCTCGGCGTCCAGGAAGTAGAGGCCGGGCGCCACCAGCAGCGAGTGCTGCCGGATTAACTGCAACGACGCCTCCTTGTCGACATCCCGCTGCAGACGCACCACCGGCAGGTCCGGTACCAGTGCCAGCGTGTTCTGCAGCACCCGCCAGCTCTCATCGATCCGGTTGCGCGTACAGGGGCAGGCTTCTTTCAGGCCGATAAAGGTGATGCTCGCGATCGGCAGCCTGGCGCTTGAATCTGCTACAGCGGCCGATGTGCCGGCCCCCTGCGACTGGGCGCCATCCGTGGCCCCGTCGCTGTTGCCGCCGCAACCGCTGACGGCGAACACCGCCAACAGCAGGCTGAACCACAAGAGGGATGCTTTTCCTGATCCAATCAATTTTCTCTCCTCGGCAATCGTTCAGAAGGTGCGCCTTCAATCAGAAGGTACGCCTTCAATCAGAAGGTACGCAGAACAAAGTAGATCCCCACCAGGACGATAACACCGCCGGCCACCCGCCGCAGCAGTTCCGTGGCACGGGTCAGGTTTCTCGACTCCAGCAGCTTGCGGGCGGCGCCCATGGACGTCCCCGCAATGATAATCAGCAGGCTGTGCCCCAGCGAGTACATCAGCAACAGCACGCCGCCATACGCCATTGAAGCGCCGCTGCCGGCCAGGTAGGTGAGCAGCACTACCAGGATGGGCGCAGCGCAGGGCGCGGAAACGAGACCGAACAGCAGACCGAGCAGCAACGCGCCCAGTCTGCCTGTCACCCGCGGAGGCGCTTTGATAAGCGCCGGGATTCGGATATTGAGGATGCCCATCAGGTGCAGGCCCATCAGCAGGCAGACCGCGGCGACCACCCAGTTCCAGCCGCCGGACAGGTCGCCGTACATCGCTCCCGCCAGCGCCGCCGCCATCCCCATGGCGGTGAAGGTGATCGCCAGCCCGAGCACGAACAGCAGCGAATATCCCAGCGATCTCAGCAATCCGACCTCACCCTCGCGCTGACCGGCGACGAAGCTCATCATCAGCGGGATCATCGCCAGTACGCAGGGATTGGAGGCGGTCAGTGCGCCGCCGCAAAAAACCGCCGCTATCGCCAGCCAGGGGTTGGTATGAATGTAGGTTTCCACGCCGGACAGGAATGCGGTCATGCCATAGCCTTTCTCGGTAACTGGGTCAACTGCTGATCCAGTCGATGATCTCCCGCTCCCGCGGGATCCGGCCGGTCGACTTCACCTCGCCGTCGATGACCAGCGCCGGCGTCATCAGCGCTCCGAAGGCCATGATTTCTTCCAGCCGTTCGACTTTCTCCAGCTCCGCCTCTATACCCGTCCGGGCGACCAGCCGTTCCACCAGTGCGTAAAGTTTGTTGCACTTGGCGCAGCCCATGCCCAGCACCTTGATCTGCATCTGCAGCCTCCTCGCGTGTTAAAACAACCAGCCGTAGAGCCAGCCCGCCAGTGTCGACAACACCACTACCAGTCCGATGAACGCTAGGGTCTGCCGGGTGCCCAGGACGCTGCGGATGACCAGCATATTGGGCAGCGAAACCGCCGGCCCCGCCAGCAGCAGCGCCAGCGCCGGTCCCTTGCCCATACCCGCCTTCAACAGCCCCTCCAGAATCGGCACCTCGGTCAGGGTGGCGAAGTACATCAGCGCTCCCGCCAGCGAAGCGGCGAAGTTGGCCCCGATTGAATTGCCGCCGACCAGCCCCGCGATCCACTCCGGCGGCAACACGCCGCGCCCGCCTCCGGGACCCCCCAGCAGCAGACCGGCCACCAGAACGCCGGCGAACAGCAGCGGCAGAATCTGCACCGTGAAATCCCAGCTGGCCTGGATCCAGTCGCGCAGCTCCTCCCGTCGAAACCAGGCGGCCAGGGAGATCAGCAGCAGCAAGGTAAAAGCGCCGGCAAGCCACCATTTGGAGTCGAAGAGCCAATGCCAGAGGTCGCCGCTGTCCACCGCCGGCCGGCTCCAGTTGGCGAACACCAGGATGCCGACCAGCGCCAGGAAGAAGAGAGCGTCCTGCCAGGGCCGGCGTGTGGCGGTGAAGGGCGGAGCGGCGGGTGCTTCCGTGGACCGTTCCTCCTCGCTGCGCCGGAAAATGGCGTGCATCAACAGACCGATGACAACCGCGAACAGCACTGCGCCGGCAGCACGGGCAATACCCAGCTCCAGCCCCAGCACCCGCGCCGTCAGGATGATGGCCAGCACATTGATGGCCGGACCGGCGTAAAGGAAGGCTGTGGCCGGTCCCAGTCCGGCGCCCCGCTTGTGGATCCCGGCGAACAGCGGCAGGATCGTGCAGGAGCAGACAGCCAGGATCGAACCGGAAAGCGCCGCCACCGGATAGGCAACCAGCTTGCGCGCCTGTGGTCCCAGGTACTGCAGCACCGCTCCCTGGCTGACGAAGAGGCTGATGCCGCCGGCGATGAGGAAGGCGGGCACCAGGCAGAGCAGGACATGCTCGCGGGCGTACCACTGCGCCAGGAGCAGCGCTTCGAACAGAGGGCCGGTGAAGGAGGAGTCAGCCAGCGGCAGCCCCCAGAGCAGGACGAAGAGGGCGATAATCAGGACCGGCTTGATGTAGTTTGTCATCGGGCAGTCAGTTGCATACTGTTGTCAGGATATCAATATGAGATTTCCAGCGAATAAAGCCACTAACGGCGGTTTCACTTGACATCAAATCCAGTTCTTGTTTGTTACCGAATGGAAGAAGACGGATGAAATCCTGACAACCGATTCCAACAACCTAGAGGACCGATTATGAAGAGCATCAAAGGAACCAGGACGGAGCAGAACCTGCTGGCCGCCTTTGCCGGCGAGTCGCAGGCGCGCAACCGTTACACCTACTTTGCCGGCCAGGCCCGCAAGGATGGCTATGTGCAGATCGCGACGATCTTTGAGGAAACCGCGGACCAGGAAAAGGAACACGCCAAGCGCTTTTTCAAGCACCTGGAAGGTGGGGTGCTGGAAATCACCGCCGCCTACCCGGCGGGCGTGATCGGCTCCTCACTGGAGAACCTGGAGGCGGCCGCCGCCGGCGAAATGGAAGAGCACACTGAACTCTACCCGGCGTTTGCGCAGACCGCCCGCGAGGAGGGCTTCGACGCGGTCGCGGAGCTGTTCGAGAATGTTGCGGTCGCCGAGAAGCAGCACGAAAAGCGCTACCGCGATCTGGCGGCTAACATTAAGAATGGTACCGTCTTCAAACGAGACGAGCCGGTGGTGTGGCGTTGCCGCAACTGCGGCTTCCTGCACGAGGGCACCGAAGCGCCGGAAGTCTGCCCCGCCTGTGCCCACCCGCGAGCCCACTTTGAGCTGCTGGGGGAGAACTACTGACAGCGCCGGATAGCTGGAACTTTGCCACCTATCCAAAATAGCTTGACTCCGAGACGGCGGCGCCCTAGAATAACTGCTTGCAAAAAGCGCATTCCTGGCTAGCTCAATTGGTAGAGCGGGTGGCTGTTATCCCGAATCGTCGGGATGGGGGTTCACAAGCCAGGGAATGCGAACTGAAATATTCCTGGCTAGCTCAATTGGTAGAGCGGGTGGCTGTTAACCACTAGGTTGGGGGTTCAAGTCC
>CAZFEC010000034.1:0-36258 GCA_964517435.1 uncultured Bacteroidia bacterium | reverse complement strand
TCGTCATGACTCACCCTTTTCCGGCCGGCAGAATTTAGCCTGCCGGTCCGGAAAAAGAGATCAGTCGTTTTTACACAAAATTAGGGACACAATCTTCGGTAATTGATTTCTAGCAATACTATATGCGTTGGAAAAGGCTGTCCGAAAACTGGCAGGGATTTTGCATCCTACAGGCCGGGGTCTTTCATAACCCAGAGCTTGCCTGGCATTGTCTCAGAGTAGGTTGTGCTGCCTGGAAGCGATCTCCGGCAGCTGCGGGTGCTCTTTTATCCAACCTATGTCTCATGTTCTTGAGACTCAAATCCGGCGCCAGCGAACGGTGGAATCATTCCGGTACCTGGACAGGAGGAACGGAAAACAATGGCTGGTACGCTTTTTGTTGCTGTTCTTGAAAGGTACTGATATTATAATAAATTAGGCCAAAAATTGAGATCGACAGACTCACATAAGACTAAGGAGTTTTCAATGAAAGCACGCAGAATGGCTCAGGAAAAGGGTTTTACCCTGGTCGAAGTTCTGATCGTCGTGATCATCGTGGCGATTCTGGCGGCGATTGCCGTACCGCAATACCTCCAGTATGTCAAGGGTGCCCGCGCCGCTGACGCCAAGGTGCAGATCAACGCTATCTACAATGCGTCCAAGATCTACAAGCAGGAGTTCAACAACTGGCCGCAGAGTGTAGATGAGCTGAGAGAAAACGGCTACGTACAGATCGATCTTTCCACCGAGCGCAAGTGGCAGTTCGAGATCATCGGTGACAACCAGATCCAGGCCACTTCCACGGCCGAGATGGCCGGTGGCCCCAACCACACCGTTATCTTCGACATCCAGGAAGGCACCTGGTCCGGTTACGGATTCCCGAAGCAGGCCGGCGAAGAGGAATAATGAACATAACCGAACTGCTTAGATTCAGCGTCAACCAGGGCGCATCAGATCTCCATCTCTCGGTCGGCTCCACGCCGATGATCCGGGTGCACGGTGTCATGAAGAAGCTGAACCTGCCGACCACAACGCAGGACCTCATGGATGAGTACGCCTGCGATGTGATGAACGAGAAGCGCCTCCAGCGTTTCAAGGAAGAGCAGGAAATCGACTTCTCGCACCGGTTGGAGGATATCGCCCGCTTCCGTGTCAACTTCTTCCATCAGATCCTGGGCACCGCCGCCGTCTTCCGCACAATTCCCGCCAAGGTGCAGAGCTTCGAAGAACTCGGTCTGCCGGCCAAGGTGCTGCAGGACCTCTCCCTGCGCGACCGCGGCCTGGTGCTGCTGACCGGCCCTACCGGCAGCGGCAAATCGACCACCCTCGCTTCCATGGTGGACTACATCAACGAATACAAGAACGTCCACATCATCACCATCGAAGATCCGATCGAGTTCTTCCACTCTTCCCGCAACTGCCTCATCAACCAGCGGGAAGTCGGCTCCACCACCCGAACCTTCAACTTCGCGCTGCGCGCCGCGCTGCGTGAGGACCCCGATGTGATCCTGATCGGCGAGATGCGCGACCTGGAGTCGATCCAGCTGGCGCTGACCGCGGCGGAGACCGGGCACCTGGTGCTGGCCACCCTGCACACCCCCAGCGCGGCCAAGACCGTCGACCGCGTGATCGACATCTTCCCCACCGAGCAGAAATCGCAGGTGCGTTCGATGCTGTCGGAATCGCTGGAGGCGGTGATCGCCCAGCGGCTGCTGCCGACGCGCGACAACAAGGGCCGCGTCGTGGCGACCGAAGTGCTGCTGGCCAATGTCGCCGTGCGCAACCTGATCCGCGAGGACAAGATCTTCCAGCTGCCGAACGTGATACAATCGGGCGGCAAGCAGGGCATGCACTCGCTGGACAGCGACCTGCTGCGGCTGGTGCGGGAGGGCTACATCAACCGGCAGGACGCGGTGCAGATCGCTGAGAATTCCAAGCTGTTCGATCTGGAACTGGGAGACCAGTACCAGTAAGACGGAGACGGAACCATGAATCCCGTGCGCGTGAGACAATCGGAACGGGGAGCGGTTTTCATCTGGCAGGCCATCGTGGCGATAATGGTGATCACCATCGCCGGGCTGGGGCTGATCAAGTCCCTCTACCAGGGGCACGACATGCTGGAGAAGCACAACCGCCGCATGCGTGCGCTGGAAGCGCTTCACAACGAGATGGAGTACTGGAAGCTGCGCGGTTTCGCCAGTACGACACCGCTCTACATTCCGAACCTGCCGTCGGTAGTGCTCGACAAGCAGAAGCGCAGCAACACATACTGGATCAGAGGCCATTTTGAGCCGCAGGGGTCCTTTACCCCCGCGCCGGAGACCGCGATACTCCCGCTCAAGGCCTGGATAATCGAACTGCATATGACCTGGGAGGAAACTGATGGTACGCTGCAACACGAATCGCTGCGCACCGCCATCAATTCCATGCTCTGAACGTGGAGCAACCATAGTTGAACTGGCGGTGGCACTGTTGATGAGCAGTATTGTGCTGCTCGGTCTGGCCGTGACCATGCTGGAATTCAAGAACCAGATGGCGCGCGACCTCCAGATGCAGGAGATCTATACCTACGGTGAAATGAGCCTGCGCCTGGCGGAGAAGTATGTCAAGAACTCACGGAACTTCAGGGTCAACGGCAACAACTCCTTTACGGTGAATACTTCCCTGACCGAGCAGGACCTGAATGTGGACAACGTGCTGCACGCCAACGCTACCGACGGCGTCAAGCTCAACAATCAGCTGATGGATCCGCTTTTCCCGCCCAAGCGACTGCGTGCCGGTGAACAACTGGAGGTCCTGAGCTACCGCGGCCGCATCGACAATTCCCGCTTCCTGCCCTCGGGATCCTACGGCGCGTTCATCAAGCTCGACATGATCATACGTTATACACATGAGATGGAGCGGGGCACCTACCGGATCGAAAAGGAATTCACGCGCAGCTTCTTCGCACCCAATATCGTACTGTACAACCGGGCACTGACCCATCAGAACGTCATGGGGTAGACTATGAGGACTGACGTCATGCAACGCCCCTCCGCGGCGGAAGGCGGTTTTTCTATCTGGCTGGCCATCGTACTGGTGGGCGTGCTGGTGATGATCTCCTTCGCTTTTCTCCATCACTCCACCAGCCGCGAGAGCCTCTACCTGCATCGGCGCGCCGAGCTGCACGCCCAGTACGCTGCTGAGGAGGCGCTGGCGCGCTACGCGGTACCGGACCTGATCGGTCGCACGTTAACCGCGCTGGAAACCGCTCAGGCAGGTGACATTCCACCTTACGTCACCCAGCGGGACAACTTCCGCCCGGATGAGGACCACCTGGATGACGAGACCGTTGAATTCAACTACGGTTTCGAAAACCTCAAACTGAAAAAAGAATATATCAATCCGTTGGTGTCCACCGAGGCGGTGTACTATACGATGGTTGACGGAGTCGTTTCTTATTACGATCCCTTCCAGCGGGAGGACATGGTTGTCAGGAAAACCGCTTCGGTCAGTTTCGGCCTGCAGAACTTCGCCAACTTCATGTACTTCACCCACCTGGAGCAGAATCCGCTGGACGACCCCGGTGGTCAGATCCTGATTAATTTCTACGGTGCCGACATCATCTACGGCCGTCTCCATTCAAACGACTATATCAACATCAACGGCAACGCCGGCGGTTACCCGCAGTTCTATGGCTGGGTGACTACCGCCATGGAAGATGTGAGGTGGGTTAATGGCACCAGTCCCAATTACGACATCTTCCACGCCGGTTTCACTCCCAACTACCCACCCAACTCCGATGGACAGGGGATTCTCTATCCGCCGGAGGACGCCATCGATGTGATGCGCCAGAACGCCGGTCTGCCGATTTCCTCCAGCAACGTTTTCATCGACTCCCTCCAAGCCTGGGAGGAGGTGGCCACCACCGTACATATCCGCAATCGCAACCTGATAATCGAGCAGTGGCTCTTCAACCTCTTTACCTCTGAGGGAGATACGATTTTCTGGGAAGCGAACTACCCCCGTTACCACATGCTCTCTTTGCCTCCACCGCAGCGCGGCACCGTGGTGCTCAACGGCAAGCTGCTCCTGGAAGGTTGGCTGGAGGGACAGGTCACGTTTCTCTCCGCCGATACAATCTGGCTGATCGACGATCTCTTTTATACCGATGTCGCTTTCGACGGTAACGACTTTCCACCCGGCACGCCGGAAGATGATAAGGGAAAACCCCCGACGAATTCGCTCAACCGGATGGGTATCGTTTCAGAGAAGAACGTCATTCTCGCCTTTACGGCTGAAAACGGCGGATATAATGGTAATGGGGGAGGACCTCAGGGCAACTGCGATGAGGTTATTGGCTTACTTGACACAAGACATGTCCTGATCACCGCCGCCATCATGGCGATGGACAATGTCTTCGAGGTGGATTTCTGGCACAATTCCTGTACACAATCCTGGGCGGAGAATCCCTATGGTTTGCCGCCCAATGATCCCTGCCACTCCGGTATTTTAGACGTGCGGGGCAACATCTACCTCTGGGGCGCGGTGATCCAGCAGCGGCGCGGTTTCGTACGCCGTTCACCGATCGGACCGTATGGACAGCGCATCATCGGTTACGACAAGCGCTATCATTACGATGACAATTTCCTCGATTTCCCGCCGCCGAATTTCCCGAACACCTCGACCGCACAGGGACAGCTGCTGTTCGAAACCGAACGGGTGCTGTTCGAGAAGAAGGCGTGGGAGGCGCAACGCGCGGAGTTCAACCTGCCTCCCATTGAATGAGGAGGAACGTAATTTGCCGCCGATCGAAGATCGGGGGTATTCAACCTGCCTCCCATTGAATGAGGAGGAACGTAATTTGCCGCCGATCGAAGATCGGGGGTATTCAATTTGCCACCGATTGAATGATCACGATCATCAATCGGCAGCTGATCTAACTTTGAGCACAATGAATTGAGATACAGGAAGGGCAACTACTGAATGTTTGGAACCAGATCGAACCACATCCTGGGCATCGATATCGGTACCTTCACGGTCAAGGGGGTCCTGCTGGAGCACCTCAAGCAGGGCTACCGCGTGATCAAGACCGGCCAGGTGCCGCTCTACTCGCGGGTGGAAAGCTACGACCCGACCAAGCTGAGCAGTATCGATACCCTGGGCGCGCTCAAAAAGCTGCTGACGCAGTTCCAGATCAGGCCGCAGAAGGCCAACCTGGTCACCGCTCTCGGCGGCGCCGCCACCAGCCTGAAGGAGATCAAGTCGATCCAGATGACCGACGAGGAGCTGAAGACCTCGCTCGCCTTCGAGGCGCGCAAGCATCTGCCGATCGACGAGAGCGACACCATCATCGACTTCCAGGTGTTGGGCGAGGATCCGCATGATCCGGACCAGCTGCGGGTGCTGCTGGCCGCCAGCACCAAGAAGCTCTATAAGTTTCACGAGGACCTGCTGACCGACGCCGGTTTCAAGCTGGGGGTCGTCAGTCTGGAGCCGCTGGCAATGGTCAACGCCTATTTCGGTCTGGAGGACTACCCGGAGGAGGGAGTCATCGTCTTCCTCAACATCGGCGCCCGTCAGACCACGGTGGTGGTGGACGGCCGCCAGGATCGCATCTTCTCCCGAGACATCCCGATCGGCGGTCATCACTTTACCAACGATCTCGCCAAGCGGCGTGACATAGGTTACGGCCAGGCGGAAACGATCAAGCGGGAGGAGGGCACCGACGCCTTCCAGACAACCTCCCCGGAGGAGGGGGGGATGCTGGCCATCCAGGAAACCACCATGGTGGATGAGCTGATCGACGAGGTCCGGCGCACCCTGCGCTACTATATCAAGGACACTGGACAGAATCAGTTCAATCTGGTGGTGCTGTCCGGCGGCGGCGCCGCCATGAAGGGTCTCGACGCCTACCTGGGCGAGAAGATGAACCTCCCGATTGAAATCTATAATCCCTTCCGCGCCCTCGAAGGGGCGGAATGCACGGATGCGGCTCCGGCCGAAATGGTGGTCTCCATCGGATTAGCCATGAGGAGTGTCTAGTGGTTCACGAATATCGCATCAACTTTAATAAAGGCGAGGACAAGGGGTCCAAGCTGCAGCGCCAGATGGAGATCGGACGCTGGATCATCCTCATCGTCTTCCTGCTGGTGGCGGTCGGGGTCGGTTCCTACGCCCAGCATCACGCCAACATCCTGGCCGACATGATCGACAACAAGGAAACGCAGCTGCAGCAGGTCAAGGATGAAATCCAGCACCTGCGGGAGACCGGCAACCAGCTGTCGCGCGAGGACATCATGCGCCTGAACGAGCTGGAGAACAGCCGTCTGCTCTGGGCGCGCAAGCTGCAGGGACTGGGCGAGGAGGTGACCGAGCACCTGGCCATCACCAGCGCCAAGTACGAGAAGGGCACCCTCAACATCTACGGCATCGTCCGCATCATGGTGGACCGTGAGCCGGTTTTCGATGTGATGGATTTCGTCGACGGTCTCAACGCGAATCCCTTCTTCAACGAGAACTTCGCCAGCATCAAGTTCCAGCTCTCGGAGCGGATCAAGGTGCAGGATGAACCGATCCTCAAGTTCAACGTCGTCTGCGAAGTGCTGAACCGGTTCAAACCGCGCGCCTTCCGGGTGCGCGGCCGTGACGCTGAAGTAGAACAGATCACTAGATAGGATAATAGATGCAACGCCTAACCATCGCTACACTCGTCCTGCTCCTCTTTGTCGGCTGGCAGTATTCGATCTACTCCTTCCAGGTGCCGGGCAAACCGGCGCGACTGCAGGAGCTGGAGCAGGAGCTGATCATAGAACAGGAGAAGCTGATTTCCGCGCAGATCCTCAACAGCAATCTCGACCGGGTGGCCAAGCTGATCAACAGCAATCTGGCCAATTCGCTGGAGGATTCGCTGGCGGAGGACGCTTCGGTACCCTTCATGAACGAGGTGATCGACTTAACCCAGCAGCTGGGTATCAACCTGAAGGGACTGGAAGCGGCTAAACGGAAGCGGGAGAAGAGCTTCATCCGCACACCCTATCATCTCAGCATCAACACTACCTACGCCAAGTTCAGTGAACTGGTGACCATCCTGGAGAAATCGGACCGCCTCGTCACCATCGACGGTTACCGCATCGTCAACGAGGTCAACGAGCTGATCAGAGCCCGCACCATGGATGACATCCAACAGCACGACTTCCTGGTGCACCTGAACACCCTGACACTGATCAAATCCAAGACAAGTATCTGAGGCAGGCATGACAAATCTGAAAAACTTCATCTGGAATATTCTGCTGATTCTCCTGACGCTGGCTGTAGTTGCCTTCGCCTTCCGGGCCTGGTTCCTGGATGACGAGGTGGAAGAGCTGCAGCGTACCCTGCACGCCGAGGAGGCGGGAACCGACATCACCCTGCTGAATACCGTCAACCGGCTGGAGGAAAGCCTCGCCCGGCAGGCGGAATTCCAGTTCAGGCTGGAACATGATCCCCTCGATCTGACCCGCGTGGTGATGAACCTCACCTTCATGGACAATCCGGAATTCTACGCTCAGAAGCATGAACGGCTGCCGCGACTCAGCAGCACCATCCTCGCGGATGGCGCGCAGAACCGCTCGGCTGCGATCGTGCGCCTGAAGGGAAAGGACCTGGTGGTCAGGGAAGGGGAGACCTTCGACGACGGCAAGTACCGGGTGGTTGAGATAAGACGGGCTGAAGTGGTTGTCGCCCTGCGCGGCGGCCAGTTGGAGACCCTGCCGCTGGAGAAGGAGATGTCCAAGCGGATGGCTGAAGAACGTGCTTTATTGAAAGATAAATTCTAGATCACATAGATAAAGGAGCAATGGATGAAACTGGTAAGACACCTTTCCTGGTTTTCTTTCCTTCTCTGCGTCGGGCTGCTGGGCTCGGGACTGGCGGGAGTGATAGTCGCCGAGACGGCGACCGATCCAATCGCACCGGAGAAAATCGATATGTCCGCCGTCCGGGTCACCCTGGATGCGCAGGATGCTTCACTGCCCGACGTCCTCGCTATTCTGGCCGAGAAATCGGGACTCAACATCGTGACCGGTCCGGAAGTCGAAGATCAGGATAAGATCACTCTGCACCTGCGGGATGTTCCGGCCGACCAGGCGATCAACCTGGTAGTCCGTTCCGTCGGTCTGGCCTACGACATCGTCGGTACTTCCATCCTGGTGGGTGATCCCAAGGTGTTGAAACAGGAAGTCGGCGTCAATTCCTATGTGATCAACCTGCAGTACGCCGATGCCGAAGAGGTTTCCAAGATGCTGGAGGACTTCACCAAGAACATCACCGTGGATGTTTCAGGCAACCGGTTGCTGGTACGCACCAGCCCGAAAGTGATCGCGGAGATCGAAGAGGCGATCCTCCAGGTGGACAAACCGGCTCCCCAGATCACCCTCGAAGCGAGGATCGTCGAGGTGGATGTCAACGATGAAGAGATACTCGGCATCGACTGGTCGAAGCTGAATTCGCTGACCACCATCATCGCCGAGAACGACGTCGGCCCCAGCGGCGAACCGGTCGTGGTGGCGGAAGCTTCCACCAACACCGGCCAGCTGCCGGATCAGATGCCGTTCCAGCCGATCGACATCAAGGATATCGGACATTTCTCCCGCCAGCTGTCCACCTTTGACATTACGCTCAACTATCTGCTGCGCAACCACCGCGCTCACATGCTGGCCAACTCCTCCGTCACTACGATGAACAACCGGGAGGCGGAGATCAAGGTGATCGACCTGGTTTCCTATGTCTTCCAGGCGGGCGGCCAGACGCAGCAGATCACGGTGAAACAGGAGGAGGTCGGTGTCATCCTGCGCATCACGCCGAAAATCAACTCCGACGGTTACATCACCACCACCATCGTCCCGGAGGTGAGCAACATCGTTGACTGGAAGGGTCCGAACAAGGATATCCCCCAGATCAAAAAGCGCACCGCCACCACTACCATCCGGGTCAAGGACGGCGAGTCGATCATCATCGCCGGCCTGCTCGATCGCAAGAAAACCAAGGTTTTGAATAAAGTACCCATTCTGGGTGATATACCGCTGATAGGCCTGCTCTTCCGCTCGACGGAAGACCAGATTTCCCAGAGTGACCTGGTTATCGAGGTGACACCACACATCTTGAAGCCAGAGGGGGATTTCCATCCCATCAAACCACCTGTTATTCAGAAGATAGAAGATGAAATGTTGCTCCAAGACATTTTACGCGGAGAAGGATCATGAGTAAGCATATATACAAATTCAGCGCTCTGGTTCTGGTCCTCTTCTTGATAACAACCGGTTGCGACCGCCGGATCATTTCGAGCCAAGAGGAGCAGGACCAAACCCTGCCAACGGTTGCCAGCGTCCACATCACCCCGATGGAACCGCTCCTGTTCGTGGACACTACCGATGTCGCCAGTGCCGTTGACACTTTACAGGTGCTGGCGCTGGATGTCAATTCCACCGCGATTGCCGGCGTGGAGGTGGATGTCAGATTGGTGGATGGCAGCGAGGGGGCTCTCTACCCCGCCACCGCCGATACCGTCACCAACCATCAAGGGCAGATTCAGTATGTCTATCAGGCGGTGGAGGGCATGGACATTGAAGATGGAGGTATCATCTCTATCATGGCGCAGGCCGGCAATGCTGTCGATACCACCCGGATCGAACTGTGCATCCAGGAAACCAATTCCATCACCATCATTCAACCGCTGGGTGAAACACTCTACACCGACCCCAGCAATACCGACGAGACGGAGGTGCGCGCCCTGCTGACGATTGAGGGACACGCCGCACCCAACATGACTGTCTATTTCGGTGCAACTTTGGGCTATATCACCGGTTCGGAAGTCACCGACGCCCAGGGAATCGCTACCGCGTTCTGGATCTCGCCCATCGATACCGGTTACTGCGAGATATCCGCCAGCTACGGCAACCTGGAAGACACCCGCAACTACCATGTGCTGATGGGTGTCGGCGAGGCCGCCAGCATAGTGCTGGAATCCGAGTACGCCGAATTGCCGCAGGGCGAAATCATTTCCTCCGTCATCACCGCATCGGTGTTCGACCCGCTCAGCAACCCCGTGGAAGCGGGTACTAACGTACGCTTCGCGAGTACGCTGGGCGGTTTGACGGAGTACGCCACCACGGACGACAACGGACAGTGCACCACCGTCTTCCAGATGGGCACCAGCTCCGGTCTGGCGGAGATCACCGCCTGGGTGAATGTCGGCACCGATTCCGTCTACGCCAACACCTTCATCATGCTGAACGCCGGTATCCCGGCCAACATCGTCCTGTCGGCGAACAACCCGGTCATCGAAATCATGGGGTCGGGCGCGATGTCGACGACGCCGGTGCACGCCGAGGTGCTCGATCCGAGCGGCTACGCCGTCACCGAGGAGACCGATGTTGCCTTCAGCATTGTTTCCGCTCCCGATTCGGTCAGTATGTCGGTGGCGGGTGATGAAACACGGTACTGGTACCGCGCCATCAGCGGCACCAGCGATACGTTGATCGTCAACACCACCAACGGCATGGCGACGATTTCGGTCAACAGCTGGAAGCGTCCCGGCGTAGTTATGATACAGGCCTACGTGGTTGAGTATCCCGAAGTGTTATCGCAACGCGCATTGATCACTGTCGTTTCCGGTCCGCCGACTCATGGTTACGTCGACCGCAACGCCGTCGGTGTACAGATCGGCGCCGGTATGTGGGAGATCGAATGGGCGGCCCACTTCTGGGATCTCTACTCGAACGATGTGCGCGATTCCACGGCGGTGTATTTCCATGTCGAACCGGAGTACGTCTGTTCCATCGGAGGTGACGCTTTCACCGGCAATGAGAACAACGCCGGCGAAACGCATCCCGGTATCGCTTTCACAAATATGATCTATTCCTCCGGTACGATCGGCGACACCCTCTTCCTGGTGGAGGCCTGCTGCGCCGGTCTGGTGCCGGAAGATCCGGAGGATCCGGAATCGCCGTATATTCCCGGCGACCTTTGCGTACCTTATGACGCTCCCTTCTACATTCTGCCGTTCCAGCCGGGTGACCTGGGACAGAACCTGATCATCCAGGGTGACACCGACTATCTGATTTACCAGAATCCGGGTATCCCCCCCGGCCCGCTGGAATTCCAGGATGTACCGATGACGGCTTTGATTATCGATGGCTACGGCAATCCGGTACATAATCAAATCATCGTCTTCTCCTGTTCGGCCCCCGCACAGACCGAGTGGGATCCGCCTGACGGCAGCAACTTCGGTATCAGCAACGATCAGGGCGTGGTGCAGAAGATCCTGCGTGTGTATCAGGATGTTTGCGAGAACATGTGGGTTTATTGCGGCATTACTGAAGATTACTATCAGTTTGCTCCCTACACTCTCAATGTTTGGGCAACCCAATTGCCTGATATGATCCAGAGCAACCAGTGGACGATTACGTGCACTACACCTTGCCCAGGTGAATAATCATCAAACCGCACAGGGAAGGGGAGTCACTCCCCTTCCCTTTTTCACATTGATATCTTGGAATGCTGACTTTGCAGCATTCCAAACGCCATTTTGAGCTGACAATGTCAATTGCAGTTCAAATGGCATTTTAAGGAGTCCGCGGGCCAGGCCCGACGGCCCAACCGGAGAACCAAGGACCGAGATGTACAATCCCCAATTTGAGAAAATCGGTAAGATCCTGATGATGGAGGGTTTCCTGACGGAAACCCAGTTGGAACAGGCCCTGGAACGCGCTCCCGGTATGGGCGAGAAACTGGGCAAGATCCTGATGGAACTCGGTTTCATCAGCGAAGACAACCTGGTTTCCGCATTGTCGAAACAGATGGGAGTCGAATTCCTTCCCTCCGACGATATCCTCTCCGCCACCCAGGACGCGGTGCGGGTGCTGAACGAGGATTTCGCCCGTGCCAACAAAGTGATTCCGGTCAAGATCGAGGACGGCGTCCTGCATATCGCTATGGCCGACCCGGACGATATCGTAGCGGTAGACAGCATCAAGAAGAGCACCGATCAGACGGTCAAGCTCTACCTCGGCGGCGAACAGACCATCCTGGACGCGATCGGCCGCACCTACGTCAAGATCCGCAAGACCCACGAAGTGGACGGCGCCATCGAGGATCTCCAGTTCCTGGCCGATCCCGACGCCGAAAGCGCCGACGCCGGCATGGAGATCAACGTCGAGAAGGATGAGCAGGACGCGCCGCTGGTCAAGCTGGTCACGCTGATGATCACTGAGGCGATCCGGGACCGCTCCACCGATATCCATGTCGAGCCGCATGACACGCATGTCTCCGTGCGCTACCGCATCGACGGCGTGTTGATGGAGGTGATGACACCGCCCCTCTCTTCACTGCAGGGGATGGTCTCCCGCATCAAGATCCTGAGCAAGCTGAACATCGCCGAGCGGCGGCTGCCGCAGGACGGCCGTTTCACGGTCAAGATGCCGGACCGCGAGGTGGATGTGCGTGTTTCGATCCTGCCGACCGTGCTGGGCGAGAAGGTGGTGATGCGTCTGCTCGACAAGAGCGGCTTCTCGCTCGACCTGCGCAATCTCGGCTTCCCGGAAGACAAGCTGAAGGTTTTCGAACGCTGGATCCGGCAGCCCTACGGAATGGTGATCATCTCCGGTCCGACCGGTTCCGGTAAATCCACCACGCTCTACGCGTCGCTGAACGAGATCAAATCGATCCAGGACAACATCACCACCGTCGAGGACCCGGTCGAGTACCAGATCACCGGCATCAACCAGGTGCAGGTGCGGGAGAAGATCGGTCTCACCTTCGCTTCCGCGTTGCGGTCGATCCTGCGCCAGGACCCCGACACGCTGCTGATCGGCGAGATCCGTGACCACGAGACGGCGGACATCTCGATCAAGTTCGCCCTCACCGGCCATCTGGTTTTCACCACGCTGCACGCCAACGACGCGCCCTCCACCATCACCCGTCTGATCGACCTCGACATCCCGCATTTCCTGGCCGGTTCGGTGTTGAATCTGGTGATGGCGCAGCGTCTCGTTCGCAAGATCTGTCCCAACTGCAAGTTGGAGTTCGATCCGACCGAGACCGACTGGCACCTGATCGGCGAGGATCCGGCCCAGTACGAAGGTGTCAAGCTCTACCGCGGCAAGGGTTGCGCCCACTGCCGCAACACCGGCTATTCCGGTCGTACCGGCATTTTCGAAATCCTGGAAGTCAAACAGAATATCCGCAAACTGATTTACGAGCGCGCCAATCAGGATCAGATCCGCGACCAGGCGATCGAGAACGGTATGATCTCGCTGCACAAGGCCGGCATGGAGAAGATGCTGGCCGGGATCACCACGCTGCAGGAAGTCAAACGCGCCACTGTAGAAGAGTTTTAACGAGGTAGTTAATGCCCACTTACGCCTACATCGTCAAGGATCAGAAGGGAGCCCGGCTGGAAGGCCAGATCAAGGCTCCCAGTCTGGATGCCGCCCTGGAGCAGACCCGCGCCATGGGTGTTGTCATCACCCTCAAGGAAAAGCATGCCACTGACGTGAAGCGGCGCCAGACCCTCGGCGAAAAAATCATGCAGGCGATGGAGAACTTCAAGAACCGGGTCCCGCTCCGGACACTGGTTTTCTTCACCCGCCAGCTGGCGACCATGTTCGCCGCCGGTCTGACGATCGAGAAGGCGATCAGCAACCTGGGGGTGGAGGAGAAGAACAAGAAGTTCCGCGGCATGATCGAGCAGGTCTCCAGCGATGTGAAGAAGGGCAGCCAGCTCTCCGACGCGCTGGAGCGGCATCCCGCCGCCTTCAACAAGCTCTACGTGGCGCTGGTGAAAGCGGGCGAGATCTCCGGTAGTCTGCACACGGTGCTGCTGGAGCTGGCGGACTACCTGGAGGGTGTCGAGGATACCCGCACCAAGGTCAAGACCGCGATGTATTACCCGGTTTTCATCTTCAGCTTCCTGATTCTGGCGGTAGTCTTCCTGCTCTGGAAGGTAGTGCCGCAGTTCGAGGAGGTCTACGCCCGTTTCGGTGCCGACCTGCCGCTGCCCACCCAGTTCCTGGTCAACCTCAGCCGCATCATCTCGCACAACATCGGCTGGGCGCTGTTGCTTTTGGTACTGTTCTCCTTCGCGTTCTGGGTCGTCTCCCTGACCGAAAAGGGCGGTTTTTACGTGGATAGCCTCTTCCTGAAGATGCCGGTTTTCGGCGGCCTGCTGCATGACTCGATCATGAACAAGTACGCCAAGACCATGAGTATCCTCTTCGCCAGCGGCGTGACGGTGATGGAGAGCCTGAAACTGGCGGAGGGAGTAGTCTCCAACAAGGTAGTCGAACGGGCGGTCGCAGATGTGCGCGACCTGTTGAAGGACGGCTTCTCCGTCTCCAATTCGATGAAGAAGGTGGAGGTGTTCCCCTCGACGCTGGTACAGCTCACCGCCACCGGCGAGGAGACCGGCGAGCTGGATGTGCTGTTGGGCAAGGCTTCAGAATTCTACGGTAAACAGGTGGATTCCGTCATCGAACGGCTCACCTCGCTGATTGAGCCAATGATGATCATCTCGATCGGCCTGGTGGTCGGCTTGATCCTGATCGTCATCTACCTGCCTGTCTTCAGGATGGGTATGGTGATGCAGCAAGGTATGTAGCCGGCGGAAACGCGACCTGTTACCCCCGGGCTGTCAACGATCGTACCGATCGTTGGCGCATCGGCATCTGGGCGGTTACTGGATTACTCGTGCGAATCCCGCCCGGGGCTAGTAGGAAGCCGACCTCTGCGAGGGCTTACATACCGTGATAGCACCCGATAAACCACTGCCGCAAGGGGGTGGTGTTATTGACGGAGCCAGCCAGGCTCCGTTTTCATAGAAGCAGTACACGTTGCTGCTGGTAGACAAACAAACCATTATATGAACGTTCCGAAGTTTTGGGCGCAAAGGAATAAATGAACCGTGTCTTACGATGATCCCAAGTCGTATTTCACGTCATCCCCGCGCAGGCGGGGATCCAGTCACGCAATGCTGAAAATCTCTAGAGTATTTTATTGACGGAGCTCGGTTCCTTTCTACAAAACGGATAAGCACACTGTTTCCCAGGAAGTGCCACTAATGGATTCCCGCCTGCGCGGGAATGACGTGATTCGGTATATGTAGCATGGAATTATATAAATGACTCACTGTTAAAGACCAACGTGCATGCGTTGGTATAATTGCCGATGATCCAATACTTCCCCCATCTACTCGCCTTCATACTCGGTCTGGCGGCCGGCAGTTTCGGTAATGTGCTGATTCACCGGGTGCCGCGCCGTGAATCGATCGTCAGGCCCGGCTCGCGTTGCCCCGCCTGTGGTCACCGGTTGCGCTGGTATGAGAACATCCCGCTGCTCAGCTGGCTGCTGCAGCGGGGTAAGTGCCGTCAGTGCGCCGTGTCCATTCCGCTGCGATATCCTCTGGTGGAACTGGCGACCGGGCTGCTGTTCCTGCTCTTCGCCGCGCAATTGCCCGGCTGGCGCGAGTTTCTCTTCTACCTGCCGCTGCTGGTGCTGGTGGTACCACTGACGTTGATCGACTACAACCATCTGCTCCTCCCCAACCGCCTCGTTTACCCGCTGCTGATTGCCGGGCTCCTGCTGAACGGCTGGAACGCGCTGCTGCCGCCGGCACAGCAGATCCTGCCGATCTGGAGCGGCCTGGCAGGTGGCGCCTTCGCCTGGGCGGTATTCTACATCATCGCGGCGTTCTCGCAGAAGCTGATGGGCAGGGAAGGACTCGGCAGAGGTGATATCAAGCTGGTCGGGGCGCTGGGACTGTATGCCGGTCTGACCGGCATCATGGTGGGAATCTTCCTGGCCAGCTTGCTGGGGACGCTCTGGCAGGGCGCCCTCATCATCAGCCGGCGGCGGGATAGAAGTCGCTACTTCCCCTTCGGACCCTACCTGCTGCTGGGTGCGCTGCTGGCGATCCTCTGGGGGGAGCGGCTGATCGGGTGGTATCTCGGTTGGGTGATGTGAGAATTATCCCGGTCTGCACGTCGGGTTGGTCCTGAAAGGAGGATCGATATGAATTCAGCAAATCGTCGCCCATCACCCGCAATCCTCCTTTTTATTTGCGTTCTCTGTATCGTAACCGCTGCGCCTGTCGCCGGCAACGCCGAAGCGAAATCCGAACCCACATCCTCCGTCACGAACATCAATCCCGATCCGGCCGGCGAACCCTGGCTGGCAGGCGGCTATGAACCGCCGGCCCTGGACATATTCCTCACCGAGACAGAGATCGAAACCCGCATGGACGGACTGAATCCCGGCAGGCTGCGTAACCGGGTGGACCACTCCTTTTCCTACCACATGCGCCCGGTGTTCTCACAGGCCGGGGGCTCCTGCGGTTCCGCTTCCCGCATCTGCTACATGTTCGCCTACGAGCTGAACAGCTGGCGCAACCTGCCGGGTGATCCGCCCGAGAACAGGTATCCCTCCCACTTCACCTGGCTGCTGACCGGTCAGAATTCCGGCAAGGCTGAGATGGCGATCGCCAACGGTGTGCCGAACGCCGTGGACTATGAAGGTGATACCTACTCCACGCTTTACGGCGGCGATATCGACTGGCCGACGGAAGGGGTGGATGATTACGGCTGGATGCACCTCTACGAACGGTGGTACAGCGCCATGTTCAATCGGTTGGAACACAACAGCGCGATCTCATTGTCGACACCGGAAAACCTGCTGTTTCTGAAAAGCTGGATTGAGGATCATCACGGGGACACCGGTTTCGCCGAGGGGGGTGTCGCCGGTGCCGGTTGCGCCATCACGGGGGCGCTCTACCTGCTGATTCCCCCCGGTGAATACGAAGCGGGTGAGTACATAGTGCGCCAGTGGGGCGCGACCGTCGACCACGGCACCACCTGGTCCGGCTACGACGATATGGTCGGTTACGATTTCAACGGCGACGGTGAGATTACCAATGATATCGACATCAACGGCGACGAGATCATCGATATGGCCGACTGGGAGCGAGGCGCGCTGATCATGTTGAATTCCTGGGGCAGCGGTTGGAAGAACGACGGCACCGTGTATGTCCCCTATCGCCTGCTCAAGATCAACAACATGCACGCGGAGTTCTATCACATCCGAAAGGACTACGTCCCGCAGCAGGTTCTGAAAGCCAATCTGGACTACAGTCAGCGGCGCCAGCTCAAGCTCAGCATCGGTATCGCCGCCGACACCACCGCCCCGGTGCCGGAGGTAACGGTGCCGTGTCACCATTTCATCTACGCCGGACTGCGGGATGTCGCCCTGCTGGGTGTCTGGGCCGACGGGGTGGAGCACACCGAACCGATGGAGCTGGGCTACGACCTGACCGATCTCGCCTTCGGCTTCGACACCCGGGTGCCGTTCCGATACTTCCTCCAGATTGAATCGGCCCCCACCGCCATGGGCCAGGGACAGGTCTACACTACCTCCGTGATGGACTACACGACCGACCCGGGTGGAGTGGAGATAGTCTCGTCCTACACCGGTGTCCCCATCGTGGGGGGCGGCGATACCACTTTAATCCCGATCGACATGCCGGGTAGCCCCGGCGCTAATCCCTACTTGATTATCCCGCAGTCGCAGATGTCGGTGCATTACTACGACAGCGCCCAGCCGGGTGACGCCAGCGCGCCTGAAAACGTACTCGATGGCGACTGGAATACGATCTGGCACACGGTCTGGGGGGACGGCGATCCCCCTCCACATGAAATACAACTTGACCTCGGGGCTGACTATCGAGTGGGTGCTTTGAAGTACCTGCCCCGCCAGGTCGGTTCCAACGGCCGCATCGCGGACTACGAAATCTATATCGGTCTGGATGATGTCAACTGGGGGGAGCCGGTCGCGACCGGAACCTGGTCCGATTCACCAGCGGAGCGGGTCGCCCTCTTCCCGGCGTGCGAAGGCAGGTTTGTACGCCTGCGGGCGCTCTCGGAGGTTAACGGCGGTCCCTGGACCTCCATCGCCGAGCTGAACATCCTGCAGGCCCCGGCGGAACCGCAGCCGGAGCCGCCCGCCAATCTGCGGATAATCGTGGAGAATTCGGGCTCCGGCAGTACTCAGGTCCACCTGACCTGGGACCCCATGCCGGGATGTCATTACTTCATCTATACGTCGGCGGAGCCTTTCGCCGCCTTCCCCGATGAGTGGGAGTGCCTGAATCCGGAGGCACCGGTGACGGGGAATACTTTCACGACTACCCTCGCGGACAGTCAGAGCTGGTTCCGTGTGACGGCGGTCTACGATTGATCCCGCGCTTCCCGCGCCTGGAAACGGTGAATTAAAAGTAGCGCCGTGCCCAGCGCTACCGGCAAGAGTCCCCAGACGGCGGCCGTCAGCTCCCCCAGGGTCACCCAGAGGGCGATGAACAGCGCTATGCCCGTCAGCAGCCAGATCAGTCCCTGATTGCGGTAGTTGCGTTCCCCTGGAGCCGGCAGCGGGATCTCCGCTCCCTTCTCGATGGCGGTAATGATCTCACGGCTGAGCAGCTCCCGCCGCTTGTAGTGCATCCTCAGCGCGACGATCACGATGATAGCCGCCGTGCTGTAAAAGGCCAGCGAGGTCAGGATAAGGGCTGTAACTTCCAGATGATCCATGGTTTTCTCCTCCGCAGACTGTCGATTTCGTTTCGTTGATTGGACAACGCCGGTGTCCGTTTTGTTGCAGCTTGTGACAGTGCAACAATTTGTCTCACCTGAATGTCTTATATTTGGTTTGGAATGCTGTCTGAAGCAGCATTCCAATTACCATTCCTGAAGTGCTGCTTGTAAGCAGGGTCAGTGATTCTGGACGACACTCAAAGCAGCGAGACCTAAAGCGCTGCCTGCAGACTCACTGGGATTCCGCTTGGTTATCGAGGCAGCGAGATAGAACTGACAATGCAATTGCAGTTCAAATGGTAATAGCCTGAAACAGTGTGGAGGATACCACTGCTTGTCGCCCCACAACCGCAAAAGCGATGCCGCCTTTCAACAGCTGGTCGAGGAACATGGACGGCGGATCTACAACATCGCGCTTTTCACCCTGCAGGATGAAACGCTGGCGGCGGATGTCACCCAGGAGGTGTTCCTGCGGGTCTATCGCTATCTCGACCGGTTCCGGGGTGAGGCGAAGCTGTCGACCTGGCTCTATCGTATCACCAGGAACTGCTGTTTAAACCAGCTGAAGCGGGAGCGGCGCTACCGCGTGATGGAGGAGATCAACCCGGAGCATCCGGCTGTCGGCACGCCGGAAATCGATCTGCTGCGGAGCGAGCGGCGGGAACTGGTGCGGGCTGCTGTCGGCAAGCTGCCCCCCCAGCAGCGGCTGGCGATCGGTCTGTATTATTTTCACGAGCGCTCCTACACGGAGGTGGCCGAGTTGATGGAGCTGCCGTTGAACACGGTCAAATCGCATCTGCGCCGGGCTCGGCTGGCGCTGGCTCAGATGCTGCAAACTGAGGTGCGGGATGCGGAATGAACAAAACCAGAACGGGCTGGATAATCTGCTGACGGAGGCGATGGTGGAGTTGCCGGAGCGGCTGCGGGAGCGACTGCAGCGGATTCCAGCTCCCGCGCGACAAATAGATTGGTCAGTGCCGTTGATGGTTATCTTCCTCGCGCCACTGCTCATCTGGGGTGGGTGGCAGCTCGCGCCGCACCTGGCGGGATGGTTGACGGGACTGGCGGAAAATCCCTGGAGCTTCGCCGTTACCAGTCTGGGCTTTGGTGGCCAGCACGGCTGGTTCGCGCTGGCGGGGCTGGTCGGCGTGGTACTTTTCGTGTTCGTTGCGGTTAGGGATAGGGCGGTGTGGGGGTAGGGTAGTAGAGTAAACTCAGACAGGCTAAGTTGAGCGAGAAAGCCGTTCATTCAGCGATACTGAGACGCTGACCGAACGGCTTTGTTTATGCCGCTACTCAGAATGTATCACAAACCGACGCTGGTTGCGGTTGTGATCGTGGGTGTCTATATTCCGGTGAGGGAACAGGTCTCATATCACCTTGTGGAGCCGTCATGAAATCCCATTATCAGATTCTGCGTCTGCTATTGACCCTAGTGCTGGTTGGAAACGCGCTTGGCTGGGCGCGGTTCCAGGAATTCATTGATGAAGACATCAATCCTGCCGATGATCCGGGTGGTGAGATCCAAATCAACTACTGGTGGGGTGATACCATCCGTGGATCACTGCATTCAAATGATGATATTAAAATCAATGGTGTCGAAGGATACCCCCAATTCCTGGGTCTTGTATCCACTGCTAGGGATGATGTGATGTGGATCAACGGTACAACTCCCAACTACAGCATTTTTGAAGGCGGCCTGTGGCTCAACTACCCTGATAGCCGTGGCATTCCTCTTCCCACCTTCGACTCTATTCTAGAAACCACTGGTGGGGTTGGCCTGCCAATCCTCTGCTCACCGGTTTATATAGACTCACTTGTGAGTTACGAGGAAATCGCCACTGCTCTCCATATACGCGACAATCATCTTATGATCGAGCAATGGCTTCATGATCACTTCACTCCTGACGGCGACACGATTTATTATGAAGAGCGTTATCCATGCTATTCCGAGCTTCCTCTTCCCCCCCCAGAGCAGGGAACGGTCTTTCTCAATGGAAAGCTCTTTCTGGAAGGCCGGCTGACCGGGCAGGTTACCTTCCTAGCCGCCGACACGATCTGGTTAATCGATGACGTCTATTATTCTGATGTCGAGTTCGACGGGGTGGATTTCCCACCCGCTACACCTGAGGATGAGAAAGGGCGTCCACCCGCTGGTTCATCAAACCGGATGGGCATCATTTCCGCGAAGAATGTGATCGTTGCCTTCAATGCGCAGAACGGCGGGTACAATGGTGGTCAGGGTGGTCCTGGACCCAATTGCGAAGCTACCGAAGGTGTTCTCGACCGGGAGCACATTCTGATTACAGCCGCAGTCATGGCGCTGGACAACGTCTTCGAAGTGGATTTCTGGCACAACTCCTGCACTTTCTCGGCTGAGGGGAATCCTTATGGGCTGCCACCAGGTGATCCCTGCCATACCGGGTATTCTGACTTGAGAGGCAACATCTACCTATGGGGCAGCCTCATCCAGCAACGACGTGGTTTTATCCGGCGTTCGCCGATCGGTCCCTATGGTCAACGCCTAATCGGCTATGATAAGCGCTATCATTATGATGAGAACTTCGCGATCTCGTTCCCCCCCTGTTTCCCCGAGCTTTGGGATACTCTGCGCGTACCTGCAGAGTATGCCACCATCCAGGCTGCCATCGATTCGGCGGGCAGCGGTGATGTAATCGTGGTAGAGCCGGGAGTCTACCAGGAGAACCTTGTGATCGACAGCAAAGACATCTTCCTCACTTCGCGCTATCAGATGGACGGTGATTCCACCTGCATTGAGACCACGGTAATCGATGGAGGTGGCTGTGATGCCGTAATTCGCCTGCAGGATTGCTATTATCTGATCAACAGAATCTGCGGTTTCACCTTGACGAACGGTGTAGGATTCCAGCCCGATACATCTGAATACACATATGGGGGAGGAATCTGCTGCATGTACGCGGATCCTACCCTGGAAAGCCTGATCATCACCGGCAATTCCGCGGACTTTGGCGGCGGTATCTATTTCTGGAGCGACGGCGAGATGGCGTCGACCTTGGGCCGAGTCACCGTCGTCAACAACACAGCGGTAGTTGGCGGCGGTCTTTTCCAGGGCTACGGCGGATTGAGGATACATAACAGTATATTCTGGAACAACTATCCTGAAAGCTTCCCGCCCGGCCATAACTATAGCCCTGTTAGCTGCTGCGACATCGAGGGTGGCTGGTGGGGCGAGAACAACATTGACGCCGATCCCATGTTCTGCAATCCGGAGGGTGGCAACTACCGCCTGGGCGCGGACTCCCCCTGTCGATCCGATACTTGCGGGATCATGGGTTACACCGGTGCTTACTGCGATCCGGAACCGGTTGACGGTTTTGTATCACATCCTCCCACCTTCTATCTGTCCCAGAACCACCCCAACCCCTTCAACCCGTCCACCACGATCGAATTCGGATTACCTGTTCCCGCCGAGGTGGAACTCGTTGCGTACAACATCCGGGGGCAGATCGTCGACGTGATACAAAGCGGCTTCACGCCAGCCGGCTTCCACAGCCTGGTCTGGCGCCCAGAGGGCCTGGCTTCCGGCGTCTACCTGCTGCAGCTGCGGGCGGGTGACAGACGTGCGGTGAAAAAGGTGATGTATGTGAAGTGACGGGTTGGGGGGGGATAACCCAGTCTCAGGATCGAGTGTGAGAGCCGATCAGGAAGCGATTTTGAGTCGCTTCCTGATCGGCGTTGTAAAGAATCTATGAATGTATAGCAAGCCCCGCGGATGCGGGGCGCATTTACTCTAGCCTGGGGCAGCATTCGCTCGGTCTTTCTGGCAAACTGCCCAGGCGTCAATGCGCCAACAATCGGAACGATCGTCAGCCCCAGGTATGAGAAATCAAACTGACCGGGGGATCGCCCCAGGTCTGAGAAATCGTATCGACCGGGATGCCCGCCCCTGGCATGAAAATCAAATCGAGTCCGTTATGTATCACCCGAATCGATCGCCGTGATACACGATGATTGCGTATCGGACGGCCGCCATGGCGCTTCCCCTTATTCCTGTTTCAACGCCCCCCGCCTGATCGCACTATAGAACAGCCACAGGATCACGAACACGGCGATGACCGTGAGGATGGTCGTCAGCACCTCACGCGGCAGGTTCAAACGTGATACACCCATACTGGCAACGAAGGCGAGACCGATTCCCATCAGCGATTCACCCGCGATAGCACCGGAAGAGAAGAGCACGCCGCGCCGTAGCTTGCGTTCGGCGACCTCCTCCGTGTCACCCCGCGTGAAGAAATGCGCCAGCAATCCTCCGGCCAGGATCGGCGTGGCCAGTTCGAACGGCAGGTACATCCCGACCGCGATCGGCATCAGGTAGGCGCGGAAAGTGGTGCCGCGTTTCTGCAGCTGCTGATCGATGAACAGGATGATCAGACCCAGCCCCGCACCCCAGGCCACCATGTTCCACGGCAGCTGCCCGTCACCGAAGAACCCGCGCGCCAGGCTGGCGAACAGGCTGGCCTGCGGTGCGGCCAGCTCCTTGCCGCCGATACCACCCGGTGTATTGGCGTGCAGCAACTGCAGCACCGGCGCCATCACCAGCGCCGCGGCGGCGACACCGGCAATCTGCATCATCTGCTGGCGGCGCGGCGAAGCGCCCACCAGGTGGCCGGTCTTGAGGTCGTTGCAGACGTCGCCGGAAGTGCAGGCGGCGCAGCAGACGATGGCTGCCACACCCAGCGTGGCCACCATGCCGCTGGTGCCGCTGAAGCCGAACACCAGCAGCAGCGCGCCGGTGAACAGCACCGCCGTAATGGTCATGCCGGAAACCGGGCTGTTGGAGTTGCCCACCAGGCCCACGATGTAACTGGCGACCGCGGTGAAGAAAAAGGACATCGTGACCATGGCGACCGTAGTCACCAGGGTGATCGCGATGCTATGCGTAAACATGTAGTAGACGACGGCGACGACGATGATGGCCACCACGGACCAGAAGGTGATCGCCCGTGTGGAGATATCCTCACCGTGCGTCTCGGCTGTGACCTCCCGCCGACGCCGGATTCCCTGCAGCGCCTGTTTGAGACCGTGACGCACCTTAATGATGGAGTCGATACCGCCGATCACCATGGCGCCGACGCCGACATAGCGGATCTGCGTCGACCAGAGATCGAAAGCGCCGTCCAGCGGCACCGCCAGTTGCTCGCCGGTCGCTTCCAGCAGCGGAATCCCCACCAGCCAGCCCAGCGCGCCGCCGATGAAGATCAGCACCGCGACGTTAAGCCGCACGATGAACCCGACCGCGATCAGAGCCGGTGAGACATTCCCGCCGAAATAGAAGATGCGCGAACCGAGGGCGCCGGCCGTAGCCAGACTCCCCTTCAACAAACCGACGAAGCTGACCAGCAGTTTAAAGACCAGCCCCATCACCGCGCCGCCGATCACCGCCTGCGCCTGCCCGCTGTCCGCGGTCTGCTGTTTGTCGCCCGCCCGCAGCACCGCGGCACAGGCCAGTCCCTCCGGATACTTGAGCTTGAGGTCGTTGCCGGTGACAAAGATACGCCGCATCGGTATCATGAAGAGAATGCCGAGCAGGCCACCGGCGAAGGCGATCAGCGTCGTCGTCCACATGTCGAACGACTCCCAGATCCCGATCAGCACGATCGCCGGCATCGTAAAGATGATCCCGGCCGCGAGCGACTCGCCGGCGGAAGCGGCGGTCTGCACCTGGTTGGCTTCGAGGATGGTGCCGCTGCGGAACACGCCGCGCAGGATCAACATGGCAACCACGGCCGCCGGAATCGAAGCCGACACCGTCATACCGACCTTCAGTCCCAGGTAGACATTGGCCGCACCCATGATGATCGAGAGTAGAACACCGAGAATGATAACCCGGATAGTGAGCTCCGCCACGCCGCCGCCGCCTTTGACGGAAGCGGCCGGATCTGGATTCTGCTGCTGGTTCATATTGCTCCTGTGGCTGCTTTGCCGCGGCAGTATGGCTGTTTTCCCGCCGCGATATCGCTATGAGTGTTGCCAAGATACACATAACGAGTCGAAAGGAAACGCAAAATTGCATGGGAGCTTGACTGCGGTGGCGTGATTGACTATGTTTACTTTTTAAAAGGAAAAAGCGTCCCGTTTCCCCTTGTAGAGCCGACTGGAGCGGGTCACCGGCGCGAAAGCGTACTTCCCGACAGGAGAGATAACCGATGCCATCACCCCGGCAAGCACCGTTGCGACTGGCCCTGTTCGCTTCCGGCGGCGGTACCAACTTTACCGCCATCCAGCGGGAGATAGAAGCGGGGCAGCTGGCAGCGACCGTGGCCTGCCTGGTGGTCAATCGCAGTGAGTGCGGCGCGGCTGAGTTCGCCGAACAGTGCGGCATTCCGGTACTGCATTTCCCCAACCGCTATTTCGGTGAGGATGTCCCGCAGGCGGAAGAAGTGGTACAGGCCCTCCAGGAACGGGAAGTGGACTACGTGGTACTGGCCGGTTTCCTGCGCCTGATCCCCCGCCAGCTGCTCGCCGCTTTTCCAAATCGGATTCTGAATATCCATCCCGCGCTGCTGCCCGCCTTCGGCGGCAAGGGAATGTACGGCACCCGCGTCCACCAGGCGGTCTGGGCAAGCGGCGCCACGGTGAGCGGCGCCACCATTCACTTCATCGACGAGCAATTCGACCACGGACCGATCCTGCTGCAGGAAGCGGTAGAGCTGGACCGCCTGCAGGATACACCGGAGACCATCCAGCAGAAAGTGCTGGCGGTGGAGCACCGCCTTTACACCCGCGCCCTGCGCCTGCTCACCGAATACAATGTCGAATTGAAAGAGGGACGGATCCACTTATGGCGGTAAAGCGTGCTTTCATCTCCGTGTATGACAAAACCGGCATCGTCGAGCTGGCCCGGCGACTGCAGGCGCTGGGGATAGAGCTGGTTTCCAGCGGCGGCACCGCTCACCTCTTGCAGGAAAACGGCCTGAAGGTGACACCGGTGGAGGAGATCACCGGCTTCCCGTCGCTGTTCGGCGGCAGGGTCAAGACGCTGCACCCCAAGGTCCACGGCGGCATTCTCTTCCGGCGTAACGAAGCGCAGGATGTCGCGGATGCGGAGAAATACGGCATTCCGGCTCTCGACCTGGTCGTGATCAATCTCTATCCCTTCCAGGAGACGATCGCCAAACCGGATACGACTTTCGAGGAGGCGATCGAAATGATCGACATCGGCGGTCCCGGTATGCTGCGCGCCGCCGCCAAGAATCACAGCCAGGTGATTCCGCTGGTCCACCCGGAGGATTTCGAGGGAGTGCTGCAGGCGCTGGAGGAGAAGGGAGACCTCGAACAGGACGAAAGGCGGCACCTGGCTTTGCGCGCCTTCACCACAACAGCCGCATACGATGTGGCGGTCAGCAATTGGCTGGCCGAGCAGTGCGATCAACAGACGGATCTCTTCGCGGAAGCGCGGAGCCGCTTCATGAGCCTGCGTTACGGCGAGAACCCCCATCAGCAGGCCGCCGTATACGGCGACATTGCACCTTCGGTACAGGTGTTGCACGGCAAGCAGCTCTCCTTCAACAACATCGTCGATCTCCAGGCCGCCCTGGAGCTGATATCCGAATTCGATGTGCCCGCCTGCGCGATTGTGAAACATACCAACCCCTGCGGGGTAGGGCTGGCCAAGGACCTGGTCACGGCCTGGCAGCGCGCCTTTGCCACCGACAACACCTCGCCTTTCGGCGGCATCATCACCGTCAATCGCGAGCTGGACCTGGCGACGGCGCGGGAGATCGATTCGATCTTCAGCGAGCTGGTCGTGGCGCCGGCGTTCGCGGAGGACGCCTTGCAGCTGCTGCGCAAGAAGAAACAGCGCCGCCTGATCCAATACGATCCCGCCGTCAACTTTCCCAGGCAGCAGTATCGCTCCTTCTGGGGCGGCACGCTGGTACAGGAACGTGATACAATCGATGTCGATCCGGACAGTATGAAGGTGGTTTCCAAACGGCAGCCGACCGACGCGGAGTGGCAGGCTCTGCGCCTGGCCTGGCGGGTCGTCAAGCATGTCAAGTCCAATGCCATCGTTTTCACCGACGCCGAGCGCACCCTGGCGGTGGGTGCCGGACAGATGAGCCGGGTCGATTCCGCGCGAATAGCGGTAGCGAAAGCGACGGAGCAGGGCATTTCACTTGCAGGCGCCGTTCTCGGTTCCGACGCCTTCTTCCCCTTTCCGGACGGAGTGGAGGAAGCCGCCGCGGCCGGCGTCACCGCCGTGATACAACCGGGCGGCTCTATTCGCGACGAGGAGGTCATCGCCGCCGCCGACCAGGCGGACCTGGCCATGGTCTTCACCGGAATTCGTCATTTCAAGCATTGATGCTCTGTCGGCCGGACCCGTTCCCTCCGGTCTAGTGCGAGGTACTTATGTCATTCTCATTCCTGGGCCTGTTTTCCAGCGATATCGCCATCGATCTGGGTACCGCCAATACTCTCGTCTATGTGAAGGGCAAGGGTATCCTGGTGCGGGAACCTTCCGTCGTCGCCATCAGCAAGCATGACCGCAAGGTGATGGCGATCGGCTACGAAGCGCGCGAGATGGTCGGCAAAACCCACAGCGACATCGAGACCATCCGTCCGATGCGGGACGGGGTGATCGACGATGACGAAGTGGCGGAGGAGATGATACGCGATTTCATCCGCAAGGTGCAACGCAACCGCCTGATGCGCCCGCGGGTGATCGTCTGCGTGCCTTCCGGTGTGACCAAGTCGGAGAAGCGCATCATCAGCGACTCCGCGGAGCATGCCGGCGCCCGGGAAGTGTTCCTGATCGCGGAGCCGATGGCGGCTGCGCTGGGAGTGGGACTGCCGGTCGATCAGCCGGTCGGCTCCATGGTGATCGACATCGGCGGCGGCACCACCGAGATTGCCGTTATCTCGCTCAGCGGTATCGTGGCTGATACTTCGATCCGCACCGGTGGTGATAAGATGGACGAGGACATCATCCAGTACATGCGACGCAGTTACAACCTGCTGATCGGTGACCGCACGGCCGAGGAGATCAAATGCGCCATCGGTTCGGCCACCCCGCTCAAAGAACAGCTGACGATGATCGCCAAGGGCAGGGACCTCATCCAGGGTATACCGAAAGCGGTGGAGATCAATTCCGACGAAATCCGCGAAGCCCTGGCGGAGCCGGTCAGCGCCATAGTGGAAGCGGTCAGACACTCGCTTGAGGAAACCCCGCCGGAGCTGGCGGCCGACATCCGGGATCGCGGCATCATCCTGACCGGCGGCGGCGCGCTGATGAAAGGGCTCGACAAGCGCCTGCGCGATGAAACCTCCCTGCCGGTCAGTACCGCCGAGGATCCACTGACCTGCGTCGTACGCGGAACCGGTCTGGTGCTGGATGACATGGAACGCTGGTCCAAAGTACTCCTGCGTAAATAATGGCTCGTCGCAAACAGACCCAGGACTCTTTCTACGGTATTCTCTTCTTCGGATTGCTGCTGCTTTCCTTCCTGGTGATGCAGACGGCGACCACACCGCCGGCGCTGGCCGTACGCGGAACCACCGCCGCGGTTTTCAAGGCGCTGCTCACACCTTTCAGCTTTATCCCCCGCTCCTTCCGGTTGGAACAGACGAATGTCGCCCTGGAGCAGGAGCTGATGCGCCTGAACCTGGAGCTGGCCCGCAACGACCACTACCGCCGGGAGAACCAGCGGCTGCACGAGCTGCTGCAACTGCCGCAGCATCCCGATTTCGAGCTGATTCCCGCGACCGTGCTCGCCCGTGAACAGGCCGGCTTCACGCACCGGTTGCTGCTCAACCGCGGCAGCACCAGCGGCCTGCAGAGTCACGACCCGGTCGTCTGCCCCCGTGGACTGGTCGGCAAAGTCGTCGAAGTGACTCCCACAACCTCCCAGGTGATTCTGCTCAACGATCCCTCCTTCCGGGCGCGTGTTCGTCTGCAGTCCAACCAGGTGGAAGGCATGCTGGCTTACAACTACGACCGTGATGTCTACCTGATGAACAACGTACCGCTTTCCGCCGAGATCACGCTGGGGGATACGGTGGTCACCGCCGGACTGGAGAGCCTGTTTCCGCCCGCCGTGCCGGTGGGCGTGGTGACCGCCTATGAAACCACCGCCGGCCTGTTCTGGGAAGTGACGCTGCAACCGCTGGCCCAGCTGGCGGCGCTTTCCACCGTTGGTGTTCTGCATCGGAGTGGAGTCGATGAACTGGATTAAGGCGCTGCTGTTGCTGCTCTTCACCTGGCTGGCGCAGATCCTGCTGCTGCCGCTGGTCGCAATCGGCGGGGTGGTACCCGACCCGGGACTGCTGCTGCTCCTGCTCTGGGCGATCAATCGCAAAACGCTGCACGCCTACCTGATTGCGTTCGCCTACGGTCTTGCCGTCGACCTGGTAGCCTCGCCGCTGCCCGGCGCTCACGCCTTCGCCTACCTGCCGGCGCTTTTCTACATGTATCACTTCGTGACGCGCAACCTGCAGCATCACTTCATCGAGTGGTGCTTCCATTCACTGGTGCCGATCCTGCTCTTCGCGATGCTGTACTTTCAGCTGACTTTCTACGGTGAGGGCTTCTCCTGGCTGGCCATCACCTGGCGTCAGGTGTTGCCGGCCGCGCTCTACAACTGGGTCATCCTGATCGTGATACGTGGAATCATGCGATGAGTCGTTCCGGGGAAAGGCTGCGGCAACGTATCCTGTCCGGCTGCGTCCTGGCCGCCCTGCTGCTGCTGGCGGGCGTTCTCTTCTACCTGCAGATCGTCCAGCACGACTACTACCTGAAAAAATCGACTCAGAACCAGATGCGGCCGGAGGTGATCGACGCCTTCCGCGGTCAGATCCGCGACCGCCACGGCCGCCTGATCGCCGACAACACCGCTTCCTATTCCGTCTGGACGGTGCCGGTCATCGCCCGCCGTGATACAAATGTGATACAACTGCTGAGTGGGCTGCTCGAGCGCGATCCGGAGCGTCTCCAGCGGAAGTTCCTGCAGCTACCCGCCTACTCCTGGAAATCCTTCCGTCTGCTGCGCAACCTCAGCTTCGCCGATTACGCCCGCCTGGAGGAACGCCTCGATCGACTGCCCGGTATCACCGTCCGGCCCGACCTGCGACGTCACTATCCCGACACTACCCTGGCGCATGTCGTCGGCTACCTGGGTGAGGTCCGGGAGCAGGACCTGGCTAACTGCCCCGGTCTGCAGATCGGCGACCTGATCGGAGTGCGGGGGGTGGAAAAAATCTATGACAGCGAACTGCGCGGCAAGCCGGGCACTCGCTTCGTGCAGGTGAACGCCCTGGGCCGCGTCGTCGGTGTGGAGCCGGACTATCCGGAGGTACCGCCGCAGCGGGGTCGCGACCTCTTCCTGGGCATCGACCTCGATCTGCAGCGCCTGGGACACGAACTGCTGGGAGATCGCGGTGGCTCCGTGCTGCTGATGGATACGGAAACCGGCGAACTGCTGACGGGGGTCAGCCGGCCCGATTTCAACCCGAACCTCTTCAGCGGACGCCTTTCCCCGGCCACCTGGAACCGCCTGAATGACGAGCGGCGCCGTCCCCTCTTCAGCCGGATACAGCAGGCGGTGCATCCGCCCGGTTCCACCTACAAGATGGTGGCAGCCACCGCGGCAATGGCGGCCGGTATCTCGCATTACTACCGGGTGGAGTGCAGCGGCTCGTTCACCCTCGGCAACCGTATCGCCAACTGCTGGCTGGAGGAGGAGGGCCACGGCTGGCAGAACATGCGCCAGTCGATCGCCGGTTCCTGCGACGTCTACTACTACCTGCTCGGTCTGCAGTTGGATGTCAACCACCTGGCCGACTGGGGGCGCGCTTTTCACTTCGGTGCGCCCACCGGCATCGATCTGCCGGGCGAGCAGGCGGGACTGGTGCCTGATTCCAGCTGGTATAACGAGCGGTTCGGCGCCCGGGGCTGGACCCGCGGCGTTCTGCTCAACCTGGCGATCGGGCAGGGGGAGCTGCTGGTCACGCCGATTCAGCTGCTCCAGTACACCGCGATCCTGGCCAACGGCGGCTGGTCGGTGACGCCACACTGCGGCGTCCGTCTGCTCGATCGGGAACAGCACCTGAGTCAGACACTGGAGTACCCGCACTGCGAAACCGGGATCCCGCCGTTGACGCTGGAGGTACTGCGGGCGGGGATGGAGGATGTGGTGAGAGCAGAGTACGGCACCGTCTACTGGCTGCGACGTTCCGCTTACAGTGTAGCCGGCAAAACCGGCACCGCCGAGAATCCCCAGGGGCAGCCGCACAGCTGGTTTGTCGGCTACGCGCCGGCTGACGCCCCGGAAGTGGCGGTGACGGTGCTGGTGGAGAACGGCGGTCACGGCAGCGAAGTCGCCGCTCCGATCGCCTTCCAGCTGCTGGATCGCTATTTCGAGGTGAGCGATGAGTAGAAGCAGCTCCAAACGCCGTTATCATCCCTGGCTGCTACTGGCATCCACCGCTCTCTACGGCATCGGACTGCTGGGGATCTGGAGCGCAGGCGGCCAGGAACACTTCTATTTCTACCGCCAGCTGCTCTGGGGCGGCCTCGCGCTGGGCGCGCTGCTGGTCGGCTTTCTGATCCCGGCGCGCGTCTACCTGGGACTGGCCTGGATCGGGTACGGTTTGACGCTGCTGCTGCTGATCCTGGTTCTTTTCCTGGGAGACGACGCCGTCACCGCCGCCCGCTGGTTCGATTTCGGCGCGCTGCGCTTCCAGCCTTCCGAGATCGGCAAACTGGCGCTCGTCTTCGCCCTGGCCCGCCTGCTTACAGATCAGCAGCAGGGTATTAACTCGCTGAAGACGCTACTGTTCGCTTTTGCCTTGATGGGTGCGCCGCTGCTGCTGATCATGCTGGAACCGGATCTCGGCACCGCCCTGATCTACTTCTTTATCCTGCTGCCGATTCTGATCGCCGCCGGCATCTCCGGTCTGATGCTGTTCCTGGTTCTCTCACCGTTGTTGGCCGTTATCGTCTCATTCAGCAAAGTGCTGCTGGTTATCTACCTGCTGGCGGTGCTGTTGTTCGTTTTCCGGCGCGGGCTTTCCCGTCTGCTGCTGGGCGGCGTTCTGCTGCTCAACGGCGCGGTCGGGCTGCTGGTACCCATGCTCTGGAACCTGCTGCACGACTATCAGAAGCAGCGGTTACTCACTTTCATCAATCCGGAACTGGATCCGCTCGGCGCCGGCTACCAGATTATCCAATCCAAAACCGCGATCGGCTCCGGCGGTTTTCTCGGCAAGGGTTTCGGTGCCGGCACGCAGGTGCAACTCGATTTCCTTCCCGCCAAACACACCGATTTCATCTTTTCCGTGATCGTAGAGGAGTTCGGCTGGGTGGGGGCGCTGGTGGTCCTGGCGCTGTTCGGCGTGGTCATCCTGACCCTGATCGGCTACGCTTTCCGGCACCGAAATCGCTTCAGCTCGCTGACCCTGGTCGGTATCGCCGCCATCTTCTTCTTCCATGTCCTGATCAACATCGGTATGACGGCCGGTCTCTTTCCGGTGACCGGGCTGCCCCTGCCGCTGCTTTCCTACGGCGGCTCTTTTCTGCTCAGCAATTTCTTCATGCTGGGAGTGGCGTTCAACTTCATCCGCCACCGGCGGGAATACACCTGACGGCAGGCTGCCGTTGCCTGCCGCCGTGCGACCGGTCGCTCCTCGCGTCAACTCCGGGGCCTGACCCCGGACCGCGCACCAGAATCGGCGCCCCGCTCTTTGTGAGTAGCGATTCTGTTGCCGGATCGATTATCTTTAGTGCATATGGTATCGCCCAATGAAGGAGACAACATGCGAAAGCTATCACTGGTTCTGACCGGCTTACCGGTAATTACCGGCGTAATGTTGCTGGCCGGCCAGCTTGCCGCCGGCATCCTTTCCCCCGGCCTGGAACTGTACCTCGCGGATCTGAACGCCTCCGACGAAGTCACCGTCATGTTGGCGCTGCGCGAGCAGGCCGCCATCGCCGAGTTGGATCGCACTTTGCGGGTTGAACACGCTTCCCTCGCAGAAAGACACGCGAGAGTGGTCGGCGCCCTTCAGGAAACCGCGGCCGCCACGCAGAACGGCCTGATCTCCGAACTGGAGCAGTTACGATCAGCGGGACAGGTAGCCGGCTGGAGTTCGCACTGGCTCAGCAACCTGGTCGTCGTGAGGGGGACCGTGGCGACAGTGCGTGAGTTGGCGGCCCGCGAGGATGTCGACCGGGCGGAAGTCGATCTCTTCTACACAATGATCGAACCGGTGGCCGTCGCCGCTGAAAAGCAGGCTTCCGCCACCCGCGGCGTACAGCCCGGCGTGGATAACATCGAAGCGGACCGGGTCTGGTACGAGCTGGGCATCTTCGGTGAAGGCGCGCTGGTGGGTGGTATCGACACCGGGGTGATGGGCAGCCACGAAGCCTTCGCCGACCGCTGGCAGGGCAATTTCGCGCCCAGCGAGGAAGCCTGGCTGGACCTGCTCTCCAGCTCCAGCTATCCCAGCGATGGCAACGGCCACGGTACTCACACGATGGGCACCATGGTCGGCACTTCCCCCGACACGATCGGCGTGGCGCCCGGTGCGCGCTGGATCGCCACCAACCCGATCAACCAGGGGGCGAGTGAAGAATTCGACAACGATATCATCGTCGCACTGGAATGGCTGGCCGATCCGGACGGCGATCCCGAAACGGTGGATGATGTACCGGACGTGGTGCAGAACAGCTGGCGGGTCAACGAGAACTTCAGCGGCTATTACGACTGCGACAGCCGCTGGTGGGAAGCGATCGACAACTGCGAAGCGGCCGGCGTGGTGCTGACCTGGTCGGCGGGCAATGAAGGGCCCGGTTTCATGACCATCGGTAGCCCGGCCGACCGCGCCGACACTCCGTACAACTGCTTCAGCATCGGCTCTACCCTGCGTTACCCGCCTTTCACGATCAGCGGTTTCTCCAGCCGTGGCCCTTCCGGTTGCGGCGGACCCTACGCTGTTAAACCGGAAGTGGTGGCGCCCGGCAGCGACATCTACAGCGCCTACAACGACGGCGGCTACACCGTGATGAGCGGTACATCGATGGCCGGTCCGCACGTGGCGGGTGTCGTCGCTCTGATTCGTTGCGCCAATCCCGATCTCGATGTGGCGAGCATCAAGCAGGTCCTGATGGAGACCGCCATGGATCTCGGCGACGAGGGAGAGGACAACATCTACGGCTGGGGCATCGTCAACGCCTACGACGCGGTTGTGATGGTGCTGGAGGGCTACGGTGCCGCAACCGGCACCGTCAGCAATTCCGCCACCGGCCTGCCGATCCCCGGCGCGCAGGTGTGCGCCTTGAACGGACCGCAGACCGATGATACCGACGCGGATGGTGTTTATCAGCTGTACCTGGCCGCAGGGACGCACCACCTCGGTTTCAGCGCTTTCGGTTATCTGCCCGACAGCGCTCTGGTCGAAGTGCCGGCGGACGGGGAGGTGGTCCAGGATATGGCCCTGGCACCGGCGCCCGAAGCCACCCTGAGCGGTTGTGTTTACGATCCGGTTGGACAACCGGTGGCCGACGCAACCGTGACGATCCTCGACACCCCGCTGGAACCGGTTTACACCGCTGGGAACGGCTTTTACACGCTCCAGTTGCCCATCGGCGCCATCTACACGACGGTGGCTCAGGCTGAAGGCTTCGCTGCCGATCAGGAGATGTTCCTGTTTACGGGCGATATGACCATCGACTTTCAGCTGGCGGAATTGACCGTGGAGGATTTCGAGAGTGGCGATTTCGAACAGCTGCCCTGGGAACCGGGCGGCGGCGCGGCTGACTGGTTCATCAGCGGTGATGCCGGTGAAGGCAGCTGGTGCGCGCAGTCGGGCGATGTCTCCGACAATCAGGCCAGCCGCCTGGAGGTTACCCTCAGTGTCACCGCCACCAGCGAGATATCCTTCATGTACCGGGTGTCATCCGAAGCCGGCTATGATTTCCTCCGCTTCTACGTCGATGACGCGGAGCTGGCCGCCTGGTCGGGGCAGCAGGACTGGGACGAATTCAACACTACCGTCAGCAGCGGAGAACACACCTTCAGCTGGGTGTATGAGAAAGATTACTCCGTCAGTAACGGTTCCGATTGCGGCTGGGTGGATTATATCGTCTTTCCGGCTCTGGGCGATCCTCCTCCGCCGGATATTGCGGTGACGCCGGTCGAGTTGACCGCCGCCGCCCCGCCGGGTGAGCTGACGACCGAAACGCTGTCGATAGCCAACGTCGGCGCAGGGGACCTGGACTTCACCATCGAGGTTATAACCGACGGCCTGCCGACGACGGTGGAGACAATGCAGCTGCCGAAAGGCGCCCCCGACCCCCGCCCCGGGCAATTCGACCGGGAAGCGGGCGGACCGGACGGTTACGGTAACTACTGGATCGACAGCGATGAACCGGGCGGTCCCGTCTTCGACTGGATCGAGATCAACGAGGTCGGTGCCGTATTGCCGCCCCTCGACGAAGGCAACTTCGGGCCGGTCTACCTCGGCTTCGACTTCAACTTCTACGGGACGTTCCACAACACGGTCTATATCTGCACCAACGGCTGGCTCTCCTTCACCGACACCGGTGTCTGGGACACCAACCAGGGCATTCCCAATCCCGGCGAACCCAACAACCTGATCGCCCCGTTCTGGGACGATCTCAACCCCACCACCGGCGGCACGATCTACTATTTCGCCGACACCGCCAACGACCGCTTCATCGTGGAGTGGGACGCCGTCAATCATTTCTACAGCGGCAATCCGGAGACCTTCCAGGTGATCCTCCATACCGACGGCAGGATCCTGTTCCAGTACCACACCCTTTCCTCAAGCGGCAATTGCACCGTCGGGATCGAGAACCAGACCGGCAGCGACGGCCTGCCGATACTCTTCAACGACAGCTACCTGTACGATGGATTGGCGATCCTGATCTCCAACGGCCTCTATGACGCCTGGTTGTCCGCCACACCCATCAGCGGGAGTGTGGAACCCTTCGACGCCTGCGAACTCACCGTAACCTTCAATGCGGCGGATCTAACGGAGGGAATCTACACCGGTACCGTCAACGTGCACAGCAACGATCCGGACGAAGCGGTCCTGGGAGTGCCGGTGAGCTTCATCGTGGGCGACGCCTGGCTGCCGGCGGTGGACGACCTGTCGATACACCTCAGCGGGGATGAGCTCATCCTGACCTGGAGCCCGGTGGAGGGAGCGACCTTCTATCAGCTCTGGCAGGCAACAGAGCCATGGGGGGATTACATAGAGATAGGGTCGACGACCGGCTGCATGCTGGTACTTCCGCTGACGGAAGAACAACGCTTCTACCGAGTCGTGGCGGGGAACTAGAAAGAAGATCTCTCGCAAAGATCGCCAAGGACGCCAAGAAGGTCTTAAAATTAAAGAATAGACTGAGTTTGGACGGATAGGTGTAAAGCACCTGTACAATACGCTTCTACATCCAGGATCCTATTGAACTAGTCGCTACCTATCTTCAATCATTGTCTTTGCGTTCTTTGCGCTCTTGGCGATCTTTGCGAGAGGTGCTTTAATCGACAAGCATTACTAGTCTTCCTTCCCGGAACGGCACCTCGTATCCCTCCAGGTACAATTCCAGCTCGTCGCCGATCGCCGTCACTAGTCCCCGCGCGATTTCCCGTTTCGGGGCGATTTCCCGTTTCGGGGCGATTTCCCG
>CAZFEC010000033.1:0-36367 GCA_964517435.1 uncultured Bacteroidia bacterium | reverse complement strand
AAGCGCTGCTTGTAAGCTCGACAAGAGATTCCGGACGACGCTCAAAGCAGCGAGACGGAACTGACAATATCAATTGCAGTTCAAATGCCAATATACCGGCTTTGCCCGGGTGCCAATGTCGCCGGCATACAAGGACGGGTTACTGGAGATGTATACTACCTTTCCCAATCTGCTGACCATCCTGCGGTTCATACTGATTCCGTTTTTCCTCAACGCCTTTTTCAGCAACACACCAGGCATGCGCCTGACTGCGCTCCTGATCTTCGCCGTGGCGGCGATCAGCGATTTCTTCGACGGTTACCTGGCGCGGCGCTGGAACGAGGAGAGTGAATTCGGCCGGTTGACCGATCCCCTGGCCGACAAGTTCCTGAACATCTCCGTGCTCTTCGCTTTTCTGAACCGCGGCGATTTCGGTTACTGGGATGTACCGACCCGACAGTTGATCTGGGTGATACTCGTCATCGAGATGATCGTCGCCATCTACGGCGTACGCGCTTTTTATCACAAATCCCCCCTGATCCCGACCCGCACCGGCAAGTGGAAGACGACCTTTCAGTTCATCTTCGTCAGCCTGGCACTGCTGTTGATCGAGGCGCCGGATCTGGTCGCCGTCTGGGGCCAGACTTTCAGCAGCCTCGGTGGCTCCGGAATGCGGTTGACCGTGTATCTCTTCGCCTGGCTGACGGCGATCCTGACCGTTCTTTCCGGCATCGTCAATCTCCGGGTGAACGTGCTGTCCCGCTGCGCCGCGAAAGGCTCCCAGAGCGGCACCGTCGAAAAGCCGGAAACCTGATGCATCTCTCCACGCGCCTATTCGTCACCGCCGGCGGTCTCGGTTACCTCCCCGGCGCGCCGGGGACCTTCGGCAGCCTGCTCGCGATTCCGATCTTCCTGTTGACGGCAAAGCTGCCCTGGCCGGTCGCGGCATTACTGCTGGCTGCCGTGACTCTGGCCGGTGTCGCCGCGGCCGAGGCGGCGGAACGGGAATGGGGGCCGGACCCCGGTCGCTGCGTGATCGATGAAGTAGCCGGCCAATGGCTGGCTCTGCTGCTACTCGGTCGTACCGGCTTCTGGTGGCTGGTTGCCGCCTTCCTGCTGTTCCGCCTGCTGGATATCGTCAAACCGGGATTGATCGACCGCAGCCAGGAGCTGCCGGCGGGGTGGGGCATCATGCTGGACGACCTGTTGGCCGGACTCGGCACAGGTTTGATCCTCCTGCTAGTGCGAGGCTGGCTGACATGAACGGAGTCGCCTCTCCGCGCATCGCCGTGATCTGCATCGGCAGCGAACTACTGCGCGGCACCGTGCTCAACCGCAATGCTCACTTCATTCACCGCGAACTGACCGCCGCCGGCTTCCAGGTGAAATCTTCCTCCATAGTGGCGGACGCGCCGGAGGAAATGTATCACGAATTCCGGGAGCGCTTCCAGAACTACGATGTCGTCATCACCACCGGCGGTCTGGGGCCGACGGGGGACGACCGGACGCTGGCAACGCTGGCGCGCTTTTTCCAAACCGAGCTTATCGACGATCCCGAGCAGCGGCAGCGGGTGGAGGAGTTCTTCCAGCGCCGTGGCCGGGAGATGACCGTGAGCAACCTGACACAGGTGAAACGGCTGGCGGCCGGCAGCCTCTTGCCCAACCGTCTCGGAACCGCACCCGGTCAAGTAGTAGAGCGGGAGGAGAAACTGTGGTTCAGCCTGCCGGGCGTTCCGTTTGAAATGGAAGCGATGCTGCGGGAGCAGGTGCTGCCGCTGTTGACGGCCCGCTGGCCGCTGTCCCCGCCGGCGCTGCTGCGGCTGCGACTGGTCGGCATCACCGAATCGGCGCTCTACGACCTGCTGCGCTCACGGCTGGAGCCGGAGACGCTGGCGGAGATCTCTTTTCTGCCCAGCCTGCTGGGACACCTGCTGGAGCTGCCTCTGCCGGAACCGGAGCCAGCCGCCGCCCTCCTGGAACTGTTGCGCGAGTACCTGGTTTCGACCAGCGGCAAGACGCTGCCGGAAGCCATTATCGAGAACCTGGCTCGCAACGGCTGCACCCTGGCGACCGCCGAGTCCTGCACCGGCGGCGGGGTAGGGCAGCTGTTGACTACCGTGCCCGGCGCTTCCGCCGTTTATCTCGGCGGTGTGATCGTCTACAGCGACGCGCAGAAGACTGCCCGCCTGCAGGTGCCCGCAACCATGCTGCTCGAACATGGCGCCGTTTCGGAACCGGTAGTGGAAGTGATGGCCGCGCGGGTGCGGGAGCAATTCGGCGCCGACTTCGGTCTGGCGGTGTCCGGTATCGCCGGGCCGGATGGCGGGAGCGAAACCAAACCGGTGGGCACTGTCTGGCATGCGCTGGCCTCGCCGGAGGGAGTCCGCTGCAGCCTGCGTCGTTTCGGCGACCGCCTGCTGGGCGGCGAGCGGGAAGCCAACCGGCAGCAGGCGGCGGCGACGTTGCTGACGATGTTGTTTCATCATCTACGCACCGACGGGCGATGGGAGGCGGCATGAACGACCACTGGCGCCTGTTCATCGCTCTGCCGCTGCTGCGCAAACTGTGTGAGACACTGAGCCGGATCGGCCGTGATACAATCGACTCCCGCTACCGCCTCAGCTGGGTACGGCCGGAGGCGATACACCTGACCCTCAAGTTTCTCGGCGATACCGACGTCGTCCGTCTGGACGAACTGCAGGCGGCGCTGACGGAGGTGGCGACGGCACATACTGCCTGCAATATGATTACCGGAGCACCGGGCGTCTTCAAGAACCGGGGTGTGCCCCGTGTGCTCTGGTGGGGGCTGGGCGGCGCAGTGCCGCAGGTTGTGGAGCTGGCAGCCGCCGTGGAAGCGGCCTTGGCTGAACTCGACTTTCCGCGCTCCGATAAGCCGTTCAAACCGCACATCACGCTGGCCCGGGTTAAACAGGGTGCCGCCGGGATGGAAGCCCGCTTCCTGGAGGCTTGCCTGCCGGTGGAGACGACCGTGCCGGTGACGACGCTTCAGTTGATTCGCTCTACGCTACACCCGCAGGGCGCACGCTACCGGATTCTCTCCTCGCATCCGCTCAAAGTATTGCCCGAGTGAGACGACCAATTCAACTCAGCACCTTCGCGGCAATACTAGAAACCGATGCCTGATGTGTTGTCTTGAAATGGACATTATTCCTGAAGCGTTGCCATAGGCAACGAAGGTGAGCATCGGTAGAAAAGCGAAGCCCACCTCGGTGGCCGGTAGAAATTCATTTCAAAAATCGGCTCGGTTGTTTTTATTTTCCGATGCCGCCGGATGTCCGCAAAACGGTCACCGGCGACGCCAAGACGCTGCCACAACTGGCTTGTGTCAGCAGACGGTGTGACCGCAGGGCACGGTTTGCACAGTCGAAAAGTAAGAAAGGAAGCAATATGAGTCAGAGTGCTGATCGAAGCAAAGTCCTGCAGAATACGCTGACGACAATCGAGCGTGAATATGGCAAAGGCTCAATCATGCGGTTGGGCGACAAGGATGCTAAAATCCGGGTGTCGGTTATTTCCACCGGTTCGATTTCGCTGGATCACGCGACAGGCATCGGCGGCGTACCGCGCGGCCGCATCGTCGAGATCTACGGTCCGGAAGCATCGGGCAAAACGACCCTCACCTTGCACGTAGTGGCGGAGGCGCAGAAAAACGGCGGTATCGCCGCCTTCATTGACGCTGAGCACGCCCTGGATCCTGTCTACGCCCGCAACCTGGGTGTAGACACCGACAACCTGCTGGTCTCACAGCCTGACTACGGCGAGCAGGCTCTGGAAATCGCCGAGCGGCTGATCCGCAGCAACGCCCTCGATGTGGTCGTGGTGGATTCGGTGGCGGCGCTGGTGCCGAAGTCGGAAATCGAAGGGGAAATGGGCGATCACCATGTCGGTACCCAGGCGCGCCTGATGTCGCAGGCGATGCGCAAGCTGACCAGCGTCGTCGCCAAGTCACGCACAACGCTTATCTTCATTAACCAGATCCGGATGAAGATCGGCGTCATGTTCGGCAACCCGGAAACCACCACCGGTGGCAACGCGCTCAAGTTCTATTCCTCCCTGCGGATGGAGATCCGCCGCATCGAGAACATCAAGAGCGGCGACAAGTTGATCGGCAGCCGCACCCGGGTGAAAGTGGTCAAGAACAAGATGGCGCCTCCCTTCCGCCAGACGGAATTCGACATCATATATGGACAGGGGATCTCTCACGCCGGCGATCTTTTAGACCTGGCGGTTCAGAACGACATCATCCAGAAGAGCGGCACCTGGTTCTCCTACCAGGAGGAGCAGCTGGGACAGGGCCGGGACAACGTCCGCCGTTTCCTCATCGAGCATCCCGACATCCTGACCGAAATTGAGAAAAAGGTGAGGGTTGAGCTGGGGCTGGAGGACGCGGAGCCGGAGGCTGCCCCTCCGGAAGCGGCTAAGCCCGCAAAAGCCTCGACCGCGAAAGCGGGCAACGCCGGTAAGTAAAACGACTTTCACAGTATTCGCATTGAAGCAGGGTGGTTCCTTCTGAGGAGCCACCCTTTTTCTCTCCCCAGTTGGATTCCCTCAGCACCATTATTTACTTGAAAAACACCTGTTAAGGACGGATATCGCCCCTTATTTCGACTTAATCCCTTCAATATCAACAAGATAATAAGGTCCGACCCCGGAAATGTGCAACCAGCCCAGATGATGATGCAAAATTCCAAATATTTTGGGCGATTAACTGCGTAAAAACGAAAAATGTGCCCGATAGTGGGTAAAATGCTTGCAGTAACTCCCGATAATATCTATAATGTTGCTTCCTTGCTGCCGGCATATCGCGGCGACGTAGCCTTTCGCTATCAATCAGCTGTGTCGTAACGGTCTGAATTCGAATTGCATGAACATAAACTGAGGAAGAGATGAGCATCAGTCAAATTGCCCGCACTATCAGCGAATCCGCCACGCTCAGGTTGAACGAGCAGGCGGCGATTCTGCGTGAGAAGGGGGATCCGGTCATCCACCTGGGTGGCGGAGAACCGAAGAGCAGCGCTCCGATCGACGCCATCGTCGCCGCCGCCGGCCTGCTCAACAGCGGCGCCGTACGCTACACCCCCGCGGACGGCACCCGCGCGATGAAGAAAGCGATCATCCGCTATACCGAAGAATTCTACAACCGTCTGGTGGCGCCGGAGAATGTGATGGCTTCCGGTGGCGCCAAGCAGGCGATCATGGTCGCGCTGCAGGCGGTCCTAAATCCGCAGGAGGAGGTGGTCTTCCCGGCGCCCTATTGGGTCAGCTATCCGGAGATGACCAAGCTCTGCCAGGCAATCCCGGTGCCGGTGCTGCCGGAGGACGGCACCTTCTACCCGCGCATCCAGGATATCGAGGAGAAGGTCGGTTCCTACACCAAGGCGGTGATCGTCAACAGTCCCAACAATCCCACCGGCATCATGTACTCGGCTGAGTTCATCGCCGATGTGGTGGAGTTCTGCGAGAAGCAGGATCTCTACCTGATCATGGACGACATCTATCACCGCCTGATCTTTGATGGTCGCAAGCCGCTCAACTGCTACGATTACGCCAAGGATTTCTCCGAGAACTCCAAGCTGATCGTGATCAACGGCATCTCCAAGCAGTACGCGATGACCGGCTTCCGCATCGGCTGGTCGATCGCCAGCAGGAAGCTGACCGAGGTGATGACCAACATCCAGGGCCACCAGACCTCCGGTCCGTCGGCGCTGCTGCAGTCGGCGGCGGTGGCGGCCATCAACGGCATCCAATCGCATGTGGAGAACCTGCGGGTCACCCTGGAGAACAACCGCAACGTGATGATCGATCACCTCAATTCCTTCACCGGTGTCAAGACCACCGTGCCGGACGGCACCTTCTACTGCTTCGCCGACTTTTCCGTCTACGACAAGGACTCCACCCGCCTGGCCGACTTCCTGTTGAAAAAGGTCCAGGTGGTGACGGTACCGGGCATCGAATTCGGTCTGGAAGGCTACCTGCGGCTCAGCTACTGCGGCGGCATCAAGGATATCACCGAGGGCATCGAACGGATGAAGTGGGCGCTGGATCCCGATTCACCCAATGAGCTGTACATCGGCGATCGCAAACTCGTGAGGGATTGGACATGAGCAAGTATCTCAAGTTTAAGACGCCCGCTATCGCGGAAGCCAAAGAGCTGGCGGCGGATTACAAGCTGAAGAACCACGGGCTGACCCATCTGGACAGCGTCTACTGGAACCTGCCGGACGAAGCGCTCTACGAGGAAATCGTCTTCCGTAACGAGGGTCGTATCACCCGCAAGGGTCCGATCCTGATGCTGACCGGCAAGCACACCGCCCGGGCGGCCGCCGACAAATATATCGTCAAGGAAGAGAGCACCGACGAGAACATCTGGTGGGGCGAATACAACCGGCCCTACAGCCTGGAGAAGTACAACTCGCTCCTGTCGCGGGTGCAGGCCTACTGCCAGGATGAGGAACTCTTCGTGCAGGATGTCTACGCCGGCGCCGATACGGATTACCAGTTGAAAGTGCGGGTGATCACGGAAAAGGCCTGGCACAGCCTTTTCGCCCGCAACATGTTCCTGACCTTCGGCGATCCGGATGAGCACAAGAAGTTCATTCCCGATTTCACCATCATCGGTCTGCCCGGTTTCAAGGTGGACCCGCGCATCGACGGCACCCGCGCCGAAACCGCGATCGTCCTCAACTTCGGCGCGAAGACCGCCATCATCGCCAACTCGCTGTACGGCGGCGAGATCAAGAAGGGCGTCTTCACCGTGTTGAACTTCCTGCTCACCTTCCAGGACGTGCTGCCGATGCACTGCTCGGCCAATGTCGGCAAGGAGGGGGATGTCGCGCTCTTCTTCGGACTGAGCGGTACCGGCAAGACCACCCTCTCGGCCGATCCCCGCCGTCACCTGATCGGCGACGACGAACACGGCTGGAGCCGCAACGGCATCTTCAACTTCGAGGGGGGTTGCTACGCCAAGGTGATCCGCCTCTCCGCGGAGCACGAGCCGCAGATCCACGCCTGCACCCAGCGCTTCGGCACCATCCTGGAAAATGTCGTGCTCGACCCGACCTCCCGCTACATCGACCTGGACGACGACATCATTACGGAAAACACGCGCGCTTCCTATCCGCTCGAGTTTATTCCCAACGTGATCCCGGAGAAGATGGTGGACCGGCACCCGCAGAACATCATCTTCCTGACCTGCGACGCTTCCGGCGTCATGCCACCAATCGCGCGGCTTACGCCGGAGGAGGCGCAGTATCACTTCATCAGCGGCTACACCTCCAAGATCGCCGGCACCGAGATCGGACTGGGAATCGAACCGCAGATCACTTTCAGCGCCTGTTTCGGCGCCCCCTTTATGGTGCGGCATCCGTTCGAATACGCCGAGATGCTCAAGCAGCGGATGCTGCAGCACGAAGCACGGGTCTGGCTGGTCAACACCGGCTGGGTCGGCGGGCGTTTCGGCGTCGGCAAGCGGATCAGCATCCGGCACACCCGCAACCTGCTCAACGCCGCGCTGGAGAACAAGCTGGACGAAGTGAAGTACCGCCAGGACAAGCTCTTCGGGTTCGAAGTGCCGCTCAGCTGCCCCGACGTGCCGGAAGAGGTGCTGGAACCCTCCAACTCCTGGGGCGACAAGGATGAGTATTGGAAGCGGTATGACGCCCTGGCCGCCCGCTTCATCGAGAACTTCAAGCTGTTCGAGGAGGGTTGCTCGCCGGAGGTACGCGCCGCCGGACCCTGCCGCTACAGCCGGGTGAAAGGGTAGAAGGAAACGGAGCCGGGCATGAGCTTTGTGAAACGTACCGCGCGGATGACGCCGTCGCTCGCGCTGCAGATCGCGGCGGAAGCGCGGGAGCTGGCCGCCGCCGGTAAACCGGTAATCAATCTCAGTCTCGGGGAACCGGATTATCCGACTCCGCGGCACATCAAGACGGCCGGCATCGAAGCGATCGAGCAGAACATCACCCGTTACACCGCGGGTATCGGCACGCCGGAGCTGCGCCGCGCGATCGCGGAACGTTACCGGAGCGACCATGGCGTCGAATACGGTCTCGATGAGATCGCGGTCAGCAACGGCGCCAAGCACTCCATCAGCAACCTGATTCTGGCGCTCTGCGAGGAGGGTCACGAAGTAATCGTGCCAACCCCCGGCTGGCTCGCCTATCCCGACATGATTTACCTGGCGCAGGCGGAACCGGTCTTCCTGGATACCACCGCCGCGACCGAGTTCAAGGTCACTCCGGCGATGCTGGAAGCGGCGATCAACGAGCGTACCCGCCTGCTGCTTCTCAACACCCCCAATAATCCGACCGGGATGGTTTACAGCCGGGAAGAGCTGGCCGGACTGGCCGAAGTGCTGGAGCGGCATCCGCAGGTCTTCGTGTTGGGTGACGAAGTCTACAGCCGTCTCGTCTTCGGCGACAACCGGTTCTGTTCATTGTGCGAGTTCCCCCGAATCCGCGAGCAGGCGCTGGTGGTCAACGGCGTCTCCAAGGCTTACTGCATGACCGGCTGGCGGATCGGCTACCTGGTGGCCCCGCGCGAAGTGGTGCATAGCGTCAGCGTGATACAATCGCAGATCACCTCCAGCCCCAGCGCCATTGCACAACACGCCGCCGTCACCGCGCTCAGCACCGAACCGCCGGAAGTCACCGCCATGTACACGGAGTATGAGCGCCGCTCCCACCGGGCGCACACGCTGGCTTGCCAGCTGCCGCGGGTGGTGAGCATGGAACCACAGGGCGCTTTCTATCTCTTTCTCGACACCACCGCCTACCTGAACAGCACCACGCCGGCCGGGGAACCGCTCCCTGATTCCGCCGACCTGGCCCGCTATCTCCTGCAGGAGGCACTGGTGGCGGTGATCCCGGGCAAGGCCTTCTTCCGGGACGGTTTCCTGCGAGTCTCCTATTCCGACAGCGACGCCGTGATCGAGGAGGGGCTGCACCGTATCGGTGCCGCCCTGGAGAAACTGACGCCGGCCCCGGCGGCTGCACCTGATAGGACTTGCTGTTAAGGGGACACCTGCCTAACTTGCTACTGAAGTGAAAACCGCCGCGACTCCCTGTAGGAGCACGGCCGGCCGCCCCGGTTTTTCGGAAAACAGCTGAGGCATCCATGGCATTCCCCAATGCGTTCTATCGCTGGCGGCCCCATCCCTGGCACGGTCTCTCCGTCGGACCCGATCCCCCCCGCGTCGTTCACGCTTACATCGAACTGACCCCTTTCGATCTGGTCAAGTACGAAATCGATAAAGAGACCGGCTACCTCCGTCTGGACCGGCCGCAGCGCGCCACTTCCCAGCCGCCGACTTTATACGGATTGATCCCGCGCACCTTCTGCGGCGGCCGTGTCGCCGCCATCTCGCAGGAAGTTCACAGCGCCGATCAGGATCCCCTCGATATCTGCGTCATCAGCGAACGGCCGATCAACCGCTCCGAAATCATCATCAACGCCAAAGTAGTCGGCGGTCTGCAGATGGTGGATAAGGGGGAGGCGGACGACAAGATCATCGCGGTGCTGGAGAACGACAACCTCTGGGCGGATATCGAAGATATCAGCGAATTGCCGAGCCTGTATGTGGAGCGGCTGCACCATTACTTCGCCACCTACAAACTGATTCCTGGCGAGAAATCGGATGTCTCCATCAGCGCCGCCTATGGCCGCGAGCAGGCTATTAAAGTGATCGAAGCGGCGATGGCCGACTACGAGGAGCAGTTCGGCGAGTAGCCGGTATTCGTCAAAGCGGACGGCACCGGCAGTTACCAACCGGTTCTTTTGAGTATGATCAACATAAGCCAGGCGGCAACGGAGCGGCAGGTAGCGGCTGCCCGGTCGCTTTTCCTCGAATACGCGAAGTCGCTCGATTTCGATCTCTGCTTCCAGGATTTCGACCATGAAATGGCGGAGTTTCCCGGCCGGTACGCGCCGCCGCGGGGAAGGCTGTTCCTGGCCACGGCGACAGGTGACACCGTCGGCTGCATCGGCCTGCGGGAGTTGGAACCCGGGATCGCCGAGTTGAAGCGACTCTATGTCCAACCCGCGCATCGCGGTGCCGGTACCGGCCGCCTGCTGGCGGAAGCAGCCGTAGCCGCTGCCGTCGGAATCGGGTACCGGGCGATCCGCCTGGATACGCTGGAGACGATGACCGCCGCCAATGCTCTCTACGCTGCGCTGGGTTTTGAGCGCATCGCCCCCTACCGGGAGAACCCGCTGGAGGCGGCGGTCTACATGGAGTTGAAGCTGAAGGAATGACCGGTGACGGTAGCATTGCACCGTGCCGGGAAGATAGATGTGACCGGGCTGCGGCCGGGTTACAACGCTATAGTATTGCTAGGAAATAATGGCCAAATTAACTCCACACTTTCAGCAGCAATACCCTGAAGCGTTGCCGCAGGCGGCAGCGTAGCTTAACCAATGTCCTGGCGGTACATTCAAACGGACATTATTAACGAGCATTGGTATATGTGCCAACGAGGGAGAAAGAATGACGATTGAATGCAAATTAGTAGAACAACCCTACCAGGCTACCCTGGCAGTGCGTACCCGGACCGCCGTTACAGATTTGCCGCGGGTACTGGGCAGTACTTACAGTACGATAGTCAACTATCTGGCCGAACTCGGTGAAGAACCGGCCGGCCCCCCGTACGCCGCCTATTACAACATGGATCTGCAGGATCTGGATGTCGAGATCGGCATTCCGGTAGCCAGGGAACTGCCGGGCCGGGACGACATCCGGGCGAGCGGCATTCCGGGCGGACAGGTAGCCACCTGTTGTCATGTCGGTCCCTACCAAACCATCGAACCGGCCTACAACGCCCTCTCGCAGTGGATCGAAGCGGAAGGACTGCAACCGACCGGCGTCGCGGTGGAGATGTACCTGAACGATCCGACCCAGACACCGCCGGAAGAGCTGCAGACCCAGATTCTGTTCCCCCTGGCGGAGCGCTGAACCGATCACGGCTGAGCGCTGTCAGAACACCGGTTCCCGCCACCAACCGGGTAGGGGTAACACCTATCCCCAGTGGAGCCTGATGCCATGAAACTCACCGGACTGCACCTGCTGCTCACCTACCAGTGCACTTATGAATGCGATCACTGCTTCACCTGGGGCAGTCCCTGGCAGAGCGGCACCATGACCCTGCCCGACCTGGAGGAATTCCTGCGGCAGGCGGACGCGGTCGGCACGGTCACGCACATCTACTTCGAAGGGGGCGAACCGTTTCTCTACTATCCGCTGCTGGTGAAAGGGATTCAGGCGGCGGTCGCACTCGGCTTCGAAGTCGGCATCGTCACCAACGGCTACTGGGCCAACAGCCGGGAAGACGCACTGCTCTGGCTGCAGCCGCTGGCGGGACTGCTGCAGAACCTCTCGATCAGCCAGGACAACTACCACCACAATGACGACGGCGAATCGAATACCGGGGATGGGAGTATCAGAGAGCACATCACCACTGCCGCACAACAGCTCTCGATACCTGTCGGTTTCATCAGTATCGCGCAACCGGAAACGCCGGAAACATGCCGCGTCGTCGGCCAGTTGCCGGAGGGCGAATCGGCCGTGATGTACCGGGGCCGGGCGGCCCAGCAGCTGGCGCCGGACGCGGTCAAGCATCCCTGGTCGCAATTCGACTCCTGTCCACATGAAGACCTGGTCGAGCCGGGACGACTGCACCTGGATCCGCTGGGCAACCTGCATATCTGTCAGGGAATCGTCATCGGCAATCTGTTCCAGCAGCCATTGCGCGATATCTGCATCGCCTACGATCCCCATCAGCACCCGGTGGTCGGTCCCCTCCTGGCGGGCGGACCGGCGGCGCTGACCACACATTATCAACTACCCCACGCTCAGCAGTACGCTGATGCCTGCCATCTCTGTAACGAAGCCTGCCGCGCACTGCGCACCCGCTTCCCCAGTCAGTTGACGCCGGATCAGATGTACGGCGTTCCGGAAGACTGAACGGGAAGGCGCCGCAGCTGAAACCACTCCTGTCGCTCAAGATTCGGTTGCGTGATGTCGATTTACCTGTTGATGATTCAATAGGTTGACTCCGCCATCCCTCACTTCGTAGCCTGCTCTTGAATCGTCTCCGATCCGGTAGCCCTGTTCACCACCAGCAGGAGTCGAATGTCAGACAGCAACTCTGGTCATGTCGGCCGCTCCAGCCGCATCAACATTATAGCCCTGGGTGCTGTCTATCTGGTGCTCATCGGCATCGTCAGTTTCAATTTCCAGAACGGTCTCGTGCTGACGGCCCAATACCACTCCCTGATGGAGGTGGTTACCGAGATCAAGCAGGAGATCTTCACCACCAACCTCAAAATCGAGAACCTCAGAACCGGCGACAGTGACGGCAGTCTGGATGAAGCCTTCCGTCACCTGGAACTGGCCGACCAGTATGCCAACGCCCTCCTCAGCGGTGGTGAAACACCGCACGGCGCCTTTTCACCTTTACACGACGAACAACTGCGCGAGCGGATTGAGGTGCTGCGCAGCGAAATGGTGCTCCTGCGGGCCGTTACCCTGCAGGGATTCGATCCGGAACGGAGCGCCAGCGACTCTCTGGGGGAATACACCCGGGACGTGGCTTTCCAGGACTGTATCTTCCAGGCGGATACGATTGAAACCAGGCTGCAGCAGCTGGCCGACAGCAGGTTGAGCAGTTTTCGCAGCCGGCACACCCTCCTCATCTGCAGCGTACTGCTGATCGGTCTGCTGCTGGGTATCATCGTCCTGCTCTATGACCGGCGACGCAATCGTGACTACCTGACCATCCTCAAGACCAAGGAGGAGCTCGAAGCGCAGATCATGGGTCGCAGGCAGACCAAAGCCAACCTGCGTGTGAGCGAATCGCGCAACCGCGCACTGCTGGAAGCGATACCGGACACGATCGCCGTGCTCAACCGGCAGGGGGATTACAGTTACTACAAGGCGGAATACGGTACGCCCTCCTATCTCCCCAGCCCCTACATCGGCAAGAACATCACCGATGTAATGCCGCCGACAATCGCCCGGCAGGCGCTGGAAGCTATCGCCGCGGTGCTGGACAGCGGCGAGGTCAAACAGGTCGAGTACGCGCTGTTGTTCGGCGACCGACAGGAAAAGCGCTACTTCCAGGCTCGCATCTCCGGCCTCGGCGACGGAAAACAGGTGCTGGCGCTGCTGCGCGATATCACCGAGAGCAAGCGTGCGGAGGAGACACTGCGCAGAAGCGAGGAGAAGTTCCAGAGTATCTTCTCCAATTCCGTCGTCGGTTTCTACCGCACCTCTCCCGCCGGTGAGATCATCTGGGCCAACCAGGCCCTGGTGGATATGCTCGGTTTTGACTCCATGGAAGAGCTTCTGGCCAGGAACCTGGAAAAGGATGGTTTCGAGCCGGAATATCCACGCACTGAATTCAAACAGCGGCTGGCGCAGGCTGGCCGTGTGGTCAGTTTCGAGTACCCCTGGAAGCATTGCGACGGTTCACTGATCTGGATGAATGAGAACGCGGTCGCAATTCCGGATGACAAAGGCGCCATCGCCTACTATGACGGAACGGTCGAGGATATCAGCGAGCGGAAACTGGCGCAGGAAGCTCTGCGCGAAAGCGAAGCCAAACACCGCGCCCTGATCGAGCAACTGCCGGCGATCACCTACCTGGCCAGTGTAAAAGAGGGTGACTCGCTGCTTTATCTAAGTCCGCAGATCGAAGATCTGCTCGGTTTCCAGGCGGAGGAGCTGATACAGGGACAGGACGGTCTGCTGGTCTCGCAGCTGCACGACGAGGATCGCTCCCGGGTGCTGGCCGAGCTGCAGCTGGCGCGCGAAAAAGGACAACCGTTCAACTGCGTCTACCGGCTGTTGACGAAGACCGGCGAGACGCGTTGGTTCCGCGATCACGCCCGCCTGGTTGAGGGTGACGACGGCATTCCCCTCTATCTCCAGGGAGTGATGCTCGATATTACCGAATGGAAGCAGGCGGAGCTTGAACTCGCCCGTGAACGGGCGAAAGCGGAATACTGCCTGAATCTGGCCAACATGCTTCTCGTCGCGATCGACGCACGGGGTGAAATCACCTTGATCAACCGTAAGGGGTGCGAAATCCTGGGCTACGAAGAAGAGGAGATCATCGGCAAAAACTGGTGTGAGAGCTTCATCCCGGCTTCGCAGATGAGTGAGGTCATCTGGGTCGAGCAGAAACTGCTGGCCGGCGAAATCAAGCCGGTGGAATACTACGAGAATCTGATACGGACCCGCAGCGGTGAAGAACGGTTGATAGCCTGGCACAACAGCGTTCTGACCGATGATGACGGGAGTATAACCGGCTTCCTGAGTTCCGGGATGGATATCACCGAACGCAGACAGGCGGAAACGGAATTACGTCGCCAGCGGGAACAGTCGGAAAAACTGAAGGCTCGCAAGGAGTCGGTGTCATAGAACCGGCTGCCCTCTCCCAGCCGGTTAAGTTCGCTCAGATTGAGAGTAGAAAAGCCCGTCTCGCGATCGCGAAACGGGCTTTTGTCATTTGAACTGATTTCGTTCGTTGAATGTGCCGTTTAGTACATGCCCGGCATGCCACCGCCGGGAGGCATCGCCGGCATGGGCTCTTCCTTCTCATCCTTACTGTCGGTGACGACCACTTCGGTCATCAGCAGCAGTCCGGAGACGGAAGCGGCGTTTTCCAGGGCGGTACGTGCGACCTTGGTCGGATCGATGACGCCGTCCTTGTACAGGTCGGCGTAAATCTCGGTACGCGCGTTGAAACCGTAGTTGAGATCATCCTTGCCCAGGATGTTCTGAACCACGATCGCACCCTCCTGGCCGGCGTTGGCGACGATCTGACGGATCGGCTCCTCAATGGCGCGGTGCACGATGTTCACACCGATCACCTGGTCGCCTTCCAACTCCAGATCCTTCAGCTTGGCCTGCGCGCGCAGCAGAGCGACACCGCCGCCCGGCACGATTCCCTCTTCGACCGCGGCGCGGGTGGCATGGAGTGCATCTTCGACACGGGCTTTCTTCTCCTTCATCTCCACCTCGGTGGCGGCACCGATGTTCAGCACCGCGACACCGCCGGCCAGCTTGGCCAGGCGTTCCTGCAGCTTCTCCCGGTCGTAATCGGAGCTGGTATCCTCGACCTGGGCGCGAATCTGCTGGATGCGGGCCTGGATGTCATCCTGGGCGCCGGCACCGTCGACGATGGTGGTATCATCTTTGTCGATCGTGAGAGTCTTGGCGGTGCCAAGGTCTTCCAGCGTGGCGTTTTCCAGCTTGAAGCCGAGGTCCTCGGTGACGACCCGGCCGCCGGTCAGAGTGGCGATATCCTCCAGCATCGCCTTGCGGCGGTCGCCGAAGCCGGGAGCCTTGACTGCGGCGATCTTGAGGCTGCCGCGGATCTTGTTGACGACGAGGGTCGCCAGCGCTTCACCTTCAACATCCTCGGCGATGATCAGCAAAGGTTTGCCGGTCTGCAGCACCTTCTCGAGAATCGGCAGCAGGTCCTTCATCACGGCGATCTTCTTGTCGTGGATGAGGATGTAGGGATCCTCGAAGTCAACCGTCATGTTATCGGCGTTGGTCACGAAGTAGGGGGAAAGATAACCACGGTCGAACTGCATACCGTCGACCAGGGAAGAGTAGGTCTCCGCCGTTTTCGATTCTTCCACCGTGATTACGCCGTCGTTGCCGACCTTGTCCATCGCCTCGGCGATCAGGTCGCCGATGGTGAAGTCATTGTTGGCCGAAATGGCGCCGACCTTGGCGATATCATCCTTGCCGGCGACCGGGTTTGAGATCTCCTTCAGGTACTTGGTCACTTCCGCGACGGCGACGTCGATACCGCGCTTCAGCTCGGTCGGATTGGCGCCGGCGGTCACGTTTTTCAAACCCTCGCTCAGGATGCTCTGCGCCAGGACCGTGGCGGTGGTGGTGCCGTCTCCAGCCTGATCGGAAGTCTTGGAAGCGACTTCCCGCACCATCTGGGCGCCCATGTTCTCTATCGAGTCGAGCAGCTCAATCTCCTTGGCGACGGTGACACCGTCCTTGGTCACCAGCGGCGCGCCGAATTTGCGATCGATGACGACATTGCGCCCCTTGGGTCCCAGAGTAGCCTTGACGGCGTCGGCCAGCTTATCGACACCCGATTTGAGGCCTCCGCGTGCGTCAGTGCTGTAGGTTAAGTCTTTTGCCATTGTATTGCTCCTTTTCTTTTACAGTCGTTAGTCGATTACGGCCAGCACGTCGCCGCGGGATACGATAAGGTAGGATGCGCCACTCAGCTTGATCTCGGTCGGGCCGTATTTGGCGTAGATAACCTTGTTACCGACCTCGATGTCGCCGGCTTCCTTCTCCTGAACGGAAACGGCGATCACCTCACCCTGTTGCGGTTCTTCCTTGGCGGTATCGGGGATGATGATGCCGCCGGCGGTCTTCTGGTCTTCTTCGATTTTCTGAACGATGATACGATCATCGATGGGACGTAACTTCATTGTAACCTCCTGATTATGATGATATTGAAGAACTCTTGTTGATCAAAAGCAGTTAAAGGGGAGGACGAACGGCAGTGATTGCGTTTCCGGCTCTTCCCAATGTTAGCACTCCTCCGGGGGGAGTGCTAATAACATAATCCACCCGGGATATTTGTCAAGTAAATCAGTCTTTCAAGTTGAGCAGGTGCGAGATTCCTCGTGGAAGAGCTTCCCCCGGCTTCATCGGATCTCGCGAGAACAGGGATAAGCAATGTGCATTATACCCGGGTGCGGCGTTGAATCAACTGCGGATCGGAATGCCGGTGGTTGTCAATATTGGGGACGGCAAAAAGGCTTGACACTGGAATAGGGCGCGTTTAACTTAATGGCGCTTTGAGCCTGGCAACAGTGCGGGCGCGGTGATTTGCCACTTTAGCTCAGTTGGTAGAGCAACGGACTGAAAATCCGTGTGTCCCCAGTTCGATTCTGGGAGGTGGCACTGACTGAAGGGGACCGTCATGAGTCGGTCCCTTTTCTATATGGTACTGCAGGAAAAGAATGATCGAAATCACAATGCACATCCTGCAGTAATACCCTGAAGCGTTGCCGCAAGCGGCAACGAAGCTTGACCGATGCGTTCTCTCGCGTTTCCGGAATGACATTATCAGTGAGCATCGGTATGTCTGGAAACCTGGACGGTGGCAGCAAGTATGAAAAACGGCAAATTACCCATAACGATCCGCAGCGCTGAGTTCATCACCAGCGTCGCCGATCCGCAACAACTGCCGCCTCCCCGGCGGGGGGAGTTCGTCTTCGTCGGGCGTTCCAATGTGGGTAAGTCTTCGCTGCTCAACCGTCTGCTCAACCGCAAACAACTGGCCCGCATCAGCTCCCGGCCGGGCAAAACCCAGTTGATCAACTACTTCCTGATCAACGACGATTTCTACTGCGTGGACCTGCCCGGCTACGGTTATGCGAAGGTGTCCAAGGCGGAAAAGCAGCGCTGGGGCGCCCGTCTGGAGGGGTACCTGCGCAGCGAACGGGCGAAGCTGGTCTTCCAGCTGATCGACGCGCGCACCGGAATCACTCCGCTCGACGAGACGATGCTGGAATGGCTGGCGCATTATGAGCTGCCGGTGCTGCTGGTGGCGACCAAAATCGACAAGCTTTCCCGCAACCAGGCTGGCATCCAGCTGCGAAATATCGCTCAGGCCGCCGCCGCGCACGGTTTCGAGGAGGTTGTCCCCTTTTCGGCGGTAACCGGCGACGGCACCTCGGTTCTGCATCAGGTGATGCTCGACTGGCTGGCGGAGGAGCCGGAGGCTTAGGGATCGCTGCCGACCGGCAGTGAAGAGGAGACCAGTATGACAAAACGGTCGACACAGCTGAACGATGGCGGGCTGGGTGGATTCCTGCTCCGCTGGCTGCGGGGGCAGCTGCTGGTTTCACTGGCGATTGCCCTGTTGACCGCCGCCGGCCTGGCGCTGTTCGATCTCCCGGCGCCGATTGCTCTGGGTGCCATCACCGGTGTCGGCTGGATGATTCCCTGGCTGGGCGGCATCGTCGCCTACCTGATCGCGCTGATTGTGGTCATGATCGTTACTCCCGGCTGGGTGGAGATCCTGACGGTCACCGGTGTCTACGTAGTGGTCAGTCTGCTGGAATCGCTGCTCCTGACACCCTGGATCATGGGACGCAGCGTCGGGGTCAGCCCCTTACTCATATTCCTGGCGCTGCTCGCCGGCGGAGCACTGTTCGGCTGGCTGGGTCTGCTGCTGGCGGTACCGGCCGCGGCTGCCGCCACCTATTTCTGGCGCCGGGGAGCAATGGTTGGCACCACGGATACCGGCCAGACCGGGACGCGGGCGGATCATGACAGCTAAACAGAAAGCGGCGGTAGTAGCCATCATCGGCCGGCCCAATGTCGGCAAGTCAACCATGTTTAACCGTCTTGCCAGGGGCGGCAAAGCGATCGTCGACAGTGAATCGGGCGTAACCCGCGACCGCCATTACTGCCACGCCGAGTGGAATGGGCGGCAGTTCTATCTGATGGATACCGGCGGTTATGTCCCCGACTCCAGCCATGGGTACGAAGCCGCGATCCGCGAGCAGGTGGAGCTGGGTATCACCGAAGCGGATGTCGTCCTCTTTCTGGCTGATGTGCAAACCGGCGTTACCGACACCGACGTGCAGCTGGCGCGTATGTTTCTCAATCGCGGCATCCCCTTCATTCTGGCGGTAAACAAGGTTGACAACGATCAACGCGAACTGGAGATAGGGGAGTTCTACGCGCTCGGTCTGGGCGATCCGGTAGCAGTATCCGCCACCGGCGGTCGCAATATCGGTGAACTGCTCGATCTCATCGTCGCTCATCTGCCCGACACCGGTCGCCTGGCGTTGCCGCCGGATGAAATACAGCTGGCGATCATCGGCAAACCCAATGTCGGCAAGTCCTCCCTCGTCAACGCGCTGGTGGGCGAAGAGCGGATGATCGTAACGCCGGAAGCGGGCACCACCCGCGACAGCACCGATACCCCCTACCGGTTTCAGAAACGCAATCTCAATCTCATCGATACGGCCGGTCTGCGCCGCCGCACGCGCGTAAGGGAGAACATCGAATTCTACGCGAATCTGCGCACTCAGCATGCCATCACCCGCTGCGATGTGGCGATTCTGCTGATCGAACCGCAACCCCGCCTTACCGCGCAGGATATCAGCATTCTCCAGAAAGCGGTGGCTTTGAAGAAGGGAGTCGGTATCGCCGTCAACAAGTGGGATCTGGTGGAGAAGACGACCGGTACCCTGGCGGAATTCAAGCGCTCGATCTACGAGCAGCTGCCGACACTCACCTTCATTCCGATCGACTTCATCTCCGCCCTGAGCCGGCAGCGCATCCATCAGCTGATGCAGCGGGTTCTGCAGATCGAAGCGGCTCGCGAACTCAGCCTGGAGACACGCCAACTGGCGGAGGTTCTGGAACCGGTTATCGCCGCCACGCCGCCTCCCGCGCAGAAGGGCAAGTATATCACTTTTGACCGCATCTATCAGCATCGGATCAAGCCGACCGTCTTCCGCTTCATCACCCGCCATCCCGACCTGGTCGCGACCGGCTGGCAGCGCTTCATCGAGCGTAAAATCCGGGCAGCTTTCGATTTCACCGGCGTCCCGCTGCGGCTGGAATTTCTGAATGTGAGACAGGAGCGGGAACGCAAATGAAAAGGGTGGTCGTCGCCGGTACGGTCAATCGCGACCTCCTGGTTTACCCGGACGGACGGCGGCGGGAATCCCTGGGCGGTCTGGTTTATTCCCTGGCCACGCTGGCCTTGCTCTACGGCCGCGAACTGGAAATCCTGCCGGTCTGCTGGGTGGGGGAGGAACTGCACAACAGCCTGCCGGAATTCCTGGAACAGCTGCCGGGTGTGTCCACAACCGGTCTGAGTTTCTGCCGGGAACCGGCCAACCAGGTTACCCTGGAGATCCACAACGATCTGCGCAAGGTGGAGACGCTGCGTGGCGGAGTACCCCCCTTGACGACCGAAATGCTGGCACCCTGGTTACCGGCGGACGGCCTGCTGCTCAACTTCACATCGGGCAGCGATATGTCCCAAACCACCACCGGATGGGCTTTGACCAACTGTGGTGGTCTTTCACTGGTGGATCTGCACAGTCTGACTCTGGACGCCCCGGCCGTCGGTCGCCGTTCCCTGCGGCTGTTACCCGCCTGGCGGGAGTGGGTGCGAGGTGCCGACATTCTGCAGCTGGCGGAAGCGGAAACCTGGAGCCTGACCGGTGAACCGGAACCGGAACGAGCACAGCTGCTGGACCTGATTCGTGATACAATCGCCGCGACCGTCGACCGAATGGTGGTCACCCGGGGCGAACGCGGCCTGCTGGCCGGCGAGCGGGACCGCGAACCTTTCGAGCTGCCCGCAGTCCCCCGCGAGGGGTCCGGCGATACCACCGGGTGCGGTGATGTAACCGGTGCCGCGTTGCTGGGCGCCTTGTTGCTGGGACGGTCCTTCCGGGAGGCGCTGCAGATCGCCGTCCGCGCCGCGGCGGTGAAGGCGGCGGGGCAGGGGATCGGTTCCGTTCTAAAGCTGGAACGACAACGAGAGGTGATTCTTGCTTAGATTGTCGCTGCTGCTGCTGATCTGGGGGATGGCCTGCCCGGCGCGCGCGCAGGAACCGTTGTCATTGCCCTCCGTCGATCAAACCCTGACGCAGCTTCTGAAGGAGGCGGAATTCACCGCGGATCTAAGCGACAGTGTGATACACTCCTTCCGTTCCAGCGACCTGTGCCTGCTGATCGACGCCCTGCGCATCAATATCCAGCATCGTGAGACCTCCGCACTCTACCAGCGGTTGACGGAACCGGCGGCGACCGCGGCCTGCCTGGATTTCTACACAGCCCGACGTGATACACTGTCCGTTATCTGTCAGGCCTCGGGAGTGGATCCGGCTCTCGTTATCGCCATCTGGTATACGGAAAGCACGCTGGGAGAAGTCACCGGCACCTACCGGGTGCGGGATCTCTTCTTTACCCTGACCCTGCTGGACCAACCGGCGGTTATCGATTGGAACATCGCCCAGGCGCTGGCGGCGGAACCGGAGCGGGACCGGGCCGACGTCGAGAGTACGGTCAGGCGGCGTTCGCAACGCAAGCGCCGCTGGGCGGTGCGCGAACTCAACATGCTGTTGCAGCTCTATCCCCCCGGGCGGCTGGATACGCTGGCGGGTTCCTGGGCGGGAGCCACCGGCATTCCGCAGTTTCTGCCCACCAGCATCGAGGGGTACGGCGTCGACTGGGACCGGGACGGCGTGATTGACCTCACCGAGCTGGGCGATGCCGCCGCTTCCACCGCCAACTATCTCCGTCGTAACGGCTGGCGGGACAACGGATCTACGGACCAACAGCGGCGTGCCGTCTGGAGCTATAACCACAGCGAACCCTACGTGGACGGTGTGCTGCAGTTGTATCACAGCATTCGCTCCGCCGCCGGAGAGCAGGAGGCCCCCTGACTTCGCCGCCGGCAACCAGGGTTCCAGCCGCGCCTGGTTCCCCGACCCCGGGTGGAAAGGCTTGAATATCCGGCGACGCCTTCTATATTGAGTCACACGCAAGGAGTCCGGATGCAGGAGAGTCTCGATCGCTGGGAAGCGCTTGTAGAAGCCGAGTTGGCGGAGTTCACCCGGCGTTACTTCGAGTTCATCGCATCCGACGTACGGTTGATCGATAACGCTATCCGCTATCTGCAGCAAAGGCGGGGCAAGATGTTGCGGCCGCTGTTGGCTCTGCTGGTGGCGCGACTGACCGGCGAGGTGTCGGAGGACACCTATAAGGCGGCGGTCATCATCGAGTTGTTGCACAACGCGACCCTGCTCCACGACGATGTTGTCGATGAGAGCGACCTGCGGCGGGGGCTCCCCTCGCTGCACCGCGTCTTCGGTCGCAAGGCGGCCGTACTGATGGGCGACTATCTGCTGGCACATTCGCTGATCGGCATGCTGGACCTGCGCGACTTTCGCGTCTTTGAGATCCTTTCCCAGTGCGCGCGCCGGATGGCCAGGGGTGAATTGGTGCAGCTGGGGCGTGCGCGCAAGCGGAACATCGACCGCGCGACCTATCTGCGAATGATCGCCGACAAAACCGGCGCTCTGACGGCGGCGACCTGCGAACTGGGGGCGCTGACTTCCGGGGCGGGCCGGGAACAGCAGGCAGCGCTGGCCGCTTTCGGCGAGAACCTGGGTATTGCGTTTCAAATTCGGGACGATATTCTGGACTACACCGGTGATAGCAATCGCTTCGGCAAACCGGTGGGCAAGGATCTGCGAGAAGGAAAGATTACCCTGCCGCTGTTGCATGTGCTGGAGGAGGCGTCACCTCCCCGCCGGGCTGTCCTGCGCTTGCTGCTGGCATCCCGCAACCGCCGGGCGCAACGTTCCGTGATACGCACCGTGCGCAGCAACGGTGGTATCGAAGGCGCCGCATCGGAAGCGGCATCATATATGCAGGCCGCCATCGCGCAGCTTGAGTCCTTACCGGAGTCTGAATCGCGGTTGGCGCTGCACGATCTGGCGGAATTTCTTTTGACGAGACGAAACTAGGAGTCGTCATGCGAAAGCACTTGGTTTCCCTGTTGATTCTGACCGGTTTACTGCTGCAGTTCTGCAGCGACAAAGCCCCGCTAAAGGTAGTTACGGAGCTGAACGGTATTCCGCTCGCACTGACCGTGCCCCCCGGTAGCGATCCGCCCCCGCTCAGGCCGCTGCTGGACGAGCTTGAAAAGATGCTCTCCGGCCGCCGGGAACTGGATCCGGATTATGCCAATGGTCTGATCGCTGAATTGAACCGGGAGGCGAACACCAAATCGGTGCAGTTCGATGATGCAGCCTACGATTTCATCCTTCAGGTGATGGCGCTGGGCAGGTCCACGGCGGGTCTGATCGATTTGCGAACCGGTGCGCTGACGGCACTCTGGCAAGACGCCGGCGAAGCCGGTCCCGATCCCGCGGTGTTGGACAGTACGCTGGTGTGGATGCAGCGCAGCGGTTTCATCTCCGCCAGTAAAAGCTTTCTGATCTACGGCCCGGCCGCGGACTGGAATACCACACCTCTGTTACCCGCCTGGTACGCCGACCTCGCCTACAAATGGCTGCAGGGACGTCTACCGCAGGGCCTGCTTCGGGTCGGTCCGGTTTATATGGCGATCGGCGAGCTGAGCGATTATCAGATCGCGGTCGAATTGCCCTGTGATACAGCGGCCGTTAAACACTATGCCTTCAACAACCGCTGCCTCGCCATCGGCGCCGCAGCGAGTCAGCAGCAGCTGGTGAATCCCCTGACCGGACAGCCGGCGGCGGATTGTATCACGAGCTTTGTCGAGGATACCAATCCGGTTACCGCCCTGGGAATGGCGCTGGCGGCCGAACTCCAGCCACCGGTTGAAGCACAGGCGATGCTGGCAGCCGCCGAGGTCTCCGGTGCGATAATAGACGGAGACGGTACGATAACAGGTTCGCCGGAGCTGGCCGCACGGCTGCAGTAAGTATTGCTGGAGAATAATGGTCGAATCAATCCCACACTTCCAGTAGCAATATTACTAACCAATGCCTTGACGATTCTTTCAAACAGACATTAGTAACGAGCATTGGCATAATGGCTGATCGCCTCCTCGTAATACGTTTCTCCTCCCTGGGAGATGTGCTGCTGACCGAGCCCTTCGTCAGAGAATTGCGGCGGCGGCATCCGGAGGCGGTAATCGCTTACGCTACGAAAGCCCCTTTCGCCGAAATTGTAGCCGGCTGGCCGTTTGACCTGGAGTTGTACACCCTGCCTGAGCGCGGATCCCTGTCCGCATTGCGGGCGGTATTAGCTCGTTTCCAGCCCCGGCATATCTATGACCTGCATGCCAGTCTGCGCAGCCGCCTGTTGGTGAGAGGTCTGCCGGGCGAGCTGCATCGCCTGCGCAAGCATTACTTCCGACGCTGGCTTACGGTACATTATCCCGGCAGGAGGTGGACGCTGCCGTTCGCCACCCAGCGTTACCTGGCATTATTGCAGGATGCGCCCGTCGCCGAACCGCCCCGTTGGTACACATTCAGCGAGTGTGATATACCGACGGTACCGGTACTGGCGCTGGTACCCGGTTCGGGCAAGTTCACCAAGAGCTGGCCGGTTGAATACTGGGAACAACTGATAGCTGCGCTGGCCGAGCTGCCGTTCAGGCTGGAGATCTTCGGTGGGCCCGGTGAACGAGCACTGGGAGCGCAGCTGGCGGCATTGCGACCGGCAGGGCAGGTTCAAAACTACTGCGGCGAGCTGAGTCTGACCCAGGCCGCCACCCGGCTGCGCAACGTGGAGCTGGTCGTAACCGGCGATACCGGTCTGCTGCACCTGGCTGTCGCGGTGGAGACGCCTGTGTTGCTGCTGGCGGGAAGTACAACCCGGGAACTAGGCTTCATCCCGACCTTTCCGGGTGTAACCATACTGGAGCGCGAGGAACTCAGTTGCCGCCCCTGTTCCCATGTCGGCCTGGACCGCTGTCCCCGCGAGCATTTCGCCTGTATGCGGGAATTGACGCCGGCGCTGGTGCGGGAGACTATCAATGAATGCCTGAGTAGAGGGAGCCGCCCGGTCAGCGAATCGAACGGTAGAAGGTGCTCATGAACTACTGGCAGATGATCTACAGCCTGATCGTAGTGCCGTTGATCTATGCTCTGGCCAAGCTGGCATCCCTATTCAATCTGAAGATCCGCGAAAATCTGCGCGCCCGCCAGGGATACCTGCAGTCAGTAGCGGCCGGGAGCGCCAGTCTGGGCAGCGGTCCCCGCTTCTGGTTTCACTGCGCCTCAATGGGTGAATACGAGGCGCTGGTACCGCTGCTGGAGGCGATCCGCCGGCAGCGTACCTGCCGGGTGGTGTTGACCTTCTTTTCAACTTCCGGGTTGAACAACTTCCGCGACTACCACCTGGTTGATCTGGTGACCTTCGCCCCGCTTGATTTTCAGCGAGATGTGAGACGTTTCATCGAACTGATCTCGCCGGACCTGTACGTGGTCACGAAGCATGATATCTGGCCCAACACCCTCTGGGAGGTGAACAGACGCGGCATACCCGCCCTGCTGATCAACGGCAATTTCCACCCCGGTACGTTGCGCCTGCGCCCTTTCTGGCGCCCCTTTTTCCGGGAGGTCTTCTCCCGCTTCGATAAGATCCTGCCGGTGACGACGGCGGCGGCGCGTAAGTTTCGCCGGCTGCTCCCGGAAACGGATCAGCTCCTGGAACCTGGCGAAACCCGCTATGACCGGGTGGTGCAAAGGCTCCGGGCCAGCGGCGGGCAACAGGACAACATTCCCGGTGATTTCTGTCGGGACAGCTTCGTCTTCATAGCCGGTTCCACCTGGCCCCCGGGGGAACAACGGCTGCTGACGGCCTGCGCGGACATCTTCCACGAGTATCCCCGTTTTCGGCTCATTCTGGTTCCGCACGAGCCGCTGCCGTCGCGAATCCTGCAGCTGGAACAGGAACTGACGAGACGGAAACTGCGAACGATCCGCTACAGCAGCTTGAGCAGCGACACCACCGGCGCGGGTGAACAGGTGATCATCGTCGACAAGGTCGGTTTGCTGGCCGGTCTTTACCGTCATGCCGCCGCGGCTTATGTCGGCGGTGGGTTTACCACCGGTGTTCACTCCGTTATCGAACCGGCGGCGTTCTCGGTACCGGTGCTGTTCGGTCCCCGCCACGGTGTGTCAGCTGAAGCGGAACATCTTTTGACCGCCGGCGGTGGTTTCGTTGTTACCAGCGCCGCGGACTTCGCGGTGCGGCTCCGCGCCTGGCTCGCTGAACCGGCCGCCCGGCAGGCCGCAGGTGCGGCGGCGCTCTCCGTCGTCGAACGCAACACCGGGACGACTGAGCGTATTCACGAACTTCTACGCAGCATGCTTCAGCATTGATCCATACCATGTCGTCATTCAACCTGCCCGGATTCAGCCGGCAGATCGCCGCCGATTTTGCGCTCACCGTTCCGTCGCTGGAATTCGGGACGGGCGAGTGGATTTGTATCACGGGGACAAACGGCGCCGGCAAAACACTCCTGCTGGAAGTTCTCGCCGGTCTGCGACCGGAATGTGCGGAACCGGGCGGTCTCGCGGCAGGTGAAATCGCCGTAGTACAAGCCAATCCCGAGAATCAGTTCTTCTTTCGCCAGGTCGAGCAGGAGCTGGTATTCCCGCTGGAAAACCGCCGTGTGGAGCGGTCTGACATCAGCCGACATCTGCAGCAGGTCGCCGGGCTGCTCCAGCTTACACCGCTGCTGCAGCGAGACCCCTGGACCCTCTCCGGCGGTCAGAAACAGCTGGTAGTCCTGGCGACCGCTCTGATGCAGAATCCCGATGTCTGGCTGCTTGACGATGCCCTGGCTTATCTGGACCGGGCGACCGCGGACCGGGTACTGAAGCTGCTTGCAACGGAGCGGGAGCAGGGTAAAACGATCATCAGCGTCACACAGGACGTGCGCGAGCTGGAAAGAGCTGACCGGGTAGTGCATCTCGAAGGGGGTGCGGTTCGATTCAGTGGTGCGCGGGAGGAGTTCGATCGCTTTGTAACGCGGGAGGCGCCTGAATGGCGGGAGTTGCTCACCGCGCCGGTCGCTCCTGAAGTGTGTGATACAATCGCTGCTCCATCCCGTAGCGAGGCGGATCCTCTGCTGCGGGCGGAGGAATTGACCTTCGCCTGGCCGTCGGCCCCCCCGCTTTTCCAGCAGTTAGCGCTCCAGCTGTCCACCGGCGGTCTGGTTCACCTGCGGGGAGCGATGGGATCCGGCAAGACGACGCTGGCGCTGCTTCTGGCCGGTCTGCTGGAAACGTCAACGGGACGGATCACCTTTGAAAAGCGGCCTCTGCACTTTCGCCAGGGTGCTTCCTTCGCCCGCAACGGCATCGGGTATACCTTCCAGTATCCGGAACATCAGTTCTGCCTGCCGACCCTGGAGGAGGAGCTGGCCTGCTGCCGGCAAACGGATCGCCTCCCCGCCATCCGGGCGCTGCTGGAGCGCTTTGACCTGCCCGCCGGTCTGACCGGGGAGAAGCTGTCATGTCTGGCCCGCGGTCACCAGCGTTTGCTGGCGCTGTTCGAGTTGCTGACCCGACCGTGCCGGCTGTTCTTGCTGGACGAGCCGTTCATCGGTCTGGATCTTCCCACCCGTCAGAACCTCATGCAGCTATTGCGGGAGTTATGCAACCAAACCGTCACCCTCGTCGTCATCGATCATCTGGCAACGCCGGATCAGCTCGGTGCCGACCGGGTATTGCAGTTGGAAGCAATGAAGAGGGCGGGTGTCTGAAAGCTGCCTGCAGCTTCTGTTCAGTGCTGCTCCAGCCAGGTAAGCGCCGCCGGATTGATGACCGGCTGGTTCGCAGCCAGGGTGTCCGGAGTGAGATCGACCAGATCGACACTGAGAATGTATTCACTCTGCGTATCACAGCCGGTTAGCTCGGCGTTCGGCAGCAGGCAGATCGGCGCCAGTGCCGGCACCAGGCCGATCAACTCGCTGGTACCGCCAGCCGGTCGCAGGCGGTAGAGCTGCGCCTGTCCGGACACGACGGCCGTGATGCTCAATAATTCCCCCGGTTGCAGCACGATTTGATTCGCGACCGCCTCGGTCACGGTGACACCAGTCAAACCGGCCAGGGCCGGTGTCCCGGTGGCGAACGGGGTCAGTGGTAATCCGTTGCTCAAATCCACACCGCGCACCTGTTGACCTCCACTTTCCAGCCAGTAGAGCAGGTCGTCCGCTGCCCAGGCCAGAGCGATTGGCTGGCTGCCGGCCGGCAGCGTTTGCTGACAGGAAACCGTGAGGGTGATGTGACTCAAAACGCCGAAGCAGCCGAGCTCCTGGCTGCAGGTGAGCAGATTCCAGCCGTTGTCGCTGGTCAGTGTTGTCGGCGAGCCGGACACGCCGCCGAGCAGATCGAATGCCGTCGCTCCTGGCGGAAGCTGCCACAACGCGCCCTGGTTGCTCAACAGATAGTACCCGGCGTAATCCGGAGTTGACTCCTCTTTCACGCAACCGTTGAACGAAAGCAATAAGAGCAGCAATATCGCCGGGAGTGGCCATTTGTGATACATGGTGATCATCGCGTCAGGATTGCAGAGCTGCCCGCCAATCCAGTTCGCTGTCGGAAGTGACCAGCAGCTGGATGACGGGCAATGCCGCCGCTGTGTCGCTGATCGTTACCGCCGCCTGCAGACGGGCTGCGACCTGGGGCGACGGCTCCCGGTCGGCATAGAAGGTGGCGATGACTTCTCCCGCCTGTACCGTATCGCCCGCCTTGATCCGCAGTGTGATGCCGGCGCTGTTGTCCAACTGGTCGGTTAGTTGACGACGGCCTGCTCCCAGCGCCACGGCCGCCAGGCCGAATTCCCGGGCGTCCAACCGTTCGATAACACCGGATTGTGTCGCCTTCAACTCCTGACAGAAAGCGGGTTGCCAGTGTGTATCCGGGTCCTGCAGCGTCTCGGCATCCCCGCCCTGAACCGCCACCAGCTCAGCGAACTTGGCCAGTGCGCTGCCGTCCTCGATCAGCCGTTGCGCGCGGGCGATACCCGCCGCCAGATCCGGTTCCAATCCCGTCTGCTGAAAGATGACAGCCGCCTGGGCGAGCGTTACTTCGCGCAGATCCTGCGGCCAGTCCCCCTGCAGTGCCCTGGCCGATTCCGCGACTTCATTCCAGTTGCCGATCGTAAATCCCAGCGGCTGTTCCATCTGCGTCAACAACGCGGCGCAGTTGATTCCGGCCTGCTGACCGATCGACAGCAGATTGTGGGTAAGGGCCAGAGCCTCCGGTTGCGTCCGGAAGATCGCACCGGAACCGACCTTGACATCGAGCAGCAGCGTGTCGATGCCCTCCGCCAGCTTTTTGCTCATGATGCTGCCGGTGATCAGCGGTACGGAGTCGACCGTGGCGGTAACATCGCGCAATGCGTAGAGGCGCCGATCGGCCGGTACCAGCCGGTCGGACTGACTTGTGATACAGAGTCCGATTTCCTCTACCTGACGGCGGAACTGCTCGGGAGTGTGACTGGTAGAGAAGCCGCGGATCGCTTCCAGTTTGTCCAGCGTACCGCCGGTGTGTCCCAGCCCGCGCCCGGATATCATCGGCACCGCCACACCGCCCGCGGCAAGTAACGGAGCCAGGATCAGCGTAACCTTGTCGCCGACACCGCCTGTGGAGTGTTTATCCGCGCGGGGTGCATCGAGGTGATTGAGCTCGATCACTTCGCCGGAATGCAGCATGAGATCGGTCAGGCTGTAGGTTTCCACCGGTGTCATGCCCTGGAAGTAGATCGCCATCAGCAGGGCGGCGATCTGGTAATCCGGTACCGTCTCCCGGAGCATGCCCTCGAGCATGAAGCTCAGTTCTTCGCGTGAGAGCTCCTCACCGCGCTGTTTCTTTTGGATTATTTCGTAGGCTGTCATATCAGGTAACGATGGCGACGGATGCGCTGGCGCCGATGCGGTTGGCACCGGATTCCAGCATGGCCAGCGCTTCACCGAAAGAGCGGACGCCGCCGGAAGCCTTGACTCCCATTTTATGACCGACCACACGCCGCATCAACGCAACGTGCGCGGCCGTGGCGCCGCCCTGGTTGAAGCCGGTCGAGGTTTTCACGAAGGAAGCGCCCGCTTCCTGCGCCACGAGCGAGGCGGCGATGATCTCGCGGTCCGCCAGCAGGCAGGTCTCCAGGATCACCTTGACCACGCGTCCCTCCGCCGCCTTGACCACGCCGTTGATATCCTGACGCACGTAGTTGTGATTGCCATCCTTGAGGGCGCCGATGTTGAGCACCATATCGATCTCGGTAGCGCCGTTGCTGATGGCTTCGCGCGCTTCCGCCGCTTTTGTATCACGTGTCGTGGCACCCAGCGGAAAGCCGACCACGGTGCAGACATCGACGCCGCTGCCGCGCAACTCACCGGCGCAGAGCGTCACCCAGTAGGGATTGACGCACACGGAGGCGAAATGGTTTTCCCGCGCTTCTTCGATCAGTTTCATGATCTGCGGTGTCGTCGCTTCCGGTTTGAGCAGGGTGTGGTCGATCATGCGCGCCAGGTCTTCCTTGACCCGCCGGATCAGTCCGATGGTACAGCTGAGCCGGTCGGCGCCGCATTCCACCAGGTACTCGCCGTACTCCGGATGGTCGTTGACCCAGCGCCCGCTCGTCTGCAGTTCCTCCTGTACGATCCGTTCAAGGTCGGTCATTCTGCTCCTCCGCAACCTCGAAACCATCGACGACACCAACGATCACCGCCTGCACTGGAATCTGCTCATTGTCGCACAGCAGGCGGGCGCCGCTACCCTCTTTATTGATCAAGACCAGGTCGCTGGTGCCGGCCTGGGCTTTGTCCACCGCGATGAAAGTGTTGCCGTCGGGATTGCCCTCGAGATCCACTGCCTCAACCAGCAGCAGTTTCCAGTTCCGCAGCTCCCGATTCTTACAGGTGCTGACCACATCGCCGACGACCCGGGCGAGTATCAAATCTTCCTCCCGCCGCTTTCCCTTACTTCAGCAACTGTCTGACCTGATCGATCATCTCCTCGGTCCGCTCCGCTTCCGGCGCTTCCGCGAAAACACGCAGTATCGGTTCGGTATTGGACTTGCGTATCTGTAACCAGGCATCCTCCCAGGTGAGTTTGATACCGTCGGTGGTATCAAGCTCTCCGGTCGGAAACCGGTCAACCAGTGCCTGCTGCAGCTGTTCCAGATCGAAATCCCCTTCACCCAGTTCGAGTCGGGTTTTGCGCAGGTCGTAGCCGGGTATGGCGTTATCCAGTTCGCGGATGCTGTTACCGGTAGTCAGCATGTACTGCAGGGTGAGCGCCGCGGCGACCATGGCATCCCGCCCCAGATGCAGACCGGGATAGAGCACGCCGCCGTTGCCTTCACCGCCAATCGCGGCACCGATTTCACGCATCTTGGTGGCGACATGGATCTCCCCGACCGGCGTGCGATGAAGCGGCACGTCGTAGGCGGCGGCGATGTCATCCAGAGCACGGGTGGAGGAGCTGTTGGCCACGACGGGTCCCCGCTTCTGCGAAAGCACCAGCCGGGAAGCGAGACAGAGGGTGCGTTCCTCCCCCAGCGGCTCCCCGCTGGAGTCGAGTATGGCCAGACGGTCGACGTCGGGATCAACGGCGAAACCGACGTCGAAACTGCCGGTCGCCACGGTTTCGCGCAGCTGGGTCAGGTTCTCCGGCAGCGGTTCCGGCGTATGGGCGAATTCGCCGGTCGGTTCGCTGTTGATGCGGGTGACGTCACAACCCAGCTCCTGCAGCAGGTGCGGCAGGATCAAGCCGCCGGCCCCGTTGACGGTATCGATCGCGACATTGAAGTTCCGTTTGCGCAGCCCCGGCACATCGAGCAGGTTCAACTCCAGGATGCGCCGGATGTGCTCCTCTTCCGGGTGCTCGAGAGCCGCTATCCCGCCGATGGTGTCGGCGGTCGCCCAGGCGATGCCGGTGTCCGGATCCTCTCCCTCATAGATCGCGCGCACCGCCTGGCCCTGCTCCGCATTGAGGAACAAACCGTCGGGAGCGAACATCTTCAGCGCGTTCCACTGAGCGGGATTATGGCTGGCGGTAATGGCGATACCGCCCCCGGCGCCAATCTTGTTCATGATCAAAGGCACGGTGGGCGTGGCGGCGATGCCGATTTCCACCACATCGCAACCCACCGCCTGCAGACCGGCGGTTATCGCCTGCTGCAGCATCGGGCCGGAAACACGCGAGTCACGCCCGACGACGATGGTGGTGCGACCGGTCCAACTGCCGTACGCGGAAGCGAAACGGGTCGCCACCTCCGGCGTCAATCCATCTCCGACGATCCCCCTGATGCCGGAAACGCTCACTAAAAGCATACAAACCTCATCGGTTAGCCTGCGGCGGAAAACCGCTGTTCCTCAGTTGGAACAAGCATCATATTAAGAATAAAATGGCTGATGTCAAACAGGCGATGGAACCAACCTGCCCGCGACGGACCAGGTACGGGTGCGGTTGGTAGATCAGAAGCTGTGAAACCCAGTCGAGAGCCGTTATCGGCGCAGTTGCAACATTACAGCGGCGATGCTAGTTTGCACTGTCATCGATCAGCGCCCACGCGGTTCTTACCGATGCTTCTCTGCTGTCGGCGCGACGACACCCGGCCAGTGTCAAATTGGAATTAATATGAGCAAAAGGCTTCCACAACAGGTTTCCATTTACGCGTTGACGCCGGCCGCGCCCGACGAACAGCGCCTGCTGCTGCTGCGCCGCCGCCCGGAACGCTATCGTATCTGGCAGGGGGTTACCGGCGGCGTGGAAGAGGGCGAAACGCCGCAGGAGGCCGCCCAGCGGGAATTCAGGGAGGAAACCGGCCGGGAGATCCGGCTGCCCGCTACGCCTGTCTGGAGTTATACTTTCACTCTGGCGCCGGAATTCTGGCCTTTCTTCGACAGGGCTAAAATCCTCACGGAAACGGTATTCTACACTATTCTGCCCCGCTTCGTGCCGCGGCTGTCACCGGAGCATGACGCCTGGGGTTGGGTCGATCCGGTGGCGGCGCTCCGGATCGTCCACTGGCCGCAAAACCGCCAGAGCATCCAGCGCATCCTGCGCCTGATTCGTCAGGATTGTGAAACCGGAGAGGAAACCTGATTTGCCGGCCCTGAAGTCAAGCTGCCACCGCAATCACTCCTCCATCCGGATCAGCAAAGCGCTTTGTCGCTGCCTGCTGATCGTTCTGCCGCTGCTGCTGCTCAAACCGGCGCTGGCGTGGGACGATCGTGAACTGCTGGTCTCCGCCGGCCTGGCGGACTACCTGTTGCCGGTCACGCAAGTGGATGGCCTTGTCGGTGTCGAACTGCTGGAGCTGGTGGCGGCCACCGGCTGCTCTCACTACCGTACCGGCGGCTTTCACTACCTGCTGCCGGGACGGTTGGAAATCAAATTGCAGCCGGACAGCCACTTCATGAGCCGGGACGGCCGGGTGGAACAGGTCGCCGCACCACTCCGTCTGCGACAGGATAAGCTATGGTTGCCGCTGTCGCTGTTGGCGCGGATCGCCGCCCCGGTCTCGCTCTGGCGCTACGACGCCGCCAGGCGGGAACTGGTGGTCCGGCAGGGCAGGGGGATCTCCGGTTTCAGCCTGGAGGAACTGCCGGAGGGATTACTGGCGCGGGTATACCTGGACAGCATTCCCGCCTATGCCGGCGATGCCGACGGCCACACCGCCAGACTCAGGTTCGACCGGGAAGCGGCTTTCGAGGTCAATCTGCCGGACGTGATACATCACCCCGCCCTGTCCGGTTTCACTGTGACGCGAGAGGCGGCGACGTTGCAGGTCGCCTTTCAATTCTCCGCCGATTACTCGCTGCTGGACATCTTCGAGAGCGACGACAACCGCCGTATCAACCTGCTTTTCGGCAGCGGCGAGATAGCGCCGGTAACCGCCGACCTCCAACCCTGGACGCCGCCCGCCGGCTGGCGGCTGGATACCATCATCATCGATCCCGGCCACGGCGGCAGGGATCCCGGCGCGGTCTCCCCCTGGGGGATGTATGAGAAGACCGTCAATCTGGAGATCGGTCTGGAGCTGCGGCGGCTCCTGCGCCGGGATGGCCGTTTTCAGATCTTCATGACCCGCGACGACGATCGCTTCCTCTCGCTCAAGGAGCGCACCCGTTTCGCCAACCGGTACGCAGGCAAACTGTTCATCAGCATCCACTGCAATACCGCCCGTAATCGCAGCGCGCGCGGTTTTGAGACCTTCCTGCTGCGCACCGCGCGCAATGAGTACGCGCTCAACGTCGCGTTGAAGGAGAACGCCGTCGTCAAACTGGAAAACGCCCCGCAGGAATACGATGCCATGCGGACCGATAATTTCATTCTGATGTCGATGGCGCAGGCCGCCTTCGTGCAGGAGTCGGCGCAGTTCGCCCTCCAGCTGAAACCGCACCTGGCGGAGCTGATCCGTCCCCACTCCGGCGGGATCAACCAGGCCGGTTTCTACGTGCTGTGGGGCGCCTCCATGCCGGCGGTGCTGCTGGAAATGGGCTACCTGACCAACCAGCGGGATCACCGGCTGTTGAAGTCGGACAACGGGCGCAAGCAACTGGCGCACGCCATCTACAACGGCATCCTCGATTTTAAGCGGCAATATGAAAACAATTGATGCAGTCCTTGAGCACATCTATGAGCGGGTGCGGGATAAAATCAACCCCTCGCTGACGCAGATCACCTCGCTGCTGGCGGAGATCGGGAACCCGCAGCTGACCTATCCCACCTACCAGGTCATCGGCACCAACGGCAAAGGCACCGCCGCCCGGCTACTCGCCGCCCTGTTGGAGCGGGAAGGATTGAGAACAGGCCTCTACACTTCGCCGCACCTGGTGTCCGCCCGGGAGCGGATCATCTGCGACAACACGCCGATCACCACGGAGGACTTCCTGACGGTCTGGGAGGAGCTGCTACCGGTGGCGGAACGGTGGGATGCCACCTTCTTCGAGGTCTTCACCGCCATGGCGTTTATCCACTTTAAGCAGCGCCGGGTGGACGCGGCGGTGGTCGAAGCAGGCCTGGGCGGCACCTGGGACGCCACCAGTGTGACACAACCGGAAGCGGTGCTGCTGACCTCGGTAGCACTCGACCATACCCGCAGGCTGGGGGAGACACGGGAAGCGATCGCCCGCGACAAGGCGGGCGCCATGAAAGCGGGGACGCCGTTCATCTGTGGCGAGCGGGACCCCGCGCTGCGTGAGATACTGCGTAAAGAAGCGGATAAGCACGGTGCCCTGTTTCAACTGCCGGAGGAATTCCTGCAGGTCGAAGCGGAGGAACAGGCGCCGGAGCTGACCACGCTGTCAGTACGCTTTACAGGAGCCCCCGCGCCGGTAACCGTGAAGCTGCCCCTGTGCGGCGGCTACCAGGTGGATAACTTTCTGACCGCCGCTGCCGCCTTTGCCAGCACCCAGGGCAGAGTGCCGCACAGCGAGTTGATCGACCTGACCCGCTGGCCCTGGCCCGGCCGTTTCGACCTGGTCTGCCGCGAGCCACTCACCATTATCGATACCGCGCACAATCCGGACGCCGCCCGGGCGTTGTTTGCCAATATCGCCGCCCGCTTTCCGAGGCACCGTCCGGTGGTGCTGTACGGCACCCTGGCCGACAAGGACTGGCGCGGTTTCCTGCGCGTGATACGTGAACACACGGACCAGCTCCTGCCGCTGGCGATTCCCTACAAGCGCGCGCTGCCGGCGGGAGAGTTCGCTGCTGGAGTAGCGGAGTTGTTTCCAAACGCACCAGCGCCTGTCGCAGCAGCAGCGGCCTGGCGGACCGCTGTATCACGTTACCGGCCGGGTCAATTGCTGGTAGCTTGCGGATCGTTTCATGTGGCGGAAGCGGTCTACCGGCAGCTGAACCTCGAACCGTTTTCGCGTCAACCGCTGGAGGAGGCATGTCCTACCGCATCCGGCTGATCTGCATAGGTAAAATCAGGGAGGAACATCTCCGCGCAGCCGCCGTTGACTTTGTGCAGCGCCTCCGCCCGTTCGCCGCCCTGGAGGTGGTGGAACTCAAATCGAACGCGGATTACAAACAGGATGATCCCGGCGTGATACGCAGCCGGGAGGCGGAGTTACTCACGGCGGCCGTCGACACCGCCGCTCTGCAGATCGCACTGGACGAGCGGGGCCGTCAATTGACCTCGCCCGAGTTCGCCGCCCTGATCAACCGCCACCTGATCGAAGCGGGACGACCGCTGGAGTTCATCATCGGAGGGCCCTGGGGCCTGTCTGAGGGTTTTCGCGACAGCTGCCGGGAGGTGATCGCGCTCTCCCGCCTTACCTTCAACCACCGCCTGGCCCGGCTGGTGCTGCTGGAGCAGATTTACCGCGCTTTTCAGATCCTGCAGGGCGGAGGGTATGCGGGGAAGTGAACTCCACAGAAAAGCAGAAGTAACTCCCCATCAGAGATGGTATTCGACTTGGCAGATCTACAACCAGACTGAATTTGTCAGTGTTAAGCCCTGAAAAAGCAACATGATATAACTGCCGCCTTGTTGCCTGTCAATCGGTCTCGCAAGATCATATCCTGGAAAAGATCCTACCGTTCTTTTTACGCCTCTATGATTATCCAGCAGGTCTACTAGTAGGCTGGTTATAGCAAACATGTAGTTTATGTACTGCTAATAATACTTGCTTATTGGCAGATAAATTTTTATATAACGATAGTGTCTAATTAACAATCAACTTGGTAGCGGTTCTTAACTAATATCAATTATGACTAATATTCCTCCTATTCTTATAAGCATCGTCTAAGCAAGACGGTATCTCGTCGCTTCTGAAAAACGCCATTCTGCCTCAAACGAGGCCGTATGATCTCGCCG
>CAZFEC010000032.1:0-36752 GCA_964517435.1 uncultured Bacteroidia bacterium | reverse complement strand
CGGTTGAACCAGGAGATCAAGCGCAGGACTCGCGTAATCAGGATCTTCCCGAACCAGGCATCCTGTCTGCGCTTGATAACGGCGCTGTGTCAAGAGCAAAGTGAGGCTTGGGAATCGGGAAAGAGATACATGATCATGTCCCAGCAGACAGGCATGAGGGCGGTGAGCAAAGTTGGGTAACTTCACTACGCCTACGGCTTCGTTCCGTTACCCAACTTCGCAGATCATGCGGGATCGAAAGTACACAAGATTTGGGACTTGACTGGCTCAATCGAAACGTAGTAAACATATTGCATAATGACAAGTAAATAGTGGACAGGTATTTCTCTATTTGCTGACGAGAGATGGACCCATTTTCTGGGGTCGTCGAGGACTTCTACAACCTGGTTGTAGATGGCAACGGACAGCCTACCATCCAGTCGGACGGTGAGCTTGCCCGCGATGAGGACTCTTTCCTGCAGCCGGCCGGCGGTGGAAGCTGAGCGGCAATCCTTTCCCGTCGAATGAGTATCGAAAGTTTTCTTTCCTGCCTATGTCATTGATCCTGAAAGCCCTACCATACTGTCTAATCCCAGTAATAGCACCAATAATAAAAAGGCTTGACTTAATGGAGACCGCGCGTTACTTTAGTGTAAACAATAACATGGAATTAATACATAAAATAGATTTCATCAACACGCAAAACGATTCACAATAGGCCGCTTCGCAACCGTCGGCAACCACAACAGGAAAACGCTATGTCTGAGTGCCAGCACCAGTGGGAGATGGTCAACATCCGCTTCGGTTTCGTCGTCTTTGAGAACTGCTTTCATTGCAACAAGATCCGTACCTACTTCACCACGGACCAGCACCCGCACCTGGGCGAGAAGTACAGGGAGGGAGACTGCCACTGGAGCATCAAGGAGAACGCACAGTCCTTCCGCTTCGACCTCAAGTGCACCGAGTGCGGCCACCTGGAGGAGTTCGGCGACCTGATGGGGCTGATGCACTGCCCCGGCTGCGACATCGGCTGCGAGCTGGAGCCGCTGCGTCAGCAGCATGAAGCGGAGCGCACCTGGCTGATCGTTGCCTGCGGTTTTCTGCCGCAGGGATTGACCGATCCGCTGCATCCGGTGCGGCTGGAGGTACTCACCGATTACTTCAACCAGCGGCGCGACACCAGCCGTTCCCGCATCAAGGTGATGCCACTCGACCTGGTGAAGGATCTCACCCGTTGTCAGGGTCATTTCCTGTTCGACACCGGCATGTTGTCGGCGGAACCGGAGACGGAGAAGAAATCCCCGTTCTGATCGATCATTTTCAAGAGGCAAAGTTATAGCGGAGAACCTCCATGACTACTGAAGAACTGCTCGCGAAAGTCCAGCTGAAGAAACTCAGCGAATTCGAACCGCGCGAAGTCAACGGCGTGTTCGTTTCCGACATGATCAGCGACGTGATGGCGGGCGCCAAGAGCGGCAATCTCTGGTTGACGGTTCAGACCCACAAGAACGTCGTCTCCGCCGGCAACCTGGTCGATGTCTCCGCCATCATCATCACCAACGGCAAAGAAGTGCCGCAGGATACTATCGATTTAGCCACCAAGTACGATGTGGCGATTCTTTCCACCGAAATGCAAACCTTTGAACTCGTAGGCAAGCTCTACGAAGCCGGGTTAAAATAGACAGCTTCCACCTCGCCTCATCCTGATTTGCTGCCTTACCAACAGAGGAACAGGCATGACAATCAGACAGGTTCAGGAAGCCTTGCAGGCTGATATCCTGGAAGGCGGCCAACTTCTCGCACGGGAATTCACCCAGATCTACGCCTCAGACCTCATGAGCGACGTGCTCGCTTTCGGCGAGTCCGGCTCCCTGCTGCTCACCGGCCTGGCCAACCAGCAGGCGGTGATCTCGGCCCACATGGCGGAGTTCATCGGCGTGGTTTTCATCCGCGGCAAGAAACCGCCCCAGGGCTCGGAGCGTTTCGCCCGTGAGCATGAGCTGGTCCTGCTCTCGACCGAATTGGACATGTTCGACGCCTGTATCCGGATCAACACCGCGCAGCAGGGCGGTGAACCGGCTGCCACGGCCGCTCCCAACGCGCAAACCGGACGCGAGATACTGCTGGAGCGGGACCTGGTGATCGAGGGGAGCGATTTCGCCAGCGCCGGCATGGTCTCCACCGAGGTCAAGACGGTGCTGAAGCAGATCGGTCTCGATCCCACCCTGGTGCGCCGGGTGGCGATTTCCACCTACGAGGCGGAGATGAACGTGGTGATGCACGCGCGCAACGCCCGGGTCAAACTGCAGGTGACTCCCGTCCAGATCCTGATCATCGTGCATGATGAGGGGAAGGGGATCCCGGATGTCGAGCTGGCCATGCAGGCCGGCTTTACCACTTCTACCGCCGAGCAGCGCGCGATGGGATTCGGCTCCGGCATGGGTCTGCCGAACATCAAGAAGAACACCGATCACCTGGATGTCACCAGTGAAGTGGGGAAGGGTACCCGGGTGATGATGACTTTCGATATCTGATCTTCAGCGCGGCGGCATAACCGGTGACCCTCCACCGCCGCTGCTATCACTCAGCTGCGAGGTAATTATGGCTGAGTATTATCATGTTAACAGTGTCTGTCAGGAGAAGTGTGACGGGCACCTGAAATGCATCCGTAAGTGCCCCACCCAGGCGATCCGTTATCGTAACCGGCTGATCCAAATCTCCAATGAACTCTGTATTGATTGCGGTGCCTGCATTCCCGTCTGTCCCCAAGGTGCCATCGAAACCATCCCTCCCGAGTTGCCGGACTACAAGTACACCGTGGCGTTGCCCTCGCCGGTGCTCTACACCCAGTTCGACAGCAATGTGCATCCCTTCGTCGTCCACCAGGCTCTGAAGGAGATCGGCTTCGACGAGGTGGTGGATGTCAGCGTCACCACGATGCAGGTGGCGCAGGCGCTCGCTGATTATGTACGCAATCATCAGGGACGCAGGCCGCTGATCTCCTCCTGGTGCCCTTCGCTGGTGCGGCTGATCCAGGTAAGGTATCCCGACCTGGTGGAGCTGATCATACCGATCGAGGTGCCGCGTGAAATCGTCGGTCGCGAAATCCGCCGAACCTTCCCGGAACGACTGGGTATCAAACCGGAGGAGTTGGGGATCGTCTATCTGACTCCCTGTCCCGCGGTCACGGTCTCCATCACCCAGCCGGCGGAGAAGCACCGGTCCTGGATCGACACCTCCATCCCGATCAACATGGTGTACGCGCAGCTGACCTCCCACGTGCAGACGCTGCTGCAGGATTTCACCCCGGAGCAGGTCCCGGCCGATTTCTGTTTTCATACCGGCTGGTCGATGCTGGGCAACATCACCCGTATGGCCCATATCGAGAACTGGTTCGCCGTCTCCGGTTTAAGCGATGTGATGATGACGCTGGACGACATCGAGAACTCCCGCCTGCGCAACATCGATTTCCTGGAGGCTTCCACCTGCCACCTCGGCTGTATCGGCGGCAGTTTCAACGTGGAGAATCCTTATGTCGCCCGGACCAACGCGGTCAAGCACAGCGTCAAGTACGGCTGTCCCGAGTCGAAAGCCGATCAGGAAGTGCAGAAGCGGATCGCGGCGGGCTACTATCTGCTGGAGCATCAGGTACGGCCCCGTCCGCTCACATTTCTCGACACCGATCTGACCACCTCGCTCAAGCGGATGCGGGAGATCGACCAGGTCTACAAGAACCTGCGCCAGATCGACTGCGGCGTCTGCGGAGCGCCCACCTGCAAGGCGTTCGCCGAGGATTTCGTGCGGGGCGAGGCGAAGCTGACCGACTGCATCTTCCTGGCGGATAGGGACGGGGGGGGGGAATAGGTGGGGGGGACTGAGGAAGTAGGGTAGCGTTGTATTGGATCAGTATACTCAAGTAGCAAAGCCAGTAGCTTGGGGCTGGCAGCAGGTTTACATCAACGGAGGTGAATGATGCGCTGGGCACTACTATCCATTTTCACAGCACTCTCAATCTGCACATTGGGTTTCTCTGTAGATTACACTGTTCCTGGGGATTATCTAACCATGCAGGAAGCTCTGGATGCTCTGCTTTCATATCCAGACGAAGCGAACAGCATCACGCTACAGCTTGCTGAGCATTATGAAGCTGATATTACAGTACCTCCAGAAATACGCTTTCTGAAGATCAAAGGTTTGGAGGCGCTCCCTGAGAATCCTAGGATTATTGCCGATGCATCAAGACGTGTTTTCATCTGCAATGACAATGCACCTGATGAAAATGATTCACTAGTATTCCAGCATATTGCCATTTGTGGCCAATCTTCTGAGACGAATTATGGCGGCTTATCTGCAGATGACTCAGACATTATATTCAGAGATGTTCATTTTCTTGACAATATAAGAGACAATAATCATGGAGGCGCTTTACTTATCGTCGATTCGAATGTGGCTTTCTATGATTGTCTATTTCAAAACAATGAAGTCGGATCTGTCGACCCTGAAGAGTACTGGAATGGTGGAGCTATATATTGTACAAATTCGTCACACACTTTCTCTTCACTTGAGATGTATGACTGCTTCTTTGAATCTAACCAAGCCCTGCATCAAAGTTCCGAAGGCGTAGAGACATGTGGAGGTGCGATTTGCGCGGTAGGTGATCGAACCGACTTAACGCTTCAGAATTGCCAATTCCATTATAACGTAGCCCCTGTAGGTGGTGGGCTCTACGCCTCAGCACACGTCAATGTTGATGGTTGCACATTCTATCGAAACACTGTAACAACGAATTATACATGACTGGGATGTGTAGGTGGCGGCGCCATCTATCTTGATAGTGGCAGTTCTCAACTCGCAACGATCAGCAACTCGCTCTTCGAGGAAAACCATGCATTATGGGGTACAGGAATTGCTGTTGGGATTATAGACAGATCTTGCGAAATCACAGACTGCATATTCATAAAGAACTACACGACTGAATCACCTGCGAACCCCATTCAAAAAGGTTCAACTCTTACATTTGATTCGGGGATAGCGAACAAGAATCTAAGAGTATCAAACTGCGTTTTTGAGCAGAACACAGGTGCAAATGGAGTTGTAGGCGTTCAAGGTGCGTCTGTGAATAATCATGCCTCTTTCAGCACATGACATTTAGGAATAACCACTCAACAGCAGGTGGAGCTGCTTTCTTATACTCTGCTGGAATTGTGACCATGGTTGATAGTTCTCTGGTCTACATGAATACAACATCCTCCCCTGCAGCAAGATATGAACAATCGCTTGTGACTTACAAACCGCTAGGAAACACGGCATTCGATAAGCTCAAGTTGAGAAAAACCACTGTGAGCGACAATGATATTGGAACTGGAGATATATTCAGCCTCCTTGGTACAGATGCTGTTTGTCTAGAGTTCAATGGCTTGAATTTGGCTTCAAACACATGTGATGGGGAGCTGGTAGTGGGGACCTTGGGCGCTTCGCAAATTCAATATACGAATATTTGGGGCAATTCTGATTGTACCTGGGAAGACGGCTTGGGGGAGTATTATCCCGGTTATTTCAATCGAAGCACTGATCCTCTATTTGTAAGTGGTACATACAATCTCCGTTGGGATAGCCCACTTCTGGATGCGGGTGATCCAAGCGAAGACTATTTCGATCAAGATCACACATTCAGTGATATCGGTTGGAAGGAGATTTTCGATCCACTAAATCTCACAGAAGTCGCAGATTTTACGCAGATGGAAAGAGGACTCTACTACTCGACTGATGATGTATCAGCCGATTTAGGTTTCTCGCTCCCATCTGGCAGCATAGTACTCCTAGGATCTTGCGCGAGCTTAACTATCGACGCAACCAACGAGACAGTGAAACTTGGTGATGAATTGGATACTGAACGGACAGTTGTCTCCTTCTATAATCCGGTAGAGGATCAGGAACACGATCCTCCTGATCCTACCAGAAGCTTCTTCAAGATTCTAGGTGACGAGGAATTTATTCCCCCAGAAAATGATGTCGTAGAGATCAATCACCTTGCATATGTCCATTCCAATTCGACTCTAGATATCTCGAAAGTCGAGCTAAATATCAATTACCTCGACTTCTGCACCTACCCTGAAGGTGATGACCAAACAATGACAGGCAGGTTCCTTGTTGGGCAGGGATGTACCGGCCACATCAATAACTCAATTTTCCGAGGATCTGAAGTATCCACTCAGATGACACTACTTGACTGTGATGTCAAAATGACTTCGTGTTATTTGTCAGACTATTACATGCATGGGATTTTCATGGTTGATTATGGTCATGAAGCGGACTACTTGCTGGAGAATATCAACCTAGAGGGATTGAACTCGCATACCGGAATTGTTGCCATAAGAAGTGGTTTCCGACTAGAGGAATCCACAATCAGAAACCACAACCATTATGCTTTACATGGTGCCTTTTCCTGGTTCGATATGCATGAGATAGCGCACAACTTGATCTATTACAATTCGCGTATTGCGCCTAACAATGGACAGATTTATCTGTACGACACGAATTGCCAGCTAGAATGCGGATACAATAAAATCGCCTACGATGATGATAACAGCAACATAACTCTCATCCGTGAACCTTATGGTGAACCAGCTTCAAGTGTTAATGTCACCTACAACGACTGGGGTGACGAAGTTGAAGATCCCACTCCATTATTGCCACCGTCTTGGGGTTTGCTAATATACGAACCCCTTTACAATTGGGGGGACCCTCTTCCGGAATCATGTGGCGGAGATTCTGGTGCTGGTCAGATGTTTGCACAGGGGCAATGGTCTGAGACCAACGGTGATCTTCAGGTTGCGATCGACACTTACAAGGACATTGTGCTGAACTTCCCTCTAGACCCTTACTCGACTAGGGCAACTTTCAGGCTGAACTATATCAGCAAGAAAGGATATGAAGAGGCAATGACCATCAAGGATGGCTTCCTAGAGGCACTCGATGCAATAGGTGGTGAGAACCATGATCTGACCTATTTCCTCGAAGGAAGTTACTGGGAACTTTACGGCAGACTCGTTCACCTTGAAGACGCAATTGCTAACCTGGAAACGCTTCGTGATCAAGCCTCAGAGGATGATGCTGGCACGTTCTTCGAATTGTGCATCGCAAAGCTGAATTCGTGGAATGATATGGCGTGGAGTTACTCAGAAGGAGATCCTGAGCAGACCTGCGAGAGGATTCAAGCTGAGTTCGCGCGTCAGAATGACTATTTAGATAGGGTCATGGAGATCTGTGGTGTTGAATTCGGTAGTCAGCCTGCAAACAATGACGATCTAGATCATCTGCTGCCAGCCTCATTCACACTATCGCAGAACTATCCTAATCCATTTAATCCCTTGACAACCATCTCGTATATTGTGCCAGTACAATGCGATTTAGAGCTTGCAGTATATAACTCCTTGGGGCAGAAGGTTAAGTGCTTGGTTCATGAACTGCATCAACCCGGCGAATACTCAATTCAGTTCAACGGTGATGAGTTTTCTAGCGGTGTATACTTCTATCGCCTCAAAACAGAGCAAGTGATTCACACACGAAAGATGATTCTGTTGAAGTAAACGTCGATAAATGGGGGCGCATTTGCGTCCCCATTTCTAGCTCATTAAAGGAAGCCAGCTGTACTTATGACGAATCGGTTAGCACAGCAGAGGGCATTAAGGGCGTTATTGATGGTTCTATTGACAGCCGTTTGCTCTAGACAGGCATTTGCAGTAATCAACATCCCTGCCGACTTTCCCACTATCCAACAAGGCATCAACGCGGCGGCTTCAAATGATACTATCTTAATCTGGCCGGATACCTACATTGAAGAGCTGGAGATCAACCAAAAAGATCTGACTATCGCATCTCGTTTTCTTACTACGGGTGATACCAGTTACATCTCGTCAACACTCCTCGATGGTGATTCAACCTTTCACATCTTGACATGCAATGGTCCCCATACAATCAGGATTTCCGGCCTGACATTCATACATGGATTTGGATATTCATCCCCAGTTCCAAATGAATGGTGGGGTGGGGCAATCTCGATTCTTGATACCACGGCTTTAACAATCTACAACTGTCAGTTCATGGAGAACTATGGTGAAAGAAATCCAGGTATAACGGCATATGACTCTTGCAGTGTGTATGTGTACGATAGCCGCTTTTCCAATAATCGACCGTCGGACAAGCCGAGATTGATTGGAAACTGGGGGGAGCGCACTGTGATAAATAACTGTATTTTTGAAGAGAATTTTGCCGGTGGAGGTCCGCTCGTCGTAGTTGGAACAAACAAGAATGCAACAATTGAGGATTGTGTCTTTACGGGAAATCATAGTGTCTTGGGATCTTCCACAGGTCCAATGTTGGTTTCTGGATGGGCTACCAGGTTTGAGATAAATAGTTGTACCTTCAGGAATAACATACAGCGAAGACAACCAGGGCTGTTGGCGATACAACAAGCTGATACTCTTATCATCCAGGATTGTGTTTTCGACTCAACTATGATCGACTCAGCCTGGAACGAAGGAATCGGCTACTCCTACCTCGTCAACCTGCAATGCAACAATGACTACGTTTTCATGCGCAATATTCGCATTTGTGATAACCACTCATCTAATGGTAACAGGTTTGGAATCGGGTTGGTTGCTCAGGCGAATCAATCCTTGATTGCGGATAGTATCTTTGTGGTGAACAACTACGAAGAGTTTGAATACGACAAAAGTGGCAGACCGGGTTGTCAGTTGCTCTCAAACGGTTCGGTTGAAGCAAGTCATATCTATGTGATGAACAACACATCTGTGCGATCGGACCTCGAGGAGTACCCCAACGAATATGGATGTGCTCGTTATAATCTCGAACTCAGAGGTAATGTTCTCTTGGAACATTCCGAAATAGCTTTCAATAACAACGACTTCAGACAAGTTGGACTGGGAATTTACATTGAAGATATGACTCCACTCTACAGCACGACTACTCTCCGGGATGTTTCAATTCACGATAACACATGGAACTATGTATCACCATGGGCCGCTTCAGAGGGCTGGGGATCCGGCATAAAGTCCGGCTTCGGCACGCTAAGCAGGATTGAACTTGATAATGTACATATCTGCAATCAGCAAAACACGCTTCTAGGCGCAGCCTTGTTCATCTGGGCGGACTCACTGTTTATTCGCAACTCCTATTTCCACGATTGTGGAAATGGCGCTGTCTGGATCACGGCTAATCATTTTGTCATGGAAAACACTCTGATTCATGACTGTTGGAACACACTTGGAGAGTTGTCATCGCATATTGTCAGTGGGCAGATATCCACAAGCGCGAGGGTAACTAATTGTTCTCTTGTCGATTCTTATGGCGATTACGGGAGTGCGATAAGCCTATGGTCACTCTACCCCAACGAGAAGACCTACTTGATTGAAAACTGCATTATTGAAAATACATGCCCATGGGGATCGGTCCTCTCTTACTCAGCTGATAGCGTGGAGTTCATTGTCCGCTACTCCAACATCGACGGCGGCTGGGAAGGCGAAGGCAACATCGACGTTGATCCGATGTTCACTGATCCCGAGAATGATGACTACATCTTCCTGCCAGGCTTACCTTGCATAGATGCTGGCAATCCCGATCCAGCCTACAATGATCCAGAGGATCCAAACGATCCCGGTTTTCCACTTTGGCCGGCGCAGGGAACACTACGCAGCGACATGGGCTGTTATGGCGGGCCGGGTGCAATTGATCTGTGGGAGTATCAGGAGGATGTACCGCCAGGACCCCAGCCTCAGATTCAACCAGCTGGAATCGAGCTGCGCCATAACTATCCCAACCCTTTCAATCCAACCACAACGATCGAGTTCACCCTGCCGCACCCCCAGCAGATCCAGCTGACGGTCTACAACCTCCTGGGTCAAAGGATAGGGGAACTAGCACAGGGCGCTTACACAGCCGGCAGGCACCAGATCCAGTTCAACGGATCCGGATTGGCTAGCGGTGTGTACGTCTACATACTTACAACTACGACAGAGACAATCTCCCGAAAGATGATTCTATTGAAATAACCTGAGGAGGCCATCGTGATCCGGAGTAAACCTGACAAGATCTTCGCCCGCTTCAAAGGGGAGGAGGGAGACCTGATCCCGATCCTCCAGCAGGTCCAGGAACGGGACGGCTACATCTCCACGCTTATGATCGAGAAGATCGCCCATTTTCTGCGCATCTCGGAAAACCAGATCTACGGCGTGGCCTCCTTCTATTCGCAATTCCGCTTCAACACGCCGGGACGCAATGCTATCAAGGTCTGTCTCGGCACCGCCTGCCATGTGCTGGGAGGGCAGATTCTCTGCGATACGCTGGTCCGGGAGCTGGAGATCGTCCCGGGGGAAACCACGCCGGACGGTCGTTTCGACCTGGAGCGGGTCGCCTGTCTCGGCTGCTGCGCCCTCTCGCCGGTGATCCAGGTGAATGAAGACATCTACAGCCGGGTGACGGCAAACAAAATCCAGGAGATACTCGCACACTATGAGTGATTTCAAAGAGCTGCAGAAAAGAGCCCGGCGCAAATGGCAGGAGCTGGCGCACAGCAAGGTGCCGGTGATCTATCTCGGTACCGCTTCCTGCGGCGTCGCGGCTGGAGCGGGGGAAGTGCTGGAGACGGTCCGCCGGCAACTGAAGAAGCTGAACCTGAAGGCCCGCCTCGTCGAAGTCGGCTGCATCGGTCCCTGCTACCTGGAACCGCTGCTGGATGTGCGGCTGCCGGGCCGGCCCCGCTTGAGCTTCGCCAATGTTACGCCGAAGAAGGCGGAGCAGATCGTGAAGAAACTGCTGGTTGAGGGGGATCCCTTCGCCAAGCAGGCGGTCGGCCACTTTGACGACGGCGACGCCCGCCGCGATCATTCCGAGTTCCTCGAGGGAATAGAGCCGTTTCTCGAACTGCCGATGCTGAAGCCGCAGGTGCGGGTGGTGTTGCGAAACTGCGGACTGATCGATCCGGGCGAGCTGGACAATTACCTGGCGCGCGACGGCTACCAGGGCTTCCAGAAGGCACTGCGCCTGAGTCCGGCCAGGATCATCGCCCAGGTGGCGGCGGCCGGGTTGCGGGGACGCGGCGGCGCCGGTTTTCCCACCCATAAGAAATGGGAGATCTGCCGGCAGCAGCCGGGCCGGGAGAAGTACCTGATCTGCAACGCCGACGAAGGGGACCCCGGCGCCTTCATGAACCGCTCGCTGCTGGAGGGCGATCCGCACGCCATGCTGGAGGGGATGCTGATCGCCGCCCGCGCCATCGGCGCCACCCAGGGCTACATCTACATCCGTGCCGAGTACCCCCTGGCGATCAAGCGGCTGCGCCGGGCGCTGCTCCAGATGCGGCAGGCCGGCCTGCTCGGTAAAGGTATCCTCGGGTCAAAATTCAATTTCAACATCACCATCAAAGAGGGCGCCGGTGCCTTCGTCTGCGGCGAGGAGACCGCCCTGATCGGATCGATCGAGGGGCAGCGCGGCATGCCTCGATCCCGGCCGCCGTTCCCGGCGATCTCCGGCCTGCACGGTAAGCCGACCATCATCAACAATGTCGAAACGCTGGGCACACTGGCCTGGATCATGCGCAACGGCGCCGAGGCCTATCAACAGCTGGGCACCAGCAGCTCTCACGGCACCAAGACTTTCTCCCTGGTGGGGCGGGTGCGGCGCACCGGCCTGATCGAAGTGCCGATGGGCATGACGCTGCGGGAAATTATCTACGATGTCGGCGGCGGCACGCCCAAGCCGTTCAAGGCGGTCCAGACCGGCGGACCTTCCGGCGGCTGCCTGTCAGAGGAGTTCCTCGACACGCCGGTGGATTACGAGTCGCTGGCCGAGGCCGGCTCGATCATGGGTTCCGGCGGTTTGATCGTCACCGACGACGACACCTGCATCGTCGACCTGGCCCGTTACTTCCTCAACTTCACCCAGGCGGAATCGTGCGGAAAGTGCACTCCCTGCCGGGTCGGCACCCGCCACCTGGTCGAGATCCTGGACCGGATCACCGGCGGCCGGGGGGAGGCGGAGGACCTGATCAAGCTGCAGAAGCTGGGTGAGACCATCAAACGCGGATCCCTCTGCGGCCTGGGCCAGACCGCGCCCAACCCGGTGTTGACCTCGCTGCGCTACTTCCGCGGCGAATACCTGGAGCATGTGAAGGAACACCACTGCCGGGCGGTGGTCTGCAGCCATCTGATCGAATACCGCGTGCTGCCGGAAAAGTGCACCGGCTGTCAGCGCTGCGTCTCGGTCTGCCCCACCGGCGCCATCACCGGGCCACGTTCGGAACCGCACAACCTGGACGCCGAGAAGTGCATCAAGTGCCGGGCCTGTTACGAGATCTGTCGCTTTGACGCGATCGCGGGCGACGCCATCGTCATCAAATCCAAACAGGAATAGAACCATGAGCAAGCAAGGCCAGCTGATTGAGCTCACGATGGACAACCGCCGCCTGCGTGTGAAGCCGGGGCTGACCCTCCTGGAGGCGGCGGAGCAGAACGACATCTACATCCCCACCCTCTGCTCCCACCGCGATCTGACCCCCTACGGCGGCTGCCGCATGTGCCTGGTGGAAGTGGAGGGACTGCGGGGACTGCCCACCGCCTGCACCACGCCGGTGGAGGCAGGGATGATCGTGCGCACCCACACGGCGCAGATCCAGCAGGAGCGGCGGGAGGTGCTGCAGCTGATCCTGAGTGAACACACCTCCAGCTGCCTGATCTGCGGGGAGAAGGAGGAGTGCCGCTCCGTACTGAACACGATCCGCAAGGCGGGCGTCACCACCGGCTGCCGCTACTGTTCCCGCGACGGCAGCTGCGAACTGCAGGAAGTGTGCGACTACCTGGAGCTGGATGAGATCGGTTTTCCCATCTTCTACCGCAACCTGCCGGTGGAGAAGGAGGATCCCTTCTACGACCGGGATTACAACCTCTGTATTCTCTGCGGCCGCTGCATCCGGGTCTGCCAGGAGGTGCGCATCGCCAACGTGCTGGCTTTCAAGCAGCGCGGACGTCACACGGTGGTAGGGCCGGCGTTTGAACGTACTCACCTGGAAGCGGGTTGCGAATTCTGCGGCGCCTGCGTGGAGGCCTGTCCCACCGGCGCGCTGGCGGAACGGGCGGCCAAGTGGGAAGGCCTGGCGGAGCGGGAGGTCGAGAGCAGTTGCTCCCTCTGCGGCGTCGGCTGTCAGATCCGGCTGCAGGTCTCCGGCGAGCGGGTAATCAGCACGCTGCCGGCTGACGATCCGCTGGTAAACCGGGGTCAGCTCTGCGTCAAGGGACGTTTCGCCGTGCCGGAGCTGGTGCATCACCACGAACGCCTGCAGGTACCGTGGCGGCGCGCTGCGGGGAGTCCCCTCGAGATATCCCTGGAGGAGGCGGTGGCAACCGCCGCCCGCAGGATCAAGCGCGCCCGCCAGCGGATGGGGCTGCTCATCTCGCCGAACTGCACCAACGAGGATCTCTATGTGGCCCAGAAGTTCGCGCGCGCGGTGACCGGGAGCCACCATGTCGACACCACCGCCCGGATCTTCTACGGCCACGGCTTCAATGCTTATCTGACTTTGCTGGGCGCCGGCAAGCCGCTCAGCAGCGTGCGGGATGCGGATGCCGTTTGTTGCCTCGGCCTTGACGCCCGTTACGGCCGGTCAGTGGTCGGGGTCGAACTGCGCCGCGCTCACCGGCGGGGAGCGTCTCTGTTTACGCTGCACCCGCGTCCCCATTCCCTGGGGGTGCTGGCGGAAAACTGGCTGCAACCCCCGCTGGGACAGGAATTGGCGCTGCTGCGCCGGCTGGTGCGATTGACGGCCGACGGCAAGACCGCAGCTAAGGGCAAGGAGGATGACACCGTCCGGCAGGTGGCGCAACGAATGCGGAAGGCGAAGAAACCGCTGCTGCTGATCGGATCCGAATTCTATCACTACGACAACGCCGAGGCGATCTTCGAGGCGATCACCAGGCTGGCGGCCAACCTCAGCGCCGGTATCGTGGCGCTGCCGCCGCAGAACAACCTGGCCGGCGCGCTGTTGATGGGCGCCTGTCCGGAGCTGCTGCCGGGCGGACGGCCGGTTACCGACCGCAAGGCGCGCCAGGCGTGTGAGGTGGAATGGGGAGTAAAACTCCCGGCGACCGCCGGCCGCTGGAACAGCTACAACGTGGTCAGGGGGCGGCCTCTGGATCTCCTCTATCTGGTCGGCGAGATCCCCACCGCCGCCCGGCCGGAGGCGAAGTACTTGATCTACCAGCACAACTACCCGCCGCCGCGGGAGCTGGCCGCCGACCTGGTGCTGCCGGTGGCCGCCTGTACGGAAGTGGAAGGCAGTATCGTCAACGGCGAGGGTCGGCTGCAGAAGCTGCGACAGGCGGTAAAGCCGCCCGGCAAGGCGCAACCGGACTGGCTGCTGCTCAGCCTGATTGCCCGGGAGTTGGGCCTGCCCGGGTTCGAGTATAAGTCGGTCGCCGACATTCAGAAGGAGATCGCCCGGGTGACCGGCGAGAAATTCTTCCGCAACCCGAGCCGCCAGATATTGACGTTCTGTGGCGAAGGCTGCCTGACCCGGCCGCCACGCCGCGGCAGCGCCAAACCGGCCGCCAAAGCGGGACGACCGCTGACCCTGACCGTCAATTTCGCGGAGCACACACATCGCGGCTATCTCCTGGCGCAGTGGGTCGCGGGTGCAGAACAGATCTTCCAGGAGGAAACCCTCCTGATCAGCCCGGAGGACGCCGGGCGCCACAAACTGCAGACCGGCGACCTGGTCAAAGTCAGCGGCAGCGGCCTGACCGGCAGCTGGCCGGTAGCGGTTCAGTCGGAGCTGCCGCGCGGCAGCCTGCGTCTCTGCCTGACCCATCCCCGTCCCCTGGATCGGAATCCTCAATCGGTAACAATACGGAAGCAATGATGTTCGAATTAATCTCAACTCAGATGATCGTTCCCAACCTGCACCTGCTGGAGATCAAGGCGCCGGAGGTGGCGCGGGAGGTCCAGCCGGGCCAGTTCATCATCGTGCGGGTGGAGGAGGATGGGGAACGGATCCCGCTCTCCATCGCCGATTGGGACCGGGAGGCGGGCACCGTAACCGTCGTGGTGATGAATGTCGGCAGCACTACCGACAAGCTGGCGCTCTTTCCGGCTGGGGAAAACCTGCCGACCGTGGTGGGACCCCTTGGCAACGCCACCGAGATCGAGCAGTACGGCACCGTGCTCTGCATCGGCGGCTGCTACGGCATCGGGAGCATCTATCCAATCGCGCGGGCGTTGCGGGACGCGGGCAACCGCGTCATCACGGTGATCGAGGCGCGCAGCTCCTTCCTGCTCTACTGGGAGGAGAAGCTGAGCGCGGTCTCGGATCGTCTCTTCTGTATCACGCGCGACGGCACCGCCGGGCTGCGCGGCCATGTGGACCGGACCGCCGAGATCATCCACGAGGCGGGCACGGTCGATCGGACCATCGTCAACGGCTGCACCCTGCTGCTCGGGCGCGGTTCGGCCGCTACCCGTCCCCTCGCCATCCCCACCATCGTCAGCCTCAATCCGATCATGATCGACGGCACCGGGATGTGCGGCGTCTGCCGGGTGAGCGTCGGTTCGGAGACCAAGTTCGCCTGCGTGGACGGGCCCGATTTCGACGGACACCAGGTGGACTGGGAGGAGTTACGGCAACGGCGCCGCACCTACCTGCGGGAGGAAGTAATCCCGCTGCACACCAGCCGTTGTGGTGAACAGGTTCGCAAAATCTAAGAGAGGGTGAGATCATGGCCGCAACCAAACGCAAGGAACTGGATCTGGTCCGGCGGGAGATGCCGAAGCAGGCACCCGATGTGCGCGCCTTCAACTTCGAAGAGGTCGCGCTGGGCTACCCGGCGCAGCTCGCCATGGAGGAGGCCAAACGCTGCATCCAGTGTCCCAAGCCGAAGTGCGTCAACAACTGCCCGGTCGGGATCGACATCCCCGGTTTCATCCGCCACATCGCCGAGAAGGATTTCGCCGCCGGCATCAGGATTCTGAAGGACACTAATTGTCTGCCGGCCGTCTGCGGACGGGTCTGCCCGCAGGAGGAGCAGTGCGAGGAGACCTGCATCCTCAAGAAGAAGAAAGGTGAAATCGCCATCGGCCGTCTGGAGCGCTTTCTGGCTGACTGGGAAGCGGTGCAGAAGAAGCTGGTGATGCCGAAAAAGGCACGCAAAACCGGCCGCAGGGTGGCGATCGTGGGCGGTGGTCCCGCCGGATTGACTGTCGCCGGCGACCTGATCAAGCTGGGTCACGAGGTGGTGATCTTCGAAGCACTGCACCAGCTGGGCGGGGTACTGATCTACGGCATACCGGAATTCCGTCTGCCCAAAGCGATCGTCCACCGCGAGGTGGAGTATCTCAAGCAGCTGGGCGTAAAGGTGGTCACCGATTATGTCGTCGGTAAAACCCGCTCGATCGACAGTCTGCAGGAGGAATACGACGCCATCTTCATCGGAGCCGGCGCCGGCCTGCCCTGGTTCATGAACATTCCAGGCGAAAACCTCAATGGCGTCTACTCCGCCAACGAATACCTGACCCGCATGAATCTGCTCAAGGGTTATCTCTTTCCGCGGGTGGATACGCCGATCGTCAACCACAAGTGCGTCGCCACGATTGGCGGTGGTAATGTCGCCATGGATTGCGCCCGCACCGCTCTGCGTCTTGGCGCTAAATCATACATCATCTATCGCCGTTCCCGCGAGGAATTGCCCGCGCGGCTCGAGGAAATCGAGAACGCGGAAGAGGAGGGAGTGATCTTCAACTTCCTGACCCTGCCGTTGCGCTACATCGGTGATGAGAACGGCTGGATCACGGGGATGGAGTGCCAGCGGATGGAGCTGGGCGAGCCGGACGATTCCGGGCGGCGGCGGCCGGTGCCGATCCCCGGCTCGGAGGAGATCATCCCGGTGGACGCGGCCATCTGCGCCATCGGCAACAGCCCCAACCCGCTGATCACCGCTACCACGCCCGGTCTGGAGATGGGGCGGGGCGGCAACATCGTCGCCGACGAGACGACCGGCAAGACTTCCCGCGAGGGGATCTGGGCCGGCGGCGACGTGGTCACCGGCGCCGCGACGGTGATCCTGGCCATGGGCGCCGGCCGGATCGCGGCCGAGTCGATGCACGAGTACCTGCAGGGGCTGGACAAGAAGAAGGCGTGATACAGCCGGGGATGGATAGCGGCCGGTAATGAAGCAGCCTTCGAGCGCGGAGCAACCCGTGAACATCATCGTTCTCAACGGCAGTCCCAAGGGGGCCGTCAGCGCCACCATGCAGCACCTGCTCTATATCGAGCAGCAATTCCCGCAGCATCAGTTCACCCGTCTCGACATCTCCCTGCGGGTCCGCAAGCTGGAACAGGACGCGGCGGCGCTGGCGCAGGTGCTGGAGACTATCCGTGTCGCCGACCTGGTAATCTGGGCGACGCCGGTCTACTACTGGCTGGTGCCGGCGGGCTACAAGCGTTTTATCGAGTTGATTCACGAGCGTGGGGAAGCGGCGGTGTTCAGTGGCAAGTATACCGCGCTGTTCACCACCTCGATCCATTTCTTCGACCATACAGCACATAACTACCTGCACGCCGTCTGCGACGACCTCGGGATGAAGTTCGTCGACGCCTACTCCGCCGCCATGTCCGATCTGCTCAAAGCCCGGGAACGCAAGCGGCTGCGGCAGTTCGCCGCCGATCTCTTCGCGGCGGTTGAAAACGGTGCACCCACCTTACCGCAGTTTCCGCCGCTGTCCTTGAGTGGCTTTCGCTATACCCCGGGTGAGGTCTCGCCGCCGATCCCTACCGGCGGGAAACGGATCCTGATCCTGACCGACCAGGCTGGGGAAGGCAACCTGACCCGCCTGGTGGAGCGCTTTCGTGCTGCGCTTGCGGGTGAGGTTCAGATCGTCAATCTGCACGAGCTGAAAATCGCCGGCTCCTGTCTGGGCTGCCTGCACTGCGCCTGGGACAACCGTTGCGTCTACGAAGGGAAGGACGACTACAACGACTTCTTCCGCGACACAGTCATGACCGCGGAGATCATCGTCATGGCCGGCACCATCAACGACCGCTATCTCTCCGCGCGCTGGAAGACCTTCTTCGACCGCGCCTTCTTCCGGGGGCATGTGCCGACGCTGAGCGGAAAACAAGTGGGCTTCATCGTCGCCGGCCCCCTGCGGCAGCTGCCTAACCTGCGGCAGATCCTGGAAGCACAGTGCCAGATCCAGCATGCCAATCCGGCCGGTTTCGTCAGCGATGAAAGCGAGGATCCGGCGCAGATTGACGCCCTGCTGCGGGAGCTGGCGCGACGCCTGGTGCATAACGCCGCTACCGGCTATCGTCAACCGATGACTTTCCCGGGCATCGGCGGCAGCCTGCTGTTCCGGGACAAGATCTGGGGTGGCATGCGCTTTCCCTTCCGAGCTGATTTCGAGACCTTCAAGCGACTCGGTCTCTTCAACTTCCCGCAGAAGAACTACCGCAGCCGTCTGCGCAACGCCATCCTGCTGACGCTCAGCCGCTCCGCCCGGTTCCGGCGGGAGACTAACCGCACCATGAAACAGCGGATGATCGAACCACTGCGGAAGGTGCTGGAAAGAGAGGCGCGGACGGAGGGTGATACGTAGCGACCTCGCTTCCCGCGGACCGGAATCCGGTTTCCACCGCCACGGAAAACTTGGCTCCCACTTCCGGATAAACTACATTTATCCTTTCTTGTAAGGACCTCGCTGCGACGGCCGGGCGAACCGGACCTGGACAGCGAGGACGCTGTATTATGTATCACAAAACCGCTCAGGTAGCAGCATGACTGAAAGCAAACCGGTCTGTACCCGCATCGCCCCTTCGCCGACCGGGGACCCCCACATCGGCACCGCCTACACGGCGCTGTTCAACTACGCCTTCGCCAGGCGGCACGGCGGCCGTTTCATCCTCCGCATCGAGGATACCGACCAGACCCGTTCCACGTCCGCTTCCGAACAGGCGATCTTCGACGCACTGCGCTGGGTCGGCATCCCCTGGGACGAGGGCCCGGATGTCGGCGGTCCTCACGGTCCCTACCGTCAGAGCGAGCGGACCGAGATCTACCGCGAGCATGTCCAGCAGCTGGTGGAAACGGGTCACGCCTATCCCTGCTTCTGTACGCCGGAGCGGCTGCAGGAGCTGCGCCGCGAACAGATGGCCGCCAAGCAGGATCCCCGTTATGACGGACACTGTCTGCAGCTGTCCCGGGAGGAAGCCCAGGCCCGTATCGACGCGGGCAAGCCGTACGTGATACGTTTGAAAATCCCCGCGGAAGGGAGCTGCGTCATGCCGGAGCGGCTGCGCGGTGAAGTCACGATCGACTGGCAGACGGTCGATCACCAGGTGCTGCAGAAAACCGACGGCTTCCCCACCTACCATCTGGCCAATGTCGTCGATGACCACCTGATGGGCGTCACGCATGTGATACGCGGCGAAGAGTGGATCAGCAGCCTGCCGAAGCACTTCTACCTTTACGAGGCTTTCGGTTGGGAACCGCCGGAATTCGTACACATGCCGCTCCTGCGCAACCCGGACAAGTCGAAGCTGTCCAAGCGTAAGAACCCTACCAGCATCTTCTACTACCGCGACAGCGGCATCCTGCCGCAGGCGCTGCGCAACTACCTCGGCCTGATGGCGTACACGCTGCCTTCAGGCGAAGAGATGTTCACGCTGGAGGAGATGGCGGCCTCCTTCGAAGTGGACCGTATCAGCATGGGCGGTCCGGTGTTCGATCAGACCAAGCTGAAGTGGCTGAACGGCCGCTATCTGCGCGAGCAGTTGACACCGGAACAGATCCTGGTGCAGCTGCGGGAGTGGAAGCTCAACGACGCCACCTGGCTGCGGATCATCCCGCTGGCGCAGAAGCGGTTGGAAGCGCTCTCCGATCTGCTGCCGCTGTCCGCCTTTCTTTTCGCCGACCGGTTGGAGTACGATCCCCTCTCGCTGGTCCCGAAGCAGCTGGAGCCGCAGCGGGCGGTGGAACTGCTGCAGAAGGCGCTCTGGGAGCTCAGCGCGCTAAGGCAGTGGGATGTTGAGACCCTGAAGGAGTTGTTCAACCGCATGAGCGAGCTGGAGGAACTGAAGCTTAAGCAACTGCTCCCCCTCTTCTTCGTGGCGATCTGCGGCCGTCCGGTCTCACTGCCGCTGTTCGACAGCATGCACCTGCTGGGGCTGGACCTGGTGCGGCGGCGCCTGCAGTACGCCCTGGAAGCGCTGGACGGCGAGGGATATGAACTGAAGGGTAAGAAGCTGAAAGCGCTGGAAAAAGACTATCAGAGCCAATACGGTTCCCGTTGACCACGGTTGACGGGCGGCTGGTGACGGGTCGATAGCCACGTGTCACATTTCCTGCGCAATCATGAACCATTACCTTGAGGATATCATGCCTGACGAAAAAACGGAATTAACCGACTTCATCCGGACTATCGTCCGTGAAGATATCGCCGCCGGCAAGAACGACGGCCGCATCCACACCCGCTTCCCGCCGGAGCCGAACGGCTACCTGCACATCGGCCACGCCAAAGCGATCTGTCTCAACCACAGTATCGCGCAGGAGTTCGGCGGCAAGTTCAACCTCCGCTTCGACGACACCAATCCCATCAAGGAGGAGCAGGAGTACATCGATGGCATCATGGAGGACATCCGCTGGCTCGGCTGTGACTGGGAAGACCGTTTGTATCACGCCTCCGACTATTTCGAGCAGCTGTACGAGTGGGCTCTGCAGCTGATCCGGGACGGCAAGGCCTTCGTCTGCGAACTGACCGCCGAGCAGGTGCGGGAGTATCGCGGCACGCTGACGGAACCTGGCAAACCCAGTCCCTGGCGGGACCGCCCGGTGGAGGAGAACCTCGATCTGTTCCAGCAGATGCGCGCCGGTGAGTTCCCGGACGGCTCGATGACGCTGCGTGCCAGGATCGACATGGCGGCCCCCAACCTGAATATGCGCGACCCGGTTATCTACCGCATCCTGCACGCCAGCCATCCGCGTGTCGGCGACAAGTGGTGCGTCTACCCCATGTACGACTTTACGCACGGGCAGTCGGACGCCATCGAGGGTATCACGCATTCCCTCTGCTCGCTGGAGTTCGAGGATCACCGGCCGCTGTACGACTGGTTTATCGAAAATCTGGATGTGCCGCACGAACCGCGACAGATCGAGTTCGCCCGCCTGAACCTGAGCTTCACCGTTGTCACCAAGCGCAAGCTGCTGCAACTGGTGGAACAGGGCCACGTCAGCGGCTGGGACGATCCCCGCCTGCCGACCATCTGCGGGATGCGCCGGCGCGGCTACACTTCGGTTTCCATCCGCAATTTCACCGAGCGGATCGGCCTGGCTAAACGGGCCAGCGTGGTGGATGTGGCGCTATTGGAACACAGCGTCCGGGAGGATCTCAACCGGCACACGCAGCGGGTGATGGGCGTACTGCGCCCTCTCAAAGTCATCATCGAGAATTACCCGGAAGGTAAGACGGAGGAACTGACTGCGATCAATAATCCGGAAGATGAGACGATGGGAACCCGCCCGGTGCCTTTCTCGCGGGTGCTCTATATCGAGCGGGACGACTTCAGGGAGGATCCCCCCCGGAAGTTCTTCCGGCTGGCGCCCGGCCGCGAGGTGCGGCTGCGCTACGCCTACTTCATCACCTGCACCGATGTGATCAAGGATGCCGACGGTGAGATCGTGGAATTGCGCTGTACCTACGATCCCGCCACCCGCGGCGGCGACGCGCCGGACGGCAGGAAGGTCAAGGCTACCCTGCACTGGGTTTCCGCGCCCCATTCGCTGCCGGCGGAAATCCGCCTTTACGACCGGCTCTTCAATCGCGAGAATCCGCTGGATGAGCGGGACGGTGATTTCATCTCCCACCTCAATCCCGACTCCCTGACCGTGCTGAAGGAAGCGCGGGTGGAACCTTTCATGGCAAATGCGCAGCCGGGCGACCGCTTCCAGTTGGAGCGACAGGGCTATTTCTGTGTGGATAGCGTGGATTCCCGCCCCGGGGCACTGGTGCTGAACCGCACCGTACCTTTGCGCGATACCTGGGCGCGTATTGCGCAGCGCCAGGGCGGAGGCAAGTAACTCAGCTTCTCGGCGCTTGTATCACACTCCATCGACGGAGTTGACATGACCTCGACCATCATGTTCGCGATCCTCATTCTGCTGCTGGCAATAGTGCTGGTGTTGCTGTACCTGCTCTGGCTCCGTCAGGGCGGCGAAGGTGCACAGGCACCACAATTGGAACACTTGCGGGAGGGGCAGGAGCGCATTGTACGCGAGCAGAAGGAGGAACTGGCGCTGGTGCGCAGCCAGGCTGCTGAGGAAGCCAGTCGCGGGCGCCAGGAGTCCGGCACGGCGTTGCATGAATTCGGTGACTCCCTGCAGAAGCGGATGAGTGACATTGCTGCCCTGCAGAAAGACCAGCTGGAGATTTTCGCGCGCCGCCTGCAGGAACTGACCAGCAGCAACGAGCAGAAACTGGGCGGGCTGACCGAAGCCAATGAGAAGAAGCTGGCCGAGCTGCGGGGAGCTGTCGAACAGCAGCTGCGCAACTTGCAACAGGACAACGCGCAGCAACTGGAACGGATGCGGCAGACAGTTGATGAACAGCTGCAGGGTACGTTGGAGAAACGGCTGGGGGAATCTTTCAAGCTGGTTTCGGAGAGGCTGGAGCAGGTGCACAAAGGGCTGGGCGAGATGCAGAATCTGGCCACCGATGTCGGCAACCTGCAGCGGGTGCTAACCAATGTCAAGAGCAGGGGCGGTTGGGGGGAGATCCGTCTGGAAGCCCTGCTGCAGCAGGTACTGGCACCCGATCAGTATGATCAGAATGTGCGGGTGAATCCAGATAAGAGCGAAAATGTCGAGTTCGCCATCAAGATGCCGGGTAGCGGCGAAAAGCCTGTCTGGCTGCCGGTCGATTCAAAATTTCCCCTCGCCGACTACCAGCGGCTGGAGGAGGCTCAGGAACATGGCGACCGGGAAAGCGTCAAGGCTGCCGCCACGCAATTGGCCAATGCCGTACGCAAGTCGGCCGGTGACATCAGCAGCAAGTATGTCGCGCCACCGCACACTACCGATTTCGGAATCCTCTTTCTTCCCACCGAAGGGCTCTACGCCGAACTGATTCGCCAACCCGGTCTGGTACAGGAGCTGCAACAGCAGTACCGCTGCCTGATCGCCGGTCCCACCACCTTTGCCGCACTGCTTAACAGTCTCCAGATGGGATTTCGCACCCTGGCTATCCAAAAGCGTTCCAGCGAGGTCTGGGAAGTGCTCGGAAAAGTAAAAACCGAGTTCGGCAAATTCGGCGAGGTGCTGGGCAAGGTGCAGAAGAAGCTGACGGAAGCCTCCAATCACATCGAGAAGGTCTCGGTGCGCACCCGCGCTATCCAGCGTAACCTGAAAGAGGTGGAAGAGCTGCCGAGCGAGGAAACCGGGCTGTTGGAGGATGGTGAAGAGGGATAGTATTCCTCTTCTGTCCGGCTGAGCCGGAGAACCTGCGCCCAGTACTGGGTATTCCCACGCTAGAGTTCCAACCTGAAATCATCCGCATCCAGATGAGCCGGAAAACGCTCCCGACTCCTCTCCAGCAGCTCGCGACTGAGGGTGAAGGTCCTGGTGAATTCTGCATCCGTTTTTGAGAACATCACCTTACCCTGCGGATCGATGACGCAGGAATCCCCGCTGTACTCGAAACCATTGGCGTCACGCCCGACCCGGTTTACCGCCGCCACCCAGGCCAGGTTTTCCGCTGCCCGCGCCGGCAGCAGTAAACGCCAGACCTCCCGCCTGGGGGTCGGCCAGTTTGCGACATAAAACAGCAGATCGTAGTCTTTGCGATTGCGGCTCCAGACCGGGAACCGCAGATCGTAACAGATCAGCGGACGCACGCGCCACCCTTTCAGCTGGACCGTCAACAGTCTGTCGCCGGGACTGTAGTGGTGATCCTCCTGAACCATCCTGAAGAGGTGCCGCTTGTCATACCAGTCCGGCTCGCCCGCGGGCGGCATCCAGATCAGGCGGTTGAAATAGCGCCCCTGCTCCTCGATAATCAGACTGCCGGTGATAACTGCGCCGGTAGCCGCCGCTGTATCACGCATCCAGGCGAGCGTCGGACCGGTCATTGTCTCCGCGTTGGCGGCCGCTTCCATGCAGAAACCGGTGGTAAACATCTCCGGCAGGATGACCAGGTCGCTGCCGCCGGAGGTGTCAAGTTCGGTTTCCAGCGCCGCCCCCAGCCGTTGGCGATTGGCTTCCGGGTCCTGCCAGCGCAGGTCACTCTGCACCAGGGTGATGCTTAAATCCCGCACAGTATCTCCGCTCCCCTCTTGAGTGTTTCGTCCTCCTTGGCGAAACAGAATCGCAGCAGTTTGTGGTCGGTTCCATCCGCGTAGAAAGGGGAAACCGGTATTGAAGCTATGCCCGCCTCCCGCGTGAGCCGGCGTGCGTACTCGGCATCGGGTTCGCCGGTGATCCCGCTGTAGTCCAGCAGCTGGAAATAGGTGCCGGCGGCTGGCGTCAGTTGAAAACGTGACTCACGCAACAGGTGGCAGAAGAGATCACGTTTCTGCTGGTAGAAAGCCGGCAGCAGCTCATAATGTTCGCTCTGCTGCAGGAACAGTGCCAGGGCATGCTGTACCGGCGTGTTGACGCAATAGGTGACGAATTGGTGTACGCGCCGGAACTCACGCATCAGCTCCGCCGGGCCGATGCAGTAACCCACCTTCCAGCCGGTGGCGTGATACGTTTTCCCGAAGGAGGAAATCGCCAGGGCGCGTCGCCGGAGCTCCGGGTGTGACAGTACACTCTCGTGCTTCCGGCCGTCGTAGATTATGTGCTCGTAGACCTCATCCGACATGACGAGCGTATCTGTATCACGCAGCAGCACGGCCAGCTCTGCCCAGTCGGCGGCGGTGATCGCGCTGCCGGTGGGGTTGTGCGGTGTGTTGATGACGATCAGGCGGGTCGCCGGTGTGAGCGTGTCGGCGACGCGATCCCAGTCGATGCGCCAGTCGGGGGGCGCCAGCGGCAACCGGCGCGGATGTCCGCCACAGAGTGTGACCGCCGGAAGGTAGGAATCATAGGCGGGATCGAAGAGAATGACCTCATCGCCCGGGTGCACCAGCGCGGTGATGCCGGAGAAGAGCGCTTCGGTGGCCCCGGAGCTGATCGTGATCTCGGATTCCCAGTCGGGTGTGTAGTCGACGGCTGCCGCGGTCTTGCGTGCGATCGCCTGTCGCAGCTCCGGTACCCCCGGCATCGGCGCGTACTGATTCCTTCCCGCCCGCAGTTGCCGGTGGACCAGTTCCACAAGCTCCGACGGCGGCTGGAAATCAGGAAAGCCCTGGGAAAGGTTGAGCGCGCCATGCTTCTCCGCCAGCGCGGTCATGACGGCGAAAATGGAGGTTTCCACCTGGGGTAAACGTGATTCAATCCGCGGAGCCATCAGCTCTCCTCCGTGGAAGACGCCGTGTCGGTTGAATCCGCGCGGAAAGCGGCGATCAGTCGGCGCGCCGCGGTGGTGGCCGGCAGCGTACCCGCCGCCACCTGCTCCTCCAGCTCCTGAAGAGTGGATTGCATTCCCACCTGCTGCCGGAAGTCGGTCAGTAGATAAGCCTGCACCAGGCTGTGCAGCCATTCCCGCTGCTGGTCGCGCCGCCGTTCCGCGAAGACGCCGCTGGCGGTGGTTGTCTCACGAAATCGCTCCACGACCTGCCAGAGTTCTTCGATCCCCGTACCGGTATGGGCGGAAGCGGTCAGTACCGGTACCTGCCAGCCGGGCGTCACAGGCTGGAAGTAGTGGCGCACCCGTTCCAGGTCGTTGCGCACCGTCCGGGCCGCCGCCAGGTTGTCCCCGTCCGCTTTGTGCACCAGCACGGCATCGGCCAGCTCCATCACTCCCTTCTTGAAACCCTGCAGTTCGTCGCCGGCTCCGGTGAGCGTCATCACCAGGAAGAAGTCCACCAGCGACCGGACGGTGATCTCACTCTGGCCGACGCCGACGGTCTCCACCAGTACTACATCGAATCCGGCCGCCTCGCAGAGCAATATCGTTTCACGGGTGTGGCCGGCGACGCCGCCGAGGGCGCCCCCGGAGGGGGTGGGGCGGATAAAGCAGTCGGGATGGCGGGCCAGCTGCTCCATGCGGGTTTTGTCGCCGAGGATACTGCCCCCAGAGCGGCTGCTGCTGGGATCGATCGTCAGCACGGCCAGGCGGTGACCCTGGCGCAGCAGCCAACCGCCCCAGGCTTCGATGAAACTGCTCTTGCCAGCGCCCGGCACGCCGGTGATTCCGATCCGGATTGATCCGCCGCTGCGGGGCAGGATCGCCTGCAGCACCGCCTGGGCCAGATCGGCATGGCGGGGATGGCTGCTCTCGATCAGGGTGATGGCGCGCGCGAGTCGGTTGCGGTCACACTGCAGGACGCCCTCGGCATAGTCTTCCAGGCTCAATGTGTTCGCGGTGCGCTCGCCAGCTGGTTCCGGTTGCTCCCCCGGTTTTACTCCCGATCTTACCCGGGAGCTGAATTCCTCGCCCCCCTCGGGCGGCACCCATTCCGGTTTATGCCGGTCAGACATCGTTTCCCCGTTCGTTGTAGCCGAAGCGCTGCATAAGCGTCTCCAGCACTTGACGTGCCGCCGCCGTAATCACGGTACCGGGGCCGAAGACAGCCGCCGCGCCGGCGGTTCGCAGCTCCTCGTAATCCTGGGGCGGAATCACGCCGCCGACCACGACCATGATATCCTCCCGCTTCAGCCGCCGCAGTTCCTCCACCAGTTCCGGCAGCAGCGTTTTGTGTCCGCCGGCCAGCGAACTCATACCGATCACATGTACATCGTTCTCCACGGCCTGTTTGGCTGTCTCGGCGGGAGTCTGGAACAGCGGACCGATGTCGACGTCGAAGCCGAGGTCGGCGAAAGCGGTGGCGATCACCTTGGAGCCGCGATCGTGGCCGTCCTGACCCAGTTTGGCGACGAGGATGCGGGGCCGCCGGCCCTCGCGGGTCTCGAACTCCTCGGCCAGATTCCTGATCTCTGTCACTTCCTCTTCCTTTCCGTACGCCTGACGGTAAACACCACTCACCGTACTCGCCGTAGCTTGATAACGCCCGTAGACCTGTTCCAGCGCTTCGGATATCTCACCCAGCGTCGCACGGGCGCGGGCGGCCTCCACCGCCAATCCCAGCAGGTTGCCATCCTCGCTGGTCGCGGCGGCGGTCAACGCCTCCAGTGTCCGTTGCACCACCTTTGTATCACGTTTCGTGCGGAGCGCCGCCAGGCGTTTGATCTGCGAGCGCAGCACGGCGCTGTTGTCCACCTCCAGAATGTCGATCGGGTCCTCCGCGTCCAGCTGAAAGCGATTGACGCCTATGATCGTCTCGGCACCGGAGTCGATGCGGCCCTGGCGGCGGGTGGCGGCTTCCTCGATGCGGCGGCGGGGCAGGCCGGTCGTCAGTGCCTTGGTCATGCCGCCCAGCGCTTCGATCTCCTCGATATGCTCCCACCCCTTGCGCAGCAGCTCGCCGGTAAGCGATTCCAGGTAGTACGAGCCGCCCCAGGGATCGACCACCCGGCAGATGCCGGTCTCCTCCTGCAGGTGCAGCTGCGTGTTGCGGGCGATGCGGGCGGAGAAGTCGGTCGGCAGGGCGATCGCTTCGTCCAGTGAATTGGTATGCAGCGACTGGGTGTGTCCCAGCGCCGCCGCCATCGCCTCCACGCAGGTACGTATCACGTTATTGTAGGGATCCTGCTCGGTCAAGGTCCAGCCGGAAGTCTGCGAATGGGTGCGCAGCGCCATCGATTTGCTGTCCTGGGGATCGAACCGCTTGATCAGCTGCGCCCAGATCACCCGCGCCGCCCGCATTTTGGCGATCTCCATGAAATAGTTCATCCCCTGCGCCCAGAAGAAGGAAAGGCGCGGCGCGAAGGTGTCGATCGGAATGCCGGCGGCGAGGCCGGTGCGTACATACTCCAGACCGTCGGCCAGCGTGTAGGCCAGTTCCAGATCGGCGGTGGCGCCCGCTTCCTGCATGTGGTAGCCGGAGATGCTGATGTTGTTGAAGCGGGGCATGTGGGCGGCGGTCCAGGCAAAGATGTCCGCGATGATGCGCAGGGAGGGAACAGGCGGGTAGATGTAGGTGTTCCGCACCATGTATTCCTTGAGGATATCGTTCTGGATGGTGCCGGTAAGCTGCTCCGGCCGCACGCCCTGTTCCTCCGCCGCCACGATGTAAAAAGCCATGATCGGCAGTACCGCGCCGTTCATCGTCATCGAGACCGACATGTCGTCGAGGGGAATCCCGTCGAACAGAACCTGCATATCCTCCACCGAGTCGATCGCTACCCCCGCTTTGCCGACGTCGCCGCGCACACGGGGATGATCGGAATCGTAGCCGCGGTGCGTCGCCAGATCGAAGGCGACGGAAAGCCCCTTCTGACCGGCGGCCAGATTGCGGCGGTAGAAGGCATTGCTTTCGGTTGCCGTGGAGAAGCCGGCATACTGGCGTATCGTCCAGGGACGTATCACGTACATCGTCGCGTAGGGGCCGCGCAGGAAGGGGGGCACACCGGCCGTAAAATCGAGATGGGTGAGCTGCCCGGTGTCGCTCGCCTGGTAGCGGGATTTGAGCTCGATCTGTTCGTTGGTCGTGAAAATCGATGGAGGGATTGCCGGTGTGGAAACCGGTGTCCGTAAGTCCAGGTTGAGCTTGGTGAAATCGGGCAGCCTGCTCATGCTTCCGCCTCCGGTTCCGCCAGGAGAGCTTCAAACAGCTGTGGCAGGTCGGTGCGCCGGTGGAGGAAGTGATCGATGCCGGCCTTTCTGAACACGGCTTCCTGTGAGTCCGGACTGCCGGCCAGCAGCAGTAGAATCGCTGGACGCGTCTCCTTCAGTAGTGGCCCCAGCCGGGGCAGCTCCCGGGTGTAATCATCATCGCTGCCGCAGAGCAACACGATTCGTTCCGCGGCGGTGGCGTACTGCGCCGGCAACTCCGCTTCGTCGTCCAGGATTAACTCACCGCTGATTTGAAAACCGCCCGTCTGCAGGGCCCCGGTCACGAATCCCCGGCGCGCACGCAGAGGGGCGGAATCGCTCAGCAGTATCATCAGCACACCGGTCTCCGCGGCGTTCAGATCTTGAGTGATCCGCCGGATGCGTTCGAAATCGGTGCCGGCGCTGAAAGCGGCGACCGGTGTGACGGCGGGGTTCTGCCCCGGCTGCAGCAGTGCCCGGCAGAGTTCGGTCAGAGTAGCCCCGGCGGTCACCGCCTGTCGGCAATAGGCCAGCTCATCCTCAGCCGCGTCCCAAGGGGGTACAGCTGATTCGTCACTGCGCGGTGGAGCGGTTTCCGCCGGTTCCGGCTCTGTAGGCGCCGCGGTCAGCTCTTCGCCGGCGAGAGCGTGCATGGAAGTACCGACCAGGCGGTAGCGACCGGTGGCGATGTCCCGGCGGCGTTGAGCGGCCAGCCTGTCCAGTTCGCTCTGGGGATAGCCCGCCTGCAGCGCTGCGGTCATCCCGCCGCTGCGTTCGATCTCCTGGAAGAGCGACCAGGCTTTCTCCGCCAGATCGTGCGTCAGCGACTCGATCAGGTAGGAGCCGGCGGCGGGATCTTGCACCCGTTCCAGGCCGGCCTCATGGCGCAGAACCAGCTGGAGGTTGCGCGCCAGGCGCCGGTCGAGCAGGGCCAGTTGCGGTTGCCCGGTGTCATAGTAGCCGGTTTGCAGGCTGTCGCAACCGCCCAGGACCGCCGCCAGCGCGGCGGTGGTATTGCGCAGGATGTTGACATGACGGTCGGTGACAGTCAGATTCCAGCTGGCGGTGACGGCGCGCAGGTGCATGACGGCCGCGTCTGTATCACAACCGCAGCCGGTGACGACCTGACGCCACAAGAGACGGGCCGCCCGCAGTTTGGCGATTTCCATGTAGAAATGCGGACCGCTGCCGAAGCTGAACAACAGACGGGGCGCGGTCTGCGCCACCGGCAAACCCCGCTCCTCCAGCCTTCGGAGGTATTCTATACCGGTAGCCAGCGCGAAAGCCAGATCGGTGACCGCAGTGCCGCCGGCGTTGTGATACATTTCCGTATGTACGCCGATGGTGAGTAAACCCGGGACGGTTGTCGCTGCCCACTGTTCCAGGGCGGTCATTTCCGCCCAGGCCTGTTCCAGCGACAGCGGCAGCGATCCGCTCCGCGCCAGTTCACCCAACGGGTCGCATTCAACGGCGCCCTGGAGCCGCCCGTAATCGATCCCCCGTTCCCGGCAGGCTTCCAGCAGAAAAGCGGTCAACGGCAAACCGGCGCTGTAAGCCTGGATGAAGAGCGGCGTGGCGGTCAGATCGATGCCGTCCAACAGGGATAGCCAATCCCGCATTTGCGGCAGCCTTACGCCGGAGCCGGACCGAACGGCGGCAGGTGGCATCTCACCGCGCCAGCGTGTCACGGGATCCAGTTGCAGGTTGAGGCAGTTCTGTCCCCGGGCGAGATCGTGTTTCAGCATCCGGTTGAGCTCCACCGGGTCCTCTGCCGGTAGCGCCTGCGCCACCAGCCAGGGATCGCCGTCCGTCTCCACGGCGGGCGGCCCCAGCGGGAGCGGCTCGGTTTCACCAGGGTGGTAGATCGGCCGTAGTGTGATACCTTCAGGAGTGGGGGTTGTGAGATCCACCTCCGCCAGCGGCTTGCGCAGCAGCTGTTCAGCGGCTTGCCGCCACTGTTCGGCACCGCCCGGTTCGAAAAGCCGGCGCGGATCCTGCTCGTTGGTCAGGGTGGGATGCTGCTCTCCAGGCTGAGACATCAGTTTCCTTTCACTACAGCAGTCGGCCGCACTAGTAGTGGAGCTGCTCTCACTGCCACAGCGTGATACAAACACACGTCACGAAACTGCGCAGGCGCTGCAGGGTTGCAGCAATATACCGATCGGTTACGGATTTCACATGAAAATCACTGACAATGCGTGACAGATGATGATGGCTTTTTAAATTGCCAGCAGTTTTATTCTTGTCACGATGAGTTTAGAAAAGGGAGTGTATCGATGAACCAGCTGATTATAAAGACAGTGGTGGTACTGTCGACGGGAGTGCTGCTGAGTGGATGCCTGCAGGTGCAGGAGAAGCATTACCGGTTCCAGCTGCAGGTTGACGGAACCATGTCGGGCAGTATCTGCTTCCTTGGTATTCAGTCCAGTGACGAAGATGATGCCGACGTGAGTTCCACCGATTTCTACTCGCTGGTAGAGGACTATGTGGAAGGAACGCAGTACGAAGATGACCACAACTACCTGAACGTCAGCAGCAAGCAGTTCTGGGTGGAAGACACTTCCCTCAACTGCGAACTGCGGTTCACGCTGGCCGACCCCGCCGCCGCCGGCTTCGTGTTGCATCGCAACTGCAACTGTGCTCCGGCTTACCTGCTGCTGAGCGACGACTACAAACCGCTGGTGACCTCCAACGGTGAACGGAACGGGGAGCAGGATCTACTCAGTTGGCCCCCCGGAACCACCGAGTTCACTTTCATCACCGGCAGCGCTGAGGAAACGGAAGGTATTCGCAGCCTGGCGGCACGCTGGTTGGAACTGTATCCCCAGACGGCAAGACAGCGACCCGCGCCCTGATCCCGATCCGGCTTCAGCCGGTGATCTCAAGCTCGCTCAAACGACGCGCGGTCAGCTCCGCGTAATCCTCCCGTACTTCAAAACCGACTCCGTGCCGTCCAAGCTGGGCTGCGGCGGCCAGCGCCGTCCCGGAACCGGCAAAGGGATCGAGGACGGTCTCTCCTTCGAACGAAAACGCCTTCACCAGCCGATACGGCAATTCCAGTGGGAAGGGAGCGACATGCTTGCGTCCATCGCCGCTGGCGGCTGGCTTGATCAACCAGACATCGGAATTCTTCAACGACAACCAGAAATCCCGATCGAGTCTGGAACGCTCCCGTTGTTCGCGTGATACATGCCCGTACTTGCGGTAGTTGGCCGGCGACGGCTTCTGGAATTCCAGGATGTACTCGTGCATGTGATTGATCAGGATCCCCCCCGGCAGCGGGTAGGTCCCGAAATGCGCCCGCACACCGTTGGTCTTGTGCCAGATGATGTCCCGTTTGAAGACGAAGCCGATCTCCTCGCAGAGATCGATGGTGCGTCCGGTCAGGTTGAGGGTGCGGTAAGTCCCCTCGCCCCGCACCGGCAGGTTCATGATGTTGATGAAGAACTTGCGGCCCGGCTGCAGCACACGCATCACTTCACGCCAGACCGCACCGGTCTGCTCGAACCATTCGTCGAGATCGTGGATGTCGCCCAGGTCGCCGGCGATGGCGGCCGCTCCGTAGAGCTTGGCGTTGAAGTACGGCGGCGAAGTGATCGCGAGATGTATCACGCCGTCCTCCAGCTCCGGCATCCGGCGGGCGTCGCCGGTATACAGTCGTTGCGTAGTTGCACCCACGGCGATCTCGCGGCAGTGACGCTGATGTGACACATCGTCTTCGGGTTGCTCTTCCCGCAGCCGCTGTGCCGCCGTCAACTCGACACGATATTGCCCGCTGCCGGAAACCGACGCCGGCAGCCGCTCCGCGGCGATCAACTCATGCACCTCCTTGACGGAAAGGTCGAGATAGCGGGCGACTTCGATCGCGGAGAGATAACGCCGTTCGGCGTAATCACGCATGCAGATAATCCCAACTTCGGCGCCGGATGCACTCCTGTGCGTCGAAAAACTTGCGAGTGACCGGCGGCGCTGCTTTTCTTGTGGCGATTCAATAAATGAAACGTATCCTTTCGCCGCCACACTAACTGGAGCCGCTATATGCTTCAATATTCTTCATCCCTCTGGTCCACAGTCGGCAAGAAGCTGCTGATGGCGTTGACGGGATTATTCCTCTGCGCCTTCCTGGTGATACATCTCGTCGGCAACCTGACGCTGATGACCGGCGTCCCGGATTACATCAACATCTACGCGCATTTCCTGCACAAGTTCGGCTGGGTGATCGAAGCGTTGGAAATCGGTCTGGGGCTGCTGTTCCTGCTCCACCTGCTGATCGGCGCCTGGGTGACCTTCAGCAACTGGCGCTCGCGTCCGGTCAGCTATCGCAAGGTAAAGAACGCCGGCCACACCAGCCGCAAGTCGATCGGCTCCTCCACCATGATCTGGACCGGCGCCATCGTCATCATCTTCCTGGTGCTGCACCTCTTTCACTTCAAATACGGCGATCCCACCCGCATGACGCAGATTCACGGCGAACGGATCTGGGACCTCTACGCCATCGTTGCGGATTTCTTCAGCAACGGCTGGAACGTGCTGGCATACGAGCTGGTGATGATCCTGCTGGGCTTCCATCTGAGTCACGGCTTCTGGAGCGCCTGGCAGTCGCTCGGTCTGACCGGACCCCGTTTTCTCACCTTTGTCTACCGGTTCGGGATCGTCTTCTCGATCGTGATCGCCGGCGGTTTCGTCATCATTCCGATCTGGCTCTATTTCGCTTAAGCAAGGGGATATCTCATGAAACTCGAATCGAAAACACCGGGCGGGCCCCTCAAAGAGAAATGGGACCTTCACAGGGACAACCTCAAACTGGTGGCGCCCAACAACCGGCGCAAGTACACCGTCCTGGTGATCGGCAGCGGCCTGGCCGGCGCTTCGGCGGCGGCTTCGCTCGGCGAAATGGGCTACCAGGTCAAGATCTTCTGCATCCAGGATTCCCCCCGGCGGGCGCACAGCATCGCCGCGCAGGGCGGTGTCAACGCGGCCAAGAATTATCCCAACGACAACGACAGCATCTGGCGCCTGTTCTATGACACGATCAAGGGCGGCGATTACCGCGCCCGCGAGGCCAATGTCTACCGGCTGGCCCAGGTGAGCAACGATATCATCGACCAGTGCGTCGCGCAGGGCGTGCCCTTCGCCCGCGAGTACGGCGGCCTCCTGGACAACCGCTCCTTCGGCGGCGCACAGGTATCACGTACTTTCTACGCTCGCGGTCAGACGGGACAGCAGCTGCTGCTGGGCGCCTACAGCGCGCTGATGCGCCAGGTGGAAGCGGGTACCGTTGATCTGCTGACCCGCCGTGAGATGATGGAACTGGTGACGGTGGACGGTGTCACCCGCGGCGTGATCGTCCGCAATCTGGTCACCGGCGAACTGGAGAAGTACGCCGGTCACGCCGTGCTGCTCTCCACCGGCGGCTACGGCAATGTCTTCTACCTGTCGACGAACGCGGTCAACTCCAACGGCAGCGCGGCCTGGCGCTGCTACCGGAAGGGCGCCGGCTTCGCCAATCCCTGCATGGTGCAGATCCATCCGACCTGCATCCCGGTCAGCGGCGACCATCAGTCCAAGTTGACGCTGATGAGCGAGAGCCTGCGCAACGACGGCCAGGTCTGGGTGCCCAAGAACCCGGATGACAAGCGCGCGCCGAACGATATTCCGGAGGAGGACCGCGACTACTTCCTGGAGCGGCGCTACCCCGGCTTCGGCAACCTGGTGCCGCGCGATGTCGCTTCCCGCAATGCCAAGATGGTCTGCGACGAAGGGCGGGGCGTCGGAACCACCGGCCTGGCGGTGTATCTCGATTTCACCGAATCAATTCAGCGGCTGGGCCGCGATGTAATCGAGGAGAAGTACGGCAACCTGTTCGACATGTACGAGATGATCACCGGCGAGAATCCCTACGAAGCGCCAATGCGGATCTTCCCCGCCATCCACTACACGATGGGCGGCCTCTGGGTCGACTACAACCTGGAGAGCACCATTCCCGGCCTGCACGTGCTGGGTGAGGCCAACTTCTCCGACCACGGCGCCAATCGTCTCGGCGCCAGCGCCCTGATGCAGGGGCTGGCCGACGGTTACTTTGTGATACCTTACACCCTGGCCGACTACCTGGCGCGCAGCCAGTTCGACGCCGTCGACACCAGTCACGCCGCCTTCGAGGAATCGCGGCAGACGGCGCAGGAGCTGATCGACAAGGTGCTGAACATCAACGGCACCCGCACCGTGCGTCAGCTGCACCGTGAGCTGGGTCGCATCATGTGGGATTACGTCGGCATGGGTCGCAACGCGGAAGGCCTGCAGCACGCGGTTACCGCCATTCAAGAGCTGCGGCGCGAGTTCTGGAGCGACCTGAAGGTCACCGGCGGTGCCGACGGCATGAACAAACAGTTGGAGCAGGCGCTGCGGCTGTCGGACTACATGGAGATGGGAGAGCTGATGGCGCGCGACGCCCTCGAGCGCGCCGAATCCTGCGGCGGCCATTTCCGCGAAGAGAGTCAGACGGAGGATGGTGAAGCGCTGCGCGACGACGAGAACTGTACCCATGTTACCGTCTGGGAGTACACCGGCGCCGATCAGGAACCGATCCAGCACCGGGAGCAACTGGAATTCGAGAGTGTGCAGCTGACGCAGCGCAGTTACAAATAAGGAGTTGAGTCCATGGCCGATCACATCAATCTGAAACTGCTCATCTGGCGGCAGCAGGGTCCTGAGGATAAAGGCCGGTTCGAAGAACACGAAGTGAAGGATGTATCCATTGAGATGTCCTTCCTCGAAATGCTCGATGTACTGAACGAGCAGCTGGTGTTATCTGAGAAAATCGCGCTGGAATTCGACAACGACTGCCGGGAAGGTATCTGCGGGCAATGCGGCATGGTGATCAACGGTACCGCCCACGGGCCGGTACGCGGCGCCACCCTCTGCCAGCTGCATATGCGACATTTCCGCGACGGTGACACCATCATCCTGGAGCCGTGGCGCGCCCGCGCTTTTCCGGTTGTGCGCGACCTGGTCGTCGATCGCGGCGCACTGGACCGTATCCAGATGGCGGGCGGGTATGTCTCGATCAAAACCGGCTCACCGCCCGACGCCAACTCGCTGCCGATTCCGAAGGAAAACGCCGACCTGGCGATGGACGCGGCGGCCTGTATCGGTTGCGGCGCCTGCGTGGCCTCCTGTCCCAATGCCTCGGCGACCCTCTTCACCGGCGCCCGGATCTCCCATTTCGCGCTGCTGCCGCAGGGCGGGCCGGAACGGGTACGGCGGGTCGACAAGATGATGGCGCAAATGGATGCGGAGGGCTTCGGTGCCTGTTCCAACATCGGTGAATGCGAAGCGGTCTGCCCCAAGGAGATCAGCATTCTGAACATCGTTCGCATGCGGCGTGAATATGTACGGGCAATGTTTTAACCTCCAGGAGGTTCTCTTCCAGATGTCCGGGGTCGGACCTTGGCAAGTTTATAGAAATCAAAATGTAAAGCCTGGAAAACCGCCGAAAACCGCCCTTAAACACTGTTTTTTGGGCGGTTTTCTCATTCAAGATGACGATACAGAACAGACTACTACAGCTCACCACCTGATCGTTCATCGACGCCGTCCTGAATGTTGGGCGCTTATTCACTGGAGAAACATCCATCTAAGGCCATTTTTTCCACTATTATTCAAGTTAATCTTTGTATTGCCAATCAGATACACAGGTCCGACCCTGACCAATCGCACAATTAACCACAGAATATAGTATCATAAAATATGATATCATAAAGTAAATATTATCTATAAATATGCAATCTCATCAGAACACCTCTCTCGATTCCACTCCGCGAAAAAAGGGTAAACGGCTCGTTTACTGGGTGGACTGTTCAATCTCTGTTGTGAGTGTTCAGTAACTCAACAGCGTTTCCGCCCATCCACACGAACGTAGTCGCTTCTGATTAACCCTGCAACGTAGTAGAGAATCAATTGTTTACAAT
>CAZFEC010000031.1:7404-38717 GCA_964517435.1 uncultured Bacteroidia bacterium | reverse complement strand
AAAACAGCTTTTTCAATGAGTTCTATGCGAAATTCTTTATGAGAATCGGTATAACACCCCGGCCTTCACGCTACCCACCGAAGCTGAGTGGGAACATGCCGCCCGTTATGATGACGGTCGTTCTTTCCCCTGGGGAGAGGACTACCCCGATTGCACCTGGGCGAACTTCGAGACCACCACCTACTGCATCGGTTGGACGACGGAGATTGGGATTTACCCGCTCAGTGTAAGTGGACTTGGCTTCTTCGATCTGGGTGGCAATTCCTGGGAATGGGTGAATGATGCTTACGGAAGCTACAGCGCTGATCCGCAAACCGATCCGCTGGGTCCTGCTTTCACAGGCTCCAATGTACGGCGCGGGGGCAGCTGGGGTTACGAAGTCGACGCTCTCCATTGTGCACATCGAGCCGTCAGTGGCGCATCTCATACTAATCGCAGCCTCGGATTTCGAGTGCGGAAGTTGGGGGATTGAGATCATACCAATTCACACTGTTTCAACTGAAATAAGTGGATGTAGTTCAAACGCGTAATTAGTTATCGCCATAGATTCGTTATAGCAGTAGCGGGAGGACATCCATGCTTCGCGTAATCCTACTTCTTTTAATCATCAGCTTCTGCACTTCAGTTTTCGCATCAACACCTACACCAGTTGATGATCTTCAGATCGAGATCATTGAGGGAACCTTGCCACCGGAACGTGAGTTTCGACTCACATGGTCTGCACCAATCGAAGATATCTATGGGAACGCGATCATAATTGATAACTACAAACTGTACTTCTCTTCACTACCATATTACGGGATTGAGGAAGGCATGCTTCTCACTGAAACAAGTGATACATGTTTTACATTCACAGATCCGGATTACTGGTATGTCAGTGCTTTCTTTCGGGTAGTCGCGGTAGGAGAGACGCAGCTGCCACCTCTTGTTATGATTACTATACCTGCCGGGACCTTCACCATGGGACAAAACGGTATTGCCGAACCAGAACATGAAGTGACTTTAACAAATGACTTTGCGCTGTGTGAACACGAGGTTACAAATGGTGAGTTCTGTTTGAGGATGCAGTGGGCCTACGAACAGGGTCTACTTCAGTCTGTGAGTAATACAGCTGTTACCGCACATGACAAAGTCCTGATCAATCCAAATCACACTGGTTGCGAGATTGCCTGGAACGGAAGTGAATTCATTCTGGAACCTGTTTATAGTGGTGACTATGAAGGTATGGTATCCTTTGATCATCCGGTTCTGGAGGTTTCCTGGTATGGCGCAGCTTGTTATTGTGACTGGTTGAGTCTCCAGGAAGGATTAACACCGTTTTACAATGGTGACTGGTCTGTAGGTGCCAGTCATAATCCCTATACGGCGGAAGGATATCGCTTGCCAACTGAAGCTGAATGGGAATACGCCTCTCGTTATAATGATAACCGAACCTATCCCTGGGGCAATGAAACACCTGATTGCAGCTTGACAAATTTCAATCCGGGTGAGTACTGCGTTGGATGGACAGCCCCGTTTGGTAGTTTCTCGCAAGGTGACAGTCAATTAGGGCTACATGATATGGCAGGTAATCTTTGGGAATGGGTCAATGACTTCTGGGGTGACTACCTCCCTGGTGCTCAAACGAATCCCTTAGGTCCACCCTCTCATCCATATCCATATCGCTCGTTTAGAGGGGGCTCCTGGTTTTATGGCAGTGAACGGCTACCGTCCGCTCATAGAAACTACAATGACCCAGCTAATACCAGAAATTATCTTAGCTTCAGGATTTGCCGAACGACTACTCCATAATAGACGAAACCTCATCTTCGCATCGTTGATGTTCAAAAAGCAGCCATTCACTTCTTGACGGCTTGGGGAAGGATTTGCCCTTCCACCGATAGTGGCAACAGCTTAACTAATACCGTCAGCCTGGTCCCTGTAAACAAGTTCCCAGAAACCGCTTGCATTTAGACAGCATCACGGTTCATTTATACCAGCCGGAATCCGCCCTTTGGGGTATGTGTCTGCCTTTCCAAACCTCAGTCAGTGTGAAAGCGGGAAACAGGATGCCAACGATCGATTCCTATTCAGATCCCTTCGGCGAAACCACCAACATCCGCCGTTTGGAACGGACGATTCGATTCTTACATGAGGAAGGCGTGTCAGCACCAGCCTTGGATCTCGGTGGTGAGAGTCCTCTACTCGAACGAATCCGTCGCGAGCTCAACCTTGAAGTAGACAGCACCGATTTTGACCTCGACAGCTGTCATTTGACCGGACCTTTCCAGACGATTTTCCTCTTCGAAGTTATCGAACATCTGGGCAGCCCGCTGCGTATCCTGCAGGAAATCCACCAAGCCCTCGCTGACGATGGTGTCCTCTACCTTTCAATGCCTCTGGTTGTCTCACGCTTCCGTCCCACCGGCTGGCTGAGGGATGAGCACCACATTTTCGAGATGGATCAACGCCAGTTCGATTTTCTGATCGAGAAGGCCAGCTTTGAAGTCGAGCGAGAAGAAATCGCCAGGATGCAAGCGCTCCGGCGCTACTTCACCGGATTCCGCATTTTTATCCGCCTCTTCACGGACCGCAACATCCTGGTTAAGCTCCGCAAGCGGGAGACTGCATGAACTGGCCCCGTTTCGCCGCTGAAATCACCGACTGGATATCTGAGCTTTACGATCCGAGCGGTGGCTTTCGTTTCTGGCGGGAAGGGAAGGTTACGCTGAAGGGAACCGCCTTTGCCGTCTTCACGCTGGCACTGCTGGGTGAGTTGGAACGGCACCCCTCGCGCAAGGAAATCATTGAGTACCTTTTAAGCAGCCAGGATCCCGAGAACGGCGACTTCATCGAGCGCTATCCACTCACGGCACATCCACCTTTTACTCTTTCCTACATCCAGAATCAGATCGACATGTTCGTGCTGGATGCACTTCGCCTTCTGGATGCAAAACCTGCACACAAACTGAGGCGAATCGAACGGGAATTGGCCGATCTGGATCCTGAAGCTTATCTGCAGGAGTTGGATTGGTCAAACTGCTGGTATGTCAGCAACCCGGTGATGTTCAGATTGTCATTCACCGATCATCTGGCTGATTGGCTGGGTCCGGATGAAGCGATGGAAGAGCTTCACCGCAGGTTTCTGGCGGCATTGCTGAAGCGGCAGGACCCCGCAACCGGCTTCTGGGGACCGGACCAGGGGGCCGGCCTGCACAACTCGCTTTACGGCAGCTTCCATTTTCTCTCCTATTTTCACTTCCGCGGCGTTCAGTTACCCCATCTGCAGGAAATGAGTGCGAATACCCTGCGGCTTCAATCGAGTGAGGGTTTCTTCGTGCTCTCGCCTGGTGGTGGAGCCTGCGAAGACTTCGACGGGATCGATGTCTTACTGAAATCCACCAGGCGTGACGGTATGACCGAACCGGTTCGAAAAGCCATGCACGAGTCATTCCAGGCCGTTATGAACTCACGCAATGAAGATGGTGGTTTCCCTTGGGCCCTAAGGCGGCATCAGCGATCGATTCATAACATCCTCTTTCCCCTGCGCAATCTTAGAGCGGAACAGGGACTGGTGCCCAGATTGAAACTGATCTTTCGCAACTGGCTGCAGCTCTGCTGCGGGTCTCCCAGGTGGCACTACTCCGGGCTGGAGTTCATATCCGTTCCATACCGGGAGAGTGATCTCTGGTCAACCTATTTCCGCCTGCTCGGGCTGGCGGCTATTGATCAACAGCTTCCACATTTCGAGGACACCGGTTGGCGTTTCCGCGACTTCCCCGGTATGGGCTGGCAGGAGGCTGTCTGATGGAGAAGACGCCTCAGGTCTCCGTCCTGATGTCGGTCTACAACGGCGAAGAGCAACTCGCTGCCAGCCTCAAATCAATCCTGCAGCAGACTTTGGAAGATCTGGAGCTGATCGTCGTTGATGACGGTTCGACTGATGACAGCGCCGCTCTACTCGCCACCTGCGACGATCCCCGTCTGCGGGTGATCACACAGGCGAACCACGGTCTGACCGTCTCGCTGAACCGCGCCGCCGGCGCAGCGCGGGGGAAGTACCTGGCCCGGATGGACGTGGGTGACTACTCGCAATCCCGACGTTTGGAACAACAGGTCCGGTTTCTAGATGCGCATCCTGAGGTCGCCGCCTGCGGCACCCGCACCGCCTGGACCGACGCTGCCGGCGAGGTCATCGGTACCAGCCAGGTGATAACGGCACCAGCAGCGCTTCGGCGCGGCCTGTTGAAGGCGAACCTGCTCTCGCACGGCTCGGCGCTGATCCGGCGCGAGGCGTTCAACGCGGTCGGCGGCTACCGTGAGTTCTTCCGTTATGCCCAGGACTACGACTTCTGGCTCCGGCTTTCCGAGCGGTATGACCTGAGCAACCTGGAGGAGGTGCTCTACCATTGGCAGGTAGCACCAGGATCAATTTCGGCGGCGCATTACGCACTGCAGCAGGCCTACCGGCGGCTGGCTATGGAAAGCGCGGTCGCCAGGCGGAGCGGCCGGCCCGATCCGATCCAACCTGATACGCAACCACCCGTGATCGACAGTCTGCAGCCCGGCGAGGCGCAGGCGATGTATCACGCCATGCTGGCGCGCGGCAGCATCATGGGCGGGGATTACCGCCGAGCCCGTCGCTGCCTGCGGGAGTCGCTGACGCACCGCTTCCGATCCGGAAGCTATGCCCTGTTGTGGTTCAGCCGCCTGCCCGGTTTCGTCATCCGGGCGATCCTCAAGCTGCGATTGTGCTGGCTGAACCGGAAAGGCGCCCCCCTGGCACGGGAGGAGGAACCCCATCAGTAAGATCATCGAACACTCTCTCTCCCTGGGCGGAACCCGTCTGTTGTCACGCGTTGTTCTGGCGGTGGCCGGTGTCGTAGTGGCGCGGGTGCTGGGACCGGAACAGCTCGGTATCCTGACGCTGCCAGTGCTGGCGGTCAGCTATCTCCCCTTTGTCAACATCGGAGTAGTCGATGCGCTGGTGCGTGACATCCCGCTCCTGCGCGGCAGCGGTGAAGAGGAACGCTTACACCGCTCTGAAGGCGCTTCCGCAGCCTGGCTGCTCTTATTCATACTGTTGATGATGATGTTGATGATTATCGCCCGTTGGCTGCGTCCGACCCTGTTGACGGATGATGGTGTCCTCTACCTCTTCGTCCTGATCAGCATTCCGATTGTACTCCTGAATCGATTCCTGTATACACTGGCCAACGGCTACCAGCGCTTCCACCTTATCTCCGGCGCCACTATCGCCCAAAGCCTGTTCCGGGCCATCGTGGTGCTTTCGCTGCTGGCGTTGATGGCGACCCATCTGCAGCTGTACGCCCAGCCGATCGCCATTCTCGTCTCGGTGACACTGGCCGCGACCCTGTTCTGGTGGCATCTGCGCCCGCGACTGCATCTGCACTTTTCCTGGCCGCTGCTCAAGCACTTTGTGGCCACCGGCCTTCCGATCAGCCTATACGCCCTCTTCCTGCTGCTGCTGACCAACGGCGACACCTTCATCATCGGACGCCGCTTCAGCCTCGAGACGCTGGGCTTCTACCAGCTGGGCAACCTGGTACGTGATACACTCATCATGCTGAGCGGCGCCTTCGCGTCGGTGATCCTGCCCGCCTATGCCCGTATCTACGGCCGGGAGGGCGCGAGCGATTTCCTGCACGGCAAGGTGTTCAGCCATTTCTGGTATTTCCTGCTGGGCAGTTCCCTGCTGACCGGCCTCTCCTGCGTCGCGCTTCCGTTCCTGGTGCGCTGGCTGCTGCCGGAATACCTGCCTTCACTCCCGCTGCTGCAGCGGATGGCGCTGGCGATCTTTCCCTTCATGCTGACGCTGGTGCTCACCTCCTACCTGATCGTCTGCAACCGGCAGAAGCTGCTGGTGCTGTTTCAGCTGATCGCCATGGCGCTCTTCTTCTCGATCGACGCCTGGCTGGTGCACGGTGACGCTGATCTGTTGCGCCCGCCCTGGATTGCCTTTGCGGGTTACAATGTTTACTACCTGGCGGTCTGGCTGCTCTACCGGCGCCAGAGCGGTCAAAGCTGGCGCTGGCTCTGGACTGCCGCCGGCGGCTTCCTGCCGGCGCTGCTTTTCGCCGTCACCCGCTGGATTCTCCCCGCCGGCACGACACTGCTCGACCAGCTCCAGACCGCGGGTCTCTACCTGCTGCTCAACCTGGCGCTGGTGTTTCTGCTGATCGGCCCCTGGCGCCCCCGCTCCGTCTTCTCGCTGCGTCAGCTGCGCGGCGGTTGATCTCCGCCCGTTCCCACGGTCATTTCAGCTGGAAATACTATAGAGTTGACTTCCCCCCCATTTTGTCGGAATATATCCACCCGGGAGCAGTGCTCCCGCCCGCCGGGGTGGTGAAACTGGTAGACGCACTGGACTCAAAATCCAGCGGACTTTTGTCCATGTCGGTTCGATTCCGACCCTCGGCATTCAACTGAGCGAGCAACTCGCCCCGCGAGTGGCTTATTGTTGACGCATACTGTAGCAAGGGTATGGGAATCCCGTCAAAAGCGGGAACGGCCCCCGCCACGGTAAGCGGTGACGGAGTTCAGGTTACCACTGGTGGCCGCGGCCGCTGGGAAGGCTGAACCGAGGTTGGAGTCACGCGTGACTCCTGAAACCGTGAGTCCGGAAACCTGCCTGCTGCAGTCCCCTCACACTCAAACTGAACGGGAGGTTCATATGAGGTGGCTATCCGCCCTGTGTATCACGTTTCTATTTCTGACCGTCAACCTGCAAGCACAGCCAATAGAAGACCCCGGTTTCTTCACCATCGAGGGATTCAGCAGCTCCCAGCTGTACTGGCAGGGGTTGTCCGATCCGGAACCACTGCTGATCTGTGACCTCGGCACCATACCAAACCGCCTGGCCATCCAGGGCGAGTACCTCTATGTAGTCCATTCCGGCTCCTTTGCTGATGGAAGCGGAACCGCTCTCTGGCGCACGCTGCTGGCCGATCTGCCGGGCGATCCGGAGCCGGTGTGGGAGATCCTCGATCTACCGGAATACTCCAATCCCTGGACGATCACCTTTTCCCACGCGGATCCCACTCTCGCCTTCGTATCGCTGCTGATGCAGAACACGGTGGTCTACATCGATCTGGCCAACTGGGTCGAAGAGAATTCCGTGCCGACCTATCCGCAGCCGGCCGGCATGGTGGAACTGAACGGCATGCTCTATGTCACCGCCAGCGGCATGGGGCAGGGTAACCAGGTGAGCGTGATCGATGTGGCGGCGGCGCAGCTGGTGGACTACTTCGAGGTCGCCCTCAATCCACAGGAGATCCTGGTCGGCTCCGACGGTCTGCTCAATGTCCTCTGCACCGGTGAAACCTATCCGGCGGACAATAACGGCGTCATCCGTTTCGTGGATCCGGCCGACGGCGGCACCGTGACTGAACTGGCTCTGGGCAACAACTCCAACGTCATGGCTATGCGCGAAGACGGTACCGTGGCGGTTGCCGATGAATGGACCGCAGTCACCGCCCCGGTGCAGTTTTACGATTCCGCCACGCATGAACTGCTGCCGGCCACCTTAAGCTTCGGCGGCTTCGCCCTGGCGGCCGGCATAGACAATCACTTCTACGTCGGTTCCGGTCTCAGTGGCGGCGTGCGCCGCCTGAACATCAACTTCGATGTCGTCAGCAGCTATCCCCGCACCACGCAAATAGTCGATATCATCGAATTCAACGGTCTGGAGCGTGTGATACACGACACGCCGCCCGCCACTACCCGGCTCCGGATCGAACCGGCCCGACCCAACCCGTTCAATCCCTCGACGCTGGTCGGATTCACCCTCTCCCGCGCCGCTGTCCTGACCGCGGATCTCTATGATACAGCCGGACGGCACCGGCGCCATTTGGAGTGCGGCCTGCAGCCAGCCGGCCGGGGCGAAATCGCTATCGACGGCGAGGGCCTCGGCGCCGGGATGTACTTCCTGCAGCTGTACGCGGACGGCGTCAGCCGGACGGTCAAGCTGACCCGGTTACCCTGAGCGGAGGCAACTGTGTCACGTTTCACACCACCGGGGAGAGTCGCGTGTATCACATTGCTGCTCTGCGGCCTGCTGGCGCAGTTGCCGCCGGCGGCAGCACAGGTCGATCCCTGGGCGGACGCGGTGACGAGCGTCGTCTACGGCCCCGGCGCCGGCTTCGGCCAGGATTACTTCCCGGACAACGTGCTGGGTCCCCCTGACAGCAGCGCCACGCCGCTGACACCAGCGTCGGACCCGGCAGAGATCCTCGCCCTGGGCAGCGGCGGCGTGATCGTGCTGGAGTTCCAGGACGGCGGTATCGCTGACGATCCCGGTCCCGATTTCACGGTATTCGAAAACCCCTTCTGGATCGGCGGCGACTCCACCGCGCCCTTCTGCGAGACCGGTTTCGTCGCGGTGAGTCAGGACGGCGAGAGCTGGCAGGAGTTCCCCTGGGATCCCGTTACCCTGGCCGGCCTGGCCGGCGTGACACCCACTAACGGCGGCGCTCCCCCCACCGACCCGGAGCTGAGCGGAGGCGATGCCTTCGATCTGGCTGAGCTGGGTTTGACCCACGCCCGCTTCGTTCGCATCACCGACACCGCCGGCCAGGTGCCGGATGGCGGCGACTCCTTCGATCTGGACGCCGTTGTCGCCGTGCACGGCGAAAACGGCGATGAGAATGTGCGACGGCGGCCGATAACACCGGGCTTCACGGCCACCCTGTTTCCCAACCCCTGCAACGGCGGCACCGTCCTGCGACTGGTTCTGACGCAACCGGGACCGGTCAGTGTCGTTATCCACGATCTGTTGGGCCGGCGGATCACCTCCCCACTGCTGCGGGAGTTGACGACGGGCGAGCATCACCTCCCCCTGGACCTGGCGGTGCCGGCCGGTCTCTATTTCGTGCGGATCGAAACCGGCGCCGGCAACCGGACGCTGCGGGCGCTCCACCTGCCTTGACCGGTTCACTTCACACGCAACTGCAAAATCATTTTGATGGTCCCGCCAAGTTGAGTAATTTCAAGCACTCAAGTTGACAGGATCGCGTCCCAACCATGGCAGAAGCTACGACGCCTTCCGGCACCGCCTGGCAGCACAGCACAACCTGAGGTCTTGATGTACCGGCATATCTTCCTGCTGATCCTGCTGCTCCTGATGCAGGGGTGCGGCAGCAGCGAAAACAAGCAGAACGACAAACAGCGGCACGGCGCGGACAAGCACCGCTTTCAGGGCGGTACGCCTGATTCGCTCGAGCAGCTCCGCATCCCGGTCGAAGTGACGCGGGTGGAGCGGGGGGAGATCACCTCCCGCCTGGAATACCACACCACCATGCAGACCGAAGATGCCGTGGAGGTCTTTCCGCTGGTTGCAGGCAATGTATCACAACTGCATGTCGAGGAAGGCGACCGGGTTGAGAAAGGCGGCAGGCTGCTCTCGCTGAAAGATGAGCAGCTGCGCATAAATCTGGAACAGGCGGAACTGGAATACGGTCATCTGCAGACCGATTTCCAGCGGGCGGAGGAACTTTACGCCAAGGACCTGATGTCGGAACAGGAGTACGCCGACAAGCGTTACAAGCTGGAACGGGCGCGTCTGCAGCTAGCGACCGTGCGACTGAGACTGGAGCGCAGCGTCATCACCGCCCCGCTGTCCGGCGTGATCTCCCACCGGGCGGTCGGTATCGGTGAATATGTCACCGCCGCCAGCCAGGTTTTCAGCATCATCAACACCACCGAACCGATCGCCGAACTGCGTCTTTCCCAGATGTACTATCCGGTGGTCGGCCGCGGCCTGCGGGCGGAGGTACGCAGCGATCTCTATCCCCAGCGGCTCTTCCACGGGGAGGTCAAACGCATCAACCCCACCGTGGACGCCGCTTCCGGCACCTTCAAAGTCACCGTCGCCATCCAGAATCCGCGGGAGCTACTGCGGCCCGGCATGTTCGTCAACGTGCAGCTGATCCTGGATGTGCATCCGGAGGCGGTGCTGATTCCGAAGAACGCGCTCATCTACGAGAGCGACAAGACCTGCGCCTTCGTGGTGGAAAACGACACCCTCGCCCTCAAGCGGGAACTGCAACTGGACTACTCCGACGCGCAGGCGGTGGAGGTCAGCTCCGGCGTAAAGGCCGGTGAGACGATCGTCGTGGTCGGCCAGAGCGCGCTCCAGGATTCGGCCCGGGTGCGCATTATTCATCATCATACCGGCAGTCTCTGATGCTGCGGAAACAGTCAGGCATCTTTGCCGGTGTAACCGCGCGCCCGGTTACCGTCGCCATGTTGACGCTGGCGGTAATCGTCTTCGGTATTATCTCCTACCGCAACCTCGCCCTCAAACTGATGCCGGACATCGCCTATCCCTCCGTCACCGTCCGCACCGAATTCTCCGGCGCGGCGCCGGAAGAGGTGGAGTCGATTGTATCACAACCCCTGGAAGAAGCGCTCGGCATCCTCCCCGACCTGGTCAACATTACCTCGATCTCACGCGCGGGACTTTCCGATGTGATCCTGGAGTTCGCCTGGGACGCGGACATGAACCGCGCCCTGCAGGAGGTCCGCGAGCAACTGGACCAGGTCTACTTCTCCGACAAGGTCGACCGCCCGCTCATCCTGCGCTACGATCCCAACCTCGATCCGATTCTGCGCCTTGGTCTCAGCGGCGAGGTCTCGCTGTTCGAACTGCGGCGGATCGGCGAGGAGGTTGTCAAACGGCGCCTCGAGAAGGTGCCGGGAGTCGCCGCCGTCAAGATCCGCGGCGGCTGGGAGGATGAGATCCGCGTCGAGATCAGCGAAAAGGAACTGGCGGTACGCTCGCTTAACCTGGGGGATGTGGTGCGGCGCCTGGCGGCCGAGAACGTCAACCTGGCCGGCGGAACCCTCAAGGAAGGTAACACCGAATACATCATCCGGACGCTGAACGAATTCCGCGACCTGGAGGAAATACGCGATCTGCGCCTGGCGGACCGGAGCGGCGTCACCATTCCGCTGCGCGACATCGCCCGCGTGTATCACACACACACGGAGCGACGGGAGTTGACCACCATCGGCGGCCGGGAATCGGTGGAGGTTGAGATCTTCAAGGAGGGGGACGCCAACACCGTCACCGTATCACGTCTGGTACGGCAGGCGGTCTTCGAAACGCTGCCGGTGCGGTCACCGCGCGGCGGCGGCACTCCGGTCCCTTCCCTGGCGGAAACACTGCTCGGTCGCGACCTGGAGATCCGCCTGCTCTCGGACCAGGCGCGCTACATTCAAAGCTCCATCGACGAGGTCAAGCAGGCGGCCATCATCGGCGGCCTGTTCGCAGTTATCGTTCTCTACATCTTTCTGGGCAAGGTCTGGACGACGATCCTGATCGCCCTGGCGATACCGCTGTCCGTGATCTCCACCTTCGTGCCGATGAACCTCTGGCAGGTGTCGCTGAACATCATGTCGCTGGGCGGCCTGGCACTCGGCATCGGCATGCTGGTAGACAACGCCATCGTCGTGCTGGAGTCGATCCACCGCTGCCGGGAGGAGGGTGACGCTTTCGTCGCCGGCGCGATCCGCGGCGTACGGGAAGTGAGCGGCGCCGTTACCGCCTCCACCCTGACCACCATTGCCGTCTTCTTCCCGATCGTGTTCGTGGAAGGGGTCGCGGGACAGCTGTTCCAGGATATGTCGCTGACGATCGTCTTTTCGCTGGTAGTCTCCCTGCTGGTGGCGCTGTTCGTCATCCCGATGCTGGCCACCCGGGCGCTGTCACAACCGGCCCGCGAGGCAGGCGCCAACCTGCGTGAACGCTTCCCCTTCCTGCGCTTCACGGTGCTGGAACGGTTTCGCCGGCTGCACCAGCGTATCGGGCGCGTCGAGCGTCAGGGCTTCGGCGCCTGGTGCCGACGCTGGCTGTTGAGACTGCTGTTCATCTGGCTGCCGCTGCCCGCGCTGGCCCACCTGCTGGCCTGGCTGCTGTTGATGCTGTTGATCGGCCTGCTGCAGGCGGGCACGTACCTGGTGCGCTGGCTGGGGCTGGTCGTCGGTCTGATCTTACGGTTGCTGCGGCCGCTGTTGTCGCCGCTGCGCCGGGCGCTCGACTGGCTGATCGGCGTATACCCCGGCTGGCTGCGCCGCGTCCTGCGCCACCGCACTCTGACCGTCGCCATCGCGCTCGGACTACTCGGCCTGACGTTGCTGATCATGCCGCGACTGGGCCGGGAATTGATCCCGGAGCTCCACCAGGGTGAATTCTACGTCGACTGCGTGCTGCCGCTGGGCACCGCGCTGGAGAAAACCGCGGCGGTGGTGACTCCCATCGCCGGCCAGCTGCAGGAGCTGCCGCAGGTGGAGCAGGTCTCCGCCATGGTCGGCAGCGAAACCACCACCGCCAACAATCCGGAAGCGGGGGAGCATTACGCCCGGCTGACGGTGCGGTTGCGGGAAGGGCAGGATTTCGTCACCGCCCAGGAACCGGTAATCGCCGCGATCCGTGCGCAGGTGCGCGACATCCCGGACCTGCAGCTGCGTTTGCGCTATCCGACCCTCTTCAGCTTCGCCGCGCCGATTCAGGTGGTGGTGCAGGGTTACACCCTCGACACTCTGCGTACCCTCGCCGGGCGCATCGAAGCGGAGCTGGACGGAATCGAGGGGCTGACCGACATCAACAACACACTGCAGAGCGGTCACCCGGAGGTGCAGGTGGTCTACGACCGCAACCGCCTGGCGTATCACAATCTCAACCTCTACGACGTGGCCGCCCTGGTGCGCGACAAGGTGCTGGGCAAGGTCTCCACCCGCTTCCGCGACCGGGAGGAGCGGATCGATATCCGGGTGATGGTGGAGGAGGAGGACCGCGGCAATGTATCACAACTTGCGGAACTGGTGGTCAATCCGGGTAGAGGGGATCCGATCAGCCTGAGCAGCGTGGCCGCGATCGACATCGTGGAAGGTCCCAGCGAGATCCGGCGCCTGGACCGCCAGCGTTCCGCCGTCATCACCGCCAACCTGGCGGGTCTGAGTCTTTCCGAAGCCGGCGCCGCCATCACCCAGCGGCTGCAGCAGCTGGACCTGCCTTTCGGTTTCCGCGCCTCCCTGCGGGGACAGAGCGAGGAGATGCAGCACTCCCTCAACAGCCTGCTGTTCGCCCTGCTGCTGGCGGTCTTTCTGGTCTATCTGGTGATGGCGTCCCAGTTCGAATCGCTGCTTCATCCCTTCATCATCATCTTCGCCGTGCCGCTGGCCTTCGTCGGCGTCGCGCTGCTGCTGCTGGTTTTGCAGATTCCGGTCAGCGTCGTGGTGTTTCTCGGCGCGATCATGCTGGTCGGCATCGTCGTCAACAACGCCATCGTGCTGGTCGACTACATCAACCTGCTGCGTGAGCGGGGACTGGAGCGCCTGGAGGCGATCGTGCAGGCGGCGCAGGTGCGCATCCGGCCGATCCTGATGACGACGTTGACGACGGTACTGGGACTGCTGCCGCTGGCCATCGGCTGGGGCGAGGGGGCCGAGATACGGGCGCCGATGGCGTTGACCGTAATCGGCGGACTGCTCAGCTCCACGCTGTTGACACTCGTGGTGGTGCCGGTGCTCTACTCGATTTTCGATATCCGGCGAACCGACAGGCGAACCGATGCGTAGTTCCTCACGCCTGCCAGCCTTTTCGCTGCGCCGTCCGGTGACGGTGATGATGACCTTCCTGGCACTGGCTGCGGTCGGCCTTCTGGCCATGCAGCGAATCCCGCTCGAGATGATGCCGCGCGGCTTCACCACCTCCTACCTCGGTATCTGGGTCAGCTACCCCAACGCCACCGCCGAAGAGGCGGCCGAGCAGATCGCCATTCCCTTCGAAGAGATCCTGCGTACCGTGCAGAGCATCGAGAATATCGAAACCCATTCCTCCGAGAACGGCGTCTGGATCTGGCTGGAGTTCGACAAGCAGGCGGATATGGATGTCGCCTACAACCAGGTACGGGACCGCATCGACCGGCTGGAACCGGACCTGCCGGAGGAGGTGCGGCGCATCCGCCTGCGCCGGATGGGGATGGAGGATGAGGAGATCGTCTGGATGGCGATCAACTATCCACCGGAAACGGAGAACCTCTACTTCCTGGTGGAGAACTACATCCGGCCCGCCTTCGAACAGATCGACGGCGTCGCCGGCGTCGAGGTACACGGCGCCGATGAAAAGCAGGTCCTGATCGATCTCGACATGAAACGCCTTTCCGCCCACGGCGTCGGCATTCCCGCACTGGTGCGCCAGCTGCAGAGCGACAACCTCCAGTTCAGCAGCGGCTGGACGCGGGAAGGGGACCGCCGCCTGCAGGTGCGTTCGCTCGGCCTGTACCGGGATATCGAACAGATCGCGGACATCGGTATCAACAACACCCCCTTCCGGCTGCGGGATGTGGCGCAGGTGAGATACGCCGAACCGCGGGTGAACTGGCACCACCGGGTCAACGGACGGCAGGGAATGGCGATCGGCATCACCAAGGAGGCACTGGCCAACACCGTGGAGATCTCGCAAGGGGTGCAGCAGACGATCGCTGAGCGGTTGCGGACGCAACCGGCGCTGGCTGGCTTCGAGTGGAACATTCTCTTCGATCAGGGGCAGATCATCCGCTCTTCGCTGACCAACCTGCAGCAGACCGCCCTCTGGGGTGGGATGTTCGCCTTCCTGATCCTGCTCTTTTTCCTGCGGCGGGTGCGGATGACGCTGGTGATCACCCTGGCGATCCCCTTCGCCGCCTTCATGGCGGTCAGTGTCATCTACTTCATCGGCTGGTCGATGAACATCATCACCATGATGGGCTTGATGATCTCCATCGGTATGGTGGTGGATTGCGCCATCGTCGTGATGGAGAGTATCTTCGTCCGGCGGCAGGAGGGGCACGATCCGGCTGCCGCGGCGGTAAGCGGAGCGGGAGATGTCGGCATGGCGGTGGTGATGTCGACCCTGACCACCATCGTGGTCTTCGCGCCGATCGTGTTTCTCGGCACCGAGCCGGAAGTGGGTTTCTTCCTCAAACGGATCGGGGTGCCGATAATCGTGGCGTTGATCGCTTCGCTGCTGGCCGCGATGCTGTTCATTCCGCTGCTGTCGGTCAAGATGGGCCAGACACGCCATGTGCCGGAGCAGCGGCTGCTCACATTCCTGCGCGACAGGATCCTGAGCCTGTTGCGGGCGGTGCTCAAACACCGGGTGCTGGCGGTACTGGCCCTGGCGGCTATCTTCGCCACTATCGCCATCCCGCTGGAAAAGGTCAAACCGAGCGACCAGGAGGGCAACATCAATGACTTTCAGCTGCGGGTGATGATGCCGGCGTTCTATACCATCGAGGATGCCAACCGGGTGATCAGCCGTGCTGAGGAGGTGCTGGAAGCCAACCGCGAACGGTTTCGCATCAAGGCGGTTTCCACCCGCTACAGTAGTTCCCGCGGCCGCCTGCATGTCTTCCTGCAGGATCCGCCGCAGTACCAGTGGTATCAGTACCTCCTGCAGCAGATCAGGCTGAAGTGGCTGGGTCTGTCGCCGTCGCATCCGGACCGGGCGCAGGTGATGGAGGAACTGAGGGAGCAGCTGCCGGAGTACGCCGGAGTGGAATACATCTACGGCTGGCACCGGGGGGGCGGCCGCGACGCAGCGGTGAATGTGCGATTGGAGGGTCCCGAAACGCGTCTGCTGCATGAATACGCCCAGGAGGTGAAGCGCCGCCTGGAGCAGATCCCCGCCGTGACCTCGACCGAACTGAGCCTCGACAGCGGCAAGGATGAAATCCAGATCGAGGTGAACAGGCGGCTGGTGGAGGAGGTGGGACTGACCCCGCAGCAGGTGGCGCTGACCGTCACCATGGCGCTGCGGGGACGCGAAGTGGGCCGGCTGCAGCTGGGCGAACGGGAAATCCCGATCCAGGTCCGCATCCAGGAGTCGGACCGCCGTTATCTCGATCAACTGCGCAACCTGCCCCTGGTGACGGCGACCGGGGAGCGCCTGCCGCTCGGCACGCTGGCAGAGTTCAACGTCGAAAAGGGGCTGGGTACCATCCACAGGCACAACGGTTCGACCAGCATCGCGGTGCGCTGCTATACTGCGGCGGAGGATCTCTTCCAGCTGCGGGAGCAGATCGGGACGGTGATGGCGGGTGTGCACCTGCCGCTGGGATACGACTGGGCGCTGGGCAGCCGCTTCAACCGCCTGGAAGCGATCGTCGGCAGCCGCAACGAGGTGATGGTGCTCTCCATCGTCCTGGTCTACATCCTGATGGGAGTGCTGTTCGAATCCTTCCTGCTGCCGCTCTCCATCCTGTTTGCGGTTCCCTTCGCCTTTTTCGGCGCCTGGTGGACCCTTTTCATCACCGGCGGCAACATGGACATCATGGCCGGCATCGGCATCATCATCCTGATCGGGGTGGTGGTGAACAACGCCATCGTCCTGATCGACCGGGTCGTCCAACTGCGCCACGACGGCCGGGATCGCCTGACCGCGCTGGTGGAGGCGAGCCGGAACCGCTTCCGGCCGGTGGTGATGACCGCGTTCACTACCATTTTCGGCCTGGTACCGATGGCGATGGGCAACTCCTCGCTGGTCGGCATCCCCTATGCACCGATGGGAAGGGCCATGATCGGCGGTCTGCTGGTGGCGACGCTGTTCACCCTGGTCGTGGTGCCGCTGATCTACACCATTCTCGACGATCTGCGCCTGCTGACCGCGGCGATCGTCGCCAGGGTGCGCAACCGCGGCGGCCGGAGCAGCGAGGCCTGACCAGGGCGGCCTTTCCGGCGCCTTATTCAGGCGCTATATTCAAGCGCTTCCGGTAGTTTCTCTTTACTTTCTTCAGAAACATTATTATTCTCTTCTAGTAACCGCTTTCCAACAAGTGGTGCCCAACTTAAGCCGAAACATCATATAGTCGATAAAGCAACCAGGAGCAATTGCGTCTAGACCTGCTCCTGCGTCGCGCGATCATTTAAGTAGAAGGAGATATCTGATGAAGAGAGCATTCACCGGTTTTATCCTGTTCACCTTCCTGGCGGGAACCGCCCTGGCCAATGCGCCGCAGCCCGACAATCCCGCTGATTATGAGGGTTCCTGGTGGAAACGACAGGAAAACAAGACACACGAGTACGCCCCCGATCACCTGTTGATCAAACTGCACCGTGAAGTGGTCGACAACTTCCGTTCGACCGCAGAGCTGCATACCACCGACCTGCCCGATGTCCATCAGCTCAACCAGCAGTTCGATTACAGCAGCTTTTACCGCCTGGTCAACAGCGGCGGCGAGCTGGATCAGCTGGCCCGCGATCACGATCTCGATCTGCATTATGTGATCGAGTTCGAGGCAAGCCAGAACATCGACGAACTGATCTGGCAGTATGAAGACCTGCCCTCCGTTGAAGAAGCCCGCCCGGACTGGATCGTCCATGCCATGTTCACTCCGAACGACAGCTACTATTCCAGTCAGTGGATGCATAAGAACACCGGTCAGGCGGTCGCCTACGGCGGCGGCTATGTCGGTACCACCGACTGCGACCTGGATACCGACCAGGCCTGGGACATCTCCCAGGGCAGCTCCGGCGTCACCATCGCCATTATCGACACCGGTGTCGATCTGGATCACAGCGAGTTCTCCGGCCGCATGACTGCCGGTTATGACTTCGTCAACAACGACAGCAACGCCAACGACGACAATATGCACGGCACCGCCTGCGCCGGCCTGGCCGCGGCCAAAGGCAACAACGGCTCCGGCGTCGCCGGCGTCAACTTCAACTGTATGATCATGCCGATCAAGGTGCTGGACAGTGGCGGCAGCGGCTGGACTTCCGACATCGTCGACGGCGTCAACTGGGCGCGGACCAATGGTGCCGATGTCGTCAGCATGAGCCTGGGCGGCGGCGGATACGACGGCAGTTTCAACAGCGCGATCAATGCCTGTGTCAGTGCCGGCGTCGTGGTGGTTTCCGCTTCCGGTAACGACAACGCCAGTAGTATCAGCTATCCCGCCGCCTATTCCGGCAGCATGGCGATCGGCGCGGTTTCCCCCTGCAACGAGCGTAAACATCCCAGCTCCTGCGACGGCGAATACTGGTGGGGCAGCAACTACGGCACCGGCCTGGATGTGATGGCGCCCAGTCCCCGACTGCATTCCACCTACTACAACGGCGGCTACATGTCCGATATGGGCGGTACCTCCGGTTCCACGCCGCAGGTAGCCGGTATCGCGGCTCTGATCAAGACCGTCAATCCTGGTCTTTCCGTATCTGAAATTCGCAACATCATCACCAACTCGGCTGACGATATGGGTTCCCCCGGCTGGGACAGCCAGACCGGTTATGGCCGCGCCAATGCCTACCAGGCGCTGCTGCAGGCCGGAGGCGGCACCGATCCGATCATCGACTACGACAGTCACTCGATCTCTGACGCCAACGGCCAGCTGGATCCGGGCGAGACGGTCGATATGTATGTGACGCTGTACAACGCCGGCGCGGAAGCGACCGGTGTTTCGGTCACCCTGAGTGAGAGTTCCAGCTGGGTCTCCTTCAGCACCGCCACCCGTAACTACGGCACGATCGGCGCCGGCAGCTACGACACCAACGGCAGCCCCTTCGTGCTCAGTGCCGATCCCGGCACGCCGGTCGGCACTTCGGTCAACATCACCGTGTCGATCACCGCCAGTGGCGGCTACAGCAACACCGATTCCTTTACCATCGTCGTCGGTACGCCGCCTGAATTCACCGAATGCCAGACCACGCCGGTCAGCATTCCGGACAACACTACGGTCTATTCCACCCTCACCCTGTCGCAATCCACTGATATAATCGACATCGAAGTCTATGTCGACATCAGCCACACCTACATCGGCGATCTCCAGATCATCCTGACTTCACCCGGCTCCACCTCCGTCACCCTGCACAACCGGTCCGGCGGCAGCTCCAATGACATCGAGGGCTGGTACGATTCCGAACTGCCGGTGGATGGACCCGGTTCCCTGTCTGATTTCTTCGGTGAGAACTGCAATGGAACCTGGACGCTTTCTATTGATGATAACTACACCCAGGATACCGGCACCCTGAACGAGTGGTGCCTCTGGATTTCCGGTGAAGAGGAAGAACCGGAGAATACACCGCCGGTGGTCAGCGACATTCCGGATCAGTACATCACCGAGGGTCAGTCGTTCAGCCAGATCCATCTGGACAACTATGTCAGCGACGCCCAGACGCCCGATGCCAGCATCATCTGGAGCTATGCCGGCAATGTCGAACTCACCGTGAGTATCGTCAACCGGATCGCCACGATCGGCATCCCGCACTCCGACTGGAACGGCACCGAGGTCATCACCTTCACCGCCGAGGACCAGGGCGGTCTGACCGACTCCGATGCGGCCACCTTCTGGGTGCAGGGGGTCAACGATCCGCCGGTGGTGTCCAACATTCCCAACCAGACCATCACCGAGGGTCAGGCCTTCGCCCAGATTCATCTCGATGACTATGTCGACGATCTCGAGGATCCCGACAGCTGGATCAGCTGGACCTACGCGGGCAACAGCGCGCTCACGGTCGACATCACCAACCGGATCGCCACCATCACTTATCCCGGCGGCTGGACCGGTTCTGAGACGATCACCTTCACCGCCTGGGACTCCGGCGGACTGGATGACAGCGACCCCGCCACCTTCACGGTGGAAGCAGCGGCCAACACACCGCCGCTGGTAGGCGACATTCCCGACCAGTACATCGACGAGGGTGACACTTTCACCCAGATCAACCTGGACGGCTACGTCACCGACGCTGAAACCCCCGACGCGCTGATCGATTGGACCTACGGCGGCAACACGGAGCTGACGGTCAGTATCGTCAACCGGATCGCCACGATCGGTATCCCGGATTCCGACTGGAACGGCGCGGAGGAAATCACCTTCACCGCCGAGGATGAAGGGGGCCTGACCGATGACGATGCCGCCACCTTCTGGGTAGCGCCGATCAACGATCCGCCGGTGGTCACCAATATCCCCAATCAGAGCATCAACGAAGGTGAAGCCTTCACCCTGATCTATCTGGATAACTATGTCAGTGATGTCGAGGATCCGGACGCCCTGATCAACTGGACCTATGCCGGCAACGTCGAAATGGCGGTCGACATTACCGACCGGGTGGCGACCATCACCTATCCCGGCGGACCCCGCTGGTCCGGCGCGGAGACGATCACCTTCACCGCCTGGGACACCGGTGGGCTGGACGACAGCGACGCGGCCACCTTCACGGTCGGCGAGGTCAACGATCCGCCGCTGGTGACTGACATTCCCGACCAGGTCGTAGATGAGGATTACCCCTTCCTGCTGATCAATCTGGACGATTACGTCACCGACGAGGAATCCCCAGATGCGCTGATCAGTTGGACTTACAGCGGCAACCTCGATCTGCTGGTTGACATCACCGACCGGGTGGCCACCATCACCGCACCATATCCCCACTGGTTCGGCAGCGAGACGATTACCTTTACCGCCGAGGACGAAGGGGGACTCACCGATGACGATCCCGCCACCTTCACGGCGGTGTCGGTCAACGATCCACCGGTAGTGGCCGATATTCCGGATCAGACCGTTGACGCGGGTGACAGCTTCCTGCAGATCAGCCTGGACAACTACGTGATGGATGTCGAGGATCCTCCCGCGGCGATTTCCTGGACCTGCGCAGGCAATGTCGATCTGACCGTTGATATCACCGGTAATGTCGCCACTATCACCTATCCGGAAGGCTGGGTCGGTGCCGAGACGCTCACCTTTACCGCCTGGGATACCGGCGGTCTCGATGACTCCGACGCGGCCACCTTCACGGTTCTGCCCGCCGTAGATCCGGTGAACGATCTGACCATCAGCTGGGAGGATCCCAATGTCGTGCTCACCTGGAGTGCGATGCCGGGCGCCGTAAACTATGCGGTTTACCGCATGCTGGAACCGTATGCAATCGGTTCGGCCACCCTGGTACAGACCACCACCGGCACCACCGTGTCGCTGGCGGGTGAGTTGAGCTATGTCAACGCGTTCTACTATGTGATAGTGAACTACTAGCGAGTTCAATCCTGCCGCCGGCCCGGCGCCGGCAGTTGAGAGGAATTGCAGCCACGCGCTGCGAGATCAGTATTAATATCGACAGGGGGTTGACCACCAACCCCGAACATTAGACACACTCACTCCTACAGAGGGCCCGCTTGCGGGCCCTTTTGTAAAATACGGGGTGCTGCCTGATAGCCCAGCCAGAATGGCTGGGTTTGCCGGATTTGCACCAACCGCGGTTATGACCATTCTCCAGCCGTAAACGTTCAGAAAGTGAAAACTACGCTGTGAGTATGGTTATCTTTAATGGAGCCGTTCACAATCTGATCGAGTCATGACAATCCCGCCATCGCTGGGCACCAGGACGATTAGGCCTCCTTTTGAATAATCCGATATTTATGATAATTACATTTTCTGAACTATTCACTTGACTCCTGCCTGGAGTGATGATAATTTAACGCAACCGCTTGCACCCGATGCGGACCGTGGGGGGACGGTCAGATTCTCCCACCAGAAATATAACTCGCCTATCTTTCGGGAGGTTTCATGCAGTACGATTCTCTGGGCTTTCACCTGTTGCGCTTCTCCTGTCTCAACCGCGGCATTCTGAAGACGCTGGCCGGCAAAGTGGACCTGTCGGTAACCGAATTGCGTATCATGTTGACCTTCACCCGCTCGGAGGAACAGACGGTCAGCAACATCGCCAGTTGCCTCAGCATTCAAAAAGGCCGCGTCAGCCCGCTGGTGCAGGAGCTGTTTGAGAAGAACATCATCCGCCGCCACACCAGCAGCCAGGACCGCCGTGTCGTCTACCTCTACCTCACCCGCAAGGGAGAGCGGATGCTGGAGAGCATCTCCAGGGAGTTCGAGCAGCTGTTCCAGGAAGGCACCACTCAGCTGACCGTCAAGCAGCACGATTGCGTGAAGAAGGGCCTGCAGATCATCATCGAGATGTTGATGGAAAACGACGGCATCGGACCTTCGCACTAGCCGCCCGGGACCGACGAAAACCGTTTCCGCGCGGACTCCGTTGAAAATGAAAAAAGAGTCGTATCTCAGCGATGCGGCCTTTTTTTATATCCTCACAGGCCAACTGGCGGCGGGCCGCTGGCGAGGGAACCGCCGCGACGGAAAACCAGGAACAGGAGTGAAACTATGGCCGAGCTTACCGGAACCGGATTGACCTTCGACGATGTTCTCCTGCAGCCGGCACGTTCCGCGATTCTACCCAATGAAGCCAGGCTCCAGACGCGTCTTTCCCGCCGTCTGCGGCTGCAGATTCCGCTGCTCTCCGCCGCGATGGACACGGTCACCGGCGTCAGGATGGCGATAGCGGTCGCCCGGGAAGGCGGCATCGGCATCCTGCACAAGAATCAATCGCCGCAGGAACAGTCGCACCAGGTGGACCTGGTCAAGCGCTCTGAAAGCGGTATGATTCTGAAACCGATCACCCTCAGTTCCGGTCAGAACGTGGGGCAGGCCCTGGAGGTGATGCAGCAGTACCATATCTCCGGCATTCCGGTGGTGGACGACGGCAAACTGGTCGGTATCGTCACCAATCGGGACCTGCGTTTCGTCACCGACCTCACCCTCGCCATCGCCGAGGTGATGACCTCCGAAAACCTGGTAACCGTTCCGGCGGGCACGACCCTGGAGCAGGCGCAGGAGATCCTGCACAAGCACCGGATCGAGAAGTTGCCGGTGGTGGACGGCGGCCGGCTGGTCGGTCTGATCACCGTCAAGGACATTCAGAAGAAGCAGGCCTTCCCCAATTCGGCCAAGGATGAGCACGACCGCCTGCTGGTCGGCGCCGCGGTCGGCGTCAGCGAGGCGGAAGTGGAACGGGCGGCACTGATGGTGGCGGCCGGGGTGGATCTGCTCGTGGTCGACACCGCGCACGGCCATTCCGAAGGGGTGCTGCGGATGGTAGAACGGTTGAAACGGGATTTCAGCGCGGTGGAGGTCATGGCGGGTAACGTAGCCACAGCCGCCGCCGTACGGGACCTGGCCCAGGCGGGCGCGGACGCGGTGAAGGTCGGAATCGGACCCGGTTCCATCTGCACCACCCGGGTGATCGCCGGGGTCGGCGTACCACAGATCACCGCCATCATGGACTGCGCCGCGGAGGCGGTCAAGCACGATCTGCCGCTGGTGGCGGACGGCGGCATCCGGTTCTCCGGCGACATCGCCAAGGCGCTGGCGGCCGGTGCCGACAGCGTGATGCTCGGCTCCCTCTTCGCCGGCACCGAGGAAACGCCTGGCGAAACCCTGCTGTTCGAAGGCCGTTCCTACAAGGTCTACCACGGCATGGGTTCGCTGGCGGCGATGAAGAAGGGCAGCGCCGACCGCTATTTCCAGTCGCAGGAAACCAGCCGGGAGAAGCTGGTGCCGGAGGGAATTGAAGGCCGGGTGCCCTACAAAGGCAAGGTGAGCGAAGTGATCTACCAGCTGCTGGGCGGCATCCGCTCCGCCATGGGTTACTGCGGCACCCCCGATATCGCCGCGCTGCAGCGCGACACCACCTTCACACAGATCACCGGTGCCGGGCTGCGGGAGAGCCATCCCCACGGCGTCGCCATCACCAAACAGGCTCCGAACTACGGTTCCGCTTCCACCGGCGTGTGATACAGAAGTGCGCCAAGCCGCTTGTTGAAGGGGCGCGGCCGGATTCGTGTCACATGTAACGTGATCGTATAACAGTTGTTCCCAACCTTGATCCCGGGGGCATAGCGCCCGTTGAAAACCCATTGTAATTTCTTGACAATTACTTGCCGGCTCCTATTTTCTTTCTTTAAAGCAGCCGCGACGTTAGCTGCAGAGCTGCTGTCCTGACTGAATCAGGTCTAGATTTCGGTATAAATTGAAAAGGAGTAAAAATGGCCGTCATCATTAACGACGAGTGCATCAACTGCGGTGCCTGCGAACCGGAGTGCCCGAACAACGCGATCACCGAAGGTGAAGACATCTATGTAGTAGATGCGGAACAGTGCACCGAGTGCGAGGGGTTGGACGAACAGCAGTGTATAGCTGTTTGCCCTTCGGAAGCTATCGTCCTCGATCGCTGATCTAAGATAACCGCGTTCCATCCCGTCGCAGGTACGGGGTGGACGGAAATGCCGTTTCAGGGGCTGATCGTCAGATCGGCCCCCGTTTTTCTCACCCGCTCCCTCCACTACCACCGTCGCCAGCTCCACCGTCTATGCCACAATTGGAGAAAACCATGCTCCCGGCTCCGCTGCGCGCACTCCTGGCGCTGCTGCTACCGGCGGAATGCTCCCTCTGCGGCCGCCCGCTGCGGTGGGGTGAAAACGCTCTCTGCGACAAGTGCCTCGCACTCGCTTTCGCCGCTCCGCCGCCGCCGTTGCGGGGCCTGCCGTTTCTGCCGGTGGTCTACAGCGCCTGCAGCTGGAACGAAGCCAGTCGTCTGCTGGTGCGCTCCTTCAAGTACAGCTTCCGGCCGCGCCTGATCGAGCAGCTGCGGCCGTTGATCGCGGCGGCGTTGACGGATGAGTTGCCGGTGATCGACGCCGTGGTGCCGGTGCCCCTCTATCCCACCCGGCGCCGGGAACGGGGCTACAACCAGGCGGAACTGCTGGGACGACTGGTGGCCGCCGGCCTGAACGCACCCCTGCTGACCGGGAGCGTACGCCGCCGGCGGCCCACCCGCTCGCAGACCAATCTGAATCGCGCGCAACGGCGCCGCAATGTCGCGGGAGCTTTCGCGCTGCGCCGGGGAGCGACGCTGAACGGACTCAACCTGCTGCTGGTGGATGATGTGCTGACCACCGGCGCCACGCTGACCGAAATCGCCTCGCTGCTCCCCGGTTGCCGCGTGCTGGCCTGGACCCTGGTGCGCCGTGAGATCGGTTCCGGCGGAGATATCGGCTTAACCTGACCGCTGGCGGAAGAAAATGCCGGCGCTATGGCTGCAAAAACCTTGACTTTAGCAGGGATCGTCGGTAAAATTTGCGCTCATGGAAATAGCGATTACGGAGTTAAAACCAGGCGCCAACCATTTTGAGGTGGCGGAAGACTGGCAGACTCTGGAACTGGCGAATTCGATCTTTCCGGAACCGATCAATGTCAGCTCGCTGGCCGATCTCGAGGGCCGCCTGCTGACCTGGCATCACCACCTGGAGACCACCGCGCACCTGGTCTGTGACCGCTGTCTACAGGAGTTCAATCGGCAGATCGATCTGCGTGATCGGTTCATCTACGCTATCGATCCTCTGACGGAATACGATGACGATGTAACCGTTGTCAAGTCCGAAGATCAGTTTATCAACCTGAATGCCAATCTGCGGGAGATGCTCCTGCTGGCGATCCCATTGCAGAAGCTGTGCCGGGAGGATTGCCGGGGGCTTTGCCCGGTCTGCGGCGGCGATCTGAATCAAACCGACTGCGACTGTCAGCAGACGGTTGAAAGCGGTTTACAGGCGGAGCTGACTAAACTGAAACGGCGCAAGTAACCGCATCGTCGACGTGTAGTTTCGTGGATAAACGACAATTGAAATGCAAATAGAGGGAGGCAATCATGCCACTACCCAAGAAAAAACAGTCAAAACGGCGGAAGCGCCAGCGTCGCAGCCATGACGCTCTGGCCCGGCCCACCGTCGTCACCTGCGGCAATTGCGGCCAGCCCATGCTGCCGCATCGCGCTTGTCCCAACTGCGGCTACTACAAGGGCAAGGCGATTACCGCCGGTGGTTCTGTGTAACCGGGAAACACTATGATCATTGCCCTGGACGCCATGGGTGGTGACTTTGCACCTGCCGCCACTGTGGCCGGCGCGGTGCAGGCGCTGGAGAAATACGACGACCTGGAGCTGATTCTCACCGGAGATCAGTCCCGTCTCCTCAGCGAGCTGGAACAACACTCATATCCCGCCGAGCGGTTGCGGATCGAACCGGCCGCTACGGTGGTGGAAATGGGCGAATCCCCCACGGTCGCCCTGAAGGAGAAGAAAGACTCCTCCATCACCCGGGCGGCGGAGCTGGTCAAGGCAGGACAGGCCGACGCCCTGGTCTCCGCCGGTAACACCGGCGCCCAGATGGCCACTTCGCTGCTGCTGCTGGGGCGCGTAGCCGGTGTTTCCCGTCCCGCCATCGGTTCCTTCTTCCCCGCCGAAAAGGGGCCGACTCTCGTCCTCGATGTCGGCGCCAACGCCGACGTCAAACCGCGCAACCTGCTGGAATTCGCCGTGATGGGCGATCTGGTTCTGCGCCTCGCCCGGAACATCGAGAATCCCACCGTCGGGCTGCTTTCCATCGGCGAGGAGCCGACCAAGGGCAACGAACTGACGGTGGAGGCGCATCAGCTGCTCAGCGACTTCCCCAACCTCAACTTCGTCGGCAACGTAGAGGGGAGCGACCTGTTGCGCGGCAGCGTCAACGTCATCGTCTGTGACGGTTTTGTCGGCAACGTGGTGCTTAAATTCGCCGAGACGATCGGCGACTACATCCGCAACCGGGTGCTGAAACCGATGCTGCAGGAAGTGTGCCTCGATGCCCAGCAGGAAGTGATGCAATCCTTCGAGCATATCAGCAAAGACCTCAGTTACGAAGAATACGGCGGCGCCCCGCTTTTGGGCGTTAACGGTGTTTCGATCATCACTCACGGAGCGGCCACTCCCCGTGCGATCCGCAACTCCATCCGGGAGGCTGCATTGCTGGTGAAGAAAGATCTCGTCACCAGCATCGCCACCACCCTCAAGGGGAACAACTGATGCAGCGACCGTTTGCCATGATTACCGGAATGGGGCATGCCCACGGCTCCCGCCTGGTCACCAATCAGGACCTCGAACAGATGATGGATACCACCGACGAGTGGATCACCACCCGCAGCGGCATCAAGCAGCGCTGGTGGTCCGAGGAGGGAGAATACGCCTCGGTCCTCTCGGAACGCGCTTCCCGCAAGGCGTTGGCAGACGCGGGTTTAGAGCCGGAACAGGTCGACGGCATCGTTATCGGAACCGTGACGGGAGACATGAAGTTCCCCTCCACCGCCAACTTCCTGCAGGCGCGTCTGGGCGCTGAGAAAGCGTTCTCCTTCGATATCTCCGCCGCCTGTTCCGGTTGGGTCTACGCCCTGTCGCTGGCGGAGAGTCTGATCGCCACCGGCAAAGCGAAATGCATCCTCGTGGTCGGCGTTGAAATCCTTACCTCCGTAACCAATATGGAGGATCGCACTACCGCAGTGCTGTTTGGTGACGCCGCCGGCGCCGCCGTCCTCGAACCGGCGAACGGAACGGCCGGTCTGCTCTCCCTCTACATGGCCAGCGACGGTAATCTGGCGGAGCTGCTCTGGTCGCCGGGGGGCGGTTCCCGTTTCGGTACCACCGCCCAGACGCTGGAGGAGAAGAAACAGTACATCCATATGAAGGGACGGCATGTTTACACGCACGCCGTCAGAGCGATGGCCGACGCCACTCAGAAGGCGCTCGACCTGGCCGGTCTCTCCGCGGACGAGATCGACTTCCTGGTGCCGCATCAGGCCAATATCCGCATCATCCAGGCCACGACCGAGCGTTTCGGCTTTCCGCCGGACCGGGTCATCGTCAACATCGACCGCTATGGCAACACCTCGACCGCCACGATACCGATGGCGATCGACCAGGCGCGCCGGAACGGGCGCATCCAACCGGGCCACAAGGTAGTAGTGACGGTTTTCGGCGGCGGTTTCACCTGGGCCAGCGGCGTCATTCAGTTTTAGCCCGGTACAGGATTCAACAGGGAACGCGATATGAATCAGACGGCGTTTATCTTCCCCGGTCAGGGCTCGCAATATGTCGGCATGGGTCAATCGCTGGTCGAGCGGTTTCCCCGTGCGGCGGCGCTGTTCGAGCAGGCCAACGACATCATGGGCACCGATCTGAGGCGGATCTGCTTTGAAGGCCCGGCGGAGGAGCTGCGCCAGACCTACCTGACGCAACCGGCGATCTTCGTCCACTCGGTCAGCCTGGCACAGCTGCTGGCGGAGGAGGGGATCGAGCCGGTCGCCGTCGCCGGACATTCCCTGGGTGAGTATTCCGCCCTGACCGCGGCCGGTTACCTCGACTTCACCGCCGCTCTCGAGCTGGTCAAGCAGCGGGGAGCGCTGATGCAGTCCGCCGGCCGGGAGCAGCCCGGCACCATGGCGGCGATCGTCGGGCTGGCGGAGGAGAAACTGGACCAGGTGCTGGCCGCAGCCGCGGAAGCCGGTGTCGTGCAGGCGGCGAATTTCAACTCGCCGGGCCAGATCGCGGTTTCCGGGGCGGTGCCGGCGGTAGAGCTGGCGATGCGCCTGGCCAAGGAGCAGGGTGCTCGCCTGGCCAGACAATTGCCGGTGTCAGGCGCTTTCCACTCACCGCTGATGGAACCGGCTCGCGCTGAGCTGTCAAACGCTCTGGACCGGGTGGAAATCAAGGCGGGGCACGTACCGGTCTATCCCAACGTCACCGCCGCACCGACCAGCGCACCGGACGAGATCCGGGAGCTGCTGAAGCGGCAGTTGACCAGCCCGGTACTCTGGACCGGCACGATCAACGCCCTGGCGGAGATCACCGACCGCTTCCTGGAAGTCGGTCCCGGCAAGGTGTTGCGGGGGCTGGTCAAGCGCATCCAGCCTGAGGCCGCCACCTATGGCGTGGATGACGCCGCACAGTTACAGGAACTGAAAGGAGTGCTCTGATGCAGATCGAGCTCAGCGGCCGGGTCGCCCTGGTGACCGGCGGCGCCCGCGGTATCGGCGCGGCCATCGTCAAACAGCTGCACGAATGCGGCGCCCGGGTGGTTTTCAACGACTATTCATCGGAAATGGTGGAAGCGGGCGTCAAGACCTTCGCGACTGAAGGCATCGAGGTCAGCGGCTACGCTTTCGACGTCTCCGACTTCGACACGGTGCAGGCCGGGATCAAGCAGATCGTGGAGGAGCAGGGCGGCCTCGATATTCTGGTCAACAACGCCGGTATCACGCGCGACAATGTGCTGATGCGGATGAAGGAAGAGGAGTGGGACCAGGTGATCGGGGTTAACCTGAAAGGGATGTATAATGTAACCCGACACGCCGTGCGCTACCTGCTCAAAAGCGAAGCGGGCGCCATCGTCAACATCGCTTCCGTGATCGGCGTGGTGGGCAATACCGGACAGAGCAATTACGCCGCCAGCAAGGCGGGGGTGATCGGCTTCAGCAAGTCGCTCGCCAAGGAGCTGGCCGTGCGCAACGTGCGGGTCAATGTGATCGCTCCCGGCTACATCGAGACCGAAATGACCGCGGTGCTGCCGGAATCGGTGCGTGAGGAAATGCTGCGGGTGGTGCCGCTGGCCCGGCCGGGCCAGCCGGACGAAATCGCCGCTCTGGTTGCTTTTCTGGCGGCGCCGGCTAGCGCCTACATCACCGGGGAGGTGATCAAACTCGACGGCGGGATGTACATTTAGTCACTGCCTCCCACCGGCGGATGGGTGCGAAAACTATTGCGCGAAAAGCGGGAGCTCTTATAGTTTCAGATAGCGGTAAACGGCGTATCCAGCGGTAAACGCCGCATCCAGCAGTAAATGCCGCTACCAGCGGTATGCCGCTACCAGCGGTATGCCGCTTCAGCACTGAAAACAATCATATCGAATTGATAACCAGAATTGACAAGGAGAAGAGAATGGACTACCTGGCCAAAGTCAAAGAGATCATCAAGAGCGAACTGGACATCAGCGACGACAGCAAGATCACGATGGACGCCTCCTTTGAGAACGACCTCGGCGCCGATTCCATCGCCCGCTTCGAGCTGGTCAACCGTCTCGAAGAAGATTTTGACCTCACCATCGACGACGATGCCGCCAACGAGCTGACCACCGTCGGAGCAGTGGTCAAGTTCCTGGAAGAGAACGTAGGTTGAAAAACGGGATAAACTGATGCAGAGGCGCAGAGTTGTAATTACCGGTATCGGTGCCATCACGCCGCTGGGACTATCCGTCGAGAAGACCTGGGCAGGTTTACTGCAGGAGAAAAGCGGCGCCGCACCGATAACCCGTTTCGATGCCAGCGAGCATAAAACACGCTTTGCTTGTGAAGTAAAGGGATTTGATCCGCTGGATTACATGGAAAAAGGGGATGTCAAACGGGCCGATCTCTTCGCGCAGTACGGTCTGGCAGCGGCCAAACAAGCCCTGGCTGATTCCCGGCTCGATCTGGAACAGGTCGATCGGGATCGTTTCGGTGTAATCTCGGCTTCAGGTATCGGTGGTATCGAGACCTTCGAGAAACAGCACAGTGCGTTGGTTGAAAAGGGTCCGCGTCGAGTGAGTCCCCTCTTTATCCCGATGATGATTTCTGATATCCTGCCTGGATTGATATCGATGCGCTGGCAACTGCGCGGTCCCAATTACGGTGTCGTTTCCGCCTGTGCTTCTTCCAGCCATGCGATCGGGAACGCTTTCAAGAGCATCCAGTCCGGTCAAGCGGACCTGATGCTTACCGGGGGGGCGGAAGCGACCATCACGCCGCTCTGCATCGCCGGATTCAATTCCCTGCAGGCCCTTTCGACCCGTAATGAGGAGCCGGAACGGGCTTCCCGGCCGTTCGACAGCGACCGGGACGGCTTCGTCATGGGAGAGGGCGCCGGTTTTGTCGTGCTGGAAACCCTGGAGAATGCCCTGGCGAGAAACGCCCACATTTATGGTGAAATCGCCGGTCTCGGCTACAGCGCCGACGCCTACAACATGGTAGCGCCCGCGCCTGGCGGTGAAGGTGCCATCCGTTCCATGCGGGAGGCCCTGCAGGATGCCGATCTGGCGCCGGAAGCGATCGGTCACATCAACACCCACGGTACCGCCACCCCGGTCGGCGATCCCTCCGAGATCGCCGCCATCCGCGAAGTTTTCAGCGACCACGCTCCCCGGATCGCCATCAACTCCACCAAGTCAATGCACGGCCATCTGCTGGGCGCCGCCGGCGCCGTGGAGCTGATCGCCACCGTCCTGGCCATGTATCACAGCAAGATTCCGCCGACGATCAACCTGGATAACCAGGATCCGGAATGTGACCTCCCGATCGTGACCAAGGTTGAAGAGCGGGAAATGGCCGCCGTACTTTCCAACACCTTCGGCTTCGGCGGGCACAACGCCTCCCTGGCCGTTAAGAAAATGGAAACAGATAATTCATGAAGAAACTGCTGCAAGGGCTCTTCGGCGAGTCGGCCAAGCAGAAAAAAGCGGAGGCTGTATCCTCGGATACCCAAAGGCAACTCCGCACCTTCCAACGCGATATCAAGTATAAATTTCGTGACGAGAGCCTATTACAACGCGCCCTCAAGCACCGCTCCTGGCAGGGCGGGCGCGAGGGTCGCCAACCGCGCGA
>CAZFEC010000031.1:0-7304 GCA_964517435.1 uncultured Bacteroidia bacterium | reverse complement strand
GCGCGAGGGTCGCCAACCGCGCGAGGGTCGCCAACCGCGCGAGGGTCGCCAATCGGGCGATGATCGCAAATCGCGCGAGGATCGCAAGTCGCGCGAGGATCGCCGTCCCCGTTCCGGACGGCAGCGCGGTGAGCAAGAGCAAACCGGCCGCCGCCGGGAGAGCCGGAGCGGCACCCGTCACGATCGCGAAACCAATGAGCGGATGGAATTTCTGGGCGATTCGGTTCTGAACCTGGTCGTTTCGGAGCACATGTACCGCACCTTTCCCAATAAGCGGGAAGGGGAGTTGACCCGCTTCAAGTCGCTGATCGTCAATGGTAATTTCCTGATGAAGCGTGCCGTCGAGATCGGCCTGGGCCGGCTCATCTTCATGAGCAATGCCGAGGAGAAGATGGGAGGGCGCAAACGGGATTCGATCCTGGAAGATGCCTACGAAGCGTTGATCGGCGCTATCTACCTGGACGGCGGGCTGACGGCCGCGCGCGGTTTCATCGAGCGGCATGTGCTGGCCAATGTCGACGTGCAGAAGCTCGACCAGCGCAACCGCAACCACAAGTCCGCCCTGCTGGAATTCGCCCAGGGCCGGCGTCTCGGGATGCCTGAATACAAAACCATCATCGAAAAGGGTCCCGATCACAAGCGGGTGTTCCAGATCGAGGTGCATTTGCAGAACATCCCCCTGGCACGCGGTGAAGGTAACTCCAAAAAGGGCGCGCAACAGCAGGCCGCCGCCAAGGCCCTGCAGCGCCTGACCGATGGGTCCGACGATCTCCTGCGCCGCCTCAAACGGAAGTAGGCGGGGACTTCTCACAGCATGGACGATTCCGACTCAGCCTCCGATATTTACTATTCACTTCCGGAAAGCGGACCGGTGGAGCTGAAGGTGAAGCGCTCCCGGTTTATCGCCCGCGGTCTGCCGGTGGCGGATGAGACGGAAGCCCGCCGGCGGGTGGAAGGGTTGGCCCGGCGCGAGCACAAGGCCAACCACCACTGCTGGGCGGCCCGCTTCGCCAGCGGTGAAGAGCAATACAACGACGACGGTGAACCCGCGGGCACCGCTGGGATGCCGATCCTCCAGGTCTTGCGGGGAAATGATTTGCAGCAGAGCCTCATCGTCGTCACCCGCTATTTCGGCGGCATCAAGCTGGGTACCGGCGGTTTATCCCGTGCTTACGCCGACGCGTCGCGTCTCCTCCTGCAGGAAACAACTCCCGTGGAAAACCTCCTCCTGGCGGAACTGGTGATCCAGTTCGAATGGAGCCGGCAGGCGGCGGTATACCGCCTGGTGAACCGATTCGAGGCCCGGGTGGCGGAACAGAACGCGGGTAAAGAAGCCCGCCTCAGTCTGCAGGTGCGCCGCAGCCGGCTGCCGCAGTTGCGGGCGGAGTTGATCGACGCACTGCAGGGACAGGTGCGGTTTCCCGCCGAGGCGGCATCATGATAGCGCTGCTGCTGGTCATCACCTTCGCGATGTCCTTCCTCTTCGCCGGTTCGGAGATCGGGTTCACCAGCCTCAACCGGATGCTGGTGGATGTCTGGGTCAAGAACGACCGGATCGGCGGCCGCCTTACCCGCTGGTTCGTCGTCAACCCGGAGAACTTCCTTTCCACCACCCTGGTGGGCAACAGCATCGCCATCACCACCTTCACCACCCTGGCGGTCTACCACTTCGTCGGTTTCGGTTACAGTGAGGTGGAAATCTACATCGCCGTCTCGCTGCTGATCATCCTCTTCAGCGAGATTCTGCCCAAGGTGATCTTCCAGCAGTATCACAATTATCTCTTCCCCGGCGCTTCGCTGCCGGTCGGCCTTTTCTTCCTGCTCTTCCTGCCGGTGGTGTTGTTGGCCCGCGCGGTCTCGGTGTTGCTGGCACACCTGGTGGAGGGGAGCGGCCGGGTGGAGATGGCGACCTACTACCGCAACGCCTTCAAGGCGATGTTCCACTTCCAGTTCGACGAGAAGCTGCTGGACGAGGAGGCGGTCGAGTACATCCGCAATGTGGTGGCTCTGAGCGAGCACACCGCCCGGGAGGTGCTGACACCGCGGGTTGACCTCATCGCCCTGGCGGAGAACATGACCCTGGCCGAGGCGATCCCGGTCGTGCAGGAATCGGGCTTCTCGAAGTTCCCGGTCTTCCAGGAGGATGTGGATCACATCACCGGCTATGTCGTGGCGCGCGATTTCTTCAAACGCCCCGCGACGCTGAAGGAAATCGTGCGGCCGGTGCGCTTCTTCCCGGAGACCGTTTCCACCCAGGCGTTGCTGAAAGCGTTCGACGAGCAGCATCTCAGCCTGGCGATCATCCTCGATGAGTACGGAGGTACCGCCGGACTGATCACGCATGAGGACCTGGCGGAGGAGCTGTTCGGCGAGATCAGCGACGAGCACGATCCGGAAGTGGTCTGGATCCGTCCCCTGAGCAGCGGCCGCTGGCTGGTTAACACCCGGATGGAGCTGGAGGATTTCTTCACCGCACTGGAACAACCGGAGCCGGAGGGAGCCTGGGAGACGGTAGGAGGCTGGATCATCGACCGGCACGGCGGCATTCCGGCCGTCCGCGAGAAAGTGGCGATCGACGACTGGCGGTTTACAGTGGTGCGCGCTACCAAGCGCCGGCTGGGAACCGTGATCCTGGAGAATCCGCCGTCGACCGTTCCCGACCCTGAGGATGACAATCACAATGATCAACAAACATAGAGGTACCGATGATGAACCCCCGCATGGCCACACCGCAATCGATCAACCTGAACATCGACGAGAAGGTCGCCCAGGGTGAATACGCCAACGTCGTCTTCATCCACCATTCCAGCGCTGAGCTGATCTTCGATTTCGCTCGCATTCTGCCCGGCACCCCCCGCACGCAGATCCAGAACCGGATCATCATGACGCCGGTGCATGCCAAGGCGATGCTGCGCACGCTGGAGGACAATATTCGCAAGTATGAATCGCAGTTCGGCGAGATCAAGCTGCCGGGCGCCGAACAGCAGGAACGCTATTTCGGTTTCAAGACTCCCGGTTATCCCGAATACCGGACACCGGAGGGAGGCGAGCAGCCGGAGGAAAAGCCGGAGCAGCCGGCCAAGCCGGAGTCTTGCAGCGGCCGGGTGCGATAATCGCTATTTTACTTTCCTGCGTTTGCGAATAAACCTACATTGCAGCAGGCTGGGAAGGGTTCCTGCCGGGAAAGGACAACCGGTTATCTACATATCTGGCAATAGAAACGACGTATTTCGCAATAGAAACGACTCGAATAGTGGTGATTCACAGACGGAGGAATTATGAAAAGAATATTGACGATTCTCATGCTGGCTGTGTTGCACTGCCAGGCTCTGGCCGCCGGTTTCGCGCTGGCGGAACAAGGGGCCTGGGCTCTTGGCCGGGCGGGAGCTTTCACAGCCACGGCGGCTGACGCCAGCGCCAACTTCTACAACCCGGCGGGTTTGGCTTTCATCGGCAATGAAATCCAGTTGGGCACCTGCGCCATCATGCCGACCGCCTCCTTCACCGGCCCGACCAATGTCCCCAGTTGGGGGACTACGGACATGGAGCAGCAGACCTTCTTTCCCAGCACTTTCTATGCGAACTACCGTCCTAAGGACCTGCCGCTGGCGTTCGGGTTAGGAGTTTTCACCCCCTTCGGGCTGGGAACGCTCTGGGAAGAGAATTGGCTGGGGCGTCACTTCTCCGAAGAGATCAACCTGATGACCTTTGACTTCAATCCCAACCTGGCTTGGCGTCCCTACAGCACCATCGCGCTGGCCGCCGGCTACAACTACATCTACGGTACGATGCGGCTCTCCAAGGACAGTTATACGACTCTGACCGAAGTGGACCTGGAGATCGAGGGGACCGCGACCGGTCAGGGTTGGAACGCCGCGGTGATGCTTAAACCGGTTCCGCAAGTCTCGGTGGGTATCAGCTACCGTTCCGGCATTACGCTGGAGGGGCAGGAGGGAACAGCAACCTTCAGCTATCCCACCCCTGACGATCCCACCTGGGACGCCTATCTGGCAACCACATTCCCGGAAATGGATGTCACCGCCAACATCGAACTGCCGGCCCAGACTTCCGTCGCCCTGGCCTTCAAGCCAATGGAATGGCTGACCGTGGAAGCAGACATCAACTACACCGACTGGGTGGTGTATGATGAGCTGATCATAGATTTCGTCGAGGAGACCGAAGACATCACCGATGCGGTGCTGGAAAAGGACTATCAGTCGGTCTGGAACTACCGTTTCGGTGTGGAGTACGAGGTCAACGAGCAGCTTGCGCTCAGGGGCGGCTTCTACTACGATCAGACTCCAATCCAGGCGGACTATCTGGAGCCCTCTCTGCCGGACGCGGACCGCAACGGCTACACCTTCGGCCTGGGCTACAAGCTGACTCCCAACATGCAGTTGCATTTTTACTACCTGCATATCCGCATCGCCGACCGTATTTCCGAATACGAGCCGTTCCCCGGCTTCTACCAGAGCGGCGCGCAGGCTTTCGGCGTCAGTTACGCCTACAACTTCTAAGGAGCTATCATGAAAAAACTGATTCCTTTAATGCTGTTGGGTGGCGTATTGCTGACCAGTTGCGTGACTTATGATAGCGCGCCCACCCGGCCGGTATACGACAATATCTTCCCCTTCAGCAGCCTGGTGGCGGTGGGTAACTCGCTGACCGCCGGTTACCAGTCCGGCGCGCTGTTTGTCGACGGACAGAACGCTGCCTTCCCCGACTTGATCGCCGGCCAGTTCGGTTCCGATCCGCTGAGTCATGTCGACATCGCCTATCCCGGCATCGGCAGTGAGCCCGGCTATGGCCGCATGGAACTCGTGTTCGGCGCGGAAGGTGCGGATCTGGTGGCGATTCCATACGATACCGTTACCTTCGATCCAACACCGCTCTTGAGCAACCTGGATTACCCGGCCCCCTACAGCAACCTCGGTGTTCCCAGCGCCATGCTGCAGGAGTGCCTCACCACCGTGGATATGGCCACCTCCCTGACTGGAGAAAACGCCTTCTTCGAGTTTATTCTGCGCGGTATCGGCACTCAATTGCAGCAGGCGATCACTCTGCAGCCGGACCTGGCCACTTTCTGGATGGGCAACAATGATGTGCTCGGTTATGCCGTCTACGGTGGTACCAGTCCGATGGGTCCGTTTGGAGCCACTTTCGACGTCTTCTACGGGCTGGCGCTCGACTCGCTGGCCAGGTATGTCGACTATGTCGCCGTCGCCAATATCCCCGACGTCACGGAGATAGCCTACTGCACCTACCTTGGTACCACCTACGATGGTATGCAGCTCTACGGTGAGGTAGTACAGGGTGATACCGTTGCGTTGGTGGAAGGTCAGGACCTTGTGCTGTTGTCCGCTATGGAGGAGCTGGAAGCGGGGTTGGGCTTCACCATGGAAGCGCCGCTTTCCGACGCGGTGGTGCTGGACGCGACCGAGGCAGATCTGGTGCGAACCACGACGATAGCGTACAACACCATTATCCAGGCGACCGTCGACGCGCTGAATGTGGGGCGCGAGATCCCGATTCTGCTGGTCGACACCAATGCCTACTTCAACGAGCTGATCACCTACGGCGTGGTGGTTTCCGGTACGCACCTGACGGGCGAATTCATCTCCGGCGGGCTCTTCTCGCTGGACGGCATCCATCCCGGGTACATCGGTTATGCGCTGATCGCCAACCGCTTCATCGAGACGATGAACGCCGGTTGGGAGCTGGCGATCGAACCGATCGACGTGGCGGAATTCATGGATGTCAACGAGGCCTTTGCGCCGGTTGCGCCGGAGGAGCTGCGGGTGCAGCCTGGCTTCGGCGAAGCGATCCGTACGCTATTCAGTACGAATTAATTCGTCAATCGGTATGAACTAGTTCGTCAATCAGCACGAATTAACAGCTATAACCAGATACCGCTGAGAGAAAAAGCCCCGGAATCCTAAGGATCCCGGGGCTTTGTTATCTCTGTTGAATTTCTGGGTCAGTCGGTTGATTCCTGCGGTTTCTCGGCATTCTCCCGCGGCGGCGCGGTGCCCTCCGCCCGGTCGAGCCGCTGACTCAGCTTCTCAACGAACTCGGGATCCTGCAGGGTCACGCTCAACATCCGTTCCGCGGGATTGCGGATCTCCAGAATCTCGATGTTGAGCATCTCCCCCTCTTCGAAGAGCGTAGTGCAGTCGCGGATGAAGCGGTTGATCCCGAGGTTGCTGACATGCAGCAGTACTTTCGCCTCCCACTCGTTGTCGAGGAAGGCGCCGTATTTCTCCACATGGCTGACCCTCAGCTGGAAGGCGGTTCCCTTCTCCGGGAGATCCGGCAGGGCGCTCTGCAGCTTGGAGAAGCGGTCCTTGATCAGTGTCAGCATTCGTTCGTCGGCCAGGGTGACCTTGGCTTCCGGTTCGCCTCTGGAGGTGTCCACGTCGGTAATACGCACCCGGAAGCTGTCCTCCTGCGTGAACAACTCGGCGATGTCGGCGACATACTTATCGACCGGCAGCTCGCTGACCGGCAGCAGCATCTTCATCGACCAGGGATTGCGCACGAAGACGCCGTACGGTTTGCCGTGGATGATGCCGACTTCCAGCTCGTCGCCCACCTGCGGCAGGTCCTGCCTTACGGTCGTTACCGGGCGGCGCCGGCGGGGAGCCGGACGGTCCATCGGTGTGCGGGCGCGGGGGCCGGCGGGGCGCTCCGGCGGCAGTGGTTTAGGCGGCCGGTCGGTGCGTTCGACGATGTCGCGGATGGTATCCAGCTCCACCAGGTCGTCGCCCGCCTCCGAGAGCAGCTCAGAGGAGGCGTACTGCGAGGTGGTGTAGATCTGGATCACCTTGTTCTGGTCCCGCAGCGCGCGGATCAGCGGTACGAAACTCTCGGCGCCGCTGACCAGGATGGCGATGTCCCACATGCCGGTGGAAGTGAGCGCGTCGACCACCAGGTCGACATCGAGGTTGTTCTTTTGAATCTGCTCGCCAGTGACCTTGTCAACACCGCGCGCCAGCGCGTTCTCGCGCAGGTGATAGCCGTTGGTGGCCAGGAATTTGCCGAAATTCCGCTCTTCCGGCGCGTGGGGGTTGCGCATGGTGCGATAGTAGTTGGCCTCGATCAGTTCGTACTCCCCGTCGAAGTACTGTCTGAACTTGAGCCAGTCTATCGACCAGCGCAGGTATCTTTGGGCGGAGTGAATGTGGTTACCGTCGATGAAAAGCGCAACGCGTTCCATTGTTGCTCCTTATGGATTTTAATTTTCGATACCCTACATTGAACCGTCTGTCGTTTGATTACTACTTACCAGTACAATAGATAGCTAT
>CAZFEC010000030.1:33704-39427 GCA_964517435.1 uncultured Bacteroidia bacterium | reverse complement strand
AAGCGCAAGATCGAAAAGTTTACTTACCAGATTCCCGCCGCGCAAGCTTTTTCTCAATCATAGATGATTTTTCTTACGCGGCACGGCGGTCAACACATTGGCAGGAAGTGCGACGACCCCTTTGAATAGTGGGGTTTTCGTTTGTTAGTGCCGACGCGTTATCTCTAACGTTTTTGTCTGAGCAGAGAAGAACTGGTGTGTAGAGTATGTATCGGCTGAAGCGGGATTCAACTTCAGCCGAACTGAGGGAATGATAGTTTTGTCCCGCCGGGAAGTCAAGCGCCGTGTTCGCATTCTGAAGATAATTACCCGCCCGCCACATTGAGCGCGCTTGACGGCTCCCAGGGCTTTTCTATGCCGCCGGAGCCCATTCTATCCGCTGTACGACACGCCGCAATGTAGATAATAAGGGGCATCCGGTGCGCTCAGGTGGCTGCAGACCTAGATTTGAGTACCGTTTCAGGGGGAGGGAAAAATGATATTGTTCTTGACAACCCTTTTCACCCGGACTACTTTGAAGCGGCTTTATGGTCATCTTGCATCACGTTTTTGACTGAGTGGCAATAAAACCAGTTCAGAGTGTAGCAATTACTGAGACGCACGACGCACGATTCCCGACATCACCTGTGCCCTGCCGACCCGGCGGGCAGACAGCGCTGATGGCTCTTATTCCGACGTTTCAGATATTTAAATCGGACAGCAGGCTACGATACCATTTACAGATATACCGACCGATATAACCATTAGAATCCTGCCGGGTGCATAATTACCGCAGCAGGGAGACTCAAACTGGAGGAAAAAATGAAGAAACTAACGATTCTGGTCTTAACACTTGTGCTGGCGGGCAATGCGCTGGCAACGATTAATTTCTCAGCGGATGCAAGGGTGCGGCCGCGTATGGCTCAAACCGCTTCATACAACGCTGATGGCGATCAAACGCTGAGTGCTTCCGATATTTATTGGCTATACCGCGCTCGGATTTTCGCTAATGCCAAACTGGACAACGGCTTCTTCTGGGCCGCCAAGCTGGGACACGAGGGTGTTGCCGACTGGAGCAAGATGGGTGTCTACGCCTCCAATCAGGCGGACTGGATGCTGGCCTACTTCGGACGCAAGACCGACGGGCACTCCTGGATGCTCGGTCGTTACCCCTGCAAGGGCAACCTGCTGATGGATGCGCACTTCTATCCCACGTCACCGGTGGGAATCCCCTTCCTGCTGTTTCACAATCTGTCGCTCACCGGCGCTAAAGCCAGCTTTAATGTTGGTCCCGGCACTCTGTATGCTCTCTATTCCATCGATGCAAACAACTACTGGATAGAAGCTGAGACCGAGAGCGATGGAATGGTGACAACTACCAACAAGGACTTGGCCACGTTCGGCAGCGGCTATTCCTTCGCGATCGCCGGACACAAGGTGCTGGCACAGTTCCTCTACACCATGGGCGAGGACATGGATCCGACTGAGACCATCGATTTCTACAATCCAATGACCTACGGTGCCTTTGTCTATCCTACTTTTGGACCCTTCACCCTCTCGCTGGGTGGTGGTATGACTTCGGAGGCCGACGACGCTTATTCCGGCATGTTCTATCACGCCGGTGTCAAGGCGCCGCTGGGTCCCGGCGTCTTCAACGCCTACTATAACGGGGCTACGATGGACTGGGACGGTAACGAAGAAGCCTTCATGTTCATCTGGGTAGACTACGCCGTCAAGTACGGTCCGGTCGTTTTCAAGCCGACCGTCCGGTACAAGAAGAGCACCTATGCCGACGACTCGTACGACACGACCATCTTCTACGAGCTGACTACGGAAATCAAGGTTAAGTAAACAAACTGATTGGGAACCAGCTTTCAGCCTTGGTTCCGGTCGATATGTCTATTATCAGGGCTGTGGAGCCGATGCTTCACAGCCCTGTTTTATATGGAGGTGCGGTGGAACAAATCCGCCTTCAATAAACCGTGCGAAAAAGGCCGTCTAAGGGGCAAGAACGGCCATAATACGGGATTATGTTATTGATTATTCAACACTTCTCCAGGTCCGACCCTGAAATAGAAATAAGCTATTCGATCCCATACCCGCCCTGATCGAAGCCCTCCACCTGCTGTTCCCGCTTCCGCCGGGGCTGCTCCTCCAGCTTGCCGAAACGGTATTCCAGCGTCAGCGCCAGCCGCCGGCTGGCAAACTTACGACTGCTTTCCTGGTAGTAAGTCTCGTCATAAGTTTCGAATCTGAAGCCGCGGCTGTTGAAGATGTCGCTGACCCTGAGCGTCAGGGAAAGCCGGTCCTGCAGGAATTGTCGTTTCAGGGAGCAGTCGCTGAAGGTCATGGCCTCTATCCGGCCGATCGGGATATCCCGCGGCGAACGGTAGACGGCGATGTAGGAGAACTCGGTCGCCGGCGTCAGGTTCCAGATGAGGGAAAAGCGGCCGGCATAACCGATCGCGGTCGCATCGTACGTCTCGGTCAGGTTGGAGACATCCACCTGGTCGGAGTAGAGGTTGCCGCTGACCATCAGGTTCAGCCGGCGTCCCAGCCCGCCGCTGAAAACCAGCTCCAGACCGTTCGACGTCTTTTCGGCGAAATTCTCGTATGTCATCACCGTGACTCCATCCGGACGCAGCTCTTTGAACCGGGAGATCTTGTCGGTAGTGCGCCGGTAGTAGGCCGTAAGCGAGGTGTTGATTCCCTGCCTGAAGTGGGAAAGCGAGAGTTCGACCGCGTCGGTGTACTCCGGCTGCAGGTGCGGATTACCTTGCCGGATGCTCCGCTCGTCCATCTTGAAGACGGCTGGATTGAGTTGGCGGTCGCGCGGGCGGCGAACCCGGCGGCTGTAGCTGGTCTGCAGCTTCAGCTGCTCCGTCAGCTCCAGCGTGAACGCCGCGCTGGGATAAAGGCTGGCGTATTCCCCCGCGTCCAGTTCGTCCGAGTCCAACAGCTCCGTGGTCGTATAGACAAGCTCGCCGCGCAGTCCGGCCTGGAGGGTAGTCCGCTCCCGTTTCCACTGCAGCTGTGCGTAGACGGCCTGGATGTTTTCGTCGAAACGGAAGCGGTTGCTCAGCGTGTCGTCCAGCACAAACCGGTTGCCGGCGTCGTCCCAGACATACTCGCGGTGATCGTGATCGAGATAGCGGAGGGTGCCGTTGTAGCCTGCTTCCAGTCGCAGCTGCTCACCGAAGGGTCGGGTGTAGTCCAGCTTCAGCGCGGCGCGGTCCCGTCCAACTTCGCTGCGGGTCTGCTCCGGATCGGCGTCGACGACAGCCTCGTAACCCGGCGCCGGCACTGTTTCCAGCGCGCTGGGGCGCTTGTCCCTGCCGCGGGAGAGATCGGCGTCGAGGGAAAGCCGGTGTCGAGGCTGGGCGAAATCCCGGTCGAAAAACAGGCTCAGAGCGAGGTTGTTCTGCTCGCCGTCGCCGGTGGAAATCTGCGTATACTCCCACAGGGAATCCCCCACCTCTTCGCGGGCTTCGACGCTGCGATCATGCACGCCGGCCCGGTCGTTGTAGGTCAGCGTCGCGCCCAGCCTGTTGCCGGGGGCGGGATAGAGTTCGAAACCGGTCTTCACCAGCCGGGAATCGCCGCCCCGTTCCCCCTCGATCCGCTGGTCGAGCAGCGCCGTCAGGCTGTCGCCGTAGGTCTCCCGGTAGTTGTCGCCGGTAGCCGCGCGCAGGCTGTGCCGCCAACCGGAATTGAGAAAGAGGTTGAACTTATCGGTGCGGTAGTTCACCTGTCCCGACACACTGCCGGAGCCGAGGGTGGATCCGCCCAGCGCAACGCTGCCGTTCAGACCGGTCAGCCGGTTTTCCTTCAGAACGATGTTGATAATCCCCGCCATCCCTTCCGGATTATAGCGGGCGGAGGGATTGGTGATGACTTCGATGTCCCGGATACTGCTGGCGGGGATCGCCTCCAGCACCATCTCCTGGTCGCTGCCGGTGATGAGGGAGGGCCTGCCGTCCAGCAGGATGTTGACGTTGCTGCTGCCGCGCAGGCTCACCTTGCCGTCGATGTCTACCTCGACGCCCGGGATCTGCTCCAGCGCGTCCAGCGCGCTCCCCCCCTTGGCGACACTGCTCTGCTCGACATTGAATACCTTCATCTCGGCGGTCTGCCGGTAAAGCGGTTGTTCGCCGCGCACCTCCACCGCCTCCAGCTCCAGTTCGACGGCCGCCAGCCGGATCACGCCCAGGTCGCGCTCACGGCCGCCGCCGGGAAACAGCTCGACGGGACTGACCGTCCGGGGCTCATAGCCGATGAACTCCACCCGCAGTTCATGCCGGCCGGGCGGGATCTCCGGGATTACGAATTCACCCTCCGCGTCGGTCATTGTCCCGGCGATCACCCGTTCCCGGCGGAGACTGACCACGGAGATATTGGCATAGGCGAGTGGTTCACCAAAGGTGGAATCGACCACAGTGCCGCGCAGGGTGATGGTCGGCATACCGGATCGCGACCTGGCAGGTTGCGCCTGGATTACGCTCAGCGTGATGAGCAGCAGTAGAGGGATTAGAAAGCGTTTGCGCATTTTGGTTTCCTGTTTTGAGATCAATCCGCCTGCGACGACCAGGGTCAGGATCTGGCTGGTAACAGATTCCCGCTAAGTGAAAAGGATTCCTGCGACGGTAATCGCGTAGCAGAAGTTAGGTCGTCAGGTCAGAAGATCAAGCAGTAACAAGGTCACAGGCGTGGTTCCGGTTCGGCCAGTTGTACCTCGAGCCATATTTCCAACGGTTCGGGAATACTGGTTCGGTCCGGGTGATCCCCTCCGGGAGCGCCTCTGCCGCCCCGATCGCTCCTACCGCCCTTACCACCGCGGCCGCCACCAGGCATACCACCATGGCCACCACCACTCCTGCCGTCCGAGCGGGCCGGTCTTTCCAGCTGCGGGGTGGTTAAGCCAATTCCGATCCGCATCCCCGGCGACGCGGCCAGGGCGAAAGGCCGCTCCGCATTTTCCGTGAGGGGAATCTTCAACTCGTATTGCAGACCGGAGGTCAGACTTGTGGCTGCCTGGATTCCCCCGGTGTTTTCGAGCCCGAGCCGAGTGACGCGCCCCTCCGCATCGGTGATCGCGATTTCCGTCTGGGCCGCCAGGCGCAGCCGCAGCTGCTCGATCTGGGCGGCAGGATCCGCTCCCCGTTTCAGCCGGATTGAGCCGGGAGGTTCCCAGCGGCCCGGGTGGGGATAGCCGATTCCAAGCACTTTATCACGGTCGCCGTCCGGATCTAACCAGACGGTCAAGCCGGTCATGACGATCTGACGCATCAGCTCCGGATCGAATGTCCGCAGAGCCAGGTAGAGGTAGTCGCTGTCATTGCGGACGGCGAAGGCGACCGGTTCTTTCGGCGGCGCCAGTAAATCCTCGTTCCATTCAGTCAATTCGCCGTCTACTACCATGGTACTGTTGTTCCAGTTGCTGTTCAGTTCGATATCGTTGCATCCGCTCAACAGCAGCAGACCGGGCAACAGAATCAGTTTCAACATCGGTTTCATGTCGGTTTCCTTGCATCGCTTATCAGACATCGGGTGAGGATCATCTCGCCCACCCGCCTCTCATCAAACGCTAACCTGAAGGCAAATCCCGTGCCATCTTCCAGCAGGAGAGTTGCCATCGCCGCATGGGCTATGGGAGCGGCTTTCCGGTCACAGGCCTCCGGCTGGTGAAACCGATCAGAGGCACTGTGTACGTCGACCTGGTCGCAAAAGCGTCGAAAAGGTTGAGG
>CAZFEC010000030.1:0-33604 GCA_964517435.1 uncultured Bacteroidia bacterium | reverse complement strand
CGATGTGGATATCGTTTTTTCGGAATATGACGAGGCTGAAATCCACTGGCTCGAGAACACCGGGGGCCTGGAATTCAATCTTCATCTGCTTCATTACGCCTCAGGCGACATCTACCAGGTAACACTCATCGATATGGACGGTGACGAAGATCTGGATGTAGTCTACGGTGAACTGCAAGCCGGCACTTTCATGTTGGTCAACGAGGGCGAGATGAATTTCTCCTTTCAGACAATCGGAACCGGTTACTTCTGGAAGTATGTCATCGTCGACCTGAACCAGGACGGCCGGCTGGATGTCGTCGGCAACAACGATACCTGGAATGAGTACACTTTCTGGTCGGAACAACTGGAGGATCACACATTCACCCAGCATACGATCGATGAGACGAGTGGCGACGCCTACGGGATCGACGCGGCGGACATGGACGGCGACGGTGATATCGACATCGTGCAGGGTGCGGTCAACCAGTATGACCATCTTTATTGATATGCAAACGACGGTGAAGAGAATTTCACGAAACACTACATCGATGAGGATGTAGATGGTCCGTACGATCTACTCTGCCGTGATCTTGATGACGACGGCGATCAGGATATCCTGGTTCCGGCGGCAAATACACCCGAGCTGCGCTGGTATGAAAACCTGGGCGGCGGTGATTTTGAGCGGCATGTCATCGCCTCCTGGCTTTCCAACATCTGGTTTGTCGGCGCGGAGTATACCGACGACAATCTGACACTTGATGTGGCGGCTGTGGACCGCAACGGAACGGTGTTCACCTGGTTCTCCAACGACGGCAACGGTGAATTCACCTCTCTGAACATCGACGAATCGATTCAGTATCCGCAGGACTTCGTATTTCAGGATATGGACGGGGATGGCGATCACGACATCGTCATGGTCAGCGGCCGCGCCTCGGGCGGACAATTCTCCGGCGGCCAGGTGACGCTCTACCTGAATGGTTACGGCTCGGAAGGAATAAAGGAATCCGCCTCCGCGCCTGCGACCTGTACACTTCTGCGCAACCACCCCAACCCGTTCAATCCGACCACGATGATCGAATTCGAGCTTACGCAACCGCAACGGATTCAACTTGCCGTATATGATATGCGGGGACGACGAGTGGCTCAGCTGGCAGCGGGCAGCTATGACGCCGGGACCCATTCTGTTCAGTTCGACGGCGGTGAATTGGCCAGCGGGGTGTATCTATGCCGATTGTCAACCGGGAAGCAGGTGACAACGCGCAAAATGGTGTTGATCCGCTAGAACCTATCGGAGCCCGGCTCGTTTTGAGTTCAGGCGTACGCCCTGCCGGTTGCGGGATTTTGACTATTGCAGGGCAATCACCTTTCCGCAGGCGTTGCGGTCGCCGGCCTGCAATCTCACCAGATAGAGGCCGGAGGGTGCCTGGCGGCAGTCCCAGTTGACGAGGTGGCTGCCGGCCGGGAGTGATTTACCCTCGTACAGTACACTCACTCTTTCCCCCAGCAGATTGTAGACCTCCAGCGTAACCGGTGAGGGAGGGAGCGTAATTCACCGCTGACGGCGGGCACGGGTGCGATTGCGACTACGGTTGGCGTTGCCCTGGGGACGACCGCCCTGCCGGGGACGACTGCTGCCTTTTCCGCCCCGTGTCTTCGGGGCGGTCCGGCCGGACTGATAAGCCGCATCGCAATGAAAACCGTGATCGGTTTCAGGGGGTACCGGCTGACCCAGCAACCGTTCGATATCCCGTAGAATGGAACGATCCTCGGTGCTGCAGAAGGAAATGGCGTTGCCGCCTGCTCCCGCCCGGGCCGTACGCCCGATCCGGTGTACGTAAGTCTCTGCTTCCAGCGGCAGGTCGTAGTTGATCACATGGGTGATGTCGTCGACGTCCAGGCCCCGCGCAGCGACATCGGTGGCGACCAGCACCCGGTACCGGTTCTGCTTGAATCCGTCCAGCGCCTTGGTGCGGGCGGCCTGGCTCTTGTTACCATGGATGGCGACACCGTCAATTCCGGCGGTATACAGTTTCTTCACCACCCGGTTGGCGACATGCTTCATCTGGGTGAAGATGATGGCCTTGTTGATTTCGGGGTCATCCAGCAGGGACACCAGCAGAGCATCCTTGTTCCCCTTGCCGACGAACAGCACTTTCTGCTCGATCGATTCCACCGTCGGCTGCTCGGGCGCGATACTCACCCGCACTGGGTTATGTACCATGGTGTGCGCCAACACCTCCATCTTCGGAGGAATGGTCGCCGAGAAGAAGAGGGTCTGGCGCCGAGCCGGCAGGTGGGACAACACCCGCTTGATGTCATGTATGAAACCCATGTCGAGCATCCGGTCCACTTCGTCCAGAATGAAGACCTCCACCTCACTCAGGTGAATGTAGTCCTGCTGGATCAGATCGAGCAACCGGCCGGGGGTGGCTACGAGGATATCGATCCCGTGGTTCAGCGCCTTGACCTGAGGCCCCTGGTTCACGCCGCCGAAGATGACGGCGCTGCTGAGGCGCAGATTACGCCCGTAGGTCTGAATACTCCCCCTGATCTGTGCCGCCAGCTCGCGGGTGGGAGCCAGGATGAGAGCGCGGGGTGTGCCCGGACGGGGCCGGCGGGTGTTGGCCGCCAGCCGTTGCAGTAGCGGCAGGGTGAATGCCGCGGTCTTTCCGGTGCCGGTCTGAGCGCTTCCCAGCAGGTCGCGTCCTTCCAGCAGCGGCTGTATGCACTGTGCTTGAACGGGGGTCGGGGTGAGATAGCCCTCAGCGGCTACAGCCAGTTGAATCTCTGGCAGCAGGGCGCCAAAGACACTCTGTTGAAACTGGATCTGGGTTGGGGGAATGGAATGGTTGGTCCGCGTGCGACGCGTGTCTTTATGCTTTTTCATCTTTTCCTTCGGAACCTCACCGGCTGGTGATGTTTAGTCGACAGGTTCCTATGTCCGGCATTGTACAATCTCTACCCGCCGGACGCGTGGAAAAGAAAGGACCGCGGTTTTCGCGGTTACTGGAAAGTCGGTACCCTCAAGGGGCGTTACAGGTGCAGGTTGGTTGAAACCAGCGCAACCATGCATAACGAGGCGATAATTATAGTCCAACGAGGGGTGGTGTGCAAGGGAAAAGGAGGACTCGAAAAGGTTGCGATTCAGTTTCCTCACCTTATATAGTATTGCTTGGATATGGTGACCGAAACATCACACTCTTTCAATAGCAAAACTAAGATCGATGCCCGAGATAGCGTTTTCAAACAGACATTGTCTATAAGCGTCGACATACAGGTGGAACGCTGATAAGCGGCATACGATCCAGGAAGCGAGAGTGGCGGAATTGGCAGACGCGCCAGATTTAGGATCTGGTGTCTTCGGACGTGGGGGTTCAAATCCCCCCTTTCGCACTCAGTGTCATGCTGACAAATCAGTGTCATGCTGACAAATCAGCGTCATCCTGACCGCAACTGTCACGATTGTTGCTGATTTTCTTCGCCGGCGGCGGTATGACGCCCAGGCGCGGTTTTTATAACACTACGACCGGTTATTCTGGAAAATGATTAAGGAGACTTGTTTGGAAGTAAAGATTGAGACCAAATCCGCGACAGAAATCGAAGTAAAGGTGACCGTGCCGGCCGCGGATGTACAGAAACGGATCGATGAAAAGCTGTTGGAATACAGCAAGACTATGAATATCAAAGGATTCCGCAAGGGCAAAGCACCACTGGCCCAGGTGAAAAACATCGTCGGCAAGGCGGCCGAGCAGGAGGTGCTGGACGGCCTGATCAGCGAGAGTTACGTCAACGCCATCACCGAGAACGAGATCAATCCGATCGACCAGGGTGAAATCCGGGAGCTGGAGTTCGAAGCCGGCGCCGATCTGACCTTCACCGCCAGGATTCCAGTGGAACCGAAAGTGGAGCTGGTTCAGTACAAGGGAATCGAGATCGAAGAGCCGGAGTTGAATCTGGATGAGACGCGGGTGGACGAGACGCTCGAGCGGATCCGGCGCGACTTCAGCAGCTGGACGCCGATCGAGGAGGGCGCCAAGGAGGGATGCCAGCTGGTGGTGGATCTGCAGGAAAACGACTCACTCGGCATCCCGATTGCGGATTCCCGCTATGTCAACATCCAGGTGATCCTGGGCGACCAGACCTACGGCGAGGGCTTCGACCAGCAGATGCTGGGCGTCAAGGGGGGCGAGAACCGCAACGTGGTCATCACCGATCCCTCCGAGGGAGCAGAGGAAGGCAAGCAGAAGACCGAGTATTTCACCGTGGAGGTGAAGGAGGTCAAGCAGCTGGACCTGCTGCCGCTGGATGACGAGCTGGCCAGGGAGGTACCGCCCGGCTACGAATCCCTGGAGGCGCTGAAGGATAAGATCCGCGGCGACCTGAACGAGCTGATGACCCAGGACCAGGCGCGCCGGATCAACGATCGTCTGATCGAGAAGATGATCGAGCTGAACCAGGTGGAGGTACCGCAGAAGATGGTCGACCTGCAGCTGGATAATCTGATCGAACGCACCCGCGCGCAGAGCGATAATCCGATCGAGGCGTCTGCCATCCGGCAGGAATACGCCGACCAGATGAAGAGCAGCGCGCACTGGTATCTGCTTAAGAAAGCGATCATCAAGGCCGAAGAGTTGACTGTGACCGATGAGGACCTGGAGGCGGAAGTCGAGCGCCTGGCGCAGCTGCGGGGCACCACCCCGGAAATGCTGGGTCCGCAGTTGCTGGTTGATGGCAAGCTGGATGATTTCCGCGGACAGGTCCTGGACAACCGGGTGATGACCCTGCTGCGGGAGAACGCGGTCATGATCAAAGAGAAAACAAAATAAGATGAGGCTTCCAAACCGGCCCATAAGGAGGACTGAATGGGACTGATTCCGATTGTAGTCGAACAGACCGGGCGCGGCGAGCGCTCCTACGACATCTATTCCCGTTTGCTGAAGGAGCGTATCATCTTCCTCGGCACCGCCATCAACGACCAGATCGCCAATCTGATCATCGCCCAGATGCTGTTCCTGGAAGCGGAGGATCCCGACAAGGACATCTTCCTCTACATCAACAGTCCCGGCGGAGCGGTGACAGCGGGCCTGGCCATCTACGACACCATGCAGTACATCAAACCGGATGTGGCCACCATCTGTACCGGCCTGGCGGCCAGCTTCGGCGCCCTGCTGCTGACGGCCGGTGCCAAGGGCAAACGCAGTACCCTGCCCAACTCCCGCATTCTGATCCACCAGCCGATGGGCGGCGTGCAGGGGCAGGCTTCCGATATCGAGATCCACGCCAACGAGATCATCCTGCTGAAGAAGCGGCTGGCGGAAATCCTGGCGCATCACACCGACCAGCCGCTGGACCGGATTCAGGAGGACACCGATCGCGATTACTTCATGTCGGCGGAAGAAGCCCGCGAGTACGGCCTGATCGACGAGGTGATCGTGTCTCACGAAATCGAGAAGAAGTAGAACGGTCGCCGACCGACTGATTGCATCGAGGAGAACATGACACCTAAAGACAACGATAAGCTCGGCGTGGAAGGGCCGCGCTGCTCTTTCTGCGGGCGGACTTCCGACCAGGTGCAGATCATGATCACCGGGCCGGAAGTCAATATCTGCGATGAGTGCGTGGAGGCTTCCGGGCGGATTATCCGCCGCAACCTGTCGCAGCGCAAGAGTTTCAACCTCGCGCAATTCCCCAATCCCAGACAGATCAAGGCCAAGCTGGACGAGTATGTCATCGGCCAGGATGAGGCGAAGCGCGCGCTGTCGGTGGCGGTCTACAACCACTACAAGCGCATCACCCAGGAGAGTGCCGGTACCGATGTCGAAATCGAGAAGAGCAACATCCTGCTGGTCGGTCCGACCGGGACTGGCAAGACCCTGCTGGCGCAGACGCTGGCGCGTTTCCTGCAGGTGCCCTTCACCATCGCCGACGCCACGGTGCTGACCGAGGCGGGTTACGTCGGGGAGGACGTGGAGAATATCCTGGTGCGGCTGTTGCGAGCCGCCAACTATGATGTCCCCGCCGCCGAGATGGGGATCGTCTACATCGACGAGATCGACAAGATCGCGCGGCGCGAAGCCAACACCTCCATCACCCGCGACGTTTCCGGTGAGGGAGTGCAGCAGGCGATGCTCAAGCTGCTGGAAGGAACCGTCGCCGCGGTGCCGCCCGAAGGGGGCCGCAAGCATCCCGAGCAGAAGCTGATCAACATCAACACCCGCAACATCCTCTTCATCGTCGGCGGATCGTTCGATGGGTTGGAGAAGATCATCGAGCACCGACTCGCCAGCTCTTCGATGGGATTCGGTGCCGAGATCGATAAGCAGGAACAGTCACGGTTCGAACTGCTGCAGCAGATCGAGTACTACGATCTCATTCACTACGGGCTGATCCCGGAGCTGATCGGCCGCCTGCCGGTGATCACCGCGCTGGACGAGCTGACCGAAGCGGCCCTGCGCGATATTCTGCTCAATCCCCGCAACGCCCTCACCCGCCAGTTCACCGAGCTGCTCAAGCTGGACGGCATCGAGCTGCAGTTCACCGAGGGGGCACTCAAGTCGATCGTCAAGCTGGCCAAGGATCGCAAAACCGGCGCCCGGGCGCTGCGTTCGATCATGGAGGCCTCGCTGCGCGACATCATGTTCGAGCTACCGGGCGACAAGTCGGTCAAACGGGTGACTATCAACCGGAAGGTGGTGGAGAGTGGCGGCAAGGCGCGCATCGAACGGCGCGAGAAGACGGCCGGAAAGACGCGACCTATCAAAAGGAAGACGGGGTAGTAGGGGCGGGTCTCTGACCCGCCCTTCTCATACGGTCGGGTAACGTTCGCACGGGTGGGAACCCACAAGATTCATGCATTCAGGTGATGCATACCAGGGCGGGTTTCAAACCCGCCCCTACGAATTCCACCCCACCTACCCCAGCGTATCCAATATCCCCACCGGAACATTCACCTGTCGCAGTAAATCCGTGATGTGATCGTAGCGGATGCGGTTTTCCACCTCCAGCCGCCGCAGGGCCTCCGTCCGCTCGACTTCCCCCTCCCGCACCAGCTTGGCGTAGAAGTCGTCTTTTTCCGTCATCCCCAGCGTTTTGAGATACATGAAGTCTTTGAGATGACCGATGCGGCAATCGAAGCGCCAGCTGGAGTTAGCGTCCGCCGGGCATTCCCAGTCCAGCTCCGCCCGGATACGGTCGATCACCTCCTCTTCGCGCCAGGGGATGTAGTGAAAGAGGTCGATCCGTTTGATGTCGCCCCCGTAAAGCCTGCTGCCGGGTGCATACTGATTGCCGAACAGGTAGCCCAGTACGGTCTGGGGGAGGTAGCGCGGATTCAGGTAGCGCCAATTGCGAAAGCCCTCTTTCAACAGACCGAAGATGTTTCTGGAATAGGATGTAACCAGGTCGGAACCGGAGGCAACTCCAAGCAGCTCTTTCTTGAAGGAGGTGTATTCGTAGGGGTTGCCGCCGTTGATGATGCAGCGGATCCGGTGGTGGCGGGCGATGCGCAGGATGCGGGGCCAGATGATCTTGCAGCCGATACAGATCACCGGCACCATCGCGGGGGAGGGATTGCGGAACCAGGCGAGGATGTTGTTACGCAGGATGCGCTCATGCAGCTGCCGGCGGAAGTTGAACTGCACCAGCTCGACACCCAGTTTCTTCACCATGCGGTCGATATTGAGGCGCGCCGTCTCGTCGGTGAAAGGGTTGGCATAGTTGACCGCCAGTACCCTCATCCGATAATCCTTCGCCACCTTCAGGAGTGTAAAGGCGCTGACCCGGCCGCCGCTGATGTTGACGATGCAGTCGTAGCGGCCCCGGGGGTTGCGCGCATCCTCCAGCAGGGTCGTCAGCTCCCCTTCCCGGGCCAGCTCGACGGGACGGTGGTGATGGCAGAAGTTGCATTCGCCATCCCGGTCCAGCGTCACCAGCGGTGAAGTCGCGGGCAGCGGGCAGCGCGAGCAGTGCCGGCGGTCGGGTGCGGGTTCACTCATTGCTCTCATCTCAGGTTGTCGGCTGGAAACCGGCTTTCTCGAACAGTGCTTCCGACGGGAGGTTGCCTTCCGTGATGACGGCGCGCGCTTCCGTATAGCCCGCCTGCATCAGGGACTGCAGGGAGGTCTGGAGCAGGATGGCGCCCAGCTGCCGCCCCTTCCAGTTGCTGCCGGTCATCACGAAGCTGATCAGCGGGCAGTCCCGCTTCTCCCACCACGCGACCAGACAGGCGCTAACGAGATCCGGCCCGATGTATCCGAGCCAGGAGCACTCAGCCAACGGTTTCCCGTAGCCGCCGGCGAAGTGCGATTCCATCTCGCCGCGGGCGTCCGTCAACGTCTCGCCGGCGTAGTCGATAGTGCCGCGGTAGGAGTCGAGCATTAACTCCGCCAGGACGGGGACATCGGCCGGCACCGGGTTGCGCAATTCGACATCGGGGTACTTCCGCTTGGGCGGGAGCTCCCGGTATTGGTCCAGTTTCAGGCGATACTCATGACGGATTATCATCCGTGATTCTCCCCGGCAGCGTTTGCCGGATCGTCCGCGGGCGGCGGCTCGGCGTTCTGCCTGTCGAAGTTCCTGACCATCATACCGGTCGAAGGCTGCATACCGCAGCGCGCGTAGAACGCCTGCAGCGGCGGATCGCAGGTAAGATCGATCGCGTAGAGCTGAGACAGCTCCGCCAGGAGCCGCGTGACCAGATTCCGCCCGATGTCGCGCCCCTGCCAGGCGGGCAGCACCTCCAGCAGCGGGATGTGGGCGCAATGGATGCCGTCGGAGACGGCATTGATGAATCCAACCACCCGTCCGCTCTCCTCCTCCACCGCCAGCAGGACATGACTGCTGTTGGCGAGAATCTGGAGATGGCGTTCCGGCGCAGGGGGGTGCGGCCAACCGACGAAAAAGCCGGTCAGCTGCTGTGGCGTGATGTCCGTCAGTGAGGAGGTATAGCGGATGTTCATGATCGATAGTCTTTTAACAGGGTCGGACCTGCGTATCCTACTGGATATTTTTCACTTAACCTTGAATTTCGACTGATTTTGAGCCTTAGAAGCACGTTTTTCGGTTGAAAAGGGGCTCTTGCTTCCAGATGCCGCCACTGCCGATCATTGTTAGCTGGGATCAAGTCAGCAACTCCTTCACCCGCTGCAACTCCGCTTCGGTATCCCCGACCAGCTCTTCGATGATCTCCCGCACCGGTATGATCCGGTCCACCAGACCGACCGACTGGCCAGCCATCAGCGAGCCGTAGCTGGTATCGCCATCCTGGACGGCGTCGCGCAACCGTCCCACCCAGAACTCCTCCACCCTTTGTTGCGCCTCCTGACGGTCAATAGTGCCGTTTTCGAGCTTTTCCAGCAATTGCAGCTGCAGCCGGCCGAAGTCATCGGTACCGTTGTTACGCAGCGCGCGCACCGCCACCACCGGCAGCCGGCTGTCGAACTGCGGCGTGGAGACCGCGTCTCGCGCGTTGGCCTTGATGAAGGCCTCCTTGAAGAGCGGGTGGGCACAGCTTTCCTCCGCCATGGCGAAACGGGTACCCAGCTGTACGCCCGCCGCTCCCATGGCGAACAGATGCGCGCACATGCGGCCGGTGGCGATGCCGCCCCCCACGAAGACCGGAACCTCCGGCGCCGCGAAGAGCACCTGCTGCAGCAGGATCGACAGAGCGACATGACCGACATGACCCCCCGCTTCCATTCCCTCCAGGATCAGCGCGTCGGCGCCGTACTCCACCATCAGTTGCGCCACCGACTGGGTAGGCGCGAAACAGAGGACCTTGGCGGCGCCTTCCTTGGCGGACTGCACTTCGCGACGGCGCGGCAACCCGCCTGCCAGAATGATGTGGCTGACCTCCAGCTGTTTGACCAGCTCCAGTTGATCCTGATATGCCGGCGCCAGGGTGATGAGGTTCACGCCGAAAGGTTTGTCAGTCAGGGTGCGCGTCCGCTGGACTTCTTCCTTGAGGATCTCTATCGGCGCGTTGCCACCGGCCAGGCTGGCGAAGCCACCGGCGTTGCTGACCGCGGCCACCAGCTCCGGATTGCTGACCCAGGTCATCGCACCGCAGATATAAGGATGCCTGGCGCCGAGGAATTCAGCGCCGCGGGAGGCCAGGCGATCGAGAAGTTCGGTTTTCATATCAGCGGTTCCTTTATGTGGCTGTCCATTACGCGAGTGGAATGACGTAGAAAAGCACCGCGAAAAAATGGAGTATGCTGCCTGCCAGCACGAAGAGATGCCAGATGGAGTGCCCGAAACGCAGACGACGCCAGCCATAAAAGGCGCTGCCGGCAGTGTAGGCAACGCCACCTGCGAGGAGCAGAATCAAACCGCCGGGTGCGACATTACTCAACATCGGCTTGATCGCCACGGCTACCGTCCAGCCCATACAGAGGTAAATGGCGACAGAGATAATCGGATGCCGGCGCATGATGGTCGTCTGAAAAGCCACGCCGAGTATCGCCAACCCCCAGATGACGCCGAAAAGCGACCAGCCCCAGGGGCCGCGCAGGTTGACCAGCATGAAGGGAGTGTAGGTCCCGGCGATGAGGATAAAGATGGCGGAGTGATCCAGCAGCCGGAGCACGGCTTTGGCGCGCGGTTGTTGGATGCCGTGATACAAAGTGGATGTCATGTAGAGTAGAATCAGGGTGGCGCCGAAAACAGCGCAACTGGTGATCCGCCAGGGATCGCCGATCAAGCTCGCAAATGCGGTAAGGATTGCCAGCCCGGCAATGGAAAGGGCTACTCCGATGCCATGGGTAATACTGTTGGCGATTTCTTCGCCCATAGTATAGCGAGGATCAAGCTTCCGGTTCATGACGTTGCATTGTTTCGCGGTTTACGGCCGGTACGGCTATACCGGCGGCAATTATTCCTTTTCTGCTGTCGCATTCTTTTTCACCAGCCGGAACGCCACCGAATAGGGACGGGTGCGATCGTTGTCCAGGCAGCGCTGATCGGGTGCCAGGTGATAGCGATCCGGCGTGATACGCGGTTCTTCGAAGTCGCTGACCCGGAAACCGGCCGACTGAAAGACCTTCCAGTAGTAAGATAACGGCCGGTGGAACCAGACGAAATCATCCTGGAAGTGCCCCCAGGGCGGGTCCACCCGGCGCTGTGGTTCGAAGTAGTTGAATTCCCAATAGTAGCTGATCCGCCGGGGGCTGTCGGCGTCTTCAGCGTCGCCCTGGGGGAAGCAGGGGTGCGAGAAGATGACCACCGCCGCGCCGCCCGGTTTGAGCACCCTGTAGAAAGCAGTAACCGCTGCCTCGAGATCGGGTAGATCCATCAGCACGTAGTTGGCCAGCACCAGATCGAACGATTCCGCCTCCAGGCTTTGCAACTCGCAGCAGGAATCGACACGGTAATCGAGATCGGGGCTCTTGCCGCGGGCGATGGCGATCATCTCTTCCGCCACATCGACGCCGATTACCAGCGCGCCTCGTTCCCGTAATTGACGGCTGAGATAGCCGGTGCCGCAACCGGCGTCCAGCACACGCAGTCCCGCCACGTCGCCGGCCAGCTGCCAGAGCACCGGATCGGAGTTCAGGCGGCGGTTATCATCCCCCTCGTCGCCGACCTGCCGGTCCCAGTCCGCCGCCAGCCGGTTCCACCGCTCACGGATTTCATTCTGATCAGACGCGCTCATTTGCCTGTCCCACTGGGTTTACACAATCAGGCCAGCCGGCCTTGTATCACGAAAATTCCACCGCCCGACCGCAGCCGTATGATTACCGCTTACCAGCTATTCAAACTGATAATCGGAGGGGATCACCACTACGCCACCTTCGGTGACATTGAACAGTTTCCGGTCCTCCTCCAGGTCGACGCCGATCCGGGTTCCCGCCGGTATCTTCACCCGCTTGTCGATGATGGCGCGGTGAATGCGGCAGTCGTTAGCCACATCGACGTCATCCATCAGAATCGAGTCGGTGACCTCCGACCGGCTGTGCACTTTCACGCAGGGGGAGAGAATCGAGCGTTCCACCCGGGCGCCGCTGATGATAACACCGCCGGAGGTCAGTGAATTGTAGGCGGTGCCGACCCGTTCCTCATCGTTGAAGACGAACTTCGCCGGCGGATGGCTGCCCTGGAAAGTGTAGATCGGCCAGTTCGGTGAGTAGAGGTCGAACTGCGGATCGACGTTCACCAGATCGATTGAAGATTCGTAGTAGGCGTCGAGCGTGCCGATGTCGCGCCAGTAGCGGGTGGTGCCGTCCTCCTCTGTAAACGGATAGGCGTAGACCCGCTCCGCCGCGATCATCTGCGGGATAATGTCGGTGCCGAAGTCGTGCCGGGAGCTGCGCTTGGTGTCCCTGATCAGCTGTCGCACCAGTTCGTAGGTGGAAAATATGTACACACCCATACTGCAGAGCGACAACTCGTCACTGCCGGGAATCGGATCCGGCTGCTCCGGTTTTTCCGTAAAGCGCGTTACCCGGTTCTCCTCATCGACGCTCATCACGCCGAAACGGCTGGCTTCCGCCCGCGGCAACGGCAGACAGGCGACTGTGAGATCGGCTTTGCGCTCCAGGTGGAACTCCAGCATGCGCCCGTAATCCATCTTGTAGATATGATCGCCGGAGAGAATCAGCACCTGCTCCGGATTCTCGTCCCTGATGATGAAGAGGTTCTGGTAGACGGCGTCGGCGGTTCCCTTGTACCAGGTCTCCGCATGGAACTGCGGCGGTAGCGCGGTTATATGCTCGTTCAGCCGCGAACTGAAGACGCTCCAACCCTGCTTCAGATGCCGGTTGAGGGAATGCGATTTATACTGCACCAGCAGGTTGATCCGCCGCAGCCCGGAGTTCAGGCAGTTGGAGAGGGTGAAGTCGATGATGCGGTATTTCCCCCCGAAACTGACAGCGGGCTTGGAGCGCTCCCGGGTAAGCGGGAAGAGCCGCTGCCCGACGCCTCCGGCGAGAATGAAGACCGAGGTTTGTTTCAGCGCCCTGATGGGATGGTCCGCCACTTTCATTTTCTGGTACCCTCCGCTGTTTTGTGATACACCATTCGTTCGTACAGTTCCCGATACTCGCGCGCCGAGTTGCTCCAGGAATGATCCTCCTGCATGCCGTTCAGCTGAATTTGCCGCCACTGATTCCGGTCGCCGTAAACCTGTACAGCGCGGTTCAGCGCCGCCAGCATCGTCTCTACCTTCGGACCTGCAAAGAGAAAGCCGTTGCCGGTTCCGCTCCCGGAATTCCATTCGCGCACTGTATCACGCAGACCTCCCGTGGCGGCGACCACCGGTACGGTGCCGTAACGCAGGCTGTAGAGCTGGTTCAAACCGCAGGGCTCGTAGCGGGAGGGCATCAGGAACAGGTCGGCGCCGGCTTCGATCCGGTGCGCCAGCGCGTTATCGAAGGTGGCTTTAAAGGCGATGTGCCGGGGATGTTTGGCTGCCGCTGCCGCCAGCGCCTCCTCGTACTGCTTTTCACCGGTGCCGAGTATTACCAGTTGCAACCCGGCCGCCAACAGCCGCCCCAATCCCTGCAACAGCAGGTCGCAGCCTTTCTGGTGCACCAGGCGTGATACAATTCCCACCAGGGGCGCCGCACCGGTCTCTAAACCGACTTCGCGTTGCAGCGCCGCCTTGTCAGCGGCCTTGCCGCTCAGATCCGCCGCGGAATAATTCTCCGGCAGGTGCGGATCGGTCGCGGGATCCCAGCCGTCGGTATCGATACCGTTGATGATGCCGCTGACGTCTTCGCGGCGTTCGTTCAGCATTCCCTCCAGACCGAATCCCTGCGCGGCGGTCAGAATTTCATCCGCGTAGGCGGGACTGACTGTGTTGATATGGTCCGCGTAGTGGATACCCGCCTTGAGCAGATTCAGCCGGCCGTGAAATTCGAGCGGGGCCAGCGGTGCCACCCAGCTGAGATCCAATCCGGCTCGCAGCGCTGAGCCCGGCGGGTAGACCCCCTGATAGCCGAGATTATGGATGGTCAGGAGCGTCCTGACCCTGTCCTCCCCGACGGGAGGATGCACCCGCTCCCGCAGCAGCAGTGGAATCAGCGCGGTGTGGTAGTCGTTGAGATGCAGCAGGTCCGGCTGGAGCCTCAGCGCCTCGATACCGGCCAGCACCGCCTGTTGAAAGAAGAAAAACCGCTCGTCGTCGTCGGGCCAGGCGGTGCCGCTGCCGGGCACCGTGTAGATGCCCGGTCGGTCGAAATACCGATCCTGCCGAATGAAGTAGATCGGCAGACCGGCGTCAGTCTTGGTGTGATACAACGCCGCGGTAAGGCCATAGCGGCCGTCGGCCACCTCCAGGTCGTCGTTGCCGGGCAGCGGCTCGATGCCGTGCCGATCCCGGTCGATGTCTCCGTAAAGCGGCAGGAAGACGCTGGAGTCTACACCGTAGCCGAGTAACGCTTCCGGCAGGGCGCCGGCGACATCGGCCAGGCCGCCCGCCTTGACGAAGGGGGCCATTTCCGCCGTTATGAAAGCGACTCGGATTTGTCTCACTTCAGCTGCTCCAAGTTTGCCGTGGTCGCCTGCCGGCGGCCTAGGCTTTTGTTCCGTCGTAGCCCACCTGGATTTCGCGCAGGAAACGGGCGGCTTCCTCCGGTGCGGTGGTGTTAATGTAGTAGCCGCTGCCCCACTCGAACCCGGCGACCCGCGTCAGGCGGGGAAACAGCTCCAGGTGCCAGTGGAAGTCGTAAACGAGCGTATCCCAATAACCGGCGCGACGCGGTGTGTGGTGAATATTGGGAGCGGTGTGCAATACGAAATTGAACGGCGGATTGTCCAGGCCGGTGCGCATCCGGCTGAGGATGTCCTTGACGGTCACCGCCAGCGCTTGTATCACGTCTTCCTCCGCCGTCGCGAAGTCGTGGTGATGCCGGCGCGGATAGATCGACATCTCGAAGGGAAAGCGGGAAGCATAGGGTGCCATGGTCACGAAATCGTCGTCCTGTTTGACCAGCCGGGTACCGTCCTGCAGCTCCTGCTGGATGATATCGCAGAAGATGCAGCGCTCCTTCAACTGATGATGCTTCCGCGCCACCTCCAATTCGATGGCGATAGTACGCGGGGTCACCGGCGTCGCGACGATTTGCGTATGCGAGTGCACCAGGGAAGCGCCGGCGGAAAGCCCGTGGTTCTTGAACAGCAGGACATACTTGAAGCGCTGGTCCTGGGACAGGTCGAGAATGCGCTGCTGGCAGGTCTTGAACAGCTGCGTGAGATGTGCGATGCTCAAGTCGGCCATGTGCAGGTCGTGATCCGGCGATTCGATCAGCACTTCGTGGGCGCCGATGCCGTTCATCTGATCGTAGATGCCCATCCCCTGCCTGTCCAGTTCACCCTCGATCCGCAGCGCGGGGTATTTGTTCGGCACCACCCGCAACTGCCAGCCGGGGCCGTCCGGCTCCGAACCGTCCTTCCGGATGGCGAACAACTCCTTGGGTGTCGCGTGTTCGTTGCCCTCGCAGAAGGGGCAGAATTCATGCTCCGGAAACTCCTCCAGCTTGCGCATATCCATGGGGCGCTGTCCCCGTTCCGTGGAGATGATCACCCACAGCATCTGCAAGGGATCGTGTCTCAGTTCAGGCATTGTCAACCCCGCCGTTTGTCAACGTCACACAAACCAGTTTTCGCTCTGCACCCGGCCGCTGTCCAGGTCCACTTCCGCGTCGCCGTAGTACGGCAGCACCTCCAGCAGTTCTCCCGCCCCGGTCAACCGTACGCGGAAGTTCACCCTGTCGCGCGGCAGCCTCAAATCGTTCAGACGCACCGAGGCTTCCAGCACCTGCTGCAGACAGCATTCGCCGATATGCTTCCGGCCGTAACTTGTGTTTCCGGCCTGCGGCGACAACCGCACTTCCTTCTTCAAGCCGGCAAACTGCAGCAGAACTTCGAATTCCGCCGGCAGCTCACTCCGCCCTTCCGGCGTGAAATCAACCAGCAGATAGAAGTTGTCGGTGTCGATGCCGAAACGCACCTCGTTGATCAAACCCCGGTCGCGATGGATAGCGGAATACTGCTGCTGGATCCGACCCGCGGAGATCCATTCGAAGTAGTTGGATATCTGTCCGTCGATCACCGGCCTGATCAGCTGGACCGGCGCTTCCACGGCGCGCGCGGCGCCGGCGCTGATGATCGGAACCTTAAGATAGTCGGGAACCGGTGCTTCCGCCAGCTGGTAGACCGCCTGCTGATTGTGGCGGAAGAGCCGGTCGAATTCCTCGGCGTTCTCAGTGTGATGATCATCGCCGTACCACCAGAACCAGTCCGATCCCTCCGCCGCCTCGATGCGCTGCTGCATCTGCTCCAGCGTACCGGCATCGGTGCCGCCGGTCTGCCGCAACTGCTCGCAGAACAGGCGCGTGCGGGAGAGATAACGCCAGCCTTCGTTCTTCTCCTCCTGGCCGATCCAGGTGGCGAGGTTGCCGTAGATCCAGGAGCCGGCCCTGATCTTGGTCAGGGGCAGCTGAGTCGGCTGGTCCGCCAGGAAGCCCTCAAAGGTGGTCAACTGATAGCGGGAATCCTCAACCAGTGCGTGATACAATCCGTTCAGGAAATCCTCGCCGTTGTTCGCATAATGCTCCCAGGCGTTCTCGCCGTCGAGAATCACCGGCACCAGGAAAGATCGCTTGTCGTCCGGCAGCTGGTCATGGATCTTGTTCAACTCCTTCATGAACCGGTTTACCGCCGCGTCCGCCACTTCAGCCGCCAGGGTGAAACCGATCAGATCGGAAAGCGTGCGATCGCGGAAGAAGAGCGAAACCTCTCCCTGGTCGCAACCGAACTGGTAGGCGCGATAGAGATGGCGCGGTTCCAGCCGCGGCAGGTCGAGGGAATTGCGGAGCACTTCCTCGTCGCTCGCCAGCCAGGGGATGTTCTCCGCGCAGGCCATGATACAGGTGTCGTGACTGATCGATCCTTCCGAGGGCCACATCCCGGGCCGCTGCAGATCGAATCGCTCCAGCATGAACTTCTGCGCGACCTGCAGCTGCCGCCGCGCGTCCTGCGGATAGGAGAACTTCTTTTCCGGGAAGGGGGCGTTGGGCAGCATCTCGCGGCCGCTGTCGGTGTTGATCAACAATGGCAGGATCGGATGATAGAAAGGCGTGGTAGACAGCTCGATGCGCCCTTCCCGTTGCAGCCGCTGGTGAATCGAAAACACCCGCGGCAGGAAGTCGCGCTGCAATGCGAGCAGTTCCAGTTTCTCCTGCTCGCTGAAGTCGCTGCCCTTGGCGATCAACCGCTCCACCACCGGCTCCCGCTTGAGGGTCTGACCGCACCAGGCCAGTTGGAAGAGCACGGTGATATCGCGCAGTTTCTGTTCATCGAAGACGTGCAAAAGCTGTTCCGATTGATCCGGCGCCGGGTTCTCAGCGCACAGCTTCTGCAGCCGGATATAGTGCGGCAGGCCCGCCAGCATCGGCGTGGCGCGGATCGCGAGGAAGTTCTGTATCACGAAAAGCCGTTCACCGTCGGTGAGGTCTCCCGCGGGCTTGTGCGCGAGATCCAGCCAGGTGTCGCTGGCGCCGTCGATGTAGGCTTCCAGCTGAGTCAGCAGCGAGGGAACCAGGTTGATGGTCGCCCGGGCGTCGGGCACGTTTTCGATGTAGGCGGCCATGTCATAGTAATCCTTGAGGGCGTGCAGCCGCACCCAGGGCATAATGAAATCGCCCGTCATCGGATCGTAATAATTTGGCTGGTGCTGGTGCCAGAGAAACACCACGGAAAGCGGGGCCATAGTCAGTCCATCAGAATAAGCGGCTGCGACCGGTAGAATGGTGCGTCGGGAAAATCGCCGGAGCTGGCTGTCGCAGCGCATCTAAAGCTGCTGCCGGTGAATGCTCGCTTGCTAAAATCGGCACTTCAATGTATTATGAGAGCCCCCAAATTACCAGACCTTTCCTTGCGAGTGGGAAAGGCGTGTCTGTAAACGATCCCAGCGGATCAGAAGGCGGGAGAGTGACCATGAAATGGATGCTGATAGCGGTAGCGTTGCTGCTCGGTTGCCAATCGCTGCCGGCGGGCGAAACGATCGACCGTGTGCTGGCGGTGGTGGACGAGGAGATCATCCTGGAATCGGAGGTGCTCGAGATGCTGCAGCAGTACGCCGCGGCCAACAATCTCGACCTGCTGAGCGATTCCGAACTGCTCGAAGCCTATCGCCTCGAAATCCTCAACAGCCTCATCCAGGAAAAAGTACTGCTGGCGCGGGCGCGTCTCGACTCGGTGATCGTCGATCCCGGCAAGGTCGACCGGGAAGTCGCGGCCATGCTGGAGGAATACGTCCGCAAGGCCGGAACCGAGGCCAACCTGGAGCGGATCTTCAACATGAGCATAACCCAGATCCGGCGCAAACTGCGGGAGAACACCCGCAACCGGATGCTGACCGGTCGGGTTACCCAGGATTACCTCTCGCAGATCAGAACCAACAGGGTTGATGTCGAGCACTTCTACAGTGTCTATCGCGATTCGTTGCCGGAGGTGCCGGAAATGCTGCATTGCGGCCAGATCTTCCTGGGCATTCAAGTTTCGCCTGAGGGCGAGGAGACGACCCGCCAGCGGGCGCAGGCGATCTCCGACAGCCTGCGCCGCGGTTTGGCGGAGTTCGGCGACATGGCCGAGCGCTATTCCGACGATCCGGGGACGCGCAGCCGTGGCGGTCTCGTCGGCGAAACCTCGCGCGGGACCATGCTGCGGGAGTACGAGCAGTCCGCCTACAACCTGATCCCCGGCGAAATCTCGCCGCCGGTCCGCACCGATCTGGGGTATCACATTATCCGGCTCGAGCAGAGGACCGGCGAACAGATCACCACCGGCCATATCCTGTTGCGCCTGGCGCCGACGGAGGCCGATGCGGCCTTCTGCAAGGCCTTTGCCGATTCACTGGTAACCGCAATGCGGGCGGGCGCCGATCTCAAGGAGCTGTCACAGCAACTCTCCAGCAATCCGGTCATCCGCCGCAACAGTGGCGACCTCGGGCTGCTGGAGATTTCACAGTTCACCGACCAGCTGCAGACGGTCCTGAGCAATCTAGCGCCCGGCGAAGTCTGTGAACCGCTCCGTACCGTGGTGGACGGCGAGGACGGCTACGTGATCGTTCAGCTCTGGGAGCGGATTCCGGCGCACAACATCAGCCTGGAACAGGACTGGGACAAGCTGGAGGAGTTCGCGCTGCAATTCAAGAAGCAGGCAAAGCTCCAGGAGTGGATTGAGCAGCTCAAGCGCGAAGTGTATATCGATATCCGTCCTTTCTGAGCGTGCCAATCGAAGCTGGCGGCAACCGCCGGAGGTAGAATTCCATGTCCGATCCGCAAGCGAGATCGCGGCCGGGCGCCGTAAGCCGTCGGACCGGAGTCTGGCTGGCGCTTCTGCTCTGCGTCACACTCGGAACGGCGCGCGAGATCCACATCCTCCACTATAACGACTTCCACGCCCATAACGAGCCGCTCTACACGCCCGTTGACGGGGGTGCCGCCTACGATCTCGGCGGCGCGGCACTACTCAAAGGCCTGATCGACAGCCTGCGCGCCGTGTATCACGACGATTCCGTGTGTCACGGCGACCTGCTGTTCAATGCCGGCGATGATTTCCAGGGGAGCCCCATCTCCGGGTTTACGCAGGGCGGTTCGCAGATCACGGTGATGAACGAGATGGGACTCGATCTGTTCTGCCCCGGCAACCATGAGTTCGACTACGGTGACCGGAATATCCGTGACAAGCTGGCCGCGGCCGAATTCGCGGTGGTGTGCTGCAATGTGACTGATAGTGCTGGTGATCTGCTCTGGCCCGCGTATCACGTTTTCGAGACCGGCGGTTTGCGTATCGGCGTCATCGGGGTGATGACCGCCGGGTTGCCGAGTCTGGTGGCGAAGGGGAGTCTGGCCGCGTCACGCGTATTGGATCCGGTGCCGGAGATACGCCGCTGGTACCGGGAGCTGGCGCCGGTCACCGACCTGCAGCTGTTGCTCAGCCACTCCGGCTTTCTGGCGGATTCGGCCTACGCCGCCGCTGTTCCCGGCCTCGACGCCGTGATTGGCGGCCACAGCCATACCGAGCTGTCCGCGGGCCGCCGGGTCGGTAAAACGCTTATCCTGCAGGCGGGCTGTTGCGGCAACTGGCTGGGGGATCTCACCATTGCCGTCAACGAGGTTGACGGAGCGGTGGCGCTGTCGGGGCGGCTGCACGCGGTTGATTCGCGGTGGACCACCCCCGCGTCCGGGATGCTGCGGGTGGTGGTGGCGTTGAGCGAACAACTGCCCCCGGAGTTGAGCGAGCGGATCGGCAATCTCCAGCAGCCCTGGGTGCGGGAATTCCCCGAAAGTAACGTCGGGGATTGGACCGCCGATGTAATGCGCGATTACGCGCGGACCGAGCTGGCCTTCATGAACCTGGGCGGTATTCGCCGCGACCTCCCCGCCGGCGCGATCACCCGGCTCGACATCTGGGAGGTGCATCCCTTCGGCAACCACTACGTGACCTTCGAGCTGAGCGGCGAACAGCTGTTCGGCTTTCTGCGGGCGTTGGTCAAGGGGGAGCTGAGTGAGTCCTTCGCCTTCAGCGGCCTGGAGCTGTCGATCAACCGCGAGGCGGGCGCGCTGGCCGGCATAAAGGTTAACGGCGAGAGTCTGATCATGAACCGCACCTACAGCGCCGTCACCAACAGCTTCATCTTCAGCCACCTCGAGGAGCTGTTCGGGCTCGATCCCGCCCGGGTAAACGCGGAGCATCTGCCCGATCTGGACCGCGACGTGATCATCGCCGCAGTAATCAGGGAACAGAATATTGAAGCCGTCAATGCGCATCGTATCACCTTCCATTAAGGCACTCTCCCGCTGCCTGCTTTCGCTGGTCCTGTTGTTGGGCGTCGCCGCACCTGCCGCCGCCGAGACGGGGGCGCAGTTCACCATCGCGCGCGTCAAATACGGCGGTGGAGGTGACTGGTATTGCGATCCCACTTCGTTGACCAACCTCCTGCGCTTCGTCCGGGAGAACACACCTCTGGCGACCGTCGCACAGGAAGCGGTCGTCGAGATCAACAGCGCCGAACTCTTCAGCTATCCCTATCTCTACCTGACCGGACACGGACGTGTCACGTTTTCCGAGGAGGAGGTTCTGCGACTGCGCGACTACTTCAGTGCCGGCGGCTTCCTCCATGTCGACGACAACTACGGGCTCGACAAATTCATCCGCGGCGAACTGCGGCGCGCCTTTCCCGATCAGGAGTTCCAGGAACTGCCGTTCGATCACCCGATTTTTCACGCTTATTTCGATTTCCCCGCCGGCTGCCCCAAGGTGCACGAGCACGACGGCAAGCCGCCGCAGCTGCTGGGGCTCTTTCTGGAGGGCCGACTCTGCGTGGTTTACTCCTACGAAGCGGATCTTGGCGACGGCTGGGAGGATCCCGATGTGCATAACGATCCGGAAGCCGTACGACTGGCCGCGTTGCGGATGGGCGCCAATATCATCTACTGGAGACTGAGCAATTGAGACCGGAACGGGAATACCGGAGCGCGATTAACCTGTTGGCGGCTTTCAGGCGCTGCCGCAAATTCGCCCGCTGGCAACTGCTGGGGATGGCGGCGCTCGCGGCGCTCCTGGCTTTTACCGCGATGCTCATTGGTATGGAAATCATCGCATCCGCTTCGTCGCTGCTGCGTGGATACATGTATCACATCATCGTTTACGCCTGGGGCGCCGGCGCCGTATTGCTGGTGCTGGGGACGGCGGTTGATTTTCTGCTGTTCCGTCGGACCCCTCCCGACTTCGCTCTCGCCGAGGAGCTGGGCATCCGCGACGACGCCGTCAAGGACAGGTTGTTGAACGCCCTGCAGCTCCACACCTCGCCGGAGGCGCACCACCGTTACTCGTCCGTATTGATCGACCAGGCGCTCATTCGAATCGTTCGGGAGCTTCCCAGCGACCTGAAGCGCCTGATCCCGCGTACCGGTCGCCGCCGGGCCGGCAAGGTGCTGGGGGCAACGACGGCGCTGATTCTGCTGCTGGCGCTCTGGCAGGGCACCACCGGGCTGGACGCGTTCAAACGCCTCTATTACCACGATCAGGTCTTCGCGGATCCCGACCTGGTTGCCGTCGCGCTCGCTCCGGGCGATACCACGCTGATCCGGGGGGAGGACCTATTGATTGAAGCGTTCCCCGCGCAAACCCTCCTGCCGGACGATCCTCAACTCGCGGTTACCCGGGCCGATCAGCAGTTCATCTACCCGCTACTGCGCCAGGGCAATCGTTTCACGCTGCTGCTGGAAAACCTGAATCACCCGCTCGTGTATCACATCAGCGGGCGTAACCTGGTGTCCGACACCTGCCGGGTCAAGTTGCTCGACCGCCCGCAGATCACCGGGTTCCGGATTGCCATCACCTATCCCGCCTACACCGGCCTGCTGCCGCTGACGCTGGATGAAAATATCGGCAGCTTCAGCGCCGTCTACAGCTCCCGGGTCGATTTTCACCTGCAGGCGTCCAAGGAGCTGACCGACGCGCAGATCAACTTCGGCAGCGGTGAAACCATCGCGATGGAGCAAACCGCGGATGGTTATCACGCCCGGATGATCGTACGTCAGGACAATGAGTACAGCTTTCTGATCAGCGACGTCGACGGTCTGACCAACAATGACCCGATCACCTGGACGATAGCGATGATCCCCGACAGCAAGCCGGTGTTAATTCTGGCGGCGCCGCAGGACGGCGAGCAGGTCACGCGACAGGTCGTCTTCCTGGGCAGCGGCGTTGATGACTTTGGTATCACGCGCTATCAGCTGCGCTACAGGTTTGTATCACCTTTCCTGCACGCGCAATACGAGGACTTCTCGCTTGCGGCCGCCACGGCGGAGGAGTTGGCTGAGTGGCCCGGCTTCGATCTGCCCTTCCAGCAGTTGGACGGCGGGGAGACGCTGCTCGATTACAACTGGGATCTGACGCGGGCCAATGTACTGCCGGAGGATGAGATCCTGCTCTTCATCGACCTCTGGGACAACGATAACGTTTCGGGGCCGAAATACACCCGTTCGCCCCTGTTGCGCCTGAATGTTCCGGGCACCGCCGCGCTCTACGAAGCGGCCCGGGCGGAGGAGGAGGCCGAGCTGGAAAGAGCCCGCGACATCGTCGAGCATTCCCGCGCCAACCAGGAGCGCCTGCAGGAGCTGATGACGGAACTGCGGGTTGATCCGGAGCAGATGGACTGGGAGAAACAGCGCCAGGTGGAACAGATACTCCAGGAACAACTGGAGCTGGCCGAGAGCGCCGCCGCCATGCAGGAGAACCTGGAACAGCTGAAGGATGCGCTCGCGGAAAACCAGCTCTTCAGTTCAGAGGTGATGAAGAAGCTGCAGAAATTGACCGAGCTGCTGCAGGAGTTGATGACCGACGAGATGAAGGAGCTGCTGGAACAGCTGCAGCAGAACCGGGAACCGACGCCGGAGGAGCTGCAAACCGCGCTGGAGCAGGTGAAGCAGGAGTTGGACGTCTTCCTGGAGCAGATGGAACGGCTGCTGTCGATTCTCGAACAGTTGCAGATGGAGCAGAAGCTGGAGGAGCTGGCGCGGCTGGCTGAAGAATTACGTCGCCAGCAGGAGTCGCTCAACGAACAGGCGGCTGCGGAATCACCACCGGAGGACCTGGCGGAGCAGCAGGAGAAACTCGCGCGTGATACAGAGGATCTTCAGCAGGCGATAGAAGAAACGCGGTCGGAATACGAAGACAACCCGCATTTTCCAAAGGAGGAGATGGCCGAGGCGAGTGATTTCATGCAGGAAGCGCAGCTGGCGGAACGCATGTCCAGCAACGCCCAGCAGATGCAGAGTGATCCCGCCGGCACGGTGCCGGAGGGCCACCAACTGGCCATGGACCTGGGACAGCTGCAACAGATGCTTCAGAATGCCAGCGAGCAGGCGCGGCAAAGCGCCTTTGCGGATATGAATGCGGCGATCGACCAGCTGGTGCATCGTCTGCTGGTTATCTCACAGCTGTACGAGGAGCTGCAGAAAGATGTTACCGATCTGCAGCCGGAGAATACGAGTTTCGGCGAATGCGCTTTCCGGCAGCTCTCGCTCACCCGTTCACTTTTCGACTCCATCCAGGAAGTGGCGGCGTTGATGATGCAGTCGTTCTTCATCTCCAAGAACGTGTGGATCCAGCTCAACGACGCCGCCACCCAATCACAGGAAGGGATCCGTCAGTTCGAGGAGCGGGACCTGGCTTCGCTGGCCAAGCGGGAGGGCCGGATCATGGCGTCGGTAAACCGGGCCGTGTACGCGCTGCTGCAGAGTCAGCAGAATATGAACGCTTCGATGTCGTCGACCGGTTTCCAGGAGATGATGGAGCAGTTGATGCAGGCGTCGTCCGATCAACAGTGTCTCAATTCGCAGTGCCAGAAACTGATGGGCGCGCAACAGGGCTCCTGTCCGAAACCGATGGGGGTAAGTCTTTCCGACCTGGCCGGTGAACAGGCGCGCCTGCGGCGACAGATGGAGCAGTTGTCACAACAGGCTTCCGAGATGACGGGTGGTCGCAAACCGCTCGGTGACCTGGGGGAGATTGCCGCCCAGATGCGAGAAGTAGAAGAGCAGCTGCAGGACCGCCAGTATACCGAACGCACGCGCAAGCTGCAGGAGCGGATTCTCAATCGCCTGCTCGATTCGCAACGTTCGATCCGGGAGAAGGAACGCAGCCGCGAACGGGAATCACGTACCGGCCGCCCCGTGACACGGGAAGCCCCGATGGAACTGACGCCGGACATGACGGCCGACGCCATGCGTCGTCAACTGATGCGGGCATTGAAGGAGGGTTATTCGCGCGAATACCTCAACCTGATCCGCGGCTACTATCAGCGGTTGATACAACTTGAACAGGAACGCGCGGAGACGGAGTCTCCCTAGCGGGAGTGTATCACGCCGATTGCCGGCACGGGCGGACTGTAAGACGCCGGTTTACTTCAGTAACAGCATCTTGCGCGTCAGCGAGCGGCCATCAGCCTGGAGTGTATAGAAATAGGTTCCGCTCGGCAAATCGCTGCCGTCGAAAGTCATTGCATGTTCCCCGGCGTTCAGCGCGCCGTCAAACACACAAGCCACCCGTTCCCCCGCCAGATTGAAAACCGACAGGTTAACCTGCTGATCGCTGGCGATGCGAAAGGAGAGCATGGTAACCGGATTGAAGGGGTTCGGATAATTCTGGGACAACTCCAGGGTCAGGGGAACGGTTACATCCTGCGAAGCCAGAACCTGGATATCGCCGTTGAAGGAAACCGCCTGCAGTTCATAGCTGTAGCTGAAACCGGCCATGACATCGAAGTCATAGTACTGGTAGCTGGTATCCTCCGCCGGGATCTGAGTCACCAGTGTGCCGTCACGTGATACGTTGTAGTTCGGAAAAGTGCTCTCCCCGGTGGTCTCCCAGGTCAACTGCACGCAATCGTTGGTGGGGACGGCATCGAAGGCGATCAATTCCACCAGGGTAGGCGCGCTGGTCTCCGCGTTGATGAGCAACTCGTAGGTTCCGTTGATATCGCTCTGCCAGCCGTTGTGCGCGATGCAGATCAGATATTGCCCCGGGACCAGTGATTCCGATGTCAGGGTTTCCATCTCACAGAAGCCGTACTCGTCCCGGGCCAGGATGATGTCGCTGTAGCAGTTCACTTCGCTGTCGCTCATCAACCAGATCATCGGATCAAACTCATCCGCCCGCAACTCCAGCAGCAGTCGCGAAGGCACCGTGATCGCCAGTTTGAACCAATCTGTATCACGTTCAACCGGTCCGGACCAGGCATTACCGCAGATGCAGTCTCCGATTTCAACCCACTGGAACAAATAATCCGGAGTGTCACAGCCGCCGTTGGGTTCAATTTCAGCGAAGGTCCCCGGTGCGCAATCGATCAGTTCGCAACCGGACCAGACGTGGACATAGAGGCTGAAAGCGCCGGAATCACCGTTGCTCCCATCAACAACCAGGTAGTGCAGGCCGGGTTCCAAACCGCTCACCGTCAGTTGGGGCGCCGCCGGATTGCTCTGGCAGCCGTCATCACTGTAGCCTTTGACGGTGGCGGCGTCCTCGCCCAGCAGAAAGAGACGCGCATCGAAGTCGGAGGTGCAAAGATCGAAGATCAGGGTTGCGGGCGTTTCAACCTCCAACCGGTAAACGACGTCGGGGGAGCCGCCGTCGGAGCCCAGTTCGGTGCTGAAGTCGTAATCATCGCTGAAGCCGTTGGTAAAGCCGTTGAACGGGCCGCCTACCTCGATGGGCGCGGCGGTCTCAAACGTATCACCGCCCAGATTGAGCGGGATCGCGACATCCGGCATGGCGGTTGGCGGTTGCCAGTGCGGCGGGTGGTCGGTGACGTCGTAACCGATTCCCGCCTGGCTGGTGACGGCACAGAGAATCAGCAGCAGGCAGAGAGCTGCCCGGGTACTGGTGTTCATAATCTCTCCCCTTTTACAGCGTGCCGACGCGGCGGGCAGCACCCCGCCGGACCAGTCGCACGCCTTCTTGCTAGGCTGTGGTCATACGAGCGTGTAACAGATTTCCCGCTGGGCGAGATTACGCCTCGCCTGCGAGGTTACATACGAAATCGTCTTCTGCAACCGCCATCTTAACCGTATCACGGCGTTTTTTAAACAAGTTGCGGGCCGGTCTCCAACGGGTTCACTGCCAACCAGTTTAAGGCAGCCACTGCAGGGAAATCTCCCCTTGCTTTTCAAGCACCTCGCGGCAATATTCTGTCTCCGGATTTCAAACAGCAAAGGCGCCGTCAAAGGCTTCACACCACTAGCACGGAGAGCAACATGCAGGTTCCCTTCATCGACCTTAAAGCCCCTTACCTCGCCCAGAAATCAGAGATCGACATCGCCTGGCAGGACATCCTCACCAACACCGCCTTCATCGGCGGGCCGCGGGTGGCAGCGTTCGAACGCAGCTTCGCCGAGTTCATCGGTACCACCTCCTGTGTCGCTGTTTCCAACGGAACGGAAGCGCTCTTCTCTACTCTGAAAGTACTGGGAATCGGTCCCGGCGATGAGGTGATCATGCCCGCGAACACCTTTGTCGCGACGGCTGAGGCGGTGAGTCTCTGCGGCGCCACCCCGGTTTTCGTCGACGCCAGTGAAGCGGATTACCAGATCGACCTGTCGCTGATCGAGCGTATGATTACCAAGAACACCCGCGCCCTGATACCGGTTCACCTCTTCGGCCATCCCACCGACATGGAGGGAATCCTCAACATCGCCCGCGCCGAAAACCTGTTCGTGATCGAGGATGCCGCGCAGGCTCATGGAGCGCGCATCGGCGACCGCAACGTCGGCACTTACGGGCTGGCGGCCTGCTACAGCTTCTATCCGGCCAAGAACCTGGGCGCCTTCGGTGACGCCGGCGCCGTGGTGACCAACCACCAGGACCTGGAGGAGCAACTGCGGGTCTTCATCAACCACGGTCGTCACACTGAACTCGGACACGTCATGATTGGCACCAACGCCCGCATGGTGGCGTTGCAGGCCGTCATCCTCGACCTCAAACTACAGTATTTACAGGAAGCCAATGAGAAGCGGCTGGCCAACGCCGTCACCTACAACGAACTGTTCGCCGCTTCGCAGGTCGCGGACCGCATTGTGACGCCACCGCAGCGCGAAGGGGTCACCCCGGTCTACCATCTCTATGTGATACAAACCGAGCGGCGCGACGAGCTGCGTGCCTTCCTGGGCGACAACGGTATCGGTACCGGTATTCACTACGATACCGCCGTCCCCTACACCCGTGCCTACGAGCATCTGGGTTATAAGCCGGAGGATTGTCCGGTGGCGCACCGCCTTCAGGACCGTATCGTCAGCCTGCCGATGTTCCCGGAGCTTACCCGGGAGCAGATGGAATACGTCGTCGCCAACATCGAGCGTTTCTTCGCCTGAGCTTTCACCCGGCACCGGGATATGTGATACATTAGTTGGAAAGACCGGCCCACTGCGCAGGATGCTGATGGATTTTATCAGACGTGCTTTGAATCGCTGTCTTCATCTCCTGGCCAGATTTGCTCCCGGAGCGATGACCTTCCGCCCCTTCCTGCACAAACTGAGGGGCGTCACTGTTTCCGGGCGCGTGTTCATCGGCGAAGAGGTCTACCTGGAGAACGAACATCCGGAATGCATCGAGATCCATGACGGCGCGCAGATCGCACTCCGTACCACCATGATGGCGCATTTCCGGGGGACCGGCAGAATAATCGTCGGCGAGAAGGCCTGGATCGGTACCGGCTGTATCATCGCGGCCAGTGCCGGCCAAACCCTCACCATCGGCGCCGGGTCGCTGGTAGCCGCCGGTGCGGTGGTCACCAAGGATGTGCCGCCCCTCACTTACGTCGGCGGCGTTCCAGCCAAACCGATCGCCAAAATGACCATCCCGATGGAGGTCGATACCGATCTGGAACTGTTCAAACAGGGTCTGAAACCGCTCGACTCCTGATTTCAATCAGACGAATTTCACATGCCGCATCTCGTTCACCTGTTGAGTAGCAACGCCTCCACAGCCGTCGACGAGCGGTTCCGGCGTCTGGCCGAGTTCTGCGGCGCCCGCTGTGAAAAGCTGTCGCCGGAGGGAACTGTCGATTTCCAGCCGTCGCCAGCGTCAGGCGTCTGCCTGGCGGCCAGCGCGGAGGCTTTACGAGACCTGTGCCGTTCCCGGCCGGGAATACTCGAGCGAATTCTGTCGCAAGCGACGCAGGTTCTGGTGTTCGGATTGAGTCACGGCGACAGCGAGCTGCTGGAGACCTGCCTGGGCGTTCACGTGGGGATCGAGGCTTTCGACGGCGGTGACGACTGCCGGGTACGAGTGGGTGACGAACGCAGCTTCAGCGGCTGTCTAAGCGGCCGCAGTTTCACGACCCGGCTCCGCGATCTCGACAGCTGTTTCACCCTCCGTGACACACCGGCAACTGTACTCCTTTCCGCCGCCGATCACCCGCTCTGCCTGAAGTTGCGGGCGGGACAAGCCGACTGCTACCTGTTGACCGCGTCCTGCGGCGATCTTGACCTGCCGGAGCGTGATACAAGTTTCTTCTACTCCCGTTTCCCGTCGATTTTTCCCTTCCTCATGTTCCTGCGCCGGGCGCTGAACGCCTACTGCTGGCAGTCGCCGGCTCCGGCGGCCAACCTCGTTATCGACGATCCCTACCTGAAGCGCCGTTACGGCTGGATTGACTTCCCCACCCTGGCGGGATTCGCATCGGCGCGGGACAACTTCGGTTTCACCGTCGCTTTCATCCCCTTCAACTACCGGCGCAGCGATCCCGGCGTCGCCGCGCTGTTCCGGGACTCCGCCGGCAAGCTCAGCCTCTGCGTACATGGCTGCGATCACACCTGGGGAGAGTTTGATCAGAGCGACGAGGAGCAGTTAAGCGGCAGGATCGTCACCGCCCGCGAGCGCATGCGGCACCACGAGCAGCGCTTCGGCGTCCCCTGGGACAAGGTGATGGTGTTTCCTCAGGGGCTGTTCAGCTCACAAGCCCCGGTGAGCCTGGGCCGGGCGGGGTTCCTGGCCGCGGTCAACAGCACCCTGACGGCAACCGACCGCACGGCGGGACTGCCCCGGTGCGATTTCCTGGCGGCGGCCTGTACCGCCTACGACGGGGTTCCGCTCTTTTCGCGCGTCTATCCGGAGCCGGCGGTTGAGCTGGCCTTCGCGCTTTTTCTCGGCAAACCGTTGATCATCGTGGAACACCACCACTTTTTCCAATCGGGCCTGGAACGGCTGGAACAGCTGCTGGACGAGGTAGCGGCACTGGAGCCCGCTGCCACCTGGCTGCCGCTGGGCGAACTGCTTGAGCGCAGCTGCCAGCAGCGCCTCCGGGAGGGAGAACCGCCCCAGTATCGCATCTTTACCGACCGGTTTCGATTCGCCGCCGGGCAGGGGCCGTTCGGGAGCTGCCGGGTAGTGAAGCCGGAACGGCATCCGACCGGGATCGCGGCGGTGCTGGTGAACGGCGAGCCTGTGGAGTATACAGTGGCAGATGGACTACTGGAATTCGAGCTGGATGCGCCGGGCGGAGGAGAAACGCTGATCGAAGTGGAACGCCGGCGGGAAGCTGCGCTCTCCGGGCAGGCCGGACATGTCTACAGCTTCTCTGAGCGCAGCGGCATCCTGGTGCGCCGCCTGCTGTGCGACTTGCGCGACAACGTTATCGATCGCAACCGCCGGCTGAGCAGCCTTGTCGCCGCGGTCAGGAGGCGTCGCTGAACGCCCGGGTGTTTTTGTAAGCGCATTTCCAGCACTTCATTATATTATGCTTGCGCAGGCATGGTCTTCTGGATGTGATACAAATGTAAGATTGACCAGATCAACAGGATCGCGGTATGAAAACAGCACTGATCACCGGCATCACCGGTCAGGACGGTTCCTATCTCACCGAGTTCCTCCTGGAGCGGGACTACCTGGTACACGGCATCGTCCGGCGCTCATCGAATTTCAACACGCAACGCATCGACCACCTCTACCAGGACCCGCATGTGAGCGACCGCCGTCTCTGGCTGCACTACGGCGACTTGACCGACGGCAGCAACCTGAACCGCCTGCTGGAAAGCATCCAGCCCGACGAGATCTACAACCTGGCCGCCCAGTCGCACGTCAAGGTTTCCTTCGAGGTGCCGGAATACACAGCGGAGGTGGACGCGGTCGGCGTGCTGCGCTTTCTCGACGCCATCAAGGAGACCGGCGTCGAGACGCGCCTCTACCAGGCTTCCACCAGCGAGCTGTTCGGCAAGGTGCAGGAGACGCCGCAGAACGAGCAAACGCCCTTCTATCCGCGCAGTCCCTACGCCGCCGCCAAGCTCTACGCCTACTGGATGGTGCGCAACTACCGCGAAGCGTACGGGATCTTCGCCGCCAACGGCATCCTGTTCAACCATGAGAGCCCGCGGCGGGGAGGCACTTTCGTCACCCGTAAAATTACGCAGGGCGTAGCGCGCATCAAGCGGGGCGAGCAGGAGACCCTTTACCTGGGCAATCTCGACGCCAAGCGCGACTGGGGCTACGCACCGGAATATGTCGACGCGATGTGGCGCGTGCTGCAGCACGACGAGGCGGAGGATTTCGTGATCGCCACCGGGGAAACCCACTCCGTCAGGGAGTTCACGGAACTGGCCTTTGCCGAGCTGGGGATCGAACTGCGGTGGGAAGGCGAGGGCGTTGAGGAGCGGGGCATCGAAGGGGCGACCGGCCGGGTGCTGGTGGCTATCGATCCCGTCTATTTCCGTCCGACCGAAGTGGATCTGTTGCAGGGTGATCCGACCAAGGCGCGTGAACTGCTGGGCTGGCAGGCGCAGATCACCTTCCCCGAGCTGGTGAAAATCATGGTACGGGCCGACTATGAAGACTGACAGCAGGATCTACGTAGCCGGTTCCTCCGGCATGGTCGGCTCCGCCATCGTACGCGCCCTGCACCGGCAAGGGTTTGCCAACCTGATCGCCCCCGCGGAGGCGGACTGCGATCTCACCAACCCGATTCAGACCCGCGCGCTGCTCCTGGCCGAGCGCCCGGAGTACATTTTCATTGCCGCCGCCCGTGTGGGAGGCATCCTGGCCAACTCCACCCACCCGGTGGAATTCCTCGAGCAGAACCTCCTGATCCAGATCAACCTGATGCAGGCGGCGCGGGAGTGCGGCACCAGTAAACTGCTGTTCCTCGGCAGTTCCTGCATCTACCCGAAACTGGCGCCGCAGCCGATCCGGGAGGAGAGCCTGCTGACCGGGCCGCTGGAGCCCACCAACCAGAGTTACGCCCTGGCGAAGATAGCCGGCATTCAGGCCGTGCAGTCCTACCGGCGGCAATACGGTCTCGACTACATCGCCGCCATGCCGACCAACCTATACGGCCCGTACGACAATTTCGACCTGGAAAGTTCCCATGTGCTGCCTGCCATGTTGCGCAGATTCCACGCGGCCGGGGTAGCGGGCGACGCGCCGGTCACACTCTGGGGCAGCGGCAGCCCCCGCCGCGAATTCCTGCATGTGGACGACCTGGCGGATGCCTGCCTCTTCCTGATGGAGCACTACTCCGGCGATCTGCCGCTGAACATCGGCACCGGGGTCGACATCACCATCCGGGAGCTGGCGCTGTTGATCCAACGTATCACGGACCACCAGGGCGAAATCGTCTGGGATGAAACTAAACCGGACGGGACCCCGCGTAAACAGCTGGATGTCAGCCGCCTGCAGGAACTGGGTTGGCGACCCGCCATCGAGCTGGAAGCGGGTATCCGTTCCACCTGGGAGTGGTACCTGGCCAACCAGGACAGTTTGCGAGGAGGTGAATGAGTATGTCATACTGGAAACACTGGCCGCTTTTGCTGCTGCTGGCAGCCTGCCATACCAACGAACCGGATCCGGTTTACTGGGAGGGAGTGATCTCCATTGCCGGCCAGCCGGCGGCTGGAATGATCCTGGCACTGTACGCCCCGCCCGTCCTGCCACAGCAGCTGGATACGCTGGCCGGCGATTTTTCCGTGGCGTCGCAGGCGGGAGGCTATCTCACGCTCGCCACGCTGCTCGGCAGCCAGGCTGAACATCAGACCGAGACGGACGCCGAGGGCAACTACCGTTTCGATCTCGCCCAGCCGGAGGAGGGTCTCCTCTTCATCTACGACAGTCTTTTCGTTCATACTGTTATCGATCTGGCGGTGAATCCCAACCTCTCCGAGTTGACACTACCGGGTGGAGTACAACTCAGCGGCACGCTGGACGCGACACCGGTTCTGTACGGCGGCAGACCGCTGGCGCTGACGGGAGATTTGAACCTGCCCCCGGGAGTGGAGCTGACGATACCGGCCGACTGCTGGGTTACGGTTCGCGACGACTTCACCTTCACCCTGGCCGGCCCGATCACGGTCAGTGGCAACGCTGCTCAACCGGTCTACATCGTGCCGCATCCACTGGCGACCGACAACGCCGCGGACTGGGATTTCATCTCCGCGCAGGGGGTGAACCTTTCCCACGCCTGGTGCGGGGGCTGGAGCGACGGGTTTAATTTCCAGGATGCGAGCGTGACAATAAGCGACTGCGGCTTCCTGCGCATCGAACACACCGCCTGCAGCTTCAGCAACTGCAGCGACAGCGTCTGGGTGACCGACTGCCTGTTCGACTCCAGCCACACCGCGTTGAGCGTGACCAACAGTTATCTCAATCTGGAAAACAGCATCATCGCGGACAGCTACTACGGTGTTGAGTTCGCCTCAGCGCAGGGATGGGTCAAGGACAACCTGCTGCTGGCCAACGAGGAAGCGATCGCCTGCAGCGGCGGCTTTCCTTCCAACCCGACGCTTGAAGGAAATCTCTTCAGCTGCAACCGGAACGACATCGCGCTCAAGCAGAACGACGCGCCGTCGATCAGGAGCAACGAGAGCCGCGGCGCCCGGATGGCTTTTCTGCACAACCGCAACAACGGCCTGCCGCTGATCGAGAGCAACAACATCATCGCGCCGGATAGCCTGCTGGTCATCCACGAGCTCGCCGCCAACGTGGAGGGGCGGATCACAGCGCCGGGAAACTTCTGGCACTACACCGACTCGCTCCAGATCGAGGAACACATCATCGATTCACTCGATTATCCCGACCGGTTGCGCGTGGATATCTCCGGATTCCTGAACGCTCCGTTGGAGCTGGGCTTCCA
>CAZFEC010000029.1:0-39576 GCA_964517435.1 uncultured Bacteroidia bacterium | reverse complement strand
ACAGGGGTCGTACATGATAGCCCAGCCGGAATGGCTGGATTACTAAAGCGAACACCCCCGCCAATCTGTTGCATTTTTTCCCGTTCTGTAGCTTGTTGATAGCTGCATTTCCCGATATTCTGGTATGGAATTTGCACCTTCGGAGTTGGAATGGTACAGCACAGGGAGAAAACGGTAAACATGCGCAAACGCATCCTGCTGATCCTGATCATGGTGGTAACCATCGGTGGCGCCGGCTGGCTGGTCGGATCCAGTCAAGCCTCGCAGAGCATAGGATTTCAATTCGACAAGATCCGGATGATCCTGGCTGTGGTCCGGGAATACTATGTCGAAGAGATCAATCTGGGCGAGCTGCTGGACGGCGCCATTACCGGCCTGCTGGAAAAACTGGATCCCCACTCGGTGTACATTCCGCCGGAAGACCTGCGCGAAGTCAAGGAGGATTTCGCCGGGCAGTTTGAGGGTATCGGTATTTACTTCGAGGTGCGCGACAATATTCTCCAGGTTGTCTCACCGATTCCCGGCAGTCCCGCCGACCGGTTGGGCATGGAGCCGGGGGATCAGATCGTGGAGATCGAAGGCAAGTCCACCTGGGGTATCACCAACGATGAGGTTCAGAAGAAACTCAAAGGGCCGCGCGGTACCCAGGTCAACGTCAAGGTACGCAGGGCCGGATTGAGCGAACTGCTGGAGTTCGCCATCACTCGTGAACAGATCCCCATCAACAGCGTCGTCGCTCAGTTCATGCTGGATGATGAGACCGGCTATGTCCGGGTGAACCGCTTCATGTCGACCACCGATGCCGAAATCGCAACCGCGCTCGACACCCTGGAACTGCAGGGTATGCAGCAGCTGCTGCTCGACTTCCGCGGCAATCCCGGCGGCTACCTCGAGAAAGCCATCGTCGTTTCCGACTTCTTTCTGCCGCCGGAGCGGGTGATCGTCTCCACACAGGGCCGCCTGCGCATGTTCGACGAAACGCACTATTCCACCAAGTGGGTGCGCAAGCGGGATTACCCGGTCATCGTACTGCTTAACCACGGTTCAGCCTCCGCGTCGGAGATCGTAGCCGGCGCGCTGCAGGACTGGGACCGCGGCCTGGTGGCGGGCGTAACCTCTTTCGGCAAGGGGCTGGTACAGCGCCAGATTCCGCTTCCCGATTCCTCCGCGATCCGGATCACGATCGCCCGCTATTACACTCCCACCGGGCGTCTGATCCAGCGCCCCTTCGAGGATGGTGTCGGCGACTATGTCCAGCAGGGTTATGACGATTTCGATCCCAACACCGATCCCGATTCGCTGGCCGGCAAGCCGGTCTATATCACTCCCCAGGGACGCTCGGTTTACGGTGGCGGAGGCATCACGCCCGATATCCGCATCGAACCGGAGCTGCTGACACCCTTTGCGGCCCGGTTGCGTACCAACCGCCAGTTCTTCGAGTTCGCCAACCATTACCGCTCTCAGCACCAGGTGTGCGAGCAGGGTTGGAAAAGTTTTCTGGCCGATTTCCAGGTTACGCCGGCGATACTGGAGGAATTCATCGCCTTCAGCAGCGACAAGGTCTCACTGGTGGAGACTGAATTCGAGCAGGACGAGAATTTCATCCGCAATTCGATCAAAGCGGAACTGGCCCGGGTCTGCTGGGGCCGCATGGAGTTCTACCAGGTGCTGGCGGAGGTGGATAATGTCATCCAGTCAGCCGCGTTGCACTTCGACGAGGCGGCGCGGCTCATCGCGGTCGATTGAGGGGATTTTATCCCGCGACCGGGCGGAAGCAGCGAGATGCGCTGTTGAAGCCCCTCAGGCGCTTGCGGCGGGAGATATTGTTTGACTTTGACGGGGGGATCGCCTAGTTTTTTCGTGCAATTTTGTAGACGAAATTGGCACAGCCTTGATGATAAATCGGATTAACAAAATAGACTGAGGAGTTCACCGATGGTCAAGTATTTCATTGAAGGCGGGGGCTTCATGTACCCCATTCTGATTATCCTTTTACTCGGAATCGCCGTTATCATCGCCAAGTTCATCTCCCTGACGCTGGCCTCCATCAACACCAAGAAATTCATGAAGAGGGTCAACGACGCCCTCCACGCCGGTGGTGTGGATTCCGCAACTGAAACTTGCGCCGCTACCAAGGGCCCGGTCGCTTCCATCATTCACGCCGGCCTGCTGCGCTACAACCGCGGCATCGAGAATGTCGAGAAGGCGATGATGAACGCGGCTACGATCGAGATGGCCTTCCTGGAGCGGGGTCTGACCTGGGTCGGTACCGCCACCTCCCTGGCGCCGATGTTCGGCTTCATGGGAACGGTGTGGGGTATGATCACAGCGTTCGACGAAATCGCCAAGGCCAATGACATCTCCCCCGCCATCGTGGCCGGCGGTATCAAGGTCGCCCTGTTGACCACCGTTTTCGGTCTGCTGGTCGCCGTGGTCACCCAGTTTTTCCACAACTACTTCCAGGCCAAGATCGACAAGCTGATCATCGACATGGAAGAGGCTTCCGTGGATATGGTGGACACCCTTATCGAAATGGAGAACAAGTAGATGATCGTAGGTGAACGCCGACACCGGACAGCGGAAATTCCCACCGCTTCCATGGCTGATATCGCCTTTCTGCTGCTCATCTTCTTCCTGGTGACGACCACCATCGACTCCGACAAGGGTATCCCGCTGACGCTCCCCGCCATGGGCGAGGATTTTCAGGTGAAAAGCCAGATGATCACCAACATCCTGATCAACGATGCCGGCCAGGTGCTGATCGACGAACGCGATGTCGGTCTGCAGCAGGTCAAACCGGTCGTCTCGGAAATCGTGCAACAGAGCCAGCGCGATGACAAGGGCCGTCCCAAGCAGATCTTTTCCATCCTGACCGGTAAACAGACCCAGTACGGCATCTTTATCGATGTGCTGGACCAGGTGAAGCAGGCCGGCGCTACCAAGATATCTATCGCGGAACCCAGGGAATAACCATGAAAATCTCGAAGAAGAGTGAGCTGAAGGTTTCCATCCCGACCGCTTCGATGCCCGACATCGTTTTCATGCTGATTATTTTCTTCATGGTCTCCTCAGTCTTCAAGCAATACGACGGATTGCCGGTAAAAGTGCCTTCCGCGGTTGTGACCAAGAAGATAGAGCAGGGAAAACGGGATATCTGTTACGTCTGGGCCGACCGCAAGAGCCGGGTGATGATCATGGATCAGCTCATCGAACCGAAGCTGATCTCCGATATAGTCTATCCCAAACTGGTGGAGAACCCGCGGTTGCTGGTGGCGCTCAAGGTTGACCAGGAAAGTCAGATGAATATCGTCAACGACATTCAGCTGGCGTTGCGCAACGCATCGGCGCTGCGTATCGTCTACGCCACCCGCTTCAAGTGACCGGGGACAGGGAGACAGCATGCGTTACAGAAAACTGCCTGAATTCGATATCAAACTCCGCTACCAGCAACAGCTGGAAATCGGCGCCATCATCGGTCTGCTCCTGTTTGCCATGATCTTTATCATCAGCAAAGAGATCAAGGTCGAAGTCCAGGATAGGGATATCGTCGTCCAGGCTTTCGATGTCGAGGAGGTGCAGCAGACCATCCAGGAAAAGGTCGCGCCGCCTCCCTCCCTGCCGACGGTACCGGTGGCCTCCGAGGAGGAGGATCTGCCTGACGATATCGAATACGACATCGGCGAAGAGATCGAATTCGGTGAGGATTTCATGCCGCCGCCGCCGCCCAAACTGGACGCGCCGGTCGATTTCTTCTCGGTCGAGCAGCCGCCGGTGATGATCGGCGGTACCAAGGCTCTCTACAAGAAGGTCAAGTATCCGGAAATGGCTGAGAAGGCCAGTGTGGAGGGCGTCGCCCAGATCGTCTTCACGGTCAGCAGAACCGGGATCCCGCAGGATTTTGAAGTCCGCGGCGAGAAGCCGAAAAACCTCGGTTTCGCGGAAGCGGCTATCGCCGCCTTGCGTCAAATGCGTTTCCAACCCGGCTACCAGCGCGATAAGGCGGTGCCGGTACGCATGTCGCAGACGGTTCGTTTTACGGTGGATTAAACTCAGCTGCCGGCGCGGTAGCGTCGAGCGGAGTCGGATAGAGTTCGACCCGGTTCGAACGCAAGCTGCATGTTCAATTAACCAATCCCTGCAGCGCATCTGGCGCTGCCCAGACTAGGGTTGCTCTTTGTCAACGCGGTTCTGAAGCCTGGGAGGACGCTATGCGTTACAAAAAGCTGCCAGAGTTCGACATCAAGCTCCGCTACCACCAGCAGCTGGAGCTTGGTCTGCTCCTCGGATTGCTCCTGTTTTCTGTGATCTTCATCTACAGCAAGGAGATCCGTCTGAAACTGCCGGTACGAGAAATCGACATTCCTGTCTTCGATGTCGAGGAAATCCTGCCGACAAAGCAGGAAAAAGAAACCCAGGCACCTGCCCTGCCCACAATCCCGGCTCCCGCGGCAGATGTGGATATCCCGCCTGTCTTTGAATACGAAATCGGACAGGAGATCGGCTACATTGATTTTGAGCCGCCTCCCCCGCCGATACCTGCGGAACCTTTTGAATTCCATTCCGTTGAGAAACCACCGTCTTACATAGGTGGAATTGCGGCCTTGCATGAGGTCGTGAAGTATCCCGAAATGGCCAGGGTCGCCGGTGTCGATGGCGTTGCGCAGATCGCGTTCACCGTTGATGTTAATGGCATACCGCGTGATTTTGAAATCAAGGGTGAACGACCGAAAGGTCTCGGTTTCGCCGAAGCGGCAATCGACGCCCTGCGTCAGATGCGCTTCCGTCCCGGTTATCAGCGTGATAGAGCCGTCCCCGTGCGTATGCTGCAAACGGTGAGTTTCACTTCGCGGTAAGGGGAACCGCCAGATGAAATCAATCAACCCGGTGTCAGCCGTGAAGGTCGCAGCCGGGTTGTTCATATGTTAACATCACTGAAGGTGTCTAGCTGCCACCCTAGCTCAGCTGGTAGAGCAACGGTTTCGTAAACCGTAGGTCGTGGGTTCGAGTCCCATGGGTGGCTCTGAAACTTTATGAAGAGAAACGGGTCCGTAAAGGACCCGCTCTTTCATAGTCTAGTCTGTAAACCCTTTTCGGAATCGGCCTCGCGTATTCGATTCGAAATCGTAGCAATTGAGCCGGATGTTTCATCGCTTGCAGCTGCCGAAGGCTGCTGCAAGTCATCGGTATTCGAATGAGAAAGAGTTCTCGATCCCGAGACCGATAGCGATTCCGGATTCCGATTCCACCTACGGCTGCCCCAGGAACTCCTCCCGGAAGTGCTTGTGCAGCTCGTAATCCGGCTCCTTGCACTCCTCGTCGATGCCCAGCATGAACTTGAACGGGATTTCCGAATCGTAGGCCAGGATGGAATGGCAGAGGGTGCAGTCATCGTCGATCTGCTCGCCATCTTCCGCCACGAGATCGCCGGTATGACAGCGGAAACAGCCGTCATGCGATTCGTGTCCCAGCAGGTTGGGATAGCTCCCCCACTCGATGTTCATCTCCGGGTGGATATTGCGGGCGTACACCGCCTGCATTTCCACCACCGCCTGGTCCAGCTCAGCCGACATCCTGCCGCCCAGCCCCGGGTATTCATGCCGGTAGAAGCCGCGCAGATGGTTCTCGACGCCGGCCAATCCCGCCGCCTTGTCGGGATAATTACGGGTGACGGCGTGGAGCGCCTCCCGTTTGATGAAAGGCAGTGCCCGGCTGATCCGGTCCTGCCGGATCAGGTCGTCGATAGCCGCCTCCGGCTCCTGGTAGATATGAGTGGCCCGGTTATGACAATCAACACAGTCCATCACGCGGACATAACTGCTGTTTGAGCCGGTGGAACCAGAGTGACTCCGGTTGGTGTAGCGCTTGAAACTCCCGTCCGACTGACGCGCTTCCACCCAGAGCATCTCCTCCCGCTCGTCGCCGGTCGACGCGTAACGCACTTCGTTGGCGCTGTTGACATGCCAGTGGATGCCGCCGCTGGTCGCGCCGCCCCCCGCGTCGACTTTCATCGCCAGGGAGGTATAGAGCGGCGTGCTGGTTTCGTCCCGCTGGTAGCGGATCAGGTTGACCAGCCTTTCGCCGTAGAACTTCTCGGGCCAATGGCACTGCTCGCAGGTCTGACGGGCGGGACGCAGTTGATGCACCGGTGTCGGGATCGGCCGCTCCAGGAGGTTAAAGGTCACCGAAATCATCTGCCAGAGCCCGTTGCGCTTGGCCTCCAACTCCGCACCCAGGCCTTCCCCCACGTGGCACTCCACACAGGTAACATGCGCGTGCGGTGATTGCTGATAGGTTGCCCACTCCGGATGCATGACGCTGTGGCAGGCGGTTCCACAGAATTGGGATTCCTCCATGAAATGCATGGAGCGGGTGGCGGCTCCGCCCAGAAAGAGGAGACTGATCACCAGGGAGAACAGGACCATCCAGGCCGCAGTTGAAGCGATCCCGCGCGTCTCCACCGCCTCCACCGGCAGTCGCCTGGCCAGCAGTTCGCGCGTGGAAAGCCCATTCTCCCTTTTCTCACGCCGCCAATCCAGGTAGACGCATAGCCATCCCACCAGAAACAGTAACGGCAGCAACAGGTAGCTCCACAAACCAACCAGGGCGGAAGTGAGAACATTTACGGCGCGCAACAGCTCCAGGACCAACCACAGCAGGAAGGAACCTATCGCCAGCGCCTTGCCGAATCTGCCCAGCCCGCTGGTTGCGATGCTGTGCAGAAAAGTCAGGTATTTTCGCCACATGGGCCGACCTCTCTTTTTCAGCTTTTGATGGATTGACCGAACTACTCAGCTGAAAAGAGACTCCGGTAGATCATCTGCAGCTCACCCTTGCGGATCGCCTCTTTCAGCTCACCGGTGGGTGTGTTCATCCATTGCTGCATCGGATCGTCGGCCAGCAGCTTGTCGATATAGGCGTCGACGTCGGTATCATGGAACTCGCGCGCCGCGGGCAGGAAGTCGAAATAGAAGTTATGCGCTACGTCGTAGATTCCATGCCACCAGGTGAAGTCGGGAGCCATCATCGCCGCACCGTGCCGGGCCCGGCGGCCTTCGTGATGCCAGAGTTCCCAGTAGATCCACTCGATCTCGTTGCTGAAGGCGGCGGGGCTTTCCAGTAGTTTCTTCTGCTTGATGATCTTCATGATGGCACCGGCCGGCTTCGCGTATTTATCGTTGTAGAGATTCACGATACCGTCGAACTGGGTGTAATGCCCTTCCACGAAGTACTCGTGATGGCAGGCCTGGCAGACATCCTTCATGCTTTCCTTGTTGTCCTGCCAGTTCTCCATACGCTTGGAGACGGGCGGGCGCAGGGTCCAGGTGATGCGGTCGCCGACATCATGAGTGACCGCCTGCTTCACCGTAGCGGACATGTGACAGGTGGCGCAGGTCGGCGCCTCGTAATAATCCACTCCCACCAGCCAGGGGTTGGCGGCGATGTTCATATCATCGGTATGGGTGTAGTAGGCGATGCCGTGCTTCGACTCCTCGTAGATCTCCTTCTGGGGATGGTCGGGGCCGAGATGGCATTTGCCGCAGGTCTCCGGCTGGCGCGCCTGTGCCACCGAGAAGGAGTGACGGGTATGGCAGGCGTTGCAGGCACCCTTGGAACCGTCCGGATTGATACGACCGACGCCGGAATTAGGCCAGGATAGCCGATCCAGCCGATTAGGCGCGTTGGGGTCGATGTTGATTTTAGCCCCATGACAGCTTTCGCAGCCGGCGATGACCGCCGGATGGCCGCCCGCCACATGCGCCAGGTAAGCGTCTTTCGATTCCAGGATCATACCGGCGGTGGCATGATAGGAGGCATTGGTCTCGGCAACCTCATGTTCGTGGCAGACGCCGCAGTCGTTCGGTGTCACCAGGGTGGCGATCAACGCGCCTTCATGCATGAAAGCGTCCACATCACCGCGGTCGGCGCTATGGCAGTCGATACAGGTGACGTTGTGCATGCCGTGCGCCGACTCGAACCATTGCAGGTAGAGACCGGGTGATTTCTCCTTGTGGCAGGTCATGCATTTGGCTTCGATGTCATCCGTTTTCTGCTTGGCCGCCAGGGCCAGGGATGAAACCAGCAGCAAAAGGAAAACAGCTTTCAGTACTTTCATGAGAACTCCTTTAACGCTTTACTTTATAGACAGGTCTGGATAATGGCCGCAAGGTTGCGCTGCTCGATAGCTGAGGAAAACGCCACTTCTGTAACCATCACGTAAGAGACAGCGGATCACACCACTCTCATCGTGAGGAATTCTCTTTGAGCAGACTATTGGTAATGATGTATGCCAGACTGAAGATGATCGCTCCGAACACTGCCGACCAGAATCCGCTGATGTAGAATCCGGGGACGAGTGCGGCGGTGAAATAGAGGAGCAATCCGTTGATGATAAAGGTGAAAAGCCCCAAACTGAGAATGTTGATCGGTATGGTCAACAGGAGCAGCAACGGTTTGAGGAACATGTTCAGGAATCCCAGAACGGCGGCCGCCAGAATGGTCGCGAGCAGCGAGGCGGACTGGATGCCCGGCAGAAGCTGAATCACGATCAGCAGACAGAAAAAGTAGATCAGAAACCGTTTAAGCATATTGATAATCACTATTAATGTGATGGCGTCAATATAGTTACAGAGATAGTTTAGAAAAAGTACTTTCGATGAAATCGTTCCATTATTGTAAAATTTCGGTATCGCACCTTTGCGGTAAAGAACAGATTTTCAGGGAGTTCGACGGTGAAAGGCATATTGGCTAAAGGACTGGCGGTTTTGAGTCTGAGCGCAGGCGTTCTGCTGGGCGCTACCGCGAACGCCGGAGCACCGGACAGTCGAACGGAAGTGGAAACGCTGCTCGACTCGCTGCGAGGTTGTGGTTTTGAAGCGCGAATCGACGGACTCTGGCGACACTTCAGAGGAAGGCCCTACCAGGGCGGCACCCTGACACCACCCGGCGAGGCGGAGGAGTTGGTGTTGCGACTGGATGTTTTCGATTGCCTGACCTGGCTCGACCACGCCGTTGCTCTCCTGCAGGCAGACAGCTATCGGGATTATCACGGCCACCTCCTGCGCAACCGCTATTACGACAGCGAGATAAGCTTTGAGACGCGCCGTCATTTCTTCACCGACTGGCTGGATCGCGATGACTGGTATTCCCCCCGCGATTTGCAGAGTGAGCAGGCGGTGAAGCTGCTCAACCGGAGGGCGGGGGGCGGCACCTGGGTGCCGGGTATTCCCTGCCGTATGCGCCGGTTCGGTTGGCTGCCGTCCGCTTCGCTTTCTTCGCGACAGGAGTTGCTGCGCAGCGGCGATCTGATCGGGTTCTATACGGACCTGCCGGGGCTGGATGTGACGCATGTCGGCTTGCTGGAAGTGGATGGGGATTCCCTGTTCCTGCTGCATGCCTCTTCCGCGGCGGGAAAGCTGGTGCGGGTGGAATTTCTGGATTACGCGTCCGGTAAACCGGGTGTCGTAGTGCTGCGCCGGCAGGTAGAAATCGATCCCTGAAGCGAAATCCTGGACAGCGCGTCACGGTATGGATATGCAGTCAGAGTATGACGCATTCGTAAGATCAATGTAAACAATAATGACTAACGGGAAAAGCGAGTAGGCACTTAATTTAATTCAGTATCGGTAAACGGAATCGGTATCGGTATCGGACACAACTCGCAGTCATGTTGTCGAATCCCGATGACTTGCAGCAGCCTTCGGCAGCTGCAAGCGATGAAACATCCGGCTCAATTGCTACGATTTCGAATCGAATACGCGAGGCCGATTCCGAATCGGGGGTGCATTCCTAACGAAACAGCCCCTCAAAGACAATGGTATTGATCTCCGTGGCGGCGTCGGCGCCGGGCATCAGGCCCCCGGTTTCGTCGCGCATATCCACATACTCCATGATGAGCTGCAGATAGAGTTTGGCGGCACGCTCCGTCGAACCGATCGCCAGCCGATTCGTAGTGGTATCCTGGCTGAATATCGATTGAAACAGGATCTGCAACTCGAGCGCTGTCTGCGCGATTTTAGACAGGTACTGGTTATCCTCGCTGGTTGACAGGTGATCACTCACCCGCTTGAAGATTTTGTGGAAATCCATGTTCTTGCGGAGGTATATCAGCAGCATCAAAGACATGCCCTGCAGCTGGATCTCGAGCTGCGCATGTTCACGCAGCGAATTAGTGGCGATCTTCTTCAGATCCTCCAAACCCTCCAGGACGATCATCTGAAAGATGGTCTCCTTGTTGCCCAGGTAATTGTAGAGGGTGCCTTTGGAGAAATCGCACTGGCGGGATATCTCATCCAGGGTGGCGTTGGCGAAACCACGCTCGGCAAAAGCGGTCCTGGCGGCGCTCTTTATGACGCGAATTCGCTCCAGTTTCTCGCGTGTTCGCAGATCGGTCATCGCTCCTCCCCTCATTTGTCACCCTGCAGGCCATCGGCCACCGGCAATTCTCCTGCAGCGCGGTGAGCAGTCGGTCCATTTCGAAATGACTGGTCAGCCAAACTCTGACCGGCTAGTAAGGAAAATAAGGTGCGGATCTCGATTGCGCAAGTAAATACTGCCATTGGGGCAGCTATGGATAGAAATTTCCGCCATAACACCAGGAAACCTGCCTGACCACTGTCATGAACGATATCATAATATAGCTATAGAAATATATATGATGATGCATTTCATAACCTGAATGGTATATAATATCTATTCTATAACTCGCAACATAACAAGCTGAAATGTACAATATTCAGACAGTTTCCAGTGTGTTCAATATCCGGCACGGTTTGTCCTCGTTGTCTCCATTTTGATCACTCGACAAGGAGAATGAATCCATCTGAGTTCGATGATTCGCGTACTGCTCAGAAAATGGACAGGTCGGAATCCCTCACATGATTAAGAAAGGGAGCTGTTGCAGGAGTTACAGGAACCTGAACTGCGCCTGCATCACATCGCACCGCCACGGCGCCCTCAAGAACTCGCGAAATTTGCTGACTTTCAACCCGGACTGTTCTAGATTCTGTGCAAAACAGTGGCCCTTTGCGTCCGTGTCCCTGCTTCGTGAGCCGGCATGACCGGTGGTTATTTTAGATGGCAATCTCAAGACGGGCCCTCTTTCCAAAACCATGTCTGATTAAGCCTATGAGCATTTACACCAGGTTGACTGATCTATTCTGTCCCGGTCGGGGAGTCACCGATGCTGAAAACACGTTGAAGCAATCACGCACCTGTATCGGTAAACTGGAAGGCTGGATCAGTATTCTGGCGAACCTCTTGCTGGGCGCGCTGAAACTGTTCTTCGGAACCCTCAGCGGGAGCGTCGCCCTGGTTGCCGATGCCTTCCATTCGTTCGCGGACAGCACCACCTCGATCATCGTGGTGGCGGGTTTCAGCCTGGCCGGCAAACAGCCCGACCGGCAGCACCCTTTCGGCCACGGACGCGCCGAAGCAATCACCACCCTGATCATCGCCGTATTGCTGATCGTGGCGGGTGTGGAGATGCTGCGCACCGCTCTGCTCCGCTTCAACCAACCCCCCGCGGTGGAGCTGAGCCCGCTGATCGTAGGGGTGGTCCTCTGCTCCATCCTGGTGAAGGAACTGCTGGCGCAGTTCGGGCACCATCTGGGGCGGCGGATCAACTCCGACGCGCTGAAGGCGGATGCGTGGCATCACCGCAGCGACGCCATCTCCTCACTCCTGGTGCTGCTGGCCATGACGCTGAGCCACTATGGAATCCGGTATGTCGATCCACTGATGGGCGGAATTGTGGCGCTGATGATCATCTGGATGGGGGTCGGTATTCTCAAGCGCGCCGCCAACACACTGGTGGGAGCGCCCCCGGAACCGGAATTCCTGCAGGAACTGCTGCGGATCATCCGGGAGCAACCGGAGGTGGTGGGGATTCATGATATTATCGTCAACAGCTACGGACCGCAGCGAATCGTCTCTTTCCATACCGAAATGGATCAACGCGTGTCGCTGCCGCAATCGCACGTCATCGTCGAGCAGCTCATCTTCAGATTGCAGAACCGGATGGGTATCACCCCGACGGTACATGTCGATCCGGTCGACCTGGAGGATCCCCTGACCCTGCAGGTCCGCAACACACTCAATCGCCGGCTGGAGGAGCTCTTTCCCACTTTCGCCTGTCACGATGTGCGCCTTACGGGTCTTGCCGGCGAGAATCCCGACCTCGAACTGTCGTTCGACCTGACCCTGCCGCCGGAAACCCTCGCGGATCCGGAAACCGCGCCGAAGCTGGAAAGGCTGAAAACGGGACTCTGCGGTGAATATGCCGTGATCGCCAGGGTGAGAATACAGGTTGCGACGTTTTTCGTCTGACATGACGACGTGATACAAGTGACGATTTGAAAAACGGGAGTTCGATCTCACCTGGTCTATCACGAATGTCACCCCTGCGGGTAAAGGGATACAGCCCCGGGTTGTAATCCGGGGGAACCTGCCGTGCCTGGCATGCGGATCTCTCCTTCTATTCGCAGCCAAGGCACAGCCCGTAACCCCTCCAGCTTGACAGTAGCTGAAATCAGGCCTATATTTTGGCCTTTCAAGGAAGCCCACGTATGCAAAAAACGATAATCATCGCCCTGGGCGGCAACGCCATCACCCTGCCGGGCGAACCCAATACCATCCCCAACCAGTTCCGCAACGTTCGTCGCAGCCTGAAATACCTGGAGCCGCTGCTGAGTGTCGACCATCGCGTCGTCATTACGCACGGCAACGGTCCGCAGGTCGGCGTCGCACTGAATCGAATCGAAGCCACCCGGGAGGAGTTCATCTACCTGCCGCTGGGTATTCTCGACGCCGATACGCAGGGCGGCATGGGCTACATGATCGAGCAGGTGGCCATCAATTTTCTGCGGCAACACGGCATCGAGCGCCCGGTGGCGACGCTGGTGACACAGGTCGTTGTCGACCGCGACGATCCCTCCCTGCTGAACCAGACCAAGTTCATCGGCAAGGGTTACACGGAGACCGAAGCACAGGAACTGCAGCAGCGGAACAAATGGGTGATGCAGTTGGATGCCAAGCGGGGCTGGCGCCGCGTGGTCGGTTCGCCGGTGCCGTTGCGCATCGTCAACAGCGACGCCATCGACGCGTTGCTGGCCACCGGACATGTCGTCATCGCCTGCGGCGGAGGCGGGATACCGGTTTACGTAACGAATGACGGCCTGCTGGAGGGGATCGACGCCGTCATCGACAAGGATCGCACCGCCGCGTTGCTCGGCAGGCAGATCCAGGCTGACGAGCTCTACATCCTGACCGAAGTGGACCGGGTCAGCCTCAACTTCGGCACCGACCGGCAGGAGGACCTGGACCGGTTGACCCTGAATGACGCCCGCCGTTACCTGTCGGAAGGACACTTCCCGTACGGCTCCATGGGGCCGAAGATCAAGGCGGTGATCGAGTTCCTGTCAAGCGGCGGCAAACGCGCAATCATCACCTCTTTCGCAGGCATCGCCGGTGTCCTGGCGGGGACGGGCGGTACCGTCATCGAAGCGGATTGACATTGAATCACAATATAACCCTGGCTAATTGGGGGGCAGTATGAAGATCCACGAATATCAGGCAAAAGATATTCTGCGCCGGTTCTCCGTTCCGGTCCCGGAAGGATACCTGGTGCAGGAGGCGCTCGCGGCAGAGGAGATTTACCGGAAGCTCGGCACCCCGGTGGTGGTCGTCAAGGCTCAGATTCACGCCGGCGGCCGCGGCAAGGGGGGCGGAGTCAAGCTCGCCAAGAGCGCTGAGGAAGCGGTCCAGCAGGCTCGCGACATCCTCGGCATGCAGCTGGTGACACACCAGACCGGTCCGGAAGGTAAGACCGTCAAGCGCCTGCTGATCGAGCAGGGAGTGGACATCGCCAGTGAACTCTACCTGGGGGTCGTCCTGGATCGCGTCACCGGTCGCAACGTCATCATGGCCTCGACCGAAGGGGGCATGGAGATCGAGAAGGTCGCGGCTGAAAAACCGGAACTGATCTTCAAGGAGAACGTCGACCCCGTTATCGGTCTGCGTTCCTTCCAGGCGCGCCGGCTGGCCTTCAAACTGGGTCTCTCCGGCGTGCAGTTCAAGAACGCGGTCGGTTTTATCCAGGCACTTTACCGGGCGTATTGTGAGACGGACGCCTCCCTGGCCGAGATCAATCCGCTGGTGGTAACCACAGCGGGGGAGGTGCTGGCACTTGATGCCAAGATGAATTTCGACGACAACGCCCTGGGGCGGCACCCGGAACTGGAGGAGCTGCGCGATCCCGATGAGGAGGAGCCGGCCGAGGCCGAAGCTTCTCAGTTCGGGCTCAACTACATCAAGCTGGACGGCAATGTCGGTTGCATGGTCAACGGCGCCGGGCTGGCGATGGCCACGATGGACATCATCAAGCTGGCGGGCGGCGAGCCGGCGAACTTTCTCGACGTCGGAGGTACGGCGTCGGCTGAGACGGTCGGCAAGGGTTTCAACCTGATCCTGCGCGATCCCAACGTGCGGGCGATCCTGATCAACATCTTCGGCGGCATCGTCAGGTGCGACCGGGTGGCTAACGGTGTGATACAAGCGGTGGAGGATACCGGCGTGAAGGTGCCGGTGGTGGTGCGTCTGGACGGCACCAACGCCGAGGAAGCGGCACGGATTCTGGACGCGGCCGATATCGATATCCAGGTGGCAACGGACTTTGAAGACGCCGCCCGCCAGGTGGTCGCGGCGCTGGAGCAGGAGTAATCATGGCGATCTTACTGAATGAGCAAAGCCGCATAATCGTACAGGGATTCACCGGCTCGGAAGGCACCTTTCACAGTGAGCGGATGATCGAATACGGCACCCAGGTGGTGGGCGGCGTGACCCCGGGGAAGGGTGGCGGCACCCATCTGAACCGCCCCGTCTTCAACACCGTGGCCGATGCCGTGGCGGAAGTCGACGCCGACACCTCCGTCATCTTCGTCCCGCCCGCCTTCGCCGCGGACGCTGTCCTGGAAGCGGCCGCCAGTGGAATCCGCCTGATCGTCTGCATCTCGGAGGGGATACCCACCCGCGACATGATCCTGGTGAACGAGTACCTCGCCGGTTGTGATGCAACGTTGATCGGACCCAATTGCCCCGGCATCATCTCGCCGGGTCTCGCCAAGGCGGGAATCATGCCGGACTTTATCCACAAGCAGGGCCGGGTGGGAGTCGTCTCCCGCAGCGGCACCCTGACTTACGAAGCGGTCTGGCAGCTCACTTCGCTCGAGATCGGTCAGTCAACCTGCATCGGCATCGGTGGCGATCCCATCGTCGGTACCACGCATCGCGACGCCGTGCAGATGTTCAACGACGATCCCGACACCGACGGCATCGTCCTGATCGGTGAAATCGGCGGTTCCGCCGAAGAGGAAGCGGCCGCCTTTATCGCGGACAATGTTGAGAAGCCGGTGGTCGCTTTCATCGCTGGTATCACGGCACCGCCGGGCAAGCGCATGGGGCACGCGGGCGCGATCATCGCCGGCGGCAAAGGCACCGCGGTTGAGAAGATGGCCGCCCTGCGGGAAGCGGGAGTCGCCGTCTGCGAATCACCGGCGAATATCGGTCAGCAGATGTTGGAATTGTTGCAATGACCTGCCTCGGTAGTGATTGGTCTGACAGGCTGCAACGGGAATTGCCCTAATAAAAGGGGTATATGTTCCCGCAAGGTGATACATTTCAAAACTGACATACTGGAGCACCATTGGAAAAAACCCTGATGATTATCAAGCCGGACGCGGTGCGCAAGCACTACTGCGGCGCCATCGTCTCCTTTCTGGAGCAGAACGAGCTGGAGATTATCGGTATGCGCATGCTGCGCCTGTCCCACGCCGCCGCCGGTGAATTCTACGACATCCACCGCGGGAAACCCTTCTACGAGGATCTGCTCACCTATATGACCTCCGGCAAGGTGATCGTGATCGCCGTTCAGGGCGATGATGCGGTCTCCCGCATGCGGACTATCATCGGTGCCACGAATCCCGCCGAGGCAGCGGAAGGCACCATCCGCAAGCTCTATGCGGAAAGCATCGAATCCAACGCCGTTCACGGCTCCGATTCCCCGGAAAACGGAGTACGCGAAGTCGGTTTCTTCTTCCCGGCGAACGAGCTGCATAATAACGCTTGAGCGGACGGGCAACCGCCGCGTTCGGCCGGGACGGCAAGGGACAGCGATAATGCCATTAGAACTCCAATCACCATTGGCAGTTCAAAATGGTGTTTGGAATGCTACATTAGTCAGCATTCCAAAGTAGTGTCGCCTGTCGCAGTTCGAGATCTGTAACAGAGGAGAGCATTATGAAGTACGCTTCCATTCCGGCAATGTTTTTCGCCACCGCCAACCGCCATCCGGAACGCCCCGCGTTCTCCAGCCTGGTTAAGGGCGAATATCAGGATTTGAGTTACGCCGACGCGGCGCGACAGGTGCGGCAGCTGGCTATCGCACTCAAACGGGAGTTGCAGCTGGAACCCGGCGCTCTCGCCACGATCATCTCCTTCAATCGTTACGAATGGGCGCTGGCCGACCTGGCACTGGGCGCGCTGGGCGTCATTACGGCGCCGGTGTATCCGAACCTCCCGGCCGAGCAGGCGGTGAAAGTGCTGCGCGACGCCAAACCGGTACTGGTGGTGGTAGAGGACGATGAGCAGCTGGAGAAAGTTCTCAGCGTCCGTCACGAGTTGCCGGAGCTGAAATGGCTGATTCAGATGCCCGGTGGCTCGCCGCAGGAGGCGGAGGACATCATCCCGCTGGAGACGCTGCTACGCAAGGGGGAGGGGTGGCTGGCGGAGGATCCCGCCTTCCCGGATGAAATCGTCGCGAAGCTGAAGCTCGACGATGTGCACACCCTGGTTTACACTTCCGGTACCACCGGCGACCAGAAAGGGGTAATGCTGACCCATCGCAACATCCTCAGCAACATCGAGGATCTCGACAAGGTGGTGGATATCACGGAGGAGGATGTACTGCTTTCCTTCCTGCCCCTTAGTCACTCCTACGAACGGACCGCCGGTTACTACAAGCCGTTGTATCACGGCAGCAAGATCGCCTATGCCGAAGACATGCTGACCGTCGGTGAAAACATGGGGCAGGTCAGGCCGACCGTGATGACGGCGGTCCCCCGCTTCTTCGAGAAGATGCGGACACGGGTGCTGGAAAATGTCAACCAGGGACCCGCTCTGAAGCGGCGCATCTTCTACTGGGCGATCAAGATCGGCGGCAAGCGCTTCGCCGAGCTGGAGCAGGGCTATCTCTCCGGCTGGACCAAACTGCGTTTCAAAATCGCGGATAAGCTGGTGTTCAAGAAGATCAGCGGCCGTCTGGGCGGCCGGTTGCGGTTCTTCGTGTCGGGCGCCGCGCCGCTGGACCGCAAGCTGGGGGAGTTCTTCTTCTCCGCCGGGGTCCTGATCCTGGAAGGCTACGGTATCACTGAAACCTCACCGGTTATCACCTGCAACGTGCCGGAGCGGTTCAAATTCGGGACCGTCGGCTTGCCGCTGCCCAGCGTTGAGGTAATAATCGCCGACGACGGTGAAATCCTCACCCGCGGCCCGAACCTGATGAAGGGTTACTATAACCGCCCCGAGGCGACGGCGGAGGTGATCGTGGACGGCTGGTATCACACCGGTGACATCGGTTTCGTCGATGCCGAGGGGATGCTGCACATCACCGACCGCAAGAAGAATATAATCGTGACCTCCGGTGGTAAGAATGTGGCGCCCCAACCGATTGAAATTCTGTTGACGCAGTCGCCGCTCATCGAGCAGGCCCTGCTGGTAGGCGACCGGCGACATTTCATCAGCGCGATGATCGTGCCCAACTTCGAGAAGCTGGAGGAGGAGGCGCGACTCAAGGATCTGAAGTTCCACAACACCCAGGAGTTGATCGAGCTGCCGGAAGCCTACAGCCTGGTGCAGGCGGAGGTGGATCGTCTCTGCGCTGATCTGGGGCGCTTCGAGAAGCCGCGCCGCATCGCCCTGCTGGGGCGGGAGTTCTCCATCGAGAACGGCGAACTGACACCGTCGCTCAAGATCAAACGCGGCTTTGTGCTGGAGAAGTATAACCGGATGATCGAGAATATTTACCGCGATTCCGAGTATCACGATTTTGAAGACAGCGATGACTGAGAAAGGTATGTCGTACAGCGACGCCGGGGTCGACATCGACGCCGGTGAGGAGCTGGTACGACGCATCGGCGGCGTGGTTAAAGCTACCCGGACCCCCAGCGTGCTGGGCGGCATCGGTGGATTCGGGGGACTTTTCCAGCTGGACATGGCCCGCTACCGCCAGCCGGTGCTGGTCGCCTCGGTGGACGGCGTCGGCACCAAGCTGATGGTGGCGGCGCAGCTGGGGATCCACGACACCGTCGGCCAGGACCTGGTCAACCACTGCGTGAACGACATCCTGGTCTGCGGTGCCAGGCCGCTCTTCTTTCTCGATTACTACGCCACCGGGCGTCTGAATGTGGACGCGGCCGAGGCGGTGATCCGCGGTTTCGCGCAGGCCTGCCGTGAAAACGGGTGCGCGTTGATCGGCGGCGAAACGGCCGAGATGCCCGGCCTGTACGAGGGTGAGGACTACGACCTGGCGGGAACCATCGTCGGGATAGTCGAGCGGGAGGAGATCATCGACGGCAGCCGCATCGAAGCGGGCGACCGCCTGCTGGGGCTTCCCTCCACCGGCTTGCACACCAACGGCTATTCGCTGGCGCGCCGGGTGCTGCTGGAAAGCGGTCCCGGCCTCGAGCACCAGCTCGCCGGCGGGCATACCGTCGGTGAAGCGCTCCTGGCTGTTCACCGCTCCTATCTGAATCCGGTAACCCGGCTGCGGGAGGCGGGCGTCGGGATCGCCGGTTTGTCTCACATCACCGGCGGCGGCATCTACGGCAACACCCGGCGCATCCTGCCTGAGGATCTTGATCTGGCGCTGGATACCGATAGCTGGCCGCGGCCGGAAATCTTCCAGCTGATCCAGCGGGAAGGTGATATCTCCGAAGCGGAGATGCTGCGCACCTTCAACCTCGGCATCGGTTTCATCATCATCCTGTCGCCCAGTGAGTACGACAAAACCTGTCGCCTGCTCGAGCAGCAGGGGGAAACGTATCACATTATCGGGGAAGTGGCGACGAAGTAGGAATACGCCCTGGCCGTGAGTTAAACAGCCAGATCTGTGTCACAGCGGTAGTTATACTTGGGAAAATCAATGTTTAAGGGCTGAAATCGGCCCTTTTTTCAACGTAAGTGATTGATTATGTGATATTAACCCAGGTCCGACCCCAGCTAATTCAGCAAAACCACAGGTTTAGAGCCAGAATGGCCTCAATATCGACATAAGTCCTGGTTCAGGCAGTACTAAACTTCGTCCGCCCCCGACAGATACTCTTAATAGCTACTTCAACAGCATCATCTTTCCGGATTCTGTGTATTCACCAGCTGATAGACGGTATATGTAGATACCGCTGCACAAGGGTCTCCCTAGACCTGCATTGAAAGTCACGTGATGCACTCCCGCCGTATACACTCCTTCCGCCAATACCGCCACAGGTTGACCGCTTAGGTTGTGCGCAGTCAGCCGGATCCGCTGCGGACAGGGTAGCGTGAATTCGATGGTGGTAGAGGGGTTGAACGGATTGGGATAGTTGCCCGCCAACAACGGCGTCCGGGGTATTACCGGCGCCTCGACTTCCGCCGGATCGTTGCTGTAGCCGGGCGTGAAATCGGGCAGTGTCTGCCAATCACCGGTACCGTCCGGCAGCCGGCCCTCGGAGACGTCGGTCGTCTGGGCGCCGAAAACATGGCTGTCCAGGATCATCACACCGTCCGGCGCCGTGACGCCGATTTCCTCACCGGCAGCGGCAAGAGCGAAGCTGGTATGGAACGGCCCCTGCTCCGGGTCGTTATCGCACCAGACGATAACGAACTCCCCCGGTTGCAGCAGGGAATCCTCCTCCAGCACGATCTGATACTTGTCCAGTTCGTTCAAGTCGTCGGTCAGGTAGATGCCATTCAGGTTGAAGGCATAGTCGAAGGGATTGTAGAGCTCTACCCAATCATCGAATTCGCCGTGCTCATCCGGCCAGGCGGTGTCGTTGCTGGCCATGAACTCGTTCAGCGCGATCAATTGCTGCGCGACAGCACCGCCGGCTCCGGCCAGCAGGACTGCGAGCATCGACATCCAGGCTGCGGATCTCATCTTTTCCTCCCCCTTGACGGCCGGTGCGATTAAAACACCGGGCGACTCGACGGCGGTCTACCCGGCCTCGTCCGCCTCCCGCCGTTTCTTGATCTTCTGTTCCTGGTTTTCCTCGCGCAGGATGTTCAGGATGGTTCTGGCGGTGCCGGCGGTATGCACATTGATCTGGTTGAGCAGATCCATCAACTCCATATGGACTTCGTGCGTGGCGACGGAACGGATGACATCCTCACAGATCCGCTCGAAATGAGTCTGACGCAACTCGTTCTCGAGTTCCGCGTATTGACTCTCCTTGTCCAGCACCCGTTTGGCGCGCGCCGGATCGAGATTGGCAAAAGCATCCTCACAACGGGCCAGCTGCTTGACGATCTTCAGGTGAAAAGCTTCCAGTTCGTGACGTCCCTCGCGCGTGAAATCCTCCCGCAGACGCCGCTTCTTGGCGATCAACGGCATCAGATTCTTGTCGACGATATCCGCGATGCTTTCCATATCCTTGACGATGGAGAGCAGGCCGAACACCTCCCGCGACTGCTCTTTCTTAATCTGCTGCCGGCTGATGGCCGTCAGGTAGTCGGTGATATGCGTATCGAGGAAATCCACTTTGTGCTCACGCATGACAATCCCCTGCAGCAGCGTCAGTTGCGGGAAATACATGTCGCGGGCCGGGCGCTCCTCCAGGAAGGGCCGAATGATGGCGTCCAGCATCCGGTGTACGATCTTCATCATGCGGGAGATCTCGGCGCGGGCCAGATCCAGCGCCAGCCCCGGCGTCGTGATCTTCTCCTCATCCAGATGCGTGACGGAGGGTTGCAGCTGCTGATCTTCCGGTTTGTCCGGCAGCAGTTTCCGCACCAGCAGAGCGAAGAAGGCCGTGAACGGCAGAAAGATGAACGCCAGGCTGACATTGAAGATGGTATGCGCGTTGGCGATCTGGCGTGCGGCATGGAAATCGAATTGATCTGCCAGGCTGCGGATGATTTCAGTGAAAGTCGGAATCCAGAAGATGAAGAGCAGAACACCGGCGATTTTGAAGATGGCATGCGCCAGCGCCACCCGCTTGGCTTCGCGGGAGGCACCCAGACTGGCCAGCCCGGCGGTGATACAGGTGCCGATGTTGGCACCGAAGACCAGCGGGATACCCGCTTCCAGCGTGATCAGGTTCTGCTGCGCCAGTACGATGAGAATACCGGTAAAGGCGCTGCTGCTCTGGATCAAGGCGGTCAGAAAGGCTCCGGCCAATAGACCCAGCAACGGATTTTCCAGACCGATCAGGACGTCACGAAACGCCGGGAGCTCGCGCAGCGGTGCCATGACGTCACCCATGAACTTCATGCCGAAGAAGAGGATACCGAAACCCAGTATCGCTTCACCGATGTGAATCAGCGGTTCGCGACGGCTGAGAAAGGTGAGCAGAAAACCGACTGCGATCATCAGCATAGCGTAATCGGTCAACCTGAACGCCACCAGTTGTGCCGTGATCGTGGTACCGATATCCGCGCCGAGAATCACTCCGAGCGATTGCGCGAAGGTCATCAACTCCGCCTGGACGAAGCTGACCAGCATCACGGTGGTGGCGCTACTGCTCTGGATCACCATCGTAACCAGCGCTCCGACCGTCATGCCGACCAGGCGGCTGGTGGTCAGTTTCGACAGCAGCGAACGCATCTTGTTGCCGGCTGCCTTCTTGAGGCCGGCACTCATCTTCTGCATGCCATAGAGGAACAGCGACAGACCGCCGGCGAGTCCGATCAGCAGGAAGACCCAGTCGGTGGTGGAGGCGGGAGGCGCCGGACCGGAGGCGGCCCAGACCGGAACCGCAAGCGCAACGATGGCAAGGAGGACGAACGGTTGCATCAGGCCGGTTCTGTCAGGTTCGCTGTGAGTTGAATCGACATCTCTTGTAACATAATGATCAACCCTCCTCCGGGGGGTAAGCGCTGGGCCAGGTGGAATAGGGTTCGGTCGCCAGGTTCGAGTTGTAGTAGCGCGGATCGCCGGTAACCTCCGAGCCGATCCATTCCGGACGGACGAACTGCTCCTCCTCGCAGATGAGTTCGATCTCCGCAACGATCAACCCCTGGTTGGCGCCGTGGAACTCGTCCACTTCCCAGGTGTGGTTGTCGAGGGTGAAACGATAGCGCGTCTTCTCCAACTGGGCTTCACACAGGCTTTCCAGCAGCTCGGACGCCTCGGCGTAGGGGATCTCGTATTCGAACTCCAGCCGGGTGGCGCCGCGGGTGATGCCTTTGATGGTCAGATAACCGCGCTCCTGCACGGTGCGGATCCGTACAATACGCTGCGGGGTGCTGGCGAGGTAGCCCTGACGCAGGTGGATGCCCGGCCCCAGCTCCCGCCAGGCTTCTCCGGTTACCAGAAACTTACGTTCGATCTCCCGGCCCATAACCTGAAACTCCCGTTCACGCTTCCAGGAAAGCTTTGTACGCCCGCCATGCCATCCAGATATCACTCTTGGCGGCGACTTCGAAGGGGGAGTGCATGCCGATCAGGCCGACTCCCATATCCACGACATCCATGCCGTACCTCGCGAAGAAGAGCGCGACGGTGCCGCCGCCACCTTCGTCCACCTTGCCCAGCTCCGCGGTCTGGTAGATGATGCCCGCCTCGGAGAACACGCCGCGCAGCCAGCCGAGGAATTCCGCGTGAGCGTCGTTCGAACCGCCCTTGCCGCGCACGCCGGTGAACTTGGTCAACACCGGTCCATTGCCCAGCAGGCAGGCGTTCTGTTTGTCATGCACCGACTTCCAGTTGGGATTGATCGCGGCGTTGACATCCGCGGAAAGGCAGGCGGAATTGGCCAGAACCTCGAGCGGTTCCACCGTGAGTCCCTCCCGCGCCAGGTACTTGCGCAGGACCGTTTCGACATAGCGGGAAGCGGAACCGGTATCGGTCTCACTGCCGATCTCCTCCTTGTCCATCAGCAACACCAGCGTGGTCCGGGTCGGCGTCTGCATCCGCAGCGCCGCCTGCATCGCGCACCAGCTGCAGACACGGTCGTCGTGACCATAGGCGCCGATCAGGCCGCGGTCGAAGCCGACATCCCGCGCCTTGCAGACAGGTACTATCTCGATTTCGGCGGAGATGAAGTCCTGCTCGCTGATGCCGTATTTCTCATGCAGCAGCTGCAGGACATGCATCTTAACCGCTTCGTTGTCACATTCATCCTCGCTCCAGGGGAGAGAACCGGTCACCAGGTGCAGTTGTTCGCCGGTGACGACTTCCGTAGCTTTTTTGGTCGCCTGCGCCTTGCCCCAGAGGTGGGGCAGCAGGTCGGCGATCGTGAAGACCGGATCCTCCCGGTCCTCGCCGATGCGGATCTCGACCGTCTTACCGTCCGGCAGCACGACGACGCCGTGCAGCGCCAGTGGCCGGGCCACCCACTGGTATTTCTTGATGCCGCCGTAGTAGTGTGTCTTCAGCAGCGCCAGGTTGGAATCCTCGTAGAGCGGGTTCTGCTTCAGGTCCAGGCGTGGCGCGTCGATGTGCGCGACCACGATGCGCAGGCCCTGCTCGATAGGCGCGCTGCCCTTGACGAAAAGCCCGACGGCCTTTCCCTTGTAGTTGTGATAGTAGCGATCGCCCGTTTCACCGCCGGCCAGGTCCACGAAACCTGCCGCGGTCGCGGCCTTGACTATCTCCCTGACCGACTCCCGCTCCGTCTTTGAGGCGTCGAGCCAGGTCATGTATTTGCGGCTGAACTCCATGATCTCTTCCCGCTCGGCGTCGTCGGCCTGGCGCCAGACATTCTCCGGCTTGCGCAGAAGCTCCTCACGCAGCGGTGAGGTCTTCTCATCCCGGTCTGGTTTGCTCATCTAATACTCCTGTTATCTAGGAACTACTCAATTCCTCGCTGTCCGGCTGGAAGGTGCCGGGTGGAAAATGTATCACGTCTTTGGCCTGCTCCCCCCACCAGGGCGCCTCTGACGCCGGGGCCGGCAAACCCTCGATGAAATCCCGGATGGTGGACAGAAACCGCTCATCCCGCATGATGTCGCTGTGATTCACCGGATGCTCCCGCGAACCGATGATAACGGACGGGAACAACTCCAGCAGCTCGGATGCGCTCCGCAACGGCACCCGCCCGTCCCCGGCATGCGTATACCGCAACGCCTGCTGCCCCCCCGCCTCCGTTCGCAGCGGGAAACAGGGCTCGCCGGTTCCTTCGCCATCGTATTGCAGATGGATCTGAATCGGCGTGGCCACACCGCTGGAGGTGACGACCAGAGAACGCGGGCGCAGTGCCTGCAGCCGTTCCCGCAGCCGGCGATTGTCCAGGGAGACCACCTCGCGGAACCGCAGCAGGTACTGAAAATTGCGTCTTACGATATCGGAGACAGTCCCCGGCAGACGGCGGTTGAGGTCCCGCTGTAAGGAGAAGGCCTTGTCGCCGCAGAACAGAGCCTGGTCGTAGACCGGCAACAGCTCGAACAGGGTGGGAAAGCTGAGAGAGATGCGTCGATACTCCGGCCGGTGGTCCGGCGGCACATCCTCGTCGCCGTTGATCATGGCGTCCAGTACCGCGGGTGCGCCGGCGAAGGGAGGTGACACGAAAACGATACCCGCCAGCGGTGATGTATCACAATCCTCGTCCGCCAGCATTGCGCAGGTCAGCAGCGACCCCAGGCTGTGCGCCACCAGGACGACGCTGGCGGGTGGATGCTGCGCGAGCTGAGCAGCCAGCAGGCGGCAGTTGGCGAGAGAAGGGAGTCTCCAGTCATAACGGAAGTACGTCACCGGTCGACCGGTCGTCGCCAGGTAGGTGCGCAGCGAACCGTAGATGCCGGTTTCCAGATCGCCGGCTCCCACCTGCACCGCTCCCGCCGCGGTGTAGCGCTGCCGTTGTTCGTCCCAGACCAGCTCCAGATCGCTGATCCGGGTGTGTCTGTCATGATCCAGTTGCCAGAGGATTTCACCCGCCTCGCTGTCGACGAGCTTGAATCCCTTGACACCCGGTACGACCAGAACGGAAAGAGTCATGCTGCCTTTGTTTCGAGTAAAGCGATCCGGGGCTGTTTTTCTTCCCTGTGCGACATTTCTGCTCAGGCTATGTCTAGGATACTATAGGCAACTCAGTCAAACATTTCCAGCTTATGAATGATTATCCCCCGTTGCAGTTCAAAATGCCGAATGCACTCTTCCAGGCACTGTTTCCGGATTACGATGATGGTTATCGCTGCCTGGCGGGTCACCACGGGCAACCAACGGGCGAATCCTCCGCCGGACAGCTCCAGCGGCCCGACCTCGTCCAGGACGAACAAGTCCGGGGCTGGTATAACCAGTTCCCCGGCGAGCTGCTCGAAAACCGCGGAAAAGAAGTGGAAGCGTCCCCAGCTGAAGGTGCCGGGCGCGGGTTTTGTCAGCGCCAGTTGCGCCCGGGTTCCGCCGGCCAGGAATTCCGCCTCGTAGCCGGTGCAGCTTCCCTCGCACATCAACTTGTGAGACAGAACACCCGCCGTCCGGCGGCCGGCTGCGTCCAACCGCTTCACAAGCGCCGCCAGACTGCCGGTTTTGCCGGTGTCGATATCATCGCTGTAGATGTAAAGCTCCCCCGCGGGCTCTTCAGGCACCGCCGCCTCCCGTCTCCAGTGAGAACAGAGTGGCCGCGTGAGCGCCGATGACCGTCAGCAGCTGCGGAAAAGGCGCCAGCACGCCGTGCAGGAATTCCCCCAGGCTGCCGCCGTTACCGGTCCCCAGCAGAAACAGCGTGAACAGCAGGATGAGATTGAGCGGCAGGATGACGCTGTAGGAGAAGAACAATCCGTGCCGCTGCAGGTCGGGTTGCGCCGGATGCGCCTCCCGCAGGTTGCTGAGCAGGTAGTAACAGAACAGGATGCCCAGCAGCAGGTCCAGCCAGCCCTGCCAGCGGGGTGTGAGCAGGGGGCGCAGCGCCAGCGGCGCCAGGGCCAGCGTCGGGAGGAAATAGGGCGCCAGGCTGATGCAGGCGCTTCCCCGTCCGCTGAATTCCGTTTCGCCGCGGCTCAGGCCCGCCGTGATACGTTCCACCCGCCGGAAGAACAGCAGCGCGGTCAGCGCGTGAGTCAGCTCGTGCTCCATGGTGCCCCAGAGGGCGAAACGCTTCCGCAGCAGGAAGTAGACCGGCAGGAAGAGCAGGGCGCCGATCAGGAAAGGATGCGTGAGGGTCAGTGATTCCGCCAGGCGGGGTGTGAGGCGGTAAATGGCGACGCCGGCACCGTAACCGGCGGTCAGAAAAAGGAGCGACAGCAGGAGCTTCAGAATCTTCTTAATCAACCCGGGCCATCACTGCTGCTGTTCTGCCTGAACGATTGCGACCGGTTTCGCGCCTGACACTGCGCTGCGGCCGGCGTGGAGCCTGCGCCGTCCCGGTCAGTTGGTGCTCCGGTTTTTCAATTTCTCCTTCAGCTTCTCCAGCTCCAGCTCGGCCTGCTTCCGTTCGGCGCGGATCTTCTCCAGTTCCAGGTCGATGAATTCGGCACCCTCCTCGTCGGTACCGAGCCAGTCCACCAGTTCGCGCTGCGACAACCCGGTGCGCCGCCGCACTTCCAGGTCGATCTCCGATTCAGGTCGTACTGCGGAGAAGGTGTTGATCTTGGCGAAGGCAGTGGAGGTGGCGAATTTGATGTGACCCTGGATCCGCCAGGGGGGATAGAAATCCGGGTAGCCTTCCGGCAGGAAGTTCTGCTGTTCGATGTTGGAGGTGAAGAGGTTGAAATCCCCGGAGACGCCGATTGAGAGACCGTAGAAGAGCCGGAAGAGCGCGCCGGTGGAGAAATACATGTAGTTGGCCCGGGAGTAGGCCCAGCCGGGCGGGCGCTGGGTGAACAGGGTGCCGTACATTTCGGTAGTGAAATCCCAGCGCAGGGTCGGGAAGCGGAAACCGAAAGCGTACTGGATCTCCTGGGTCACATCCTGAAACAGCTGCAGTTTGTCGTGCGTCCCGCTGTCGTTGTGGTTGACATAGGAGAGGTTGACATGCGCGTTCCAGCTCTCCTGGGGATAGAGCGGATTGTCGTAATAGGAGAGGATGCCACCCAGCTCAAGCGAGTTACTGGGACTGCTGTACGGTTCCAGGTACACATTGGACAGGTTGCTGGAATTGAGACGCCCTTTGAAGAACGCTCCCCAGAGGAAAGGCTTGTTGAAAGCGTGCAGCTTGTAGTTTCCCCAGCGGAGCCGGAGCGAAGCGTCATCCGGAATGTTCTTGGTCTGCTCCACGCTGCCGGCCAGGTTGAGATCCTGATAGAGGACCATCGAGAAATCTAACTCGAGATGCGGCGAGAAACCGAAAGTGGCATTGAGCACGCTGGTGCCGTTCGACAGCAGGAATTTACCCGCCGGCGCATCAATGTAAGTAGCAAAAGCGCGGTCCTGCGAAGTCACCACCAACTTGCCGGCGCCCAACAGACCCGCCGCCTGCGTGTTAAACAGGCCGGTGCCGCCGGTGAATTCATCCGCCAGGGCACCCTGTCCCAGCAGAAAAACCATCAAAAGAACCGGAAGAGTATGCCGTGCCTTCATAATGTCACCCCTCTATCCTATTGATTGACTTGGAGCATAAGGTAGTAAACATTCAAAACAATGGAAAGCTGGTAAAACACCTGCACGCTGGAGGCCAGCAGATGACCTATCGAACCGGAGACGATGACGGTATCACCCGGCATCAACTCCGGGATCAGGTTCGGATTTCCGGTTTTGAGATAACGCTTGATGTTGATGTTGATGATTTTCTCTTCGCCGTGATAATTACGCACCAGCCGCACGTCGCTGAGCCGCGCCCGTTCCGCCGGTCCGCCCGCCGCCGAGAGCAACTCGATCAGATTGGTGCCGGAGGGAATGTTGTACTGTCCCGGTTTCAGCACCCGGCCCCAGACATTCACCTTGATCAGCAGCTCGTCCTGCCCGCCCAGGAAATACTCCGCCGCGCGGTTGGTCGGCTGTATCATCATTTCGCCGCCGTTGGAGGCCAGCACCACGGTCTGCAGGCAGAGGAACTGCAGGAAGAGAATCAGGAAGATGTAGGTTCGCTTCATGTTCATCCTATCTAAGAAATAATAATCTCTTTCAGAAGAAAAAAGTTCATGGATGCCGTCCCGCCCGCAGTCTGACGAGCGACCTCTCAGCCGCTACAGCGAGATCAAGCCGATCCAGTCCGACTCGGAGCCGGAAAGGTTGTAACCACCCGGGTTGGAGGGAGTGTCGGTCTCGATTTCATCCGGGACAATGATATCCACGCGCAGCCGCAGTGAATCGGGATGCACCGGCTGCGGCAGCTCCTCCACCGCCAGCGTGTAATCGATCACCTGGGTCAGATCATCCATCAACGGCAGGCAGCGATAGAAGTGGCCGTCGCTGAACTTCAGCAGCAGACCGTCGATGCTGAGATCCTGGCTGTAGAGTTCGATGTGACAGTTGTAGGTGCTCTCCGCCAGTGTGAATCCCAGGTTTTCCGGCGGATACCAGAGCCGGTAGGAAGCGGAATCGGACGCTTCGCTCAGGTTGCCGCTGGTGTCGATCGCCCGCAGGTAATAGTAAAAACGTCGCGGTCCGGTCTCCTCCTGTGGCAGCACCTCCGCGTCGTTGTCGATATACCAGGTCAGATTTGCCGGCACCAGCCGGGGCGCTCCGAACTCCTCCAGCGGCAGGAAGGTGGAGTCGGGATGCTCGGAACGGTAAATCCTGACGCCCTCCAGATCGTCCGCCGGGTCGTCTACGAAAGTCCACTCCAGCTGGATGCCGTTCGGGGCGGCGTCAATGCCGCTCTCCGTCTGCGTGGTATCGGCGCTCTTGACGGCGAAGGCGGGCGACACCGGCGGCGTGGTGTCCTCATCCTGCGTGTTTTCACCGCAGGCGGTCAGCAGGAGCCAGGGGAGCAGCAGCCAGGTGAATCGCATGTATCACATGTTCCGTCGATATTGCCCGCCCACTTCGTAGAGGGTGGTTGTGATCTGGCCCAGGGAGGCGTGGCGGACCGTTTCCATCAGTTCGGCGAAGATGTTCCCGCCGGAGAGGGCGACCTGGCGCAAACGCTCCAACATTTCGCGGGCTCGCTCCGAATCGCGCTGCTGGAATTCTTCGACATGGTTCAACTGTGACTGTTTCTCCTCCTCCGTCGCGCGGGCGAGGTGTATCTCCTCCTCCGGTTCGCTGCCGCCCTTCGGGTTGAGAAAGGTGTTGACGCCGATGATCGGCAGCTCGCCGCTCTCCTTGCGCAGCTCGTAGTACATCGACTCCTCCTGGATACGGCTGCGCTGGTACTGCAGCTCCATGGCGCCCAGTACGCCGCCGCGGGAGTTGAGCCGCAGGAATTCGTCCAACACGGCTTCCTCCACCAGGTCGGTCAGCTCCTCCATGATGAAGGAACCCTGCAGCATGTTCTCGTTGCGGGTGTTGCCGAACTCCCGGTTGATGATCATCTGGATGGCCATGGCACGGCGCACCGCCTCCTCGGAGGGAGTGGTGACCGCTTCGTCGTAGGAATTGGTGTGCAGCGAATTGCAGTTATCGTAGATGGCCAGCAGCGCCTGCAGCGTCGTGCGGATATCGTTGAACTGCATATCCTGCGAGTGGAGCGAGCGGCCGGAGGTCTGGATGTGATACTTCAGCTTCTGCGAACGCTCGTTGCCGCTGTAGAGATCGCGCAGCGCGATCGACCAGATGCGGCGCGCCACCCGGCCGATGACGCTGTACTCCGGATCGAGGCCGTTCGAGAAGAAGAAAGAAAGATTGGGAGCGAAGGTGTCCACATGCATACCGCGGCTGCGGTAGTATTCAAGGTAGGTAAAGCCGTTGGACAGGGTGAAGGCCAGCTGCGTGATCGGGTTGGCGCCCGCCTCCGCGATGTGATACCCGCTGATGGAGACGGAGTAGTAGTTGCGCACCGAGTTGTGTACGAAGTACTCCTGGATGTCCCCCATCATCTTCAGCGAGAAATCGATGGAGAAGATGCAGGTGTTCTGCGCCTGGTCCTCTTTCAGGATGTCCGCCTGCACCGTGCCGCGCACCGTCTGCAGCGTGTACTGCTTGATCTCCTCCCGTTCCGATTCGTCCGGCTCATGTCCCTTGTCCGCGCGGAACTTCTCTACCTCCTGGTCGATGGCGGCGTTCATGAACATCGCCAGCATGATCGGCGCCGGCCCGTTGATCGTCATCGATACCGAGGTGTTGGGAGCGGTCAGGTCGAAGCCGTCGTAGAGGGTTTTGACATTGTCCAGCGTGCAGATGCTGACGCCGCTCTCCCCCACCTTGCCGTAGATGTCGGGGCGGAGATGGGGGTCGTCGCCGTAGAGCGTCACCGAGTCGAAAGCGGTGGAAAGGCGCTTGGCGGGATCGTTCTTGCAGAGGTAGTGGAAACGCTCGTTGGTGCGCCGCGGCGGCCCTTCGCCGGCGAACTGCCGCTTAGGTTCCTCCTCGCGACGCTTGAAGGGAAAGACGCCGGCGGTATAGGGGAAGTGTCCCGGCAGGTTTTCCAGCAGCAGGAACCGGAGGATCTCCCCCTCGTCCTCCCAGTCGGGCAGCGCCACCCGCGGGATGCGCGTCCCGGAGAGGGAGGTGCTGAAGAGCGGCTCGGTGAGCGTCTTATCACGGACGGTGAATTCGTAGTTGTCCTGTCGATAGGCTTCGCGCTGTTCCGGCCATTGCGCCAGCAGTTCGGCGTTGCGCGGGTCCAGCTTGCGCCGCCAGTCGGTGAGGGACTGCTCCAGGTGGGTATGCTCCGCCTCGGCCGGCGGTAACAGGTGAAGCGATTCGCGCAGGTGCCAGATGTTGCGTACCACCTGCGCCTGGTTACGCGCCGTCTGCTTGTATTCGCGCACGGTTTCGGCGATCTCCCGCAGGTAGTGGATCCGGTTACCCGGGATGATCTCGGTCTGCTCCGCCTCGGCCGGCGGCGTCACTTCCGGCTGCGCGAGCGGCAGATCCTGTTCGAAGCGCTCCGCGAGGGTGCGGATGAATTCCTGGTAGAAGTAGGCTGTCGCCTGGCTGTTGAAGCGACTGGCCACGGTGCCGAAAACCGGCAGCTGTTCCTCCGGGATCTGCCAGTCGATATCGCGGGAACGGCGGTATTGACGTCTCACATCGCGCAGCGCATCTTCCGAACCCAGCTTCTCGAACTTGTTCAGCACGATCATGTCGGCGAAGTCGATCATGTCGATCTTCTCCAGCTGCGTAGGAGCGCCGTATTCATGCGTCATCACGTAGAGGGAGAAGTCGACCAGGTTGACGATCTCCATATCCCCCTGACCGATACCGGAGGTCTCCAGCAGAATGAGATCGAAGCCGCCGCCGCGCAGCAGTTGCAGGGCGTCGCGGGTGGCGCCGGAAACCTCGCTGCCGCTGGCGCGGGTCGCGAGGCTGTGCATGAAGATGCGCGGACAGGAGAGGGAGTTTAAGCGGATGCGGTCGCCCAGCAGTGCGCCACCGGTCTTATGCTTGGAGGGATCGATGGAGATGATGCCGACATTCTTGTCCTGGTAGTCGTTGACGAAGCGCCGCACCAGTTCGTCCACCAGCGAGGACTTGCCGGCACCGCCGGTGCCGGTGACACCGATGATCGGGATCTCCCGCGCGGCGCCCGCTTCCAGCACCGCTTTGACCGCTTTGTTCGTCTCACCGTTCTCGATCGACGTGATACATCGCGCCAGTGCCTGGAAGTCGCCGGCCAGCGCCTGCTCCGCCAGTTCCGGGAAGGGCAGCGCGGTCAGCGTGTGGTCGGACCGGATGCGCATGTCGTCGATGATGCCCTGCATGCCGATCTGGGTGCCGTCTTCCGGAGAGTAGATCCGGGTGACACCGTAAGCCTGCAGTTCCTCGATCTCCTCCGGTATGATGACGCCGCCGCCGCCGCCGAACACGCGGATGTGACTCGCGTTCTTCTCTTTCAGCAGATCGATGATGTACTTGAAGAAGCGCATGTGGCCGCCCTGGTACGAGGAGACGGCGATGGCGTGCGCATCTTCCTGGATGGCGGCGTCGACGATCTCGCTGACGCTGCGGTTGTGTCCCAGATGTATCACCTCGGTGCCGCTCGCCTGCAGGACGCGCCGGATGATGTTGATGGCGGCGTCATGCCCGTCGAAGAGCGCGGCGGCGGTCACAAAGCGCAGCTGGTTCTTGGTGGGAGCGGGTTTAGTCATCTGACTCTGTTTCCTTTGCATTAGCTGTGTCGGCGCGCCCGACTTCCGGCAGTTTAAGGCAGCGGCGAAAGTGGCGCTCCAGGGTGAAGAGGTAATCGGACAGCCGGTTGAGGAACCCGAGCAGGATGACGGGTAACTGGTGCTCGCGCGCGGCCCGCACCATCTCTCGCTCCGCCCGCCGGGCGATGGTACGCGTAACCGCCGTCTGGGCCAGCAGCGGCGAGCCGCCCGGCACCAGGAATCCCCGCAGCGGGGGCAGGTCGCTACTGAGCTCGTCGATGACGGCTTCCAGCCGCTTGATGTCCGTTTTGCGCAGGTCGGACTGACCATTGGCGCGTGAAACATCGGCGCCCACCTTGAAAAGCAGCTCCAGCAGCTCCTGTATCACGGCCGTCTGGTCGGTGCAGCCTTCCCGCTCCGCCAGCGCCGCCACCAGCGCCAGGTGTGCGGCCATTTCATCGAGACTGCCGCCGGCGCGGAAAAGGGAATCATCCTTCGGCAGCCGTTTGCCGCCGGCACTGTCGCTGACGCCGTTATCACCCCGCCGGGAATAGATTCGCTGCGTCATAATCGCCTCTCTCTGCGAACGCCTGCCGTCGGTGGTCCCGGAATGCCGGGTCGCGCAGGCGATTCTCTGTATCACATCTTCCAGAATACTAGACCTTTACCCCTTCTTTTGCAAGCAAAAGACCGGTACCTTTGCGGGAACAGAGTGCGGACAACCCTTTGCGGAGGCGCCTTCAGCAACTTCATTGACATTAGAATCGTTTCTAATTTAATTGAACCCGATTCAACCGGCGGCAGGGCCGGGTTTCAGCACCCGCGCCCGCTTCCCGCCAAATCCCGTTTCGGCAACGTCAGATGAGGACAGGACTATGGAACTGCGCAAGTATTACGATCCCCTGGACCGGGAATGGGTGGCCGGCTGGATCGATTCGGAAGAGGTGGCGACCGCTTTCTGCGGATTGAGCCGGGTCACCGATCAGGTGTTCGAGGGATGGCTGGCCGCGCAGGATCAACTGCAGTTCGTGCTGGTGAACGAGAACAACGAACCGGTCGCCTACGGTGAAATCTGGGTGGAGGAGGAGAGCCGGGACGTTGAAATCGCCCATCTGCTCGTCACCAACGAGGCCCGCGGTGAGGGATTCGGCAGCGAGATGATGCGCAAGCTGGTTGAATATGCAACGGCGAAACTGAAGCAGACACAGCGGATTCTCGCCCGCAACGAACCGGAGAACGAGGTTGCCGCCGCTGCCCTGCAGAAAGCGCTCTTCGTGCGGATGGAGCCGGTACCGGAGGACTGGTCCGACGAATTCGACTGGTACTGGCGCGACCTCGCCAGGTGAGCCGCCGGTCGCCTGCCGGCAGGATCTCCCGGTCTCCGATCAATCTCAATTTGACCCATGTCTGAAACGCGCACCGCACTGATCACCGGCGCCGGTCGGCGCATCGGCCTCTGGCTGACCGAGCAGCTGCTGGAGCAGGGCTTCGCCGTCTATGCCCATTACCACAGCAGCGACAGGGAGCTGTGCCGGCTGCGGGAGCGCCACGCCGCCCTGAACCTGATCCGCGCCGACCTGTTGACGGAGGCTGGATTGGCGGTGTTGCGTGATACAATCCCCGCCGAAAGCCGCCTGGACCTGCTGCTCAACAACGCCTCCCGTTTTTATCGCCGCGAACCGGAACAGCTGACCCGGGACGACTACCTGGACTTCTACACGCTGCACGTAGCGGTGCCGGCGCTGCTGACCCGCAGCCTGCTGCCGCAACTGCAACGCGCCCGGCCGGGCGTGGTGGTGAACATGCTGGATGCACGCGCCGCCCGTTTCCGCGGAGGCTATCTGCCCTACGGGCTCTCACGACTGGCGGCTAGCGAGTTGACACGGCGGCAGGCGCGCGAGTTCAAAGAGCAGCCGCGGGTATACGGACTGGCGTTGAACCGGCTGCTGCCGGAAGCAGGTGCAGGTGACGACCCGGTCCAGGTGGAAATCACTGACGATGCGGCGCGGCAGCTCGCATCGCTGCGGGAGGCACTGACGAAGCTGCTTACCGGAGATCCGCCGACCGGGACCATCATCCCCATCGGTCCGTAATCCTTAATCCAATCCCACCCATTCCTTCAGGTTCACCTGTTCATCCCGCACGATCGCCTTGGTCAGATCACGGCTCTGCATTACAAACAGACTGTTGGGCAGAAAGTCGACCAGACTGTGCTCCGGATCGACCAGTTCCACACAGACTTTAGCCCGCGGGTTAAGCTTGACCACCCGGGAGGCGATGTGCAGGGTCTTCATATCCGGGTCGGAGAAACGCAGGTTGGCGAAGATGAAGACGTAGTCGGCATACTGGGTGTTTGCTTGCCGTAAATTCGCCGGGTTGATCGGCACGCCCCGGACGAATTGATGCTGGGGGTAAGGATTGCGGGTGACGAGGTCGGAGATGATGGCGACCTCCATTTGGGACAGCGTATTGCTTCGTGGCAACGATTGAATCAGCTCGTCGGCGATGGCGGTGTACTCGCAGATCACGATGTGGTTGCGCGCTTGTACCTGCGCGGTGCCGAAGTTCCGGCGCTCGATGTAGGCGTGGACCGATTCGGCGATGATCACCACCAGGTTGGCGAAGATGAAGAAGCCGGCTACGAGGGTGAAGACGCTCACGATCCGGCCGGCGCCGGTGATCGGCACGATATCGCCGTAACCGAGCGTGGTAGAGGTGACGATCCACCACCAGAGCGCGTCGGCGAAACCGCCGGCCTCCGGATTGGCAGCGCGTTCGAACCACCAGAACAGCGGCGTGGTGATCACCAGGCTGATCAGGCCGGTGTAGAGCAGTATCTGAAGTCGCTTTTTCATCTCACCCCGTTACTGCGCCGCTACCGCGCGAATTCCTCCGCGTAGGCCTTCACCGTCTGCCACTGCCCCTCGCCGTGCAGCCCCGCCTCTTCCAATACCTTGTGCGCCTGGCCGCTACCCAGGAAACGACCGTCCCGGAAGGGATGCAGGGAAGCAGCGCGGCCCCGGTTGGAATGAACCCAGCGGTAGAGCGTCGGCAGCGTGAAACCGGTGATGCCCATAGCCTCGCCGGCCAGCGTTTCCGGGAAAATGGCGATCCGTTCCGCTTCCGGCAGGGCGTCGAACAACTCGGCGCTGGCGATGTAGAAGATGTTCAGATTGTACCCCGCTTCATCGATCCGGGGCAGGACTTCGGTCAGGAAGGTGTTGGTGACGCCGCTGCCCTGCAGCACGAGCGTGCCGTGATACAAATCGGCGTCGGGGTCGGCGGTACGGAAGGGGTAGACGCCCTTGACCACGTCGGTCACCGGCGGCAGTCCCAGGGCCTTCCGGTCGAGCACCGTTTCGTTGGGTCGGGTTACGAAGGGGGCGATCACCGCCGGACGCCGGTTCAGAGCGGCCGTTACCAGCGGCCAGATCTCGTTGGGATCCCACGGTGTCAGCGTGATGGCGATGCCGGCGGGGAAGTTCTCCTGCAGCAACTGCAGCGGCTGGGGGTCGGCGTGGGTGGGACCGTCCTCACCGGTTTTGAGTCCGGCGTGCGCGCAGAGCAGGAAGAACGGGTTGAACTCGTTATCGTTGTAGTCTCCCCGCGCCTGCTGGCCGATACCGTGCAGGCGGGCGGCGATGTGCTCCAGCGGGGCGATGAACGCACCATAGGAGGAAGCGGCGCCGATTCCCGCGCCGAAAGCCGAGATGCCGCTCATCACGGCGCCCATGGCGTCCTCGCAGATGCCGCCGATCGACAGCTGGCGGGAAGTTGGATTGGCGATCGCATTCCAGAAGCCGCCGTTGTAGCCGTTGTTAGCGTTGCTGATGCTGGTGGAACCGTAGAGATCGGCAGCGGCGACCATGATCGATCCGCCAGACTGCTGGTTGAGATGGCTGAGCACGTCGCCGAACGCGGCTCGCAGGGTGGTGGAGTCGCCGGGGGCGGTCACCAGCTCGGCGGGCATAGCCTGCGGATCCTGCCGGTAGATCTCGCCGACCCGGGGCGCGTCCTCCCGCGGGCGGCGTTGGTGGGCATCCAGCCGTTCGGTCGCCTGTAGCAGCTGCGCGCCGAGGTGGTTGTACATGTCGGGACTGGCGGTGATCGCTTCACGAATCACCATCAGGTACTCGTAGAAGAGCTGCTCCACCGTCGCGGCGGTTTTGTCGCCGTCACCGCGGGGGAAGGAGAGGTTGAAGCGCATTTCGAAGGGCTGCAGGTATTCGAAGAACTCCGGTGAACAGTAGCCGTGCCCGGCGCCGTGCGACTTGCGTCCCTCGATGCCGTACTGCCATCCCTTGATCGTGCGGTAGACGATGCAGGTCGGCTGGTCGTTCAATTTGCTGACCGCCAGCTGCTGGGCGGCAAGGATCTGGGCGTAGTCGAAGCCGTCCTCGACTTGTATCACGTTCCAGTCGTGCAGCCAGGCCAGCTCCAGCGGATTCCACTGCACATACTCGCCCGGCGTGTCGCCGTTGCGGCAGACATGGTCGGAATCGATCGAAGCCTGGTTCCAGTCGAGATGCATCACGATGTTGCCGACCTGCGCCGTGGCGGCCGCCGCCATCGCTTCGTGGGCGCGGCCGGGGGTCAGGCCGCCCTCCCCTTCGATGATATGCACCCAGGGCGTCTGCCCGGCGAAGTAATCGCGGGCTCCGAACGCGAGACCGAAGGAGGCAGGCACGCCGACGCCGGAAGCGCCGGTGGACAGCTTAACGAACGGTACCAGCGGTGTCGGGTGGCCGTCCAGCGGCTTGGCCTTGAATTTCCTGAAGAGCGGTGTCTGCTGGGTCGGGTTGCGGCGGAAACCGAGCAGATCTTCCAGACGCAGCTGCTGGCGGACATCCAGCGGCAGGGCGGTTTCATCGTGCTGCCGGAGTACTTCGTTGCGCAACGCCCACATGGTGTACAAACCCAGCGCCTTGTGCCCCGCCGCGTAGGAGATAATGTCGGCGTCGGGACGGTCCGGATTCGCCATGGCGTAGTCCATGGTGTTGAAGAGCAGCGCCTGCACCGCCCGTCCGGAGGAGATACTGCCGCCGGGATGCCCAGACTGCGGCACGAAGTTGTAGAGAACACCGCAAAGTGTGCGGTATATGAGATCGTAATCCTCGATGTGCCTGAGAAAGTCCGCCGGTGGGGGCGGTAATTGTCCGACCGCTTCCGCCGCCTTGATGAACACGCCGCGGCGCGGTCCGAAGGTCAGCTCTCCACTTTTTACAGTTGTCATCTCGATCCTCATTTTTTGCGAGAGTTCTCATTACGGTTAGCACGAAATTATTGAATATATTCTAGCACTCCAAGAGAATCCCCCGGAGGAGGCTAATCAGCCGGGAGCGGCTGCTACAGCCCTCGTGGCTCTTCGCCCCGCCGGATGTCAGGAGACCGTATGACCAATCAGCTCCAGGTTGAATTGAACTGGCCCGGCCGCAGGCGGCAAATCCCTCTCGTATCACATCGCGTGAAGCCGCGGTGCGAACTGCATTTCCCCGGGTCGGGAGACGCGCCGGAGTCCGGCGGAACCGCGCCGGCCAATCTGCTCCTGCAGGGTGACAACCGCCTCGGTCTGCGTCATCTCCTGTCTGGTTGGCGCGACCAGGTGCGTCTCATCTACCTGGACCCTCCCTTCGCGACCGGCAACCGGTTCCGGCAGCCCGCCGGACGCCGGCGGGAACGGTCTGCAGCCACCGCCTACAGCGACGCCTGGAACCACGGTGACGGCGCCTACCTCAACATGCTGGAGGAGCTGTTGCGGTTGTCGCGCGAACTGCTGGCCGCGGACGGGTCGCTCTACCTGCATCTGGACTACCGTACCGCACCGGTCGCCAAACTGCTGCTGGATGAGATCTTCGGTCCCGCCTGCTTCATCAACGAGATCATCTGGGCCTACCGCACCGGCGGCATGCCGGAGAAGCTCGGTTTCGGCCGCAAACACGACACCATCCTGTTCTATGCCAGGGATCCCGCGCGCACCCGCTGGCACCGGCAGAAGGAAAAGTCCTACGTCAGCCACCGTTACGGTTTCAGCAATATCGAACTGCACGAAGATGAGCAGGGGCCCTACACCCTGACCAACCTGCGGGATGTCTGGGATATCCCCGCCCTGCGCGGCAACCAGCCGGAGCGGGTGCCTTATCCGACGCAGAAGCCGCTGGAGCTGCTGAGGCGCATCATCCTCGCCTCCAGCGATCCGGGCGATGTCGTGCTCGATCCCGGCTCCGGCTCCGGCACGGCGCTGGTGGCGGCTGAGCAGCTGGGGCGGCGCTGGATCGGACTTGACAACTCCCCGCTGGCGGTCAGCGTGATACGCAATCGCCTACAGGCGCTGCCCGAGCGGCGGGAGTGGACCTGGCAACAACTGTCTTCCCCGGCGGGGGTGAAGGTGAAAGCCGACCAGTCGGGTGACGGGGAGAAACCGGAGGCCGTCCGCCAGCGCGTCCTGTCCCGCTACGGCGCGACACCCTCAAACGACCATTTGTATCACGGTGAGCGCGACGGCGCCGCCGTGCAGGTGCTCCTGCCGCGTGAGCGGATGCTGCACCTGCGCATCGAACAACTGAGCGGGATCTGTAACCGTCAGCAGCGGCGACGCCTGGAGTTATTGCTCCCCGATGGCGCCGGCCTGCCACTCGCACGCTGGCGGCGGGATTGCCGGCGACAGGATTCCAGGCTGGTCGTGAAACAGATACCGCCGGAGCTGCTGAACGGTGAACCGCTGCGTCGCCACCGGATCGCCTTCGATGAAATTCCGGAATTGGTGGTGAGAAAAGGCACCGGCAGTGGCAACCGCTGGCTGGAACTAGCGGATATGGTCTTCCATGATCCCTCCGACCGTCAGAGGCTGACTATCGACCAGGAAGGGTGGCGCGGTCTGGTCGATTCCTGGTGGGTGCGGGACAGCGCCGGCAACGTGGTCTGGCACAGCGGTTGTATCACAACCGTCGCGCCGGAGGTGCCGTTGAGATCGGGGCCGCTGCCGGCCGGAGTGCGCCTGCGGGTGGAAGTCTGCGGCCGGCAGGGAGCGATCTGGTAGTAGACGCGGTAGCCGTCACGGTGGTCGTCACGCGGTTTGCTGTGATACAAATGCGGGAAAAGCGGCCGTGAAAAGCGGTGCCGGCGTATGGAATCTTCCTCCCCGCCAGAAAACTCTTGCATCAATTACGGCCCGCGCCTAAAATGGTCACCTGATTTTGGGATGTCGTCCAATGGCAGGACATGCGGCTCTGGACCGTAGAATCGGGGTTCGAATCCCTGCATCCCAGT
>CAZFEC010000028.1:0-40187 GCA_964517435.1 uncultured Bacteroidia bacterium | reverse complement strand
CCCTATTTCACCAGCAGACAACTCCCGGCGGCGATTTCACTTCCGTCCAGCAGCAGGCGATAGGGATAGAGGCCGGATCCGATGGTCCGCCCTGCAGCATCATCACCCCGCCAGGTCACCTCGTGACACCCCGCCGCCTGCTGTTCAGCGACCGGTGTTTTCACCAGTCGCCCGGCGAGATCGTAGATTTCGAGTCTGACCGCGCCCGGCCGTGACAGCTGATAGGTGAAAAGGGTAGCTCCGTTGAACGGATTGGGATAGTTAGTCAGCAGACGAAGCTCGGATGGCTTCACCGGGTCGACATTGATACAGCCCACATAGAAAGTATCCTCGGGCGCGAACACCGAACCGGCGAAATTGTTATCCACCGCCTGCACGCTCCAATAATAATACCCTCCCTCCAGTGGTTCGAACAACCAGCTGCGATTCTGCTGGACATTGCCCCAGGCGGGGAGCAGTCGTTGGCCGGTGGGAACAATCGACATCGGGCTCAAGATGGTCTCACCCCATTCATTGCGGATGTAAAGATTGTAGGTTAACGAAGTATCGGCGGTCTCCGCATCGCTGGCTTCACCCCATTCGAGAGTTGCATCAAAAACATTACCCCACACGTCCAGCCAGGGGGGCGGTGCCGGTGGCGTGTTGGCTGCCGTCGCTTCGTTGCGGTAGATGATGGTGTTGCTGCCGCCGAGGTCGTCGTAACCGCAGCAGACCAGGTCCAGATCCCGGTCGCAGTCGTAATCCCCCCAGGCGGATTCCCCCCAGAAGACATCGGCGCTGAAGGTCAGATCGGCGGCTTCGAAATTGATCCCGTTGTTGATGAAGACATCAGTTACCCGCACCCAGCCGCCTCCCTCCTCGTAGGTGCCGCTAAGGAAGATATCGAGGTCGCCGTCGTTATCGTAGTCGCCCCAGATAGTGGATGAATGCGAAACGCCGATTAGTCCGGTATCCGCATGTTGGGTAAAGGTTCCGTCACCGTTGTTACGGTACAATTCAGCGATACTGTCGGCCGGAAAAGCGAAGCCGGAGAGGAGCAAGTCGAGGTCGCCGTCGCTGTCGTAGTCGCCCCAGGCGGCGTCCCCGAGCCAGACGCCGGTGAACTCGTTATCGGTGGCATTGAAGGTCCAACCGTCCTCGTTTTGATAGAGGACCGATATCAAATTGCCGTTGCCGTCCAGACCGTTGATGAAGATATCGAGGTCGCCGTCGTTATCGTAATCGCCCCATTCGTAGCAGCTCTTGATCGCTCCCGGCAGCTGAATACCGGTTTCGCTGAAGGTGGCGTCTCCCTCGTTCTCGTAGAGGAAGGCGACATTGCCGTCACCGTCAAAACCGGCGAGCAACAGATCGGGATAGCCGTCGTTGTTGAAATCCGCAAAACTGACCGACCCGTCAGTCAGAACCGGAAGCTCGACATCACTTTCGATGAACTCATCCCCGCCGAGGTTCTCGTAGATCGCCGTTATTTCAGTAGAGTTCGTGTATCCCTGAATCAGCAGGTCGAGATCGCCGTCGTTGTCGTAGTCGCCCCAACAGAAGTCGCCGACAAAGGTGCCGGGAAACGGCAGTCCCTCTACCGCCGAGAATTGATCGTCCCCCTCGTTCCTGTAGAGCCGGGTGACGCCGTTTTCGCTGGAATCCAGGCCGGCGATGAGCAGGTCCAGGTCGCCGTCGCCGTCATAGTCACCCCAGGCTGCATCGCTGAAATGGAGACCGGTCAGCCCTGCTTCGATGTCGGTGAATCCCTGGCCCGGCGCGACGGCCGTCCAGGTCAGAGCAACGGCGAACGCTATTAAATTGCGCAACATACTCTCTCCCTCCGCCTCAATCCGCCGGCAGAATCGTTAATCCCCGCGCACAGCTGAAGGTGCAGGTCAGCTCGCTCTCGCTGAAATCGGGATGACCGTTTGTGGAGCGCTCCGACACCAGCATGACCTGGGCTTGATCCGCGGCGGGCGGATCCAGGAAGTAGACAGCGCTGATTATGTATTCCGTCTGCGACAGGTTACCCATGAGGAAGGTGTGAGTTCTATCCTGGTTCCCTGCGGAGACGGTTAGGCGGATTTCCAGCGGGTCGGCCTGCCCCTCGCCGTTCCAACCGAAGGTGAGGTCGTCGCCCAGAATCATACTCGTGGGAAATTCGGTGAACTCGAGCAGGTTCGGCTGTGAGGTTATCGACGATGGATAATGGGCGCTGTCCGACAGCACAATGTCGAATACATAAACAGAGTCGGCCGCTACCATTGTCTGCCATTCGTTCAGTTCATAGCCGATCAGAATACCGCTGAAATCCATCGCCAGTTCATTGACCAGAACCTCGCCGTCAAGCAGCTCGACTGAGGCGTTGTTCTTGTCGGTGATCCGGAGCCGGATCTGATGTTCGGTCAACAGTCCATGAGAGGTCCCGCGTTTGAGCCAGGCGCGCACGGTGAGTACGCCGGGATCATTGAGCTCGACATCGGACAGGGGGGAATCGCAGCCGCCGGCGATGAGCGTCACGAACAACAACAGGACTAACTTTTTCATACTACCCCCTACTTTCAGTCATATACAGTTACACTAAAAATAGGGCGCCGCACGATTGGTTGCGCGGAAAAACGCCGCACCCACCGCTTGCTTCTTTCCCGCCGCGGGGCTAAAATCCAACCTGGAGTGATCGTAATGCCAGCATCAAATCGTGATACAAATGAGACGGGAAGGGTATGGACATTCTCAAGCATAACCGCGCCGCCTGGGATGCGGCCGCCCGGACGGGAAACCGCTGGACGGTGCCTATCGGACCCGACGAGGTGGCGGACGCCCGCCGGGGGAAGTGGGAGCTGTACCTGGCCCCGACCCGACCGGTGCCGCGCGCCTGGCTTCCGCCGCTTGTAGGATGCGACTTACTCTGCCTGGCGGGAGGCGGTGGTCAGCAGGGGCCGTTACTGGCGGCCGCGGGCGCCCGGGTGACCGTGCTGGACAACTCCCCGGAGCAGTTGGCGCGGGATCGAATGGTGGCGGAACGGGAAGGGTTGACGCTGACCACCCTCCAGGGCGATATGGCCGATCTCACTCCACTCGCCGACGCGAGTTTCGACCTGATCGTGAACCCGGTCTCCAATGTCTTCGTGCCGGATGTGCGGCCGGTGTGGCGGGAGGCCTGGCGGGTACTGCGCCCCGGCGGCAGGCTGCTGGCCGGTTTCGACAACCCGATTGTGCACGCTTTCGATTGGGAGCTGGCGGAGAAAAACGGCAAGCTGCAGGTGATACATGAGCTGCCCTATTCCGATGCAGAGGATCTCGAAGCGGAAGCGCTGCGCCGCCATGTCGACGAGAAGATTCCACTCGAATTCAGCCACACCCTGGAGGCGCAGATCGGCGGCCAGATCGAAGCCGGCTTCGTCATCACCGGTTTCTACGAGGACCGCTATGCCGAGGAGGACAACGATCCCGTCTCCCGCTACCTGCCGAACTTCATCGTCACACGGGGGGAGAAGCGCTAATCGGGGTCGGACCATATTATAGTATTGAAAATACTGGGAGTAAGTTGAAAAAACTGAAATTATCATCATAAGCACATGATTTTATGGCAATTAACTACACAAGTGGGGGCGCACCATTCTCGTGCCTACTAAGGACTTGTTTTCATTAGTTGTTGAATTGCTGAAAAAAGCCCGCCGGGGAGGCGGGCTCTTGAACATCGTCTTATGTCCATCCTGAATAAGCGCTCGTTAGACGAACGCAGTGCCGTGTGATTAATATTAAGGTTTCCTGAATCAAGGGAAACCTGGCGGAGTTCGCGGCGGTGATGCCGCGTTCCCCAGAGACAAGTACAAATGTGTTGACATAATTGGCACTTGTTGTCGTTTCGTAGGGTCAACAAGACACCTTCAGGCACATCTGTAACACGAAATATATACATTGTATCAAAAGATGCAAATAAAAAATGAATGTTTTCGAAAATACAGTGAGTGGTGTCGAGTTTCTTGACGATTTTCCGAATTCCGCGGGCACAGGTTGTGATTACGTTGTAAGAGATAAAACAGGGGGATAGTCCATTGAAAATGATCAAGAATTTGAACTGGATACCAACCTGGACATCGCATATGGGCTGTCTCAAGGGATGTCTGGACTATCTGGGGATTGAAGTATCGCTGCCCTGGCTCTTCGGCGGCACCGGCCACGCTTTCATTCACAACATCCACCAGGAGCTATGCCCCAGCGGCCCGACGGCGTGGATGAATGCTCCCCTGCACCGACTGGGCGCCAATCTCGGCTACCGGACAGAGGCGATCTGCAGCCATCGCGGGCAGGAGGGATTCGAAGCGGCTGTTGAAACAGCCTGGCAGCGGGTGCGGGCCGCGCTCGACGACGATTTCCCCTGCATCGGCTGGGAGATGAAGATACCGGAATTCTATGTGATCTGCGGTTACGACCACAAGGGGTACCTCTTCAACGGACCGCTCTGCGACGGCGTGGAGGGGCCGCACCCCTGGAAAACGGTCGGCGGATCCGAGATCGGCGCGCTGGAAATCTACATCGTCAAACCGGGAGAGACGGTTGACCCGGCGCAGGCTGTCAAAGCCGCCCTGGAATTCGCGGTCGCGTTCGCGGACAGTCCCACCGAACTGGTGTTCCCCGATTACCGGGCCGGAAGCCCGGGTTACGATTACTGGATCCAGGCCCTGGAAAAGGGGGAGGCGAACGGTCACGGCAACGCCTATAACTGCGCCGTCTGGCGCGAGTGCCGCGAGATGGCGGTGGAGTTCCTCGCCGAAGCGGGCGAGCGTCTGAACGGCCAGGCCCTGGTCCTGATCGAACAGGCGGCGGAAAAATATCGTCTCGTCGCGTCCGGACTGACGGAGCTCGCGGAAATCTTCCCCTTCGAGCTGCCACTCGAGAACATGGAAGAGCAGGTCAAGGATGAGAGCCGCCGCCGGCAGGGAGTCGAAGCCTTGCTGCCGGTGCGTGCGGCGGAAGCGGAGGGGTTGCAACTGCTGGCCAGAATCGCCGAGGTGCTGTAAACTGAATCGCGCCTCCGGCTCCAAAAAGCTTCCCATCTTCGCCCCCCGCTGATATCATTGTAGAATGCTGACAGAATGCAGCATTCTACCGACTATTTGCAGCAGACGTCTTTACGCTGCTGAAATAGCCGTTGCTGTCTGAAACAGCATTCTACCGCTATTTACAGCAGACGTTTCACACGCTGCTGAAATAGCCGTTGCTGGCAGAAAGGCATTCCAGAAACAAAATCGTATCTAACAACTCAGGGTAAACCTGTATTCGGTGAAAGGAACAATATAAAATGAGCAGCAATCCCGAGTGGACGACCAGCATCACCGACACCGGCGGCGGCCATATCGCCGTGCGCGGCTACGACATCGCCGACATCATCGCCAACCTCACTTTTGCGGAGACGATCTACCTGATCATCAAGGGCGAACTGCCGAACGCGACCGAACGGCGTCTGATGGAAGGGCTGCTGGCCTCTTCCATCGATCACGGCATCACGCCGCCTTCCAACCTGGCGGCCCGGACGGTGCTGTCAGGCGGCAACTCGCTCAACGCGGCGGTGGCGGCCGGCATCCTGACCATCGGCGACAGCCACGGCGGCGCCATCGAGCAATGTGCCCGCATCCTGCAGGAAGCGGTTAGCGAGGGTAAGGACGCGGACACGCTGGTGGCGGAATTCAAGGCGGCCAAAAAGCGCTTTCCCGGCTTCGGCCATCGCATCCACAAGCGGGATCCCCGCACGGTGAAGCTGCTGGAGCTGGCGGAGGAAACCGGTTTCGCCGGACCCCACATCGCACTGGCGGTGGCGGTGCAGGACAAGCTGGAAGCCGACAGCGGTCGCGACCTGCCGCTCAATGTTGACGGCGCCATCGCCGCCATCATGTCGGAGATGGGTTTCGACTGGCGCCTGGGCAAAGGCTTCTTCATCATCGCACGCACCCCGGGGCTGGTGGCGCATGTCTTTGAGGAGTGGTCCACGCAGAAGCGCATGCGCAAGCTGGGTCCGCTGGGAGGACACTACGGCGGCGAGCCGGCTCGTCAGATACCACCTCGGGAGGAGAGGTAAGACGAGTCGCGGGTGGAAACAGCCCGAGGGCGATTGGTTATTGCCTCGCCCCGGCCCCGAGCGTATTATTTATGGTTGATAAAATGTGAGGCGACCAACACCGCACCATCGCCCCACCTTATCTGAAATGTATCACACTCCACGGTTGTGACCTTCAGCGAGAAAGGCATAGAATAGAATGGAACCTACACCACAGCAAACCGGCGATCAGCAGCTTGCGATCTCCATCCGCAAGACCATCGAGGAGAAGATCGCGCCCATGCTCCACGCCGACGGCGGCTGGTGCGAGTTCGTCGACTTCAACGACGGCATCGTCCAGGTCAAAATGATGGGGGCCTGCGGTACCTGTCCCTCGGCCCTATTCACTATCAAGTCAGGCATCGAACGGATTCTCAAGGAAGAGTATCCGGAAGTGAAGTCGGTGGAGCAGGCTTTCTGAAGCCGATTCGCCCCCGTCGCTCGTACCGGCTTTTGCCTCAGAGTGGATAAACGTTTGATTTCTAGTCCAAAATTCGATATCAAACAGCTGGTAAAGCCGATGCTCGCATAAATCATCCTTTCGAAAAGGTTGAAGTGCATCGGAAATAGTATTTCTCGGAACAGCATGGTTTGTTCACACATTAGTCTCAGAAATACTATGCAGAACTAACCATATAGCAATGTGTCACGTCGCGGCGCGAGCCGCGATGCGGCTCGTCACACGAAACTTCAGAAAGGAAGTGGACATGACAAAGAAATTGATCCTTTTGAGTATTGCGGCTCTGACTTTGACCGGGATGGCGCTGGCCGATGCCGTGTCGAATCAGACCAGCATACGCACTGCACTCAGACCGCCGACGATTGATCAGGACCGCGATGAGTTGATCTACGGTTATGATTTTGAAGACGGCTGGTCCGGTTGGACCTCCTACGACGCCTTCGCCCAGACATCCGAGTGGCATACCAGCGACTGGGAAGCCTGGGACGGCCTGTCCTGGTGGTCCGGCAGCGAAGACCTGAACGGCTACGACAACCACTGGCTGCACTACGTGGTTTCGCCGGTGTTGGACCTTTCCGCGGCCGGCGATCCCCAAATGACCTTTAAACTCAACTGGTCGGTCGAAGCACCGGGCGGTGAGCCCCCGGGATATGACGCCTGGGACGGCTGTAACATCTGGTACTCAACCGACGGCGGTACCAACTGGGCCGTAATTCCGGATGTCACCCCCGCCTACCCCAGCAACAGCCTCTACAGCTTCGGTTACGAATTCGGCATGGGTTTCGACATTCCCGGCTGGACCGACACCTCCAACGGCTGGCTTGACGGCAGCATCGACCTGACTCCTTACATCTCCGATCAGTTCATGTTCCGTTTCGCCTTCTGCAGCGATCCGGCCTACTGCACCCAGAACAACCCCAATGTCTGGGGTATGGTCATCGATGATGTATTGATCATGGATGGCGACAACACCATCTTGGAAAATGACGCTGACGGCACCGCGTATCCCTCCGACTTCACCCTCGACGCCTACAGCGAATCCGCCGGCGACTTCTGGGAGATCACCGACGAGTCCTCCCATTCCGGCGACTACTCCGCGCATCTGGATGACGGTCTCCACAATCTGGGCGATGCGCTCTGCACTCCCTGGATCGAGCTGCCGGACGACTACACCGTCACTTTCCAGTACTGGATCTACTGCGACATGCTGGACTTCGACGGTGACAACGACAACACCCTGGAAGACTACTACCATGTACAGATCACGGCCAACGAGCTGGTCTGGAGCGATCTCTTCTACGACTACACCCGCGAAGGCGCCGGCATGGGCGGCTGGAATCCCTACATACCGGGCACTCCCTTTAACGGCAATGTTGACATGGACATCTCCGCTTACGCCGGCCAGGAGGTGAAACTCCGGTTCCTGGTCAGCACCGACGACAATGATGACGGCGGCGTCGGCAACGGCCTCTACATCGATGACTTCGAGATCTGGGGCACCGACATGCTGCCGCACGATTTCGCCACCACGCTGATCGCGGTGCCTTATCCCCGCGCCGTCAACTGGACCAGCCCGGTGCACATGGAGTTCATCAACCTCGGTTCCAGCGACGAATCCAACGTGCTGGCTTTCCTCTTCGCCGAGGGCGAGAACCTGGGGCCGGTCACTCCTTCCCTGACGCTGGCTTCGCTGGAGACGGCCGAGCGCGACATGGACTGGACGCCGGATGCGACCGGTCTCTACGACCTCTGGGCCTTCACCATGCTGGCCACCGACGGTGATCACTCCAACGACACCGCTTATGTCTTCGATGTCGCCGTACAGCAGGAAGGCGACCTGACGTTCGGTTATCACTACACCAACGATGTGCCGCAGTGGGCCTTCAACGCCGACGTGGGCGAGGGCTGGGGCATCAAGGTCACGCTGGACGACGACGGCATGGATGATACTTTCATCATCCAGTCGGTGGACACTTACTGGAACGGTGATCTGACCACGGACACCGATCTTATCCTTCATATCTACGATGAGGGCACCAGCGCGCCGGGCGCCGAACTGTTCAGCGATACTTACACGGTCGCTTCCAGCCAGACCTATCCCGAGCTGTATACCTTCGAGATTCCCAATATCGCGGTCGAAGACAACTGCTGGATCTGGTTCGAGCTGATCGAGGACGACGGCGAAGGCGGCATTCCCAGGATTCTGGGCGACGACTTTATCTGGAACGGCGACCATTACTTCCTCTGGGACGGCACCGGCAATCCCAGCTTCCAGTACAATCAACCGCTCGGCTATGAGTTCTGTGCGTGGGTGAACGGCGTTTCGCTGGAGTCGGTCAACGACACGCCGGTACCGGGCGAGTTCGCGCTGGCGCAGAACTATCCCAACCCGTTCAACCCGACGACCACGGTCGAGTTCTCCACCACGCATGCGCAGCCGATTACCCTGACGGTGTACAACATCACCGGCCAGGCGGTCGCCACCCTGTATGACGGCGTCTCCACCGGCGGCGTGCAGAACCTCAGCTTTGACGCCTCCCACCTGGCTTCCGGCGTCTATTTCTATCGCTTGGAAAGCGTTGACAACGTGGCCACCCGCAAGATGGTGTTGACCAAGTAGCGGGATGTTTTGATCAACGATTTACAGTTAAACGTGTAGGGGCAGGTCTATGACCTGCCCCTCTTTTTTATCCCCACCGTGATACACCAACGTATCACATTCCGTTAGAACTCCAGCGTTTCCCCCGATTCCATAACCCTGCCCTGCAGACCGGCGGTGGTCAGTCGTAATACATACTCCTGCGGATCCTGTTGTATCACGTCGAAGGTGTTGTAGTGCATCGGTATCACCAGCTGGGGGTGCAGCCAGCCGGCAGCGATCAACGCGTCGTCCGGACCCATCGTGAAGTTGTCGCCGATCGGCAGCAGGGCCAGATCGAGCGCGGCGCTGTCGCCGATCAGCTTCATATCGCTGAAAAGGCCGGTGTCGCCGGCGTGATACACAGATTTCCCCTCCAGCTCGATCAGGAAACCGACCGGGTTGCCGGTGCAGGTGATGCCCGCTTCGTCGACAACAGCGGAGCCGTGGAGGGCGGGAGTCAGTTTAACCCGGCCGAAAGGAAAGTCGAAGCCGCCGCCGATATGCATCGGGTGGACGTCGGCGCCCTGGTTGCCGCAGAACTGCGCCAGTTCGAACGGCGCGATAATCGTGGCGTTGCTGGCCCTGGCGATCTGGATACCGTCGCCGAGATGATCGCCGTGGCCGTGCGTCAGCAAAACGAAGTCGGCCTTAACCTCGTCCTGGGTCATGGCGGCGAGCGGATTGCCGGTCAGGAAGGGATCGATTACCAGTTTGTGCTCCGCCGCGGTGAGGATAAAGCCGGAGTGCCCGAGATAAGTGATTTCAGCCATGCCTGTCTCCTGTTCTGAGAGATACTGCTTTCCCTGTCATTTCAGATTCGATCCGTTATAACGAAGCCTGGTTCAGTGCGGCCGCCAGCACCGCCTGTGGATCGGCCGCTACTGGCGGGGGAATGCTGACGGCGGCGGAAATGCGATCCACCGCTTTCAGTCCCGAGCCGGTGATCATGACCACGCAGCGCTGTGACTCCAGCTCCTGATGCGCGGCCAGCCATTTGCGCGCGCCACCCCAGGTCGCCGCCGCAGCCGGTTCCGCAAAAACACCGCTGCACCGGGCCAGGTCGCTGACGGCGGCTGCGATCTCCTCTTCGGTCAACTTTACTCCGTCGCCGTCCGTATCACGTATAGCGGCCAGCGCCAGATCCAGGTTGCGAGGCGCGTCGACACAGATACTGTCGGCGGCGGTCTGCGTACCGGCGCGGTGCCGCAGTTCCGGGTCCGCGAGTGCGTCGACGATGACGCTGCTGCCCGCGGCTTGAACCGCGATCAGACGCGGCAACCGGTCGATCCAGCCCAACTCCCGGCAATCGCGCCACCCTTTGTACAGGCCGCTGATGATGACGCCGTCGCCGCAGGGGACGAAAACGAGATCCGGCACCTGCCAGTCCAGCTGCAGTCCGATTTCGAGGGCGGCCGTTTTCTTGCCTTCGATCGTGAACGGATGCCAGGCGGTGTTACGGTTGATCCAGCCGGTTTGCTCCGAGAGTTGCAGCGAGAGTTCGAAGGCGTCGTCGTAACTGCCGGTCACCGGGATGAGTTTCGCGCCGTAGGCGACTATCTGCGTCAGCTTCGCGGCCGGAGCCGCCGCCGGAACCAGTAAGACCGCCCGCATGTCCGCCGCCGCGGCCAACCCCGCCAGCGAGGATCCGGCATTGCCGGTGGAGGCGGCGCAGATTGTATCACAGCCCCGCTCGACGGCGTCCGCCAGCACCAGCAGGCTGGCCCGGTCCTTGTAGGAACCCGTAGGCTGGCGGGTGTCATCTTTCAGATAGACCTGGTGATTGCCCGGCCAGTCCGGTGCGGCCGGGTAGAGCGGCGACAACGGCATGGCCAGCGGGGGAAAGGCGTTCGCGTCATCTACAGGCAGCCAGGGAGCCAGTTCGCGTGTATCACGTATCTCGTCGAGATCGGGACGGCTTTGCCGCGCCAATCGTTCCGGCCGCCAGCGTGTCTCCAGCACACCGCACAACGGGTCGCCGGGCGGACGGCTGGACGCACAGGCCGGGCAGACGTAAAGCCGTTGCACCAGCTCGTATTCAGCGCCGCATTGACTGCACTGTTGAAACCAGGCGTCCCGCATCTTACCGTTGCTCCAGATTATTACAGCGTCAACGCCAGGATAGCGTTTTGAATATGCTGACGGTTTTCCGCTTCATCGTAGACGACAGAGTGGGGACCGTCGATAACTGCGTCGGTGACTTCACGCCCGCGATCCGCCGGCAGCGGATGCATGTAGATAGAGTTACTCGCGGTCAACTCCATCATCTTCTCGTCGCAGACCCAATCCGGGTAGCTCTCGATCAGCTTCAAGCCCTCCTGCTCGTCCTGCGTGTGGCACAAAGGTCCCCATGATTTCGGAATCACGATATCGGCGTCGCGAAAAGCGTCGGCGAAGTCGTGTGAAATCTCGAACTGCGTCTGCGCCGCTTCCGCGTTGAGACGCGCCTGTTCCGTCAGTTCCGGCATCAAACCGAATTCCGGCGGGTAGACGAGGGTGACATCCAGACCGAAGCGGGGCATCAGCAGGATGAGGCTTTGCGGCACCGACAGCGGGCGCACATAGTTGGGCGCGGAGGTCCAGGCGACGCCGATCTTCAACCCGCGTGTATCACGTCCGAACTTCTCCCGGATCGTCATGTAGTCGGCCAGGATCTGGCAGGGGTGATACTTGTCGCATTGCATGTTGATGACCGGCACCCGCGAGGCGGCGGCGATCCGGTTCAGGTAGTCGTTGCCGACACCGTAAGCGCAATGGCGGATGGCGATACCGTCGCAGTAGCGCCCGATGATGGTGCCGGTATCCTTGGCCTCCTCGCCGTGCGCGATCTGCATTTTATCCGGGGCCAGGAAAACGCCGTGCCCGCCCAGGTGGGTCATCCCCGCTTCGAAGGAAACCCGGGTGCGGGTGGAGTTGTCGAAGAAGATCATCGCCAGCACCTTGTTGCGGAGGTAGGCCATCTCCGTACCCATGGCGCTTTCGATCTTGAGCCGGTTGGCCAGCTCCAGCGCGGTTTCCAACTCCTCCCGGCTCCAATCCTGGGTGGAGATAAAGTCTCTGCCTTTCAATCCGGTGTGCATCTGTAACCTCGGTTTAGCTCGATTCTTTGTATCACATTCTGGTACAAGCGCCGGCGAGCACCTGCCGGAGTTGCTGCGGGAGCAAGGCATAGAAAGCGGTGGCTGTCAGAAGATCGGCGACGGCGACCTCCTCGAACCGCGAATGCGCCAGCTCCTCCCGTCCCGGCGCGTAGCCGATCGTGGGTATCCCCAGACGCCCCATGGTCGCGACGCCGTTGGTGGAGAATGTCCAGCGGCCCGCTGTATTCGACGCCTGCGGATTCGCAAGGCGGGCCGCCGCCAATCCTGCCTCTACCAGTTCGTGCTCCTCCGGCAGCGTCCAGGTGGGGAAGTACTTCTCCTGCTCCGCCCGGTAGCCGCGCCAGCTCTCGGCATCGTAGCGGAGCAGCTCAAGTTCCGCCCGCTCCATTCCGGGCAACTCGCCAACCTCCCGCAACGCCGACTCCCTGGTCTCGCCGGCGGTGAGACGCCGGTCCAGGTAGATGTTGCAGCCGTCAGGTACGCTGCACAGCGACGCGGTGTCGGCTTCGATCGAGGAGACCGTGATCGTGCCCTTGCCCAGGAAGGGGTCGACGGCAAGGCGCTCGTTCAGCCGCTCGATTTCATTGATAATGGGTGCCATCAGATAAACCGCGTTGATCCCGCGGTCCACGTGCGCGCCGTGCGCGGAAACACCTTCCGTGCGGATCCGCATCTCCATGCGGCCGCGGTGGCCGCGATAGACCTGCAGGTCGGTGGGCTCGCCGAGTATCACATAGTCGGGCTTGATTCCCTCCTGTTCGATGATGTGCAACAGGGGATAGCCGTCGCAATCCTCTTCCATGACCGAGCCGACCACATAGAGGGTGATCCCCTCCAGCGCGCCCAGCTCCTTCAAAATGCGGGCGGCGTAGACCATGCCGCTGACGGCGGGCTTTTCATCGGTGGCGCCGCGACCATAGATCCTGCCGTCGACGAGGGCGGCCGCGAAGGGAGGATACTCCCACTTGTCGGCATCGGGGACATCGACGACGTCGACATGCGCGTCATACATGATCCGCAGCGGTCCGTCACCCACGCGCCCAATGACGCTGCCCAGACTGTCGATGCGGACCTCGTCGAAGTCGCAGCGCTCCATTTCGGCGGCGATCAGGCGTACCACTTTTTCCTCACGGCAGCTGGGACTGTCCGTGCGTATCACTTCGCGGAGAAACTCCGTAATCGCGGCGGCGTGTTGCTCGACACGCTCCTTAACCAGCGCCGGCGTCAGTTCTGTCTGCATTCTGTTCCCTGTTGTCTGAAGTTCAGCGTTCCCCCGTCCGCGCCATTGCGGCAGCCTGGATGGCGTCGACGATCTGCGTATACCCGGTGCAGCGACAGAGGTTGCCGGCCAGCGCCTCGCGAATTTCCGCCTCGGTAGGCTGCGAATTGTGCAGAAGCAGCGCGGTGGCGCTGAGCAACATGCCCGGCGTACAGAAACCGCACTGAACGGCACCCCGGTCGATAAACTCCCGCTGCAGGTCACACAATTCACCTGCGGGTGACAGGCCTTCTACGGTCAACACGCTGCGACCGGCCGCCTGCCCCACCGGTACCAGGCAGGCGTTCATCGGTTCGCCGTCCAGCAGAACGGTGCAGGCGCCGCACTCGCCGATGCCGCACCCCTCCTTGGTGCCGGTGAGTCCGCAATGATCGCGCAGCAGGTCGATCAAGCGCAGGGTGGGTTCGCAGTCGAAGCTCCGCTTCTGACCGTTGATGGTCAGCTCCAGTGTGCTACTCACCGGCGCCTCCCTTCGCCAGGGCGGCCAACTCGCTCAATGTATCACGCAGCATATTCTCGAAGACCGGTTGCTTGTACTGTGCCGACCAGCGAGGCGGTTGCAGATTGAAGACATATTCCGCGGCGGCTGCAGCGGTCTTATCCAGCAGGGACGGACGCAGGCGTTTGCCCGCCAGCATTTCCTCCGCGATGCTTATACGGTGCGGAGACGGCATCACGGAACCGCCGGTGATGCCGGCGGCTCGACAGGTGCCGTCGGTGTCGATCGTCAGCCGGACCGCGACGCTGATGCGGGTGATGTTTAGCGCCCGGCGTCGACCCAGTTTGCGAAAGGCCGTCAATGTACGTCCGGTGGAAGGGAGCGGTACCCGCACAGCGGTCAACAGTTCGTCGCGGGCGATCTGCGTCCGATAAGGGCGTTCGATGAAGCCGGTCAGCGGCACCACCCGGCGGCCGAGGTGGCTGACCAGTATCAGCTCGGCGTCGTGGACGAGCAGAGGCGGGACGGTGTCGGCACAGGCGGCGGCGTTGACGATGTTGCCGCCGATGGTGGCCAGGTTGCGTATCTGAACGGAGCCGATCTGCGCGGCCGCCGCCCCCAGCAGCGGCAGATGTTCCTGTATCACTTTGGAACTTACCAGCTCAGCGATGCGGGTGGTCGCTCCGATCAGAATCTCGTCGTCCGTACAGGTGATGCCGTTCAGTTCCCGCACGCGGTGCAGACTGAGCAGGCGCTTCAGCGAACCGGGTCCGTTCTGGCGGATTTGAATCCAGGCGTCGGTACCTCCCGCCAGCAGACAGGTGCCCCTGGGATCGGCCCGCAATTCCTCCAGAACCGTGGCGACAGCTTCCGGTGCGGACCAGGCGGGCGACTTCCCGACTAAAGCTGGTGTCATAGTTCGCTCCCCGCCGCCAGACTGCCGCGTTGCGGCCGGGCGGCGTGCAGTGACTGACCGAGATAAACCCGTTCGAGGTTCAGCGGCAGCTCCCGCAGCCGCCTGCCGGTGGCGTGAGCAACCGCGTTGGCGATGGCGGGCGCCGTCAGCTCGAAAGCGGGTTCGCCGATGCTCTTGGCACCCCAGGGTCCGGCGCTGTCGGGATTCTCGATGATCACCGGCGTGATCGCCGGCACGTCGCAGCTGGTCGGAATCAGGTATTCGTCGAGATTGCGATGACGTATCACACCGTCAACCAGGTTGATCTCCTCCATCAGCGCATAACCGGCTCCCTGAACGACGCCGCCGTATATCTGCCCCAGCACCCCCAGGGGATTGATGGCGCGTCCGACGTCGTGAGCGGCGGTGACCCGCAGCACGTCGACTTTTCCGGTGCCGGTGTCCACCTCCACTTCGGCGATATGACAACCGTAGACATAGGTGAAATAGGGTTCACCCAGGCCGGTCTCTTCGTCGAAAGTCACCGATGGTGCCCGGTACCAGCCGTAGGCCGCGAGTTCGGCGCCGGCGGCGAATGCGGACACAACCGCTTGCTCCCAGCTGACGGCCGCTTCCGGTTGACCGGCGTGATACACATGGCCGTCGTTGAACAGGATGTCGCGCGGATTTTCCACCCCCAGCTGCGCTGCCACCGCGGCGGCGATGTTCCGTTGCACCCGCTCGGCGGCGTCTTTAACGGCGCTGCCGCCCATGAGGGTGGAACGGGAGGCCACGGTAGGACCGGAATCGGCGACGTAGTCGGTATCCGGCTGCAGGTAGCGGATTCGGTTCAGAGGCAGGCCGAGCACTTCCGCCACGATCTGGGTGTAGGCGGTCTTGAGTCCCTGGCCGTTCTCCGTCAGACCGGAAAGCAGCGAGACCGAGCCGTCAGTCAGGACCGTTACAACGGCGGCGGGAGCATCCACCCCCTCGGCGCCCAGCGAGCAGCCCCGGTAGCTGATCGCCATACCGATACCGCGCCGGCGGGATCCCTTTTGACGTTTGTCGTAGCGACGCTGCCTGGCAACATAGTCGGCGGCGCTGCTGGCGCGACGCATGACCTGCTGCAGGCTGACGCGGTGCCGGGAGAGCTTTTGTCCGGATGCGGTCAGGTCCCCCTGCCGGTAGCCGTTGAGACGTCGCAACGCGTAGGGCGACATCCCGAGCTCCTCCGCCAGCTCATCCATCAGCTGCTCCTGCGCGAAAAGCACCTGCGGCGAACCGAAACCACGCATGGCGCCGGTGTAGACATTATTGGTGTAGACGGCGCGGACGTCGGTCTTGACATGCGGTACCCGGTAGGGGCCTGTCGCCTGGATCAGCGAACGCCAGGTAACGAACGGACTCATGGAAGCATAGGCGCCGCCGTCGGCCAGCATGTCGATCTCCATCGCCTGCAGGTGGCCGTCGCGGTCGGCACCGATCTTGTAGCGCAGGCGGTAGGGATGACGCTTGTAGGTCTCGACCAGCGATTCCTCCCGCTGGTTGACGATCCGGACCGGGCGCCCGGTGATGTGGGCCGCCAGAGCCGCCCGGCAAGCCAGCAGGGACATGCTCTCATCCTTGCCGCCGAAGGAGCCGCCCATGTGCGATTGTATCACGCGGATCCTGGACAGCGGCAGGTTCAGGGTTCGCGCCAACGCCCGGCGCAGCGAGTATACATTTTGAATCGAACCGTGCACGATCAGTTCGTCGCGTCCCTCCCCGGGCAGGGCGACCAGCGCTTCCGGTTCGAGATAGGCGTGCTCCTGGTGCCCGGTGCGATACTCCCGCTCCAGGACAACATCGGAAGCGGCGAATCCCTGCGCGACATCCCCGTTGCGCAGCGGGTAGTGGACGATCAGGTTGGAACCGGTATCGGGATGGATCAACGGCGCTTCCGGAGCCAGGGCGGCTTCCGGATCGAACAAGGGCGGCAGTTCCTCGATACGATACTCGATCAGCGACAGCGCCTCGCGGGCTGCCTGTTCAGAAACCGCGACGACCATCGCCAGTCCGTCGCCCTGATAACGCACCCGGTCGTCGACGAATACGCGTTGGTGCTGTATTACGACTCCGAAACCGTTGATTCCAGGGATGTCGGCGGAGCTGAGCACCGCCAGCACGCCGGGCGCGGCTTCAGCCTTGGCGGTGTTGAGTCGCTTCAGCAGACCGTGTGAGACATCACTGCGCAAGACAGCGGCGTACAGCATGCCGGGATAAACGAGATCGGCGCCGAAACGGGCCCGCCCGGTTACCTTTTCGTAACCGTCCACCCGTGAGACATTTCTGCCGATCTGCCGGAATTCTCCCTCAGGCACGGTTGAAATCCTCCCACACCTGCCGGAAGACCGCCTGGGCCTGGACGGGATCATCCTGCTCGAATAACAGTCGGCCCTCCTGCAGCAGATAGGCGCCCTCATGTATCACATCGGTGGGCCGGCTTTCCAGCAGCCCGTACACGATGTGTCCCCAGATGTTCTCTTGCGTCAGGGGCGTCAGGGGCGCGTAGTCCCAGATGACGAGATCGGCCGGGCCGCCGGTACGCAACAGTGGCTGCTCGTCGAAGTAATGCCGCCCCAGGTTGAACATCCCCTCGAACAGCGCTCTGATTTCCCGGAAACCCCTCTCCGGTGAACCGCTGACATGACGGCATTGCAGAAACGCGGCTTTGAGCGTGGCGGCGATTTCGGAGTGCATGCCGTCGGTACCGGGCGCCACCCGGCAGCCGCAATCCAGCGCCTGCGCCAGGTCGAGCGTGCCGACGGCGTTGTTGAAGTTGGAATGCGGATTATGCGCGAGGGTGACTTCCCGCTCCGCCAGCAGCGTGTACTCCGCGCTGGTGAGATGGTTCCCGTGCGCGGCGATCGTGCCGCTCCGCAACAGACCATGTTGCGCCAGCCGCGCGCAGGCTCGGGCCCCGTAATCGGCGAGACTGCGTTCGTTGTCGAGCGGAGCTTCCGCCAGGTGAATGTGCACCGGTGTGTCCGCGATCAGGCCCAGGGTGGTGTCGGACAGGGTAAAGGATGCGTGCAGCCCCATCATCCCGCCCAGGGAAGGGTGCTCCGCCTGGAGGGCGGTGAAATGACGGTTCTCCGCGATCTGCAGGTCGCGGATCGCCTCGCCGTTGCGGTCGGATACTTCGTGACACAAGAGACCCCGCAGGCTGAAATACTCCACTTCCTGAGCGATGGTCGTCAGTGCGACGTCGGTGATCGCCGGCGAGGAGTGATGGTCGCAGACGGTCAGCACACCGGCGCGGATGGACTCGCGGAGTGATTGCCGCGCTGCCAGGCGCAGCGCTTCCAGCGAGAGATTGCGATCCAGCTTCCACCAGAGACCGGACAATATCTCCCCGAAGTCGCGCAGCGGTTCGGCAGGGGCCAGTCCGCGTGCCGGCAGGGAGTAGAAGTGATGATGGGCGTTGAGCAGCGGCGGTGTCACCATCCGCTCCGCCAGGTCACGCATCTGATCCGCCGCCGGTTCCGCGTCAAGGGAGCAGTGCGTAATCCCGCCCGGTTCGACCACCAGATGCCCCGGCTGGAGGATGAAGTCGCCAGCGTTCGGATCCCAGATCAGGCAGTTGGCGTTCTTCAGCAACAGGCTCATTGCGTTCCTCGCGTTAAAAAGCGGCCGCGCGGGCTTTCGTTAACCGTTCCAGCCGCGAATACCGGTTCACCATCCAGCCAGGTCGAATCCACACCGGCCGTAAAGGTGCGACCGGCGAACGGGGAGAATTTCCCCCTGGAAGCGAATTGTGCAGGATCCACCTGCCAGGGGGAATCGAGATCAATCAGCGTAAAAGTAGCCGGATCACCGGTGCGGAGCCGTCCGAGGTTGAGCCCGAAAGCATCCTGCGCGGCGTGCGATGTGATACGTTGCAGCCATTCCAGCGACAGGCCGCGCCGCAGCAGCCCCTCCTCCACCAGGTAACCGAGCAGGGTTTCTTCACCGGGTAGACCGCTGTAGTCCTGCCAGATGTCACCGCTCTCCTTCTCGCTGGCGAAATCGCAGGGAGCGTGATCGGTGCCGACCATATCGATGTCGCCTGAGGTTAATCCGCTCCACAACGCATTGCGATCCGTCGCGCTCTTGACCACCGGCGCCGTTTTCAAAACGCTGCCCAGCCGCTCCAGGTCTTCGTCGGTAAAAGCGAGATAATGCGGGCAGGTCTCAGTGGTGATGTCGACCCCCGCCGCACGCGCCTCCCCGATAAGCTCAAGGCCACGGGCGCTGGACAGGTGAACGATGTGCACGGCGGCTCCTGTATCACGCGCCAGCTCCACCACCTGCGCTATCGCCAGCGCCTCCGCCAGCACCGGACGCGAAGCGGCGTAATCGCCGGGACGGTTGCGGCCGTTCGACCTCGCCGTAGCCGTCAGTCGCTCGATCAGGGTCGGCTCCTCGGCGTGCACTCCGACGCGCAGACCGTGCCGTCGCGCCGCCAGCATCACCAGCTGGAGTTGGGACGGCGACAGGGCGGGGAAAGTGTCCATACCGGAAGTGAGGTAGGTTTTAATGCCCACTACGCCCGCCTCAGCCAGCTCGGAGACTGACGTCTCCAGCACGGTTGGGTCGGCGCACATACCGGCGTGAACTCCGCCCCACAGCCCGAAGTTGACCAGAGCCTTGGCTTCAATCTGACTCAGCTTGCCGTGCAGCGCCTCCCGGTTCGTCACCGGCGGGAGAGAAGTGCAGGGCATATCGAAAACCGTGGTTATGCCGCCTCGCGCCGCCGCCCGCGAACCATGCGCGAAGTCCTCCCGCTGCGTATAGCCGGGATCGTTGAAATGCACATGCGGATCCACCACCTGGGTCAGCAGCAGTTTGCCGCTGCCGTCGATTATTTCGTAGCCGGAACGCGCGTCGATCTCCGGCGCAATCCGCCGCAATCGCTCATCGAAGAGGATATCCCATTCTGTATCACGCTCGTCGAAAAACGCCCTGACCTGGCGGAGGAGTCGCATCTGCCTACCTGAGTAATACCAAAGTGGCTATAGTATTTCCCAGAAATATGTCCGGAAAGTACAGGACATTCCGAGAAATACTATCAAGTGATGCATCCAGCGATTCTGAAAAATGGCATTTCGCGTGAGCATCACCATAAGGGTTCTTGAAAGTATAACATCTTGATGTCTCACGCCAGCTTGTTATCATATCCGGCAACGGCGAGTCGGCGGGAACAGCTTGCATCGATCGTGCTGCGGACCGACGGCGACGCCACCACGGCGCATTGCTCGAGCCGGCGTCAACCAATGGCACCGCGAGGTGCTATCGGAGCGCCGTCAGCACGGCCTGTATCACAGAAAGCTCTTTTCATAGTTCCGGAATGTACTTAGCTTGCAGCGAACAATAACCTGAGGTCGGCATGACGTTAAGCGACGAAATCCTGAAGAGAACCGCCCGGCGCTGCCGGGAAAAATCCCTGATCATTCCTACCTACGCTCAGATGCGTAACCCGGAGTTGATTCCCGCCGCTATCCGCCACGAAGTCGCTCAGACGGACATTAACGCGGTGGATCCCCGGAATCTGTTCCGCATCACCTGGAAAAATGATCCGGAAGGCGGCGGCTATCATGGTGTCAACTACCTGGAGCTGCCGCCGCAGTTGACCGGAGTGCCGGTTCCGATCGTCGGATTGATCGGTAAACACTTCCCGACCGGCGCGCACAAGGTGGGAGCCACTTTCGGTTGCCTGGTGCCGGAGCTGGTCAACGGACGGTTCGATCCCGAAACGCAGAAGGCGGTCTGGCCTTCCACCGGCAACTACTGCCGCGGCGGCGCTTTCAACTCCGCCCTGCTGGATGTGCACTCGATCGCCATCCTCCCGGAGGAGATGAGCCGGGAGCGGTTCGAATGGTTGCGGGAGATTGGATCCGAAGTGATCGCGACGCCCGGCTGTGAAAGCAACGTCAAGGAGATCTACGACAAGTGCCACGAGCTGCTTGCCACCCGCGACGACGTGGTGATCTTCAACCAGTTCGACCAGTTCGGCAACGGGATGTGGCACTACCAGCTGACCGGTCCCGCCATCGAGGAAGTGTATCACGCGGATTTCAGCGATCGCAATCCCACTCTCTTCATCAGCGCCACCGGCTCCGCCGGTACCATCGCCGCCGGCGACTGGCTGAAGGAGAAGTTCCCCCGCCTCAAAATCGTCGCTTCGGAGGCGCTCCAATGCCCGACCATCTACGCCAGCGGTTTCGGCGGGCACCGGATCGAGGGAATCGGCGATAAACACATTCCCTGGATTCACAATGTCAGGAACACCGACGCCGTCGCCGCCATCGACGATCAGGACTGCCTGGAAATTCTACAGTTGTTCAACACGGCCGCAGGCCGGGAGGTCCTGCTGGGGGCGGGAGTGGCTGAGGAAACGGTTCAGGCGCTGCCGCTGCTGGGCATCTCCAGCATCAGTAATCTGCTGAGTGCCGTCAAGGCCGCGCGCTATTTCGAGCTAACCGAGCGGGATCTGATATTCACCATCTTCACCGACTCGGCTCAGATGTACGAGTCGCGCGTAGGGGAGTTGGAAGCGGTTGCTCCCTGTGATACAGCGCGCGCCGGATTGATTTTGGAGCGGCCTTTGCGCGGCCAGCGCACCGACTGGTTCAAGGAGCTGAATTACCGCGACCGGCAGCAGGTGCACAATTTGAAGTACTTCACCTGGATCGAGCAGCAGGGCAAGGAGGTGGAGGAGCTGAACCGGCAGTGGTACGATCCCGGGTACTGGGATGAAAAGTTCCGTGGGGTGGAGGAACTGGACCGACGGATCGAAAGTTTCAACGCGCTGGTGGCGGCAGGGTGATCAGAACTGCGCACAGGACCGGCTGAGCGTTCCCGCTACTTGATAATGAGGTCAGCGGTGACTGCGTCCGGCAGCGGATCCACGGTCAGGATCAGGTTGCCGTCCGGTCCGCGGAACTCCACCTGAGTCCCATCCTCTTTATGATTACTGTACCGCAACGTGATACGTGCCGCCAGCTCGATCCGCTCCGGCGTGAGTTCGCCCTCCACCAGCACCAGCGGACCCGGATGGTCCACCAGCTCCAGAGCGGAGTGATCGCTGAAATATTCCTCCAACAGCTGGTTTTCCTTCTCGTCGCGGCCGACGATCACCTTGAAGTCGGGTGCGATCCGCAGATGCCGTCCCAGCTTCAGGAGCTGGAAATCGCGGGTGGCGATGTCGCCCTGTTCCCGGTAACGCACCAGATCCTTGAAGCGGCGCGCGTAACCGGGGTCGGTCAGGTAACAGCAGCCGCCCGCCGGTTGCGGATACTCCGTCAAACCCAGTTCCGCCGCTAGCGCGATCTGCCGTTTACGGCCCCGGCCCGCGATGTTCAGCAGCTGATTGCGATCGATCAGACCCTCTGCTTCCGGCAGGGTGGGGTTGAGGAGGCGCGCGCAGAGCGGGCGTAGAACTTTCCCCTTCAGACCGGCCTGGTTGGCGATCTGCTGCATCGTGTTGCGCTGTTGTGTCATCGGTCGCTGGCCCAGCACTTCACCGGTGAAGATGAAATCAGCGCCGGTCTCTTCCATGTAGGCTTTGGCGTTGCGGAAAGAGTAGATGCGGCAGTCGATGCAGGGATTGACGTTCTTGCCGAAGCCGTACTTGGGGTTGCTCAGTACCTCCAGGTAACCGGCCTCGACATGTAGTGTTTCAAAAGCGAGCGTGCCGCTGAACTGTCGGAAGAATTCGCTCGCGAAGACCGCCTGCAATCGCCTTTCCACGGCGTCTTCATCGCCGACCGGGCCGGAGAAGCCGGTTCGGAAGTTAACGGCGCGCACCTCCACCCCCTGCTTCAGGAGCAACGCCACCGCCAGCAAGCTGTCCAGGCCGCCGGAGACCAATCCGATCGCTTTGGCGTTCACCCTACCATCCCAGCTTCTTACGCGCGTCATCGGCCATCATTGCCGGTGACCAGCGCGGATCCCAGACCAGGTCGAGTTCCACCGACTCAACCCCCGGAACGGCTTCCACAGCTTCGCGAGCGCTTTTAGTCAACTGGTTGGACAGCGGACACGCTGGGGTGGTCAGCGTCATGGTAATCGATACCCGACCCCCATCTTCAGCCACATTGTAGATCAAACCCATGGCGACGATGTCGATGTGAACTTCCGGGTCGATAACGGTCTTGAGGGCGTCCCAGATACACTGCAAATTCATGATTACCGCTCCTATTCAGGCTGCAGACTTGTGATACGTGATTCGATTTTGTCGAAGATGGTGTAGTAGATCTCCCGTTGTGACTCATCGGCGAGGACGCCGGGATGTCCCTCGTCACCGCCCTGGCGGATTTCCTGATTGAGCGGAATCTCGCCGAGCAACAGGTGACCGCTGCCCGCGGCGGTCGCCTTGCCCCCTTCCTGCGCGAAGATATAATCCTTCTCGCCGCAATGGGGGCAGACATAGTAGCTCATGTTCTCCACGAAGCCCAGGATCGGCACTTCGACCTTCTGGAACATGTTTACCGCCTTGCGCGCGTCGATCAGCGCCACCTTTTGCGGTGTGGTCACCACCACCGCACCGGTAACATGCACCTGCTGGGAAAGTGACAGCTGTACATCGCCGGTGCCGGGCGGCAGGTCGATGATCATCACATCGAGCTCCGGCCAGTCTGTATCACGAATCAACTGTTCGAAAGCCTGCATCACCATCGGGCCCCGCCAGATCATCGCCTGGTCGGTGTCGACAAGCAAACCCAGCGAGATGACATGTACTTCGTGCGCCAGGGAAGGCACCATCTTGCCGTCGCGCACCAGCGGCCGGTCGGTGATACCCATCATCATCTGCAGGGAGGGTCCGTAGATATCGGCGTCCAGCAGCCCGGTCCGCAGCCCCTGCGCGGCGTAGGTCACCGCCAGGTTGGTGGCAACGGTAGATTTCCCGACACCGCCCTTGCCGGAAGCCACCGCGATCACCCGCTCGATGTCCCTGAAGTAACGGGGTGGTTTCTCCTTGGGTTCCGATGGCGCCTGCAACAATACCGTCACGCTGCACTCGCCGACGCCGTCGATCTGGCGCAGCTCCGCCAGGATTTGCCGCTCGAGTTTGGGCTTCACCTCCTCCTTGCCGGTGGTGATGGAGAGTTCGACATGGAGGTCTCTTCCTTCGATCGCGATTTTCTTGATCATACCGAAAGAAACGATGTCGCGCGACATCCCGGGATAAGGGATGCGCTTGAGGGCTTCCAGAACCAACTCCTCGGTAATGGCGTCTTTATACATGCTGCTCCTTAATGCGGCAGAGTGCCGCAGTCAATGCAAATCAAGCGGTCCGGCGGCGGTGGTTAGACCTTCTGGGGCCGGTATCGCCGTCCGGCGCCTTAATATCTGTCTCAGATCAGGACGCAATCTAGCAGCAGCGAGACTGAATGTCAATGCAGACGGTTCAATGAGTGTAAAAGTTCAATCGATAGGAATGATTATGCCGTTGGAATCGTATGGTGCCACATAGAACTCCGTGATCAGCTTCTTCCGCAGCAGCAGTTGAGCCAGTGTGTCCGCTTCCGCACGCATGGCCAGCTGTCCGGTACGCACCCGGAAGTAGGTGGAGTTGACGCGCGGCGACATGATGTAGGTGAAGTAACCGCAATCACCCAACCGCTTCGCCTCCTTGATGGCGTAAAGCGAGTCCCGCGTGGCCATCACCTGTACGGTGTACGCCGGTTGTGCTGCCGTCATCAGGTAGCGCGGTGATGGCTCCTCCGGTTGGCTGAAATCTATCAGCCATACCGAAACCCAGATGATCGCGATCAGTGCGACCACTCCAGCGGTTCCGTAGAGTAGGCGGGGACGGTAAAACCGTTCCCGCAGTGCGAGGGCGGCGGACGTGATACGTTCGGAACTGGCGGGTCCCAGCTGCGCGTTAAGTTCCGACAGCAGCTGGGTCTGGGCGGCGGAAGGCTGCACCAGCCGCGCCAGTTTGCGTCGGGCGATCCGGCGAAAGCGGCGGCGGCAGTCGGGGTGGTCCAGAAGTTGTTTGAGTAGATCGAGGTCGGCGACCGGCGCGTCATGCAGACGCGCGAAAAGCCTGGTCAGCGGAGCGAGAAACTCCGCGTGCGGAAACGCCTGCATGAAGTCGAAACTCGCGCGGTTGCGCCAGCGGGGCCACTTCACCAACGCCGCCTGCATTTTATCATGATAAGAAGCTGCCGACTCGGGCGAGGTGGAGTAGATGTGCAGCATCACCTGCAGCACCTCCGGGTCGAAGTCGCCGTTGGCGGCGAACTGACGCAGGAACAGCTCCCGCGCCCGGGCGGCGGTGTCGACGTCCGCGTGATACAACAGGTCCCGCAGCAGCCGTAAAAGCAGGGTATCCGGTTCATCGGCTCCCGACGCGCTCTTCAGAAAAGCGGGGAAGTGCTCCCGCCGGATTCGCGCCGCCTGCCAGGGGAAGAAGAGCGCGGTGTCCAGCCGACGTTCGCCACTCAGGAGACGCTGACGCGCATCCGGCCAGGAGTGCGAAACCAGCGGCCTGTCGACATGACGGCGCCGGAAACGCCGTTGCCAAATGTGGATGAACAGCTGGATGCTGACGACGCTGACGAGCAGCAGGATAGTGAAAGTCAGCGTCGGACGGGGGTCGGGCGCACCGGTCAGCATCAGCAACCTGCCGACAACGGGGAACAGCAGCAGGGCGATGCCGGCGTAAAGCAGCAGGCGCAGTGAACAGGCGCGGAAAGTCGCGGCGAACAGGTACATCAGTAATCCACCTGGCGCAGGGCGACCCGTAAACCGTTGGTGCTGCCGGTGGTGACCTCTTTGCCGGTGAGTGGATCCAGACTCTGGAAGGTAATACCGGCAGGAATGCGGAAGGCGGCGTCCTCCTCCCGCTCGCCGACCTGCAGGAGGAAATCGGCGAAGACACGCAGAGCGCCGCTGCTGCCGGTGATGCCGGAACTGCGGTCTGCGAGATACATGTCAGCGTCGTCATAACCCACCCACAGCGAGGCGACCACCCAGGGCGTAATGCCGTTGAACCAGCTGTCGTGAAAATTGTTGGTTGTGCCGGTTTTGCCGCCTACAGTGCCGCGATAGCCGCGGTGCCGGATGTGAACACCGGTGCCGTAGTTGACGGCGTCCTGCAGCATGTCCACCACCAGGTAGGCGATCTGCGGGTCCAGCGCCCGCTCCCGTTTGAAATCCGCCTGGTAGAGGGCATTCCCGCGATCATCCTCGATGCGGCGAATGATGTGTGGCTCGATATAGTAGCCGGAGTTGACGAAGGCGGCATAGGCGGCCGCCATCTCGAGCGGATTGACCACGGTGGCGCCCAGGGCCAGAGCCGGTTGCTGATCAAAAGGCCGGTGGAAGTGGAGGTCGGCACCCAGCCGCGCCAGCGCTTCCACGCCGATACTGTCGCCGATCTGCGCCGCTACCGTATTGCGGCTGTGCATGAAGGCCTGCTTCATGATCAGCGGTCCCATGTATTCGTCGTCCCAATTGCGCGGCTGCCAGCTGCGACCGTAGCCTATGTCGAAGACGGTCGGCTGGTCAACGAAGAGATCGCGCGGGGAAAGCCCATGCTCGAGAGCGGTGAAGTACAGAAGCGGCTTGATGGCGGACCCGGGCTGGCGCCAGGCTTTTGTCGTCAGATTGAGTTGTGAACGCTGGTAGTCCCGCCCGCCCTGCATGACGAGGATACCGCCGGAGTAGGGATGGACGCCGACGAAGCAACCGAGGAGATCCTCCTCGCCGTTGGCCAGCTGGCGGCCGATCAGCGGCAGGCGTTCCCGCAGCGCTGTCCGGGCCGCGTCCTGCAACTCCTGGTCAATAGTCGTATAGATGGAAGCCCCGCCGTAATCGAAGAAGGTGGTGTTGAAATCAGCGCTGCCGGTTTCCGACTCGATGCGGTCGCGGAGGTAGTCGCGCAGGTAGCCGTAGCGGGCGGGTTGGTGCAGTACTTCCGTATCACGTTCCAGGAGGGACGTATATTGCGGCTGGTCGATGACACCGTTCTCCAGCAGCATCCGGAAGATCAAGTCGCGCCTCTGTCGGGACAGCTCCGGATTGGCGCGGGGCGAATAACGGGTGGGTCCCTTCAACATGCCGACCAGAACCGCCGACTCCAGGTAATCGAGTTCCATAGCGTGTTTACCGAAAAAACTCTGGGCGGCGAACTCCACCCCTTTGCTGTTGCCGCCAAAACTGACCGTATTGCAGTAGGCGGCCAGTATCTCCAGTTTAGAGTACTTCAATTCGAATTGAACGGCGGTGAGGATCTCCTCGAACTTGCGCGTCACGGTTTTTTCGAAACTGAGGAAGTAATTCTTCACCAGCTGTTGCGTGATAGTGGAGGCGCCGGTGCGACCGCTCGCCAGCAGGTATTTGAAGGCGATGATCGCCAGTCGCGGCTTGTTGATGCCGTGATGCTCGAAGAAGCGCTGGTCCTCCACGGTCAGCAGCGTCTGGATAAAGGGCTCGGAAACCTGCTCCAGCTCGACATGGATCGACTCGCCGTACTCCAGCAGCAGCCGGTTGTGGCGATCGTATATACGGGTGGGTTGGATGATCCGCAGGTCCTCCAGCGAGTCGGGCAGCCGGGAAAGCGAATCTCCGACCTGGATCACCACGTACATGGCAATGATCGCGCCGAGCGCAAAGCAGATCAACAGCGTGTGATACACCAGTCGCAGGAGAGTCTTCATCGCAGCCACCAGGGTATCAGCGGCGCCAATCCTTCCAGCGGTGGCGTGTAGCGCCAGATGTTGAAGAGGGAGTCCTCGCGGGTGACGACCAGAATTTCCTCCGGTGAGGGTACGGCGATGTGATACAATCGATCCGCCAGATCGGTGAGAAAGGACCTGTCCGGAAGCCAGCCGTAGTGGTGCGAGAGCGAGTCGAGCGCGTGATAAAATTCGGTAGGACTGAAGCCGGGATAGATCTCGATCGATTCGAGATCGCGCTGCCGCGACAACAGCACCAGGCCGGAACGGTTGGGCTGAAACCAGCTCTGCGCCACTTCGATGTAGAGCAGACTGCGGTTCGATGCGTCCAGGAAGTCGAAGGCGACAAAGCCGGCCCGGTTGTCGCAGGCGATTGAAGTCAGGTCTTCCGCGTAGAGCAGCCGTGTCAGTTCCTCCCGCGCGATCAGCTGCTCGGCATGGGTGCGCGGCAGCCAGCGGTAAATCGAGATGAATTGTTCCAGGGAAAGCAGGACGCTGTTGTTGCTCTGCAGGAAAGTGTAGAGTTCGTCCAGGGAATGGATCCCGCGTTCGGCCAGGCGCAGGTCGTGCCGGGAAGCCAGCGCGCGGCTGCGCATCTCCTCGGCGCGCTGCAGGTACTCCTGGGTGGTGTAGAGCCGGCCGGCATGCTCGCGCAGGTTGTTACGCTGCAGCAGGTAGAATCCCGACAGATACTCCGGCAAAGGGCTGAAAACCACGACCGCCAGCACGAGCGGAATTACGGTCTTCAACAGCCAGGCGCCGGGTACGCGCCGGTTGATGCCATCGCTGTGGATCAGTCGATCTCCCTGGTTTGAACGGAGCCGAAGGCCGCCGCCTGTTCCTCCAGCACGGCCGCATCGCCGCAAAAGATGTAGCTGGTGCGCTCCGGCGCCAGGTGTTCACGGGCGACGCGCAGAATATCCTCCCGCGTAACCGCCTGGATGCGGTCGGTATAAGCGGCGATCTCACTTTCAGCATACCCGTAGACGTGTGCGTCAAGAATCTGGTAGGCCAGGTAGTCTGGATCTTCGAAATTCAGCAGGTAGCTGGCAGCGAGGAAGTTGCGCGCAACGCGCAGCTCATCTTCACTGACCGGCTCCCGCTGCAGCTGCTCGATGAGCTCCTGTGCCTCCTCGATCGCACTACCCAGATGCTCGGCGGTGACGGCGGCACCTACACTGAAGGCACCTGTATCACGTTGATGATTCATTCTGGAATAGATGCCGTAGGTGTAGCCCAGCTCGGTCCGGATACGCTCCATCAGGCGGGAAGCCATGCCGGAACCGCCCAGGATGTAGTTCATCACCCGCAGGGCATGGAAGTCGGGATGATTGCGGGGAACCCCCAGATGGCCGAAGCGGAAGTTGGCGTTGGTGGCATCCGGCTTATTGATCAGGATTACCTGTGGCTGGACCGCCGTGGGCGGTACCGGCAGTGGAAACGTAACCGGATGCGACGACCAAACGCCCAGATGCCGGCGCACCTGCTCCAATACACTGGCGTGGTCGACGTCTCCCACCACGATCAACTCGGCCCGAACCGGCGTGAAGTAGGTTTCGTAAAACCGGAGTACATCCCCGCGGGTGATCTCCGGCAGTGTTTCCAGATCCCCCTCCAGTGGCAATGCGAAGCGGGAATCCGCGTATACGGTACGGTTGAAGATCTTGCGGGTGAGACGAGCCGGTGCGTCGAGTTCCTGACGTCGGCGGGTCAGCATGCGGTTGCGGCTGATCTCCAGTTCCGCTTCCGGAAAGCTGGGATGAAGCAGCATGTCCCCGACCAGCGACAGCATGGCGTCGCTGTGCCTGGTCAAGCCGCTGGCGAAGATGAAGCTGTTGTACCAGTTGGCCCAACCTTGGATCTCGACGGCCAGGTAATCCGCCTCCTCGGCGAACTCGGCTCCGCTGCGGTTGACCGTTCCCCGGTCCAGCAGGAGACCGGTGAGTACCGCCGTCCCTTCCCGGCCGGTCGGGTCGCAGATCGCCCCACCGGGAATCGCCAGTGTAAAGGTGACCGTCGGCACCTCGTGCTGCGGAATCGTGATGATGCGCAGGCCGTTTTCCAGTGTGGCGTGATACATCTCCGGTAGTTGCAGCGGGGCAATGTTTACATCGAGCGGCGGCGTGTAGGCCGGGATGATGTCTTCCGCCGCGTTGAGCGTGATACAACCCGTCAGCAGAAACATGGTGGTCAGAATGTGCAGGCGCTTCATCATTCACCTCCCAGGCTGGATTGCATCGGCTGGTCACCGGCGGTTTCCGGCAGGATGGTTACCACCGTCCGGTTCGAATCCGTGAAGTAACGCGCCGCACATCGCTGCAGATCAGCGACGGTGACGGCGTTGATGTTGTCCAGGTAGTCGTTGACCCGGCGCCAGTCGCCTGCACGATGATAGAAGTGTCCCACCAGGTAGCTCTTTTCCGAAGCGTCCTGCAAATTGAAGATAATGTCGCTTTCCAACATATTGCGGGCTTTCTGCAGCTCGCGTTTGGAAACCGGTTCCTTCGCCAGACGCGCCAGCTCCTCGTATATGGCGTTCTCGGCCGCTGTCGGCTCCACCGTCGGCAACGGGGTAAGCCAAAAAGTGAAGAGCCCGGGATCGAGCATAGGATCAACACCACCGCCGATCCAGGCTGCCAGCTGCTCCTCCAACACCAGGCGCTTGTGGAGACGGGAGCTTTCCCCCTCGGTCAGGATCGTCTCCAGTACCCGCAGGGGAAAGAAATCGGGGTCACTCAGGGCAGGGGAATGGTAGCCTATTGCCACCATCGGCATCTGGGTCGGCATGTGATACACGACGCGGCGTTCGCCCCGCTGCGGTAACTCCTGCCGGGGAGGCCGGTACGGCGGCTCCTGGGCGGGAATCGGCCCGTAGTACTTCTTTACAAAACGGAACGCCTGATCCGGATCCAGGTCGCCGGTGATGATCAACGTGCAGTTGCCCGGTACATACCAGGTCCGGTAAAACTCACGGCAGAGCTCAGCCGTGTAGTTCTCAATATTCTCCATCCAGCCTAGAATCGGATTGCGATACGAATGCACCTGGAAGGCGTTGGCGTAAAGCTGTTCGTAGAGGGTGCCGAAAGTGCTGTTGTCGACGCGCTGGCGCCGCTCATTCAGCACGACCTGCTGCTCCGTCGCCAGGATCTCATCCGTGATACGCAGATTCTGCATCCGCTCCGCTTCCAGGGCGATCACCAGCTCCAGCTTATTGGCGGCGATCGTTTCGTAATACACGGTGACATCCTCGCTGGTGTAGGCGTTCAGCCGGCCGCCGTTGGCCGTGATGATCTCGCTGTGCTCCTCCGGCTCGTACTTGTGCGAGCCGCGGAACATCATATGCTCAAACATGTGCGACAGGCCCAGCTCGGAGCCGGTTTCCAGGCGGGCGCCGACACCGAACCAGGCCTGATAATTTATGATCGGCGCGGAATGGTCCTCCACCATCAACAGTGTCAGTCCGTTGGGCAGCTGCCTTTCCTGTACTTCAATCCAGGGTTGATCCCCGGCGATGCCGGTCAGCGCCGGCAACAGGATCGCGAGTGTGATACAAATCAGAAAGCGTTTCAAGTTACCTCCTCTATTCGCCGGTCGCCGCAGCGACGGTCAGGGGCGAACGATCGAGATTACACAATTATCCAAATCGAGATACCGCTTGGCCGCCCGGTTGACCTGCGCCAGCGTGACCCGGTTGATCCGGTCGATCAGCCGGCGCCAGGTTGTAAAGGGCTCTCCAAGCATCTCCAGCCGTGCAAACAGCATCAGGCGGCTGGAATTGCGCTGCATTTCAACCGCCAGCTGGCCGGTGAATTCCGCTTTGGCGCGCTCCAGCTCGCGCTGGGAGACGCCATCAGTCAGCACACCGTTCACTTCCTCCCGCAACGCGGCCAGCGCCTCCTCCTCCCGGCCCAGCTGAACCCCGACGCTCAGGATTATCGCTCCCGCGTCGTGAAACGACAGGTTCATCATGCCGACCTGATAGCAGAGACCGCGCCGGTCGCGCAGGTTGACGAAGAGACGGCTGCCCATGCCGCCCAGGACGGCTGCCAGCATCTCCAGCGTGTACAGCTGCGTATCGTGCTCGGTTACGCCCGGGAAACCGAGCAGGATAACCGACTGATTGACTTTGGCTTTTAGTTCCCGGGTCTTCACGCCCCGGACGGGATCGAAGCGCAGCGGCTGCGGCTGGAAGCTGCGTCCCGTTGCGAAATCGCCGAAGGAATTTTCCAGATCGCTACGGATGGTGCCACGGTTGAAATCGCCGACCACTCCCAGCAGCATGTTGTCCGGCGTGAAGTGCTTGCGATACGCGGCCTGCAGCCGGCCGGTAGTGACCCGGCCCACGCTCTTGGCGTCACCCATCCCGAAGAGACCGTAACCACGGTCGCCGAACATCAGCTGCTGGAAGTTCTTGAAGGCCACCAGACGCGGATTGTCCGGCACCTGGCGTAATTGCTGGCGAACCAGTTGCTGTTCCCGTCTGAGAATCGGTTCCGGAAAACTCGGATAGCGCACAAGGTCGCTTAGTATCTCAAAGCCCACCGGCAGGTCCTGCGCGGCGGTGCCCAGGTAGCAGCCGGTGATATCCGCGGCGTTGAATGACTGCAGAACGCCGGCGATGTCCTCCAGCTTTTCGGTGATTTCCTCCTCGCTGAAACGACGCGAGCCGCGCGACCAGAGCCGTTGCAGGAAGTAAGGCACCGGGTTGGAGACCGGCGTCGCCCAGCGTTTGCCATAGCCGGCGAAGACACCGACCGAAACCAGCGGCAGCCGTGGCTCGTGCTGGGTAAACACCCGCATGCCGTTGGTGAGCCGGAAGCGGTTTTCGTCGGGGCGGGTTCGGACCGCTTTCGGTTTGGCCCGCCGGGGACGGGTAGCTGCGATCTGTTGCCAGTCGCGAATCTGCTCGTCTGCCGGTGGTGTCGCGCCCTCCGGATTGTGATACATCACGGTGGCGGTGTCGAGCGACAGGTACTGCCGGGCGACGCGGAGCAGATCGTCCACCGTCACATTCCGGTAGATGTCAAGATCGTGATACATGTAGTGGTAATCGCCCAGCAGCTCGTAGCGCCCCAGCAGCGCCGCCTGGCCCTCGACCGTCTCCCGGGCGGAGACGCGGCCCGCGTGGAAGGCTTTGACCAGCTTACTCAACTCGCGCGTCTGCACCGGTTCCCGGCGCAGACGTTCGATCTCCGCGAAACAGTGCTTGATGACGGCGGCGCAGTTTTGCGGGTCGAGAACGGTGTCCAGCAGGAAAGCCGACGCATTGGAGCAGGACAGCGAGAAGTAGCCGATGTCCGGAACCAGTTTGTGCTTGTCGCGCAGCAGTTTGACCAGGCGTGAACCGCGCCCGTCGGTCAACAGCTGGAACAGTATTTCGAGCAGACAGGTGTCCGGATGCAGCGTGCCGGGACCTTTGAAGCCGATCCGCAGGTAGCCCTTCCGGTAATGGGTCGACGCCGTGGCGTAGCGCAGGCGGCGCTGCCGCGGCTCTGACGCCAGGGTCAGGTCGGGAACCGGGCGGGGTTTCAGCCCGGCAAAAGCCCGCTCGATGCGGGGACGCCACTGCTTATAGTCGAGATCGCCCACCACGACGTACACCATGTTGGCGGGGACGTAGAAAGCCCGGTAGTACCGCAGCACCTCCCGGCGCGGCGTCTGCAGCAGCGTACGCTTGTCGCCGATCACGGGATAACGGTAGGGGTGGCGGGTGAACATGCGGGCCAGGGCGTCCTCGATGGTATAACCGAAACCGTCTGGCCGATCCCGGTACATCTCCAGCTCCTGGACCAGCACGCCCCGCTCCCGCTCGAACTCACCCGAGTCAAAAGCGGAGTTGAGGAAGACATCGGCGTGAATGTCGAGAGCGACATCGAAATTGGCGGACGGCAGCAGAATGTAGTACGAGGTTGTGGTGTAACCGGTGCCGGCGTTGGTGAAACCGCCCGCTTCGCGTATCTCGCGGGGAATGTCGCCCACCCGGCGGCGCCGGGTGCCCTTGAAGAGATTGTGCTCAATTCCATGCGACCAGCCGCGCACCTCGGGCCATTCGAAGTTGGAGCCGGCGCCGACCGTCATGCGTGAAACGGCTACCGGTGCCTGGTGATCTTCTTTGAAAACAACCCGCAGTCCATTGTCGAGGGTGAATCGGTGTATCATAAATCTTCCAGAACTGGGTCGGACCTGGTTTTGTTGCTGTAAATAAAGGAGTAACACTAGCAAAAGCCTAAGAAATCACCCTTAGACGGGTGTTTTTCAGGCAAAAAACAGCCGCTTAACGAACTTGGCCCCGACGTAAGTGGAGGTGAGATACAGTGCTCAGCCTCCCATACAACACATCCGCAAAGCAACCCGAACGCGTCTCACGCCCAGGTTGCTTGCTCACAGTCCACGCTTCTTACTCTATCCCGATCTTAACCGGCATCAGCAGAAGCGGTTTGCCGGTCGCGATCTCCTCGAAACGCTCGTACTCGGCCAGCAGTTGCTCGAGGCCGGCCGGCATATCACTGGAGATCCCCAGCCCCAGTGAGAACTTGAACTTTTCGCGCGGCGGTTCGTACTCGACCAGCTCGTACTCAACCGTGTCATCACCCGCCAGATGGCGCGCCACCTCGAAGCCGGTATCCAGATCGCCCAGCAGGTCAATCAGCCCGTTGGCCTGCGCGTCCTCACCGCTCCAGATGCGTCCCTGGGCCACCGCGTGCACGGCTTTCCGCTCCATACCGCGGCCGTCGACCACCCGGTCCAGGAAGATGTCGTAGATATCCATGATGACATCCTCGACCAGCTGATGATCCTCCTCGGTATAGGGATAGTACACGCTGTTCACCGAGGGATGGTTGGTGTAGTGCATCGTGTCGATGCTGACGCCGATCTTGTCGAAGAGTTGCCAGGTGTTGGGTTTACCGGAGATGACCCCGATCGAACCGGTGATGGTGGTCGGCGCCGCGATGATGGTGTCCGCCGCACAGGCAATGTAGTAACCACCGCTGCCGGCGACATCAGCCATGACGGCGATAAGTGGTTTGTCGAAATCATCGGTGTGATACTTTTTCATCTCGCGCCAGATCACGTCGGAAGCCAGCACCGCGCCGCCGGGCGAGTTAATCCAGAGGATCGTCGCAGCGACCTGATTATCCTCCCGCGCCTTTTTCAGCAGGTCCGCCACCTGGTAGGTAACCTGCGGGCTGCCCCCGAACATCGAGCGCTTCGGTTTATCCTGGTTGACCACCACGCCTTCCGCCCGGATGACCGCGATCTGCTTCGGCTCCGGCTCCACACCCCAGGTGTAGTCCCAGAGCGGCGTCTTGTCATGTTCGCACCAGCAGACCAGCGAGATCTCCTCCAGACCGCTGAGTTCCTCTAGCAGCTCCTCCCGGTCGTGGTAGTACAGCGAACCATCGACCAGACCGGCCGCCAGAGCGCGTTTAAAGTTGTAGGGACCGTCCGCGATCAGGGTGCGGGTTTCAACAACGCTCAAGCCCCGGGCGGTCGCGATACCGGCGGTGTAGTCGGCCAGGATGTCCACGATAACCGCGTCGATGGCTTCACGGGCCGGCTCCGAGAAACCGGTGCGGTTGAACTGCTCGAGTGCGGACTTGTACTTGCCGGCCGCGATCACCTCCATCTCCAGGCCCACCTTGTCCAGCAGGCCGGAATAGAACATGGATTCCACGCTTATACCCTGCAAGCTGACGCCGGAGGTTTGCGGCATGAAGATTTTGTCGGTATGCGCCGCGAGGTAATATGCACCTAAACCGCCGTACTCCAGGAAGGTGTACACCTGCCCGCCGGCGTCGCGATAAGCCTGGAGCGCTTCCGCGACCTCATGCGTACCGGTACCGCCGAGCGCCGGTCCCCTGAGGTGCAGAAAAATACCGGCCGCGTCCTGCTCCTCGGTGAGCTCCTCCAGGAAGTCCAGGAGCTGACGAACGCTGGCACCGCGCTTGCCGAAGAAACCTCTGGGAGTGGAGAAATAGGGCAGGCCGCCTTCCAGCTTGATCTCGATGAATTCGCTGTGTTCCTGCACTACCACATCGGTCAGACTGCGCTTCTTCTCGCTGGTCAGATGCAGGCCGATCGACCGCAGAGAGGCTTCATCTTCATCCACCAGGTTCTGGCTGGCGAACACTGAAGCGAAGTCGGTGCCGAAGGAAGCGGCGATACCGATCGTCTCGCTTTCGCTCTCCCAGTTGCCGGCCAGAATCATCCCCGGCAGGGGCTCCACTTCGACCTGCAGCCAGTAGGGCATCTCGTCGCCGTAATCGGTGGTCGCGGTTTTGGTGAGACTGGTGGAAGCGCTCAGCGTAAGCCGGCTACTGCCCCAGATCGGACGGATGGCAATGCCGGGCCGGAAAGCGCGATAGCCGTCGTTGGTTTCCAGCAGGTTGGCGGCGGTCACGCCGAGGGAGATGAACCGGAAGGGGCGGTAGAGCAGTCCGGCATCCCACTCCGGTTGCTGGTCCGGGAAGCGCGCCCACCAGTTGATGCGGGACCCCAGGTAGAAGCCGCCGCCCAAATGACCGCCGCCGGAAAGCTGATACTGCCGCACGATGTCGTCGCGCACCGGCGAATAGACTTCGTAGAGCCCGAAACCGATTCCGTCGCCGGAAATCAGGAAAGAATACTCGTTACGATTGTCCGGAAAAGCGTCGTTAACGCGCCAGTTGAACAGGAATTCGCCGTCCCGTTCGATGCCGAGTCCGGCGGGATTGGCCGCTACGCTGAAGATGTTGTCGCTGGTGGCGGAGTTGGCGGGCCAACCGATGGGCGCCGCCAGGGCGCCGGCAACCGTCAGCCCGGCAAGGGTTAGACTTATGAACAGACGTTTCATTTTCTTCTCCTCATGTTACGTCGCGATTATGTTGTGTGATACAAATATCAATAGAGACGCCCCCGTTTAAGCAGGTACTGATACAGCGCCTGGTCGAACGGCGTGGCGGTATCCAGCAGCACATGATCGACCCGGTGCTCACGGCAGTCCGCTTGAAAGCGGCGGATGAAGTCGCCCACCGCCTGCCGCACATCGTCGCGGATGTGCAGCGGCTGCGTGCTCAGCAGTTCGCCGGTTTCCAGGTCGCGGAATTTTGTCTCACGCCGGAAGTCGAACCCGGTCTCCTGCGGGTCCAGTACCTGGAAAACGATCACCTCATGTTTACGGTGCCGGAAGTGACGCAGCGCCTTCAGCAGCTTCTCGTCCTCGTCGAACAGGTCGGAGATGAGGATGATCAATCCGCGCCGCCGGATCGACTCCGCCAGGTTGTGCAGGCTGGCGGAAAGGTCGGTGGTGGTACCGGGCGTCATCCCGTCGATCTTCTCCAGGATGCGATAGAACCAGCTCCAGACGGAACGGGGCGCGAGGTATTCCCGCACCTGGTTGTCGAACAGCATCAGGCCGGTGGCGTCGCGCTGCTTGAGCATCAGGTAGGTCAACGCCGCCGCCAGGTAAGAGGCGTAAGTGAATTTCGTGATACTCCCGGAGCCGTAGAACATCGAGGCGGAGGTGTCGAGCAGGATCCAGGCCTTGAGATTGGTGTCCTCTTCGTACTGCTTGATGTAGTAGCGCTGCGTCTTGCCGTACACCTTCCAGTCGATATGTCGTACGGAGTCGCCTGGCATGTACTGGCGGTGCTCGGCGAACTCGACGCTGAAACCGTGATACGGACTGCGGTGCCGGCCGGTGATGAAGCCCTCCACCACCTGGCGCGCAATCAGCTCCAGGTTGCGCAGTTTCTGCAGGTGTTCCGGCAGCAGCAGTGTGTTCATGGTCTCAGGCCTGTTCGATCAGTTTGCGGGTGATGTCGACGCTGGTGATCCCCTCCGCTTCGGCGTTGAAACTGGTGATAATACGGTGGCGCAGCACCGGTACGGCGACGGCGCGCACATCGTCGAGGTCGGGCGTGGGACGGCTATCCAGCAGCGCCCGGGTGCGGGCTCCGAGGATCAGATACTGGGATGCCCGGGGACCGGCCCCCCAGCTGATCCAGTTCTTCATCTCCCCCTCCAGCTGCGGGTTGCCCGGACGGGTTTGTGATACAAGCGAGACCGCGTATTGTATCACATTGTCGGAAACCGGACTGCGTCGCACCAGCTGCTGCAGCTCGATGATATCCTGGGCGTTGAATACAGGTTCCACGGCGCCCTCCGTCAACGCGGTCGTGCGCTTGACGATATCCACCTCTTCCTCCTGCGAGGGATAGTCGACCCAGAGGTTGAACATGAAGCGGTCCAGCTGCGCTTCCGGCAGCGGGTAGGTGCCCTCCTGCTCGATCGGATTCTGCGTCGCCAGCACGAAGAAAGGCATGTCCAGCGGGTAAGTGGTGCCGGCGGCAGTCACCTCGTACTCCTGCATCGCCTGCAGGAGGGCCGACTGCGTCTTGGGCGGGGTGCGGTTGATCTCATCCGCCAGCACGATGTTGTTGAAGACCGGTCCCTTATAGAAGTGAAACGCTTTGCGGCCGGTGGTGATGTCGTCCTCGATCACTTCGGTACCGGTGATGTCGCTCGGCATCAGGTCCGGTGTAAACTGAATGCGGTTGAATTTGAGGTCGAGCGCCGCGGCAAGGGTCGAAATCAGCAGCGTCTTCGCCAGCCCCGGCACGCCCACCAGGAGACAATGGCCCTGCGAGAGGATAGCGATCAGCAGCTGCTCGATCAACTCCTCCTGTCCGATGATCACTTTACCGATTTCCGCGCGGATGCGATCGCGTGATACACGCAGCTGCTCCAGTTTCTGCAAATCGCCCTGGGATGCGGATTGTGTCACATTAACTCCTTCTGCTCAGGCAGTGCGCCGGACCGTTGCCTCTGTCTTGAAACCGGCGTGGCGGTGCAGGCTCACTGTGAGCAATGGTTGTGCCATAAATGGAACTACTCTTATCTCTTATGATATCAACATGATATGCGATTTCTCGGCAGCCGGCAGCTCTACCCGGACATATCGTCGTTATATCGACATATGACAATGATATGAATGGGGCGGTTGTATCACGTTCCACCGCTACCCGCTTGCCTGAGCACGTGGGGATCAAAATAGATAAAATAAGGAAGAAAGAGCATACATTAATCCGATCCCGATAGCGAGTCCCGATACCGTCCACCCATAGTGAATCTCAAAGGCTTAACGAGCCTTTTCTGCGTTCGGTATTCGGAATCGGTATTCGGAATCGATCCGTAATCTTCTTCTTCCTCAACATTGGAAAACCCCTTCCGATATAATAACTTGAACAATGCTGACTGGAAGCAGCATTGTAATTGGCACTTGAAGCAGGCGATATTCCATCGCTGCTTAAATGCCAATCCGCGGCAAAACGACCGTTGGCAGGTCGGCCGGCCTTTCACAAGCAGGCAGGAGAGAGACATGTCAGATCAATCGAAGAAGAGCAGCCGCAAAGGAACCATCGGCATCCTGACCGGCGGCGGCGATGTGCCGGGTCTGAACCCCGCCATCCGGGCGGTGACCATCCGGGCCCTTCGCGACGGCTACCGCATGGTGGGTATCAAGCGCGGCTGGCGCGGCCTGATCGACATCGTGCGTGATTTCGAGGCGGATAACAGCGACAGCTTCGAAGTGCTGAGCGAGTCGGTGGTCAACCGGACCGCCCGTTCCGGCGGCACCTTCCTGCACTCTTCCCGCACGCGACCCAACAATGTCAAAAAGGGAGATGTGCCGGAGCACCTGCAGGAGGTCTATACCGACGAGGTGAACGACCTGACGCCGGAGGTGTTGAAAAACCTCGAGTTTCTCGGCGTCAATTTCCTGATCGCCATCGGCGGTGACGACACCCTCAGCTACGCCGCCCACCTGCATCAGCAGGATTTCAAGGTAGTGGCGATTCCCAAGACGATGGACAACGACGTACCGGGCACCGACTATTGCATCGGTTTCAGCACCTGCGTCACCCGCACGCTGGACCTGGCGCACCAGCTGCGCACTTCGGCCGGTTCGCACGAGCGGTTCCTGGTGCTGGAGGTGTTCGGCCGTTACGCCGGCTTCACCGCGCTGATGCCGGCCATGGCGGGCGCGGCCAACCGCTGCCTGATCCCGGAGTATCGATTCGACATCGAGAAACTGACCGATATGATGGTGCGTGACTGGCACCGCAATCCCAGCCACTACTCCGTCGTGCTGGTTTCGGAAGGTGCGATGTTCAGCGACGGCCAGATGGTTTTCGAAGGGGGAGAAGCGGACGCCTACGGTCACAAGAAGCTGGGCGGCATCGGCGACCTGGTCGGCGACAAGCTGCAGGAGCTGTCACCGCGGTACAATAACGGTCGCAGCATCAACACCATCAAACAGCGGCTCGGTTACATGGTCCGCAGCGGCAATCCGGACGCACTCGACTCCTTCGTGCCGATCATCTTCGGCAACCTCGCCTTCGACCTGATCCAGAAGGGTCAGAGCGGCCGCCTGATCTCGCTGCGCAAGGGGCATTACGGCGACGTGCCGCTGGAGACGGTCATCGAGCACAAAAAGCTGGTCGACGTTGAGAAGTACTACAGCACCGACCGCTACCGCCCGCTCTACGAGAACTTCAACGGCATGCCGTTGATGATTATGACGAGTGATGTGTGATAGTCCTATAAATAA
>CAZFEC010000027.1:0-41476 GCA_964517435.1 uncultured Bacteroidia bacterium | reverse complement strand
GCGCATTGAGATGTCGGTATCTTCATATCATCAGTCATGCGAATCCGTTGTCGCAATTCCTCTTCGTTGGGGATCTCTGGTGTACTCATAAGCAAGCTGGTGTTGAAAGGAGCGGCGATTGTTTCGCCGCGTCATCTTATTCCGCTTCCGGAGAGGGTTCCTCCACGTCCGGCGACGATTCCTCCACTGGCGGAGAGGGTTCCTCCCCGTCCGACGACGATCCCTCCGCTGGCGGAGATGGTTTCACTTCCGCGGCGGGATCATCATCTTCGGTGATATCCTCACCGTTCAGGATCGCATCGATTTGAGCGCTCTCCAGTATTTCCCGCTTCAGCAGTTCCTCGGCCAGGCGATGCAGCATCGCTTCATGTTCCTCGATGATGCTGCGGGCCAGGTCGTGCGCCTCTTCCAGCAACCGGTTCACTTCCGAATCGATCAGCCGGGCGGTCTCTTCGGAGAAATCGCGATGCTGAGCGATCTCGCGCCCCAGGAAGATCTCCTCCTCTCGACGCCCCAGGTTGCGCAAACCGATCTTTTCGCTCATGCCCCAATCGCACACCATGCGGCGCGCGATATCGGTCGCCCGTTCGATGTCGTTGCCGGCACCGGTGGTGATCTCACCGAAGACGATCTCTTCGGCCACCCGACCCCCCATCAGGTGGGCCAGCATTGAGTTGAGATAGCCGCGGGAATAGGTATGCTTTTCATCGATAGGCAGGTAATGGGTTAAGCCCAGCGCCCGCCCACGTGGAATGATGGTGACCTTGTGCACCGGATCGGCGTTGGGGGTGTGCTTGGAAACCAGGACATGGCCCGATTCGTGGTAAGCGGTCATCTTCTTCTCTTCGTCGCTGATGACCACACTGCGGCGTTCCGCCCCCATCATCACTTTGTCCTTGGCATTCTCGAAGTCGATGCGTGCCACATTATCCGATCCGCGCCGGGCGGCAAAGAGCGCCGCTTCATTCACGATGTTGGCCAGATCGGCGCCCGCCAATCCAGGAGTACCCTTCGCCAGCACCTCCAGATCGACATCCTCCGCCAGCGGAATCTTGCGGGTGTGTACCTTGAGGATGCCCTCCCTCCCCCGGACATCGGGACGGTCCACCACGATCTGGCGGTCGAAACGGCCCGGCCGCAGGAGCGCCGGATCGAGGACATCGGGACGGTTCGTGGCCGCGATCAGGATGACGCCGTCCTTCGACTCGAAACCGTCCATCTCCACCAGCAACTGGTTCAGCGTCTGTTCCCGCTCGTCGTGACCACCGCCGAGGCCGGCTCCGCGCTGGCGGCCGACCGCATCGATCTCATCGATGAAGATGATACAGGGCGCGTTTTTCTTGCCCTGCTCGAAGAGGTCGCGGACACGGGACGCGCCGACACCGACGAACATCTCGACGAAATCGGCACCAGACATGCTGAAGAAAGGTACTCCCGCTTCACCCGCCACCGCACGGGCCAGCAGCGTCTTGCCGGTGCCCGGAGGCCCCAGCAGCAGCCCGCCTTTCGGAATCCGTCCTCCCAGCCGCGTGAAGCGCTGCGGGTTCTTGAGGAACTCGATGATCTCTTCCAGCTCTTCCTTGGCTTCATCAGCCCCGGCGACATCCTTGAACGTGACCTGGTCCTGCGTATCGGTCTGCAGACGAGCGCGGGATTTGCCGAAGGAGAAAACTCCCTTGGCACCGCCGCCTCCCTGCATACGCCGCATGATGAAGATCCAGATGCCGAGCAGGATCACCCAGGGCAGAATGGAGGTCAAGACCCAGGCCATCCAGTTGGTGGTTTCCTTTTCGAAGCGGTAGGGAATCCCCTGCAGGTCCCATTGCTCGTACTGTTTGTCGATTACGGAATTGGGCAGGATCACCCGGAAAGCGGTAAACGGCAGATTGCTTTCGGTCGATTCCAGGGTCATCTCCTGCTGCAGGGTACCGTGCACTTCGTTACCGTCAACCATCACCCGCAGCTGTTCGATGCTGGAGGGATCCTCCTGCACCAGCTGCAGAAATTCGTCCGGTGTCAGTTCCAGTTCCGGCGTCTTCTTGTCAAAAGCGTTGGCGATCAGGAAGAACAGCAGGATCAGCAACACCCAGAACATGAGGGTGCGCGTTCCCTTGCGCCATTCGAAGCGATCGTCCTTCTTGGGCTTTTTCGATTCCGGAATCTGTTCGCTCATCCGTTATCCTTTCAAACCTCTCCGATCATACTGTAGATGGCCGGGAGGTTGCGATAGTTCTGTTTGTAGTCGAGGCCGTAGCCGATGACGAATTCCGGGGGAATGCGAAAGCCGACATAGTCGAGTTCGAAGTCGATCTGGGCGGTCTCCTCCTTATAGAGCAGCGTCAGGAACCTGGTGGAGGCGGTGTTCTGCAGATCGAACTTCTCCCGGAGGAAGTTGACCGAAGTGCCGGAATCGACGATATCCTCGACGATGATGACATGGCGTTCGTGCACCAGCGCGTCGTAGTCCTTGCGCATTTTGACCTCGCCGCTGCTGCTCAGTTCATCTCCGTAGGAGGAGATCTTGATGAAATCGACCTCGCATTCGATGGTGATGTACTTCATCAGATCGCCCAGGAACATGAAAGCGCCGTTCAGTACGCCGACCAGGATCGGGTTCATACCTTCGTAGTCGCGTGATACATCCGCGGCGAGGGCGGCGATACGCTCCTGCAGCTGCTCTTCCGTCAACAGTATCGAAAAGCGCATGCCGTCGACTTCCAGGATCCGCTCACTGTTACTCATCCATCACCATCCGAAATTTGTAGATGTTGTCCTTGCGGCCGCTGACGCGGAAACTCGCCGCCGGCGCCTGCCCCACCACCCAGGCGATGAGACCGTTACATTCGAGCACATAGGCCGCGGTCCGGTCCAACACACCGCGGCTGCTGAGGAGATCCGCCACCCGGCGGGGGCGGCGTCGACCCAGCGGAATATAGGTGTCGCCCGGGCGCCAGGGCCGGTAGCGGCAGGTCGCCCCGTCCGGCAGGCTGAGAAACTCCAGGTGCGGATCGCGATCGAAGCTCACCTGGCCGGGAGCCACCAGCCGGCAACTGACCCGACCGGTGCCGGGCAGTGTCTGACGACGTCCATTTCGCCGCAACGGGATCTCCGGCAATTCACGATCGATCCGTACCAGCAGCAGGCGATCGGCATCGTGCCGCATCAGCAATCGCTTTCCGATGCGCATGCTGCCGCGTAAGCGTCGCAGGTTCGTCAGCACCTGCTCCATCAGCGCTTCGCTGGGAGGATCGATCCAGTCGTTCAGCTGTTGCAGCCACCGGAACAGCAGCTGCCACCGCAGTGCAGAAGTATAGTCCCGCAGCTGTACTTTATCAAGGACAAAGCGGTCGGCCCCTTTCTGCAGAAGGCAGCGGACACTTTCCCGGTCCAGCAGTTCCTCGAGAATCGACCCGGTGCGCTGCAGTTGGCGGGCGCTTCGTTGTAGTTGTGTGCCCTCCCGGTCCGGCACCAGCTGCGCCATCAGCGGCAGCAGATGATGTCGCACCCGGTTGCGCAGGTAGTCATCACCGCGGTTGCTTTCATCCTCACACCAGGTGACGCCGTACTTAGCCGCCCACTTTTCGATCTGCGCCCGGTCGACATCGATGAAAGGACGCAGCACGATTCCCTGCTGAGGTGTGAAACCGCCCCAGGAAAGCGGGTGGCGGCCCTGCAGTTGCCGCACCAGGAGGGTTTCCGCCAGGTCGTCGGCGTGATTGGCCAGTAAAATCCAATCGTACTCCTCCGTTTCACACAGGGAATGAAAGAACTCCAGCCGCAACCGGCGCGCCTGATCCTGCAGGTTGCCACTGTAACTCCGGGGTGAGGGGGTCAACAGATGAAAGGGGTAATTAAAACGCCGGCAGGTAAGCTGCACCAGTTCCGCATCCCCTGCCGCCGCCTGCCGCAAACCGTAGTTGACGGTGGCGACGCCGCCGGCCAGCCGCAGGCGCCGGGCGAAGTCGAGCATCACCATGGAATCGATTCCGCCGGACACTCCCAGCAGGAATCTGCTCTGCTCCAGGGGACGCCCCGTCCGGGCCCTGAGGAAATCGCGAAAGCGAGACAGCAAGGTTATTCCGTCTTCGGTTCGAGGAAAAGATCCTGTATGGTGGTTTGGTCTGAGGTGAGCTGGATAAAGCCGCTACCGGTGAAATTATCCTGCCGGTAGATCATCTCCAGTGAGTAGCGGAAAACGCCGTTGCCATTGCCGGTATGCTGGCGCTCCAACGGGAGGTTCAGGAAGAAGAAACGGCCTTCCATGTCGCTCTTGGTCGTGCGGTAGCGGTGCAGCTCGGCGTTGTCCTGTCCCCGTTTCAGAATCACGTGAACACCTGTAAGCGGTTTGCCGCTCTGGCGGTCGTAGACGGTTCCGGCCAGGTGCCCATGGGCGGTATCGCTGCTGCTTCCCTGGTGCAGATTTTCCTTTTCCGCGCTGCGTTGAGGGTGGGAACTCGCCTGCACGGATTTGTTCTTGGCGGTTGCCGGCTTGCCCGGCTTGCCAGGCTTGTTGTTCTGCGGTTCATACAGAGCGATCGCCTCTGCGGCGTTCAGAACTCCTTTTTCCTGGAGAATATCGATGATCCTGTCTACCCGCTTCTTCAGTTCGAGGATGTTGACATAGTTCTTACGTTGCATCGGGGAATATCCGTTTATCTAAAGGTGTATATGTCTGATGCTATGCTCATTCCCTGCGTCTTTCATCACGGTGATTGTTGCAGGAGGTTTCCGGATTGCAGCCCGGATTGCATTAAGTATCATCGGTGAAGAGACAGCCAAGTAAAGGGGAAAGACCCGGCCCCGACAATAATGTAACTGATTGGAACTCGCTGATAGCCGGAGGTCAGGGCGGATGGACACCGGCCAGGTTTCCTGTCTGGTAGCATCCGATAGCGGTACAGGGATTCGAACCCCGGACACGCGGATTATGATTCCGCTGCTCTAACCAACTGAGCTATACCGCCATGCCATTTGAATTCACTGGAAAACCGATATCGAAAATGATAGGTCAAATGGTTTTGGAATGCTGTCAGTATCGTTGCCATCAGCAACATACCCAGGCCGGCATTCCAGATGAGAATAGCGGGGGCAGGAATCGAACCTGCAGCCTTTGGGTTATGAGCCCAACGAGCTACCATTGCTCCACCCCGCAGTGCGCGTGAGGGGTAGCTACCCTCCACAGACCTGTTAAATAGCGGGGCGAGGATTGCAAAGTCAAGCGTTTTCTCCCTCAGAGGCTGATTTGATAACGAGTACGTCAAAGGCCTGTGGCCCTTTCTGAGAATCCTCCAACCGGAAGGAAACCTCATCGCCGGCTTTGAGCACCCTATAGCCTTTGCCCTTGATGGAAGTGTAATGGACGAAGATGTCTGGATGGTCGGGGATTTCCAGAAAGCCGTAGCCGTGCTTTTCATCGAACCACTTTACTTTGGCTAACATGGAACCCTCTCCACTGAAGTGCTGCGACCACGGCCGCACCGTTACTGCTTTTGGTGATTAGACGCGGTCTGGCCGCCGTTTGTTCCCGCCGCCGGTTCCCGCCAGCGTCCGCTGGCCTGGATCAGCCTGATCAACTCGCGTGGTCCCTCCGCCGCCGGCACGCCCTGCTTGATCGGGGTACCACTCCGGTAGAGGTCGACCTGGTCCGCCCCGGACCCGACATAACCGAAATCGGCGTCTGCCATTTCGCCCGGACCGTTGACGACGCACCCCATAACGGCGATTTTCACGCCGGTGAGATGGGCGGTCGATGCCTTGACCTGCCGTGTTGCCTCCAGCAGGTCGAACTGGGTGCGTCCGCAGCCGGGACAGGAAATGTACTCGGCCCGTGTCACCCGCCTGCCGCTCCCCTGCAGGATGTTGAAAGCCAGCGCGGCGGGTGCCGGCACCGGCGCCAGGATGGTAAGACTATCCCCCACCCCTTCAGTGAGCAGCGCGCCGCCGTGCATGGCGATGGCGATCTCGCTCAGGGTACAGGTGGATCCGAAATAAATATCCAGCGGGTAACCCGGCAGCGCTTCCGCCAGGCGGCGGTTGTCCGCCAGTACGGCCTCGGTCTCCACAGCGATCAGGGTGCGGTCCGGCGGCAGGCGCAAACGGCGGAACTCCGCCAACTCCGTTTCCGGCAGGCCGGCGCTGAAAACCACCTCCAGCAGCCGGGGTTGCCGCTCAGATCGCCAGGCCGCCAGTTCCGCCGCCGGCCAGAGCACCCGGTCGCCGGTCTGATCCGGGTAGCCGGTCAACGTCGGCAGCTTATCCGCGGCGGTCGTGAATTCCGGCAACGGCACCTCCGCTTCCAGAGCCGGTGCCGAGACCACCGGTGGCCAGTCACCGCCAATTTTGATGTCGCCGATTTGTATCACGGAGCTGTCACGACGTCCGGAAAGGCTGTATTCGGGTGTCGCGACCACGGGCTGCTCTCCGGCGCCACCGCTGCCGGTTTGCAGGGTCTCGATCATCGCGCGTGCGGGAGCGATCTCCACTTCCGGCGCATCGGTCAGTGAAACGCGGATGGTATCGCCGATGCCGTCCAGCAACAGCGAGCCGATACCGACCGCGGAACGTATCACGCCGTCGCGCCCCTGCCCCGCCTCGGTTACGCCGAGGTGCAGCGGATAGTCCCGACCGGTTTCTGTCAGCTGTTGGCAGAGCAGCCGGTAGGCGGCGATCATCACCCGCGAGGAAGATGCCTTCATCGAGATGATGATATCCCGGAAACCGAGCTGTTCGCAGGCCTCGACATATTCCAGCGCGCCGGCTACCATGCCCTGCGGCGTGTCGCCCCAGCGCTGGAGGACGCGCGAGGAGAGCGATCCGTGATTACTGCCGATGCGGAGACTGCGCCCGGAACGCTGCAGCGCTTCCACCAGGGGCTGCAATCGCTCGCTCACGGCCACCAGTTCCGCCCGGTATTCCGCGTCGGTGAGCTCCCGCTGCCAGCGCCGCTGTTCGCCGTAGTTGCCGGGATTGATACGGATCTTTTCCACCCAGGGCGCTGCCGCCACGGCCAGTTGTGGGGAGAAGTGAATGTCGGCGACGAGAGGCAGGGTGACGTCAAGCTCCCGCAATTGTTCGCGCAGCTGGGGCAGCGCCTCCAGGTCGCGCCGCGTGGCGACCGCGATCCGGGCGATTTCGCAGCCGGCCGCGGCCAAGCGGGCGATCTGCGCGGTGGTCGCTTCTACGTCGCGGGTGGGGGTGTTGGTCATCGACTGCACCCGGAGCGGGTGATCACTCCCGACGGTGACCTCGCCGATCAGCACCGTGCGGGTGGGTCGGCGCTGAAACGACCGGCGCTGGTCCGGCTCAGAGGATGGTGTGCGTTCAGAACCCATACAAAACTCCGGGTGATCCGGCGGCGCCAGCGTTAGATCTTCGCCAGCGCCTGCTCCAGGTCGGCCTGCAGATCATCCACCTCCTCGCACCCGACCGCGAGCCGGACAAGACCGTCGGTAATCTCCGCCTGCAGGCGCTGCTCACGCGGCATACCGGCATGGGTCATGGAAGCGGGATGCTGAATCAGGGTTTCGAATCCGCCCAGCGATACTGCCAGCGTGCAGAGTTCGACCGAGTCCATCACGATGCGACCCGCCGCCGTACCACCTTTAAGTTCGAAGCTGATCATGGCGCCCGGCAGCTTCATCTGCCGCTGGGACAGTTCCCGCTGCGGATGCGACGCCAGACCGGGATAGACCACCCGCTTCACCTGGGGATGCTGTTCCAGGTAGTCAGCGAGTTGCGCCGCGTTGGCGCAGCTGCGATCGAGCCGCAGTGCCAGCGTTTTGAGTCCCCGCAGCACCAGCCAGGCCTGGTGGGGATCCATGGTGCCGCCGAAGTAATTGAGCACGCTGCGCAAACGGCGGAACAGTTCCTCATCCCGGGGGATGATGACGCCTCCCACCACATCGCTGTGGCCGTTGATGAACTTGGTCAGCGAGTGCACGACGATATCCGCGCCCAGCGTGAGCGGTTTCTGCAGGTAGGGGGTTGAGAAGGTGTTGTCGACCATCAGCAGCAGATTCCGCTCCCGCGCCAGGGCGGCGACCGCCTCCAGATCGGTGATTTCCAGCGTGGGATTGGCGGGTGTTTCGACAAACAGCAGACGCGTTTCCGGCCGGCAGGCGGCGGCGATCGCGTCGATATCGGCGGTGTTGACAAAACTGGCTTCGATGCCGAAGCGGCTGAAATCCCGTTTCAGGACGGTGCGCGAGGGGCCGTAGACCGCGGCGGTGGAAACCAGATGATCGCCGCTTGAGAGCAGCGCCAGCCAGGTGGTGGTGATGGCGGCCATACCGGAAGCGGTGACCATCGCGCCGTAACCCTCCTCGAGATCGGCCAGACTGCGCTCCAGGGCGGCGTTGGTCGGATTACCCATGCGGGTATAGATGTAACCATCATCTTCACCGGCAAAACGGGCCGCTCCCTGGGCGGCATCCGCGAAGCTGAAAGTCGAAGACTGATGGATCGGGGTGGAAACACCACCCCAGGCGGGGTCCACGGGACCGATGCCGTGAACGATACGTGACGCATCCGCCAGCTGTTTATGCCGATTCTTCATTGCACCTCGCATTTCCCTGCAACAATACCTCTTTGGGGATCGTTCTCAAGTGGTTAAGGTTAACTTGAAAAGTTAATATGTTCCACATTTTGCCGGTGACCTACAAGGACAAACAGCGGTTGACGCGGCTTCAGAGAGGAGAGATGAAGAAGTAGAATGCTGGAATGAAGTCAGGGAAGCGAAGTCTGTTTCAGCTCGACTGGGACGGGAGTTACGCGGCGGCTTACATCCTGCAGGTGGTGGATGCTGTGCGCTACCTGCTGCAGCGCCTGTTCCAGCTGGCGCACTTTCGCCAGTTCCAACCGGCAGCTAACATCGGTTTCCGTATAAGCGGCGGCGATCTCCGTCAACAGCGCCAGACCGGTCTGCAGAGCCGGTTCTATGCGGTCGATCGAAGTGCGGGCGGTGTGATACATCGCCTCGACCCGCTGGCTTTGCAGTGAGGTTCTCTCCAACCGCTGCAGTCGCAGTCTCGCTTCCAGCCTGGCCAGCACCTCTTCGCTGTACCAGGGATAGAAGATGATCTCGTCGATTCCCTGATCGAGGAAGTCGGCGGCGGCGCGGTTGGTGTGAGTTTCCATCACGACCAGCAGCGGCAGTTCGGCGTACCCGGGTTGCGCGCGCAAACGTCGAACCAGCTCGCTCGGATCGCCATCCACATTCAAAAGGAGTAGATCGCCGCCGGCATCCGCCGGGGTTATGGAAGCCGTTGCTTCCGGTAATACAATCGGCTCCACGCTGTAGCAGGCTGATTCCAGCGTGCGCACCAATCGGTGATCGGGCCGGGGCGGGTCCTGCAACAGCAGCAGCGTTTCATACTCCGCCATGATCTCGCTTCCCGGTCTGGTGGATATTGAGAATCTTGACCCCTCCGGCGTAGTCGAGGGAATGGTAGTTGTCCAGGCCGGACAGCTTCTGGAGCACGCTATCCGCCTTCTGCAGGCAGGCTTCTATCTGTTCAAAACGATCGCGGGTGAGTTCCACCGCATCCTGCTCGCCCTTCATTTCGGCCATGGTCAGCATGAGCTGTACATAGCCCAGCGCGCCGTTGACCGGTTGCGCCAGTTCATGGGCGGCGGCGCCCAGAACTTCCAGAGCGACCTCATCCCGCTGCTGTTGCCGCCGCAGGCGCTCCAGCTCCTGCAGTCGCAGATGGATCCCGACCCGCTGGTTGATGTCGCGCAGATCGAACGGTTTGCAGATGTAGTCATTGGCGCCCAGTTTCAAACCCCGCACGCGGTGCGCCACCTCCACCATCGCCGACATGATGATGATCGGCACCAGTTCGGTTCTGGCATCGGCGCGCAACTTCGCGATGGCACCGAAACCGTCCAGTTGCGGCATGGCCAGGTCCATCAGGACCAGATCCGGCACCTGCTCCAGGGCGGCGGCAACCCCGGCGCGTCCGTCCGGCGCCGTGCGGGCGGTATGGCCGGCATGCACCATTTCCGCAGCCAGCAGGTCGCGGTTGTGGGGATCGTCATCCACGATCAGGATGTGATGGGGGGAAGTGGGAGCAGACGCCGGAGTGACATCGCTGGCGGAATGTTCGGTACCGGCAGATTCGGCGGGCATCTCTCCTCCACGATTATGCGATGCAAGCGTAGCGGCCAGGCTCAGTTCTGCCAGGTGGTGAAGGGGAAACACGGGGCGCCGGATGACTGTCCGGCAGCTTAGCGGAGCACTCCCAGGCTGGAATGCTGGACACCCGCGGGATCTACTACGAGGTGTGCCGGCTGGTTGGTTTGACCTACCTTGCCGCTGCTCCTGCCGTTGAAATACAGGATCGCGGCCTGGGGATTACCGACTGTTACCTGCAATTGCCCTTCACTGGTGAAGGCGATCGAGTCGCCAGGCAGGTAAATCCACTCTTTGATGAGCGAATCTCCCGTGCCGACCTTCAGGTAACAACTATCGGTAAATGCGAAGGCGAGATTAACCTTTTCGATGCTGAAAACGGTCGAATCCGGTTGCGGTTCACTCCGGGAGACGGTATCGCGGACTACCACCGGTTCCTCCTGAACGATCTCCGGTGGGGGCGTTGAATCGAACAGCATCAGTATCCCCCCGCCGATCAGGACCAGCACCAGGGCCGCGACGGCGAACAGCAACCAGCGCAGGAGCGGCACCGCCTCCAACAGTCCTGGAATCCGCGTGGAGGCGGGATCGAGAGCCGGCCGTTGCGATTCCAGCTCCAGCACCGGAGCGCTGTCCGGTTCCGGCGGTTCCCATTCCAGTTCAGTGAAACTCTCGAGCACCCGCTCCAGGTTCATTCCCACGCTCTCGGCATAATTACTGAGATAACCGCGCAGGTAGCCGGGAGGGATCAGGTGCCAGTCACCATCCTCCAGCGCGGTGAGAAAGCCAACGGAGATGCGGGTTTCGCGTGAAATCTCAATGAGTTCCATTTCCTGGTAGAGGCGTGCGGATTTGAGATTGTCACAGAATTGCTGCAGGTCCAAATTCAGCCCTTCCGGTCATATCGCAGGTAGGTCGCGCAGCAGGTGCGGTTGTGTTGGTTGGAAACTCAGTAATATCAACTGTTTTATGATACTATCATTCCGCCGTTTGTCAAGGGGTTTGTAGGTGAAGCAAGTGACATAGCGATGAAAGATGTGCTTATCGGTAGTCGGAATCGGGATCGCTATCGATAGATTATTCTCGTCCGATCCCGATACCGAGGCCGAATTCCGAATGAATTATCAGTGTCCATTCTCGATTCTGAAAATAATTCAAGTGACACTTTAGATGATCAAACCTTTGTTATACTATTTCTGCTCTTCACCTCCGAACAACCGCCGGAATTCGCGATAGAAAGCGGCGATCGGGAAGCCCATCACGTTGAAATAGCACCCGCGCAACTGTTCGACGAAGAGTGATCCGCGTTCCTGAATGCCGTATGCGCCCGCTTTGTCCAAGGGTTCGCCGCTGTCGACATAATAGCTAATGAACTCCGGCGTGAGCGGCAGGAATTTCACCATGGTTTCCTCAGCCTGAACTGATTGTTGTCCCGTGCTCTCCTTGACGATGGCGAAACCGGTGTACACCGTGTGCCACCTGCCCTGCAGACGGGTCAACATGGCGCAGGCCTCCGCCTTGTCGGCCGGTTTCTCCAGGATAGCGGCTTCAAGGTAGACGATAGTGTCGGCACCGACCACGACATGATCGGGACGATCCGTCGCAACCGTGGTCGCCTTGCGCAGTGCCAGCATTTTAACTGCGGTGTCGGGCGGCGTGCCGGGTGTGATCGTCTCGTCGATACTGGCCGGCTCGACGGTCACCTGGAAACCGGCGTTGCTGAAGATATGCCGCCGACGCGGCGAAGCGGAAGCGAGAACGATCTGCTCGCCATACTGCAAGTCCATCAGCGTACTCCGAAAATAAGGGTGACGAAACCGATGATCATCACCAGTTTGAGTGACATCTGTAACCGGCGCCAGGCGCCCTGCCGTCCCGCCTGCAGAAATCCCCACAGGGTAAGCGGCAGGATCACCAGCAGCACCACCAGCGGCAATAACACCGTGTAGTATTCACGGTACCAGGCCAGGAGGGCAACCAGCCAGAGTAGCAGGTTCAGCCCCGCGGCCGCCAGCAGCGCCCTTCGCTCACCGATCAGGAGTGGCAGGGTGCGTGCGTCCCGCAGGCGGTCACCGGCGCAGTCTTCGATGTCCTTCACGATCTCGCGCGCCAGTTGCACCAGGAAAATCAGGAGCGAAGGGAAAAGCAGCGCGTGATACGCGCTTAAGCAGGCGGCATACCAGAGCGGCAGCACGGTCAGCAGCGCTACGACGAGGTTTCCCGCCAGGGGGGTGTGCTGCAGCCGCCGGTTGTACCAGACGATCAGCGCGAGGGCCGGCACCGCAATCCAGTAGAGCCCCTGGTAAAGGGCGAGTAGAGTGCCGGCGCCGAAGAGTAACCGGTAGAGCAGTCGTGCCTGTCCGCTCGTGATGCGGCCGGACGGCAGCGCCCGTTCGGGTCGGTTCAGACGATCAACCGCCAGGTCGTAGACATCATTCATTACGTTGCCGGCCGCGGTGTAGAGCATCACTACCAGCGTTGCCACCCATGTACGGGGCGCCAGCAACGGGACGGCGGTCAGCCAGGCGCCCAGCCAGACCGTTGCGCCGGCCAGCAAAACGTTGAGCGGACGTATCACATTCATCAGAAGACGCTTTCGTAAAGCAGGTGCAACTTGCCGTCACCGAGAGAACCGCCGCCCGGCAGCGCGTAATCGACTCCAAGATAACCCTGTCGCACCCGCAGTTTCAAGCCGACACCGTACCCGGTGTTGCCCCACCGGTTTCCCCGCCGCTCCATGACGGCACCGTCCAGGAAGAGATGCAGATCGCTGCCCCGGCCCAGGTGATACTGCAGTTCGCTCCGGCCCAGCAGGTAACGATCGACCAGGAACTGCTCCTCCCGGTAACCCCGCAGGGAACGGGTGCCGCCGAGACGCAGCAGGTCCGGCAGCGAGAGGGTCGAGTCGCTTTGCAGCAGCTGCGCGTCCTGGTCCAGGAGCAACGTCCAGCGCCGGTGCAGCGGCCAGGGCAGCTGCGTTGTCAGCCGTTGCTTTACCACGCGCTGACCGTGCGATTCCTCGTCGCCGGGGATGCGCAGCTGTTTACGGCTCTCCAGGAAACCGTACCGCGCGTAGAAACCGCGGCGGGGATGCAGCAGATCGTCGCGGGAATCGAGGATCAGCTCCGATTCCCAGACCGTGTTGCGTTCCTGCCGGATGCCCTGCTCGATCCAGCCGTGCAGGCTGTCCGGGAAGACTTCCCGGCGGGAGAGCCCGAGCGACAGCGCCAGGGTGAAGGAGGGGCGCCAACCGGTCACCAGACCGTATTCCCGTTCGTGGTAGGTCGAGTCATGATCCTGCTGCATCAGATGCGGTTCCAGGAAGAGTTGGCTGCCCAGCAGGAACGGTTCACGGTAGCGGACGCTTATGGAGCGGGTTTCCGGTGCGGTCCGGTCGGTACGCAGGTACAACTCGCGGGCGGTACCCAGGATGTTGAGCAGGCGAATGTCGACGCTCCAGACCCAGTAGCCGCTGTTCTGCTCGCCGGCTGCATAGCCGAGATTGCCGGCGAAGAAATAGGAGGGTGCCTCCGTCAGTTTGATCAGAGTGGCATACTCGCCGTCCCCGCCGCTGCGCACCAGCTGAAACGGTTCCACCGCTTCGACGAAGATCTGGCGGCGCAGATTGAGGCGGGCTTTCTCCCAGTGCAGCGGATTCAGGTTCATACCCGGCTGGAAACGGGTCAGGCGGTCGATCACCTCGGGACGGGTCAGCTGGTTGCCGTACACCAGCTGGCTGGCCAACCGCACCGGTTCCTCCCCCCGCATCCGCCAGTTCAAGGCGACCCGACCCTGCTCGACCACCACTCCCTCCAGTCGCAACTCGCTGAAGGCGGCGCCGGCGGCCAGGTTTGCCGTCAGCTGATCGGAGAGCTGCTCCGTGACCACCGTCTCCGTCGCCGGTTGGTTGACCGCCACCACGCGGATCGGTCCGCTCTCCGGCTGGAGTCGCAGCTCGGCCAGCCGTAAACGCCGTCCCGGTGTAAAGTGGGCGGTGCCGGTGCCGTCCTGAGCGACCAGGCTGTCGAAGCGGGCGTTCCACCAGCCCGCGCGGGTGAGCCGGTCCAGACGGTCGCGACAGGCCGCCGCGGCGGTAGTGTCGGGCAGTCCTATCAATTCAGGCACCCGGGGCAAGTCACACTCCAGCCGGTTCAACCGCAGCGTGTCGGGAATCGCGTCCAGTTCCCGCCAGCTGTCGGCGGCGAGCGGATCCGGTCCACAGAGCCAGAGCAGGAGCAGCAGCAGGAGGCTCCAGCCCTGACCGGCGGAGACACGTTTGCCGGAGTCGGTCGCTGTCCGCCGGGGCGGTCGCGCGTAACTGTTTTGTCGGTTTGCCGTACTTCGCATCAGAAGAAACTCTGCCATTGCATCGAGAAAGAATAATTGGTCGGTCGTCCCGGCAGCCGCCGGTAATCCACCCGGCTGGTGATGTGCGTCGCCGTCCCGATCCGGTAGTCCAGCGTCATGTCGAGCGTGAGATTACTGCCGATCCGGTTACCCTCCAGCAGCTCCAGCGGGATCTGCTCACGATCGGCCCAGGCGTAGGTGTAGCTGCCGCCGGTGCTGAGTCGTCCCCGCTTCCGAAAGCGCCAGGTGAGCCCCGGCGCGGCGGTCTGGGCAATCGCCTGTCCCCCGCCCGCCTTGAATCCGTAGCGTCCCAGGTAATCCAGCCGCAACGTCAAGCCCTGCCCGAACCGCCATTCCACGCCACCGCCGGCACGCCAGGTACGCAGGTCGTTGATCGTAAACCCGGTTTCCCGCAGCAGCTTGAGTCCCACCTGTTCCCGCAACGTCACACTCGCCAGCAGGCGCCAGTCATGCTCCAATCCGATCCGCGTCTCCCGCCTTTTGCTGGCGGCATTTACCACCAGCCGGTCCAGACGCCGGCTCTCATCCCAGCTCAATTGCAGGTTCTGCTCGCCGTCAGCGAAGGGAAAGCGGAGTTGTTGCGTGGCGGTCAGGATCGCCAGCCGGGTGCTGTCGTCATCCAGCTCCGCCGGCAGCAGGCAGTAAAAGCGGAGTGGGTGCCGGGTACGGGAACGCCCTTCCACCCGCAGCCGGCTGCTCAGACGCAGCCGGTTCCAGAAGGTGTCGCTCATCCGCAGTGAGAGCTGCACGCCCCGGGTGGGTAGAAAGTCGCCGGTGGCGTGGGTGTAGGCGGTGTAATCGCCGTAAGGGTCCGGCACGAAGTGACCGGAGCCAGGCGGATCTTCCGAGTAATTGCCGGTCAGACCGGAATCGACCGGCACATAGACCGTGACCAGCTCCGAGACGAGCGAGCGGTCGATCCGGTAATCGCCGTCCAGCCTCAAATTGCCGGGACCGTTGGCAAAAACCAGGTGCACCTGGCCCAGGTCGGTGCGCACGGCGGCGGAATCGGGGCTGTCCCAATCCTTCTCATAATGTGTGACGCCGCCGCTGATCAACAGGTTGCGTTTCTGCTGCGGCTCCAGCTGCAGGTTGTATTCACGGCTGGTGAAACTGAGCGGGACGCCGCTGCTGTCGCTGCCCCACTGCCGCCGCTGCTGCCAGGCAAGCTGCAGCAGCTGGCCGGCCAACGGCGATGCCACCGCCAGGCGGGGCGAGGTAAAGGTGACTTCACGCAGGGCGCTGCGGGTGAGTTCATACGCCAGCTCACCGGTCAGGCGGACCAGCCCCCAGTCCTGCCGACTGCTGCCCGCCGCCTGGTGCAAGCGGTTCGCTCCGGCCCGGGAGGTGCGGTAACGTAACTGCAGACCGCGGCCGAGGCTGTCCTGGTAGACGCCTTCGCCGCCCCAGCGCAGCGCCTCCCGGTCGTCCGCCGTCAACACGCGACCGACGTTGAAGCGGGTGTAGCTGAAACGGGAGCGGCGGAGCTGCAGGGTCGATTCCAGTTGCTGCCAGACGGTGATGGCCTGTTGCGGCAGCGCCCAGTTACGGTGGTACTCCGCCTCCTGGTCCCGGTTGAGCGACAGGTAGCGCGTATCCCGCAACCGCAGCAGCGTTTCCAGTGACGGTACGCCGAGCAGCGGCAGCCGCAACGGGGCCTGCAGCCGCAGGCGGTGGAGCGAAGCCAGCCCCAGGTTGTCGCCGTCGTCCAGGCCGGAGCGCAGGTTACGGTCGTAGTCGCTCATCACCACTTCGTTGTTGAACCGCAGGTGTTCCCGCCAGTTGTTCTCCAACTGCAGACCGATCATCCGCTGCGCCGCGGGAGGAGTGATCAGTCGTACCGGCGCCCACTCGCCGAGGTTCTCGCCCACGAAATGGTAAACGGTGTAACCCCAGTCGTTGTAGTTGCGTTCGTAGTCGCCCAGCAGCACGCCCTGGGCATCGCGTCCCAGCCGGGTGAACAGAACATCGAAACGGTAGACCGAATCAGCGGTGAAGGGATCGGGACGCGGTGCATACTCCCCCCACTGCCCAGCTTCCGCGTCGATCAACCGGTAGCCGCCCCGCCCCGGTTCCACCTCGTGGGCACCGGAGATCTGCAGGCGCTGGAGATCGTCGCCCGCCTCACGCAGCAACGCGGCGATCTCGTCCGTCTCGGTCCAGCCGAGTGGATTGCGATAGTCATCCCGCTCCTCCAGATAGCGGACCTTGACGTTCTGCCCCTCGTAATAGGTGCCGCCACCGTCCAGGGCGTAGATCTGACGGCGATAATGCTGGGCGGAGAACTCATAATCGACCGTAATCCTGGATTCGGCGGTGATGACGTAGCGGTTGGAGAAGGTGATCTCGCCCGTGGAGTAATCGATGATGTAGTCCTGCTGCTGGCCCCGCGTGAGGGGCAGGCCGTCCAGCCAGATCTGCTCGGTGCCGGCGATCACCAGGATGCCCGCTTCCCCGGTCTCATCCGGCAGGCGGTAGGGTCCCTGGACGCCGTCCAGCCCGTTGAGCGTGACGGAGTTGAAACGGCCCCGTGACAGGGCCACCGCGCCGCCCACCTGCAACGGCGCCCGGTGCCAGCCGCCCTGTACACCCTCGATGCGGCGGCTGTAGTTCAGCAGCTGCATGCCGCCGTAATCCAGGTAGAAGTTGCCCATCGTTACGGTAAAATCGGGTGAGCCGACTTCGACGTAGATACGGTCGATCTCTTCCAGGTTCTGGGTGTTGCCCTCCGGTTGCAGCGGCGACACCTGGTCGGTGAGAAAGGCGGCCACCTCGATATCGGAACCGATGCGGCCGTCCACCTTGAGACGCAGGCCGGACTCCAGGTCGACCCCGGATTGATTACCGATGCGGATACCGCGCAGGAAGCTGCCCTGGTAGTTGAGAGCGGTGGCAGGTTCCTCCCGCGGGCGGGCAAACAGCTGCGGCGTCACCAGCTCGACGCTGTCGGGGTGCACCAGCGGCAGTTCCGCCGGCGTGCGTCCCCCCAGGCGCCGCGGCAGCCAGGCGGGAAAGAGCGCATAACTGACGGCGGTTTCGCGTCCAGGCAGGGAGCCATTCAGCAGGGTAAGCCGACCGGTAAGATGATCGAGTTGATAGTCCACACCCGGCTGCAGCAGCCTGTCGCCGACCCGCAGCGTCTCGCTGGCGGCGACGATATTACTGTCCGGCAGCTGCAGCACTGGTTTCAGGATGAGATGGAGCTGCCGCGTCGGCAGTTCGTGCCGATCCAGCATATCAGGCGATGCCGCTGGGAGGAGCGAAGCTGCACCCAGCAGCGACAGGCAGAGGAGCAGCGCTTTCAAAAGCGTTCCCACAGGATGCGGTTGTTGCGACCGTCGAGCAGGAACAGGAAACCGGCGACGCTGGCGGCGTCGGTGATCTCAGCCGGCAGCCAGGGAGCGCTGTGCCAGGTCGCTTCCGTACCGCCGGTGTAGAGTTCCAGCACCTGCCCTTCTCCCGCCAGCAGCAGTCGCTCGCCGTCGGTGGTGACGACCTGGAACTGGACTTCCGGGATGCGCTGCTGCAGGAGCGGTTCGCCCCAGATATCGCAGCTGTAGAGCAGACGCGAAGCCGCGTCGTAGACATGCACCCGGTCCTCGGTGCAGACCAGACCACTCAGGTCGATCAGGCTGAAGGCGGTGTGGCCGGGGTAGATGATCGGAGTGGCCTGGGAGGCGTCGGCGGTATAGAGGGTTACGATGCGATTGACGATGTCGCCGGTCAGCAGCTGTCCGTTGGCCAGCATTGCCAGCCGGGAGTGCGTCAGCGTTCCGAAGCGCCCGGTCAGCGCCGGTTCCAACTCCACGGTCCAGATCAGTCCCAGACCGCGGTTGTAGCGCTGCACCCGCGCCAGGCCGCTGTCCAGCAGATAGAGATCGCCGCCGGAAGCGATCAGCGCCGTTGGATCCTGCAACAACCCGGGCGCCGATCCGAAGCCGCCGGTGCAGCGCAGTTCCTGGCCGGTGGTGTCGAGCCAGACCAGCTCGTTGCGCATACCGTCCAGGAGGTAAATGCGATTCGGCTCCAGCACGGCGATTGCGATTCCCTGACGCTGGGAGGGTAGTATCAGTTTGGATTCGGCGCCGGCCTGCGCGATGGTTATTAAAAGGAGGCAGAAACAGAGTAGTGAGCGGCGGCAAGACAGCCGTGTGGGAGTCGAAGTATGGTTCATAGTCCTCTTCCCGCGTGTATCACGTTGGTAATAATGCCCCGGTGGTTCGGGACGCGTGGTCTCGTACCATGGTGAACAGCTAGAGTTTACAAAAAGGGAGTTTAGGAAGGTAGGGTAGAATTGGGGGGGGTGGGTTCGGATCGCAGATGACCTAGACGCTGAAGAACAAAGGGCGACCGCCGGTCGCCCCTACTTCTATCTTCTGTCTTCTATCTTCTCTCTTCCAGCAACTTCATCATGATCGCCTTCTGCCCGTGCAGGCGGTTTTCCGCCTGGTCGAAGACGACCGAATTGGGTCCGTCCATAACGGCGTCGATAATTTCCCGCCCCCGTTCGGCCGGCAGGCAGTGCATCACCAGGTGGTCCGGTTTGGCGTGGGCGACCAGTTCGTCGTTCAACTGGAATTTGCCGAACAGTTCGATCCTGGCGTCAATCTCCTCCTTCTGTCCCATGCTGGCCCAGACATCGGCGTAGAGCACATCAGCATCCCTGGCCGCCTCCACCGGATCGCCGGTGATGACGACCTCGGAGTGACCGGCGTCGAGCGCGCGCTGGTACAGCCGCTCATCGGGACGCGTACTGGGATCGGTGGCCACATAAAGCTGCAGCGGGATCAACGCCGCCAGGTTGAGCAGCGAATTGGTGACGTTGTTGCCGTCGCCGAAGTATGCGATCTTGAGGTTCTCGTACTGCGGCCTGTGCTCGTAGATGGTGAAGAGATCGCTGAAAACCTGGCAGGGATGGGTCAGGTCGGTCAGCATGTTGATCACCGGCACGGTGGCGTGACGCGCCAGCTCGACCACGTCGTCATGGGAAAAAGTACGGATGCAGATGGCGCCCACGAAGCGGGACAGCACCTTGGCGACGTCGTAGATCGATTCACGCTTCCCCAGCTGGATTTCGTTGTCGGTCACGTAGATGGCGTTGCCGCCCAGCTGGTCGACGCCCACTTCGAAACTGACGCGGGTGCGCAGCGAGGGCTTGTGAAAGATCAAAGCAATCGTCTTGTCCCGTAGTGGTTGCGGGCACTCGCCGCGGCGGGTCTGTTCCTTGACCTGAGCCGCCAGTTCCAGGGCCCCTTTGATCTCATCAGCGCTGAAATCGGTGATCTCCAGAAAATCTCTCTTCATCACTCCTGTCCTTCTGTTTGGGTGACTGCATCCGACGGGAACCGGTTGCCTCCTGTTTCGAAAAAACCGCCTGCCAGGCGGTCTGGTACTGTCAAGTCACGGTTAGAGTATGATCTGCCGGTCGCGGGATGCGGTCGCGTGCTCCTGTCCCCGGGGGCTAGATCTGCCGACGCAGCTTCTTGATCGGAATCTGCATCTGTTCGCGGTACTTCTGCACCGTGCGGCGCGCCACCTTCAGATCCCGCTCCTGCAGCAGATCGGCCAGCTTCTGATCGGAGAGCGGCTTCAGCTTGTCCTCCTGGTCGATCAGCCGGCGCAACTCCGCCTTGATGATCTTGGTGGAGACATCCTCGCCGGAGTTGGTGGTCACCTTCTCACTGAAGAAGTACTTGAGTTCGAAGATCCCCCACTCCGTCTGCACATACTTGCCGTTGGTCACCCGCGAGATGACCGAGATGTCCATTTCGATATCCTCGGCGATATCGCGCAGGATCATCGGCTTGAGATAATCCTTACCTTCCTGGAAGAACTCGATCTGGCGCTGGACGATAGCGCGCATCACCCGCAGCATCGTCTCGCGCCGCTGCTGGATGGCGTTGAGGAACCAGTTGGCGGATTCCAGCTTGCGCTGCACGAAATCACGCACCTGCCGGTCCATCTTCTTGCGCTGCCGGGCCAGGTCCAGGTAGTAGCGGCTGATGCGCAGGTTCGGCATATCTCCTTCGTTAAGCGTGACGAGGAAATCGCCGTCGACATGCTCCACGATCAGATCCGGTATCACGTAGTTCTGCTTGGTGTCGGTGACGGTGCCTTCCCCCGGCCGGGGATTAAGCTGCGCGATGTCCTGGAAGATCACACGCACATCATCCAGATTCACCTGCAGCGCGCGCGCCAGCAGCTCGTAGTGCTTGTTGATGAAATCCTCGAAGTGATCCTGCAACACGGTCAGGACCTGGGGATGGAGGCCGGGAAAGGTCTCAGCCTGCACCAGGAGGCACTCGCGCAGATCGCGGGCGGCGATGCCGGTCGGATCGTACTGCTGGATGCGCTTGAGCACCAGCTCCAGCGCTTCCTCCTCCATGTCCAGCCGGGCGGCCAGGAGCCTGAGATCGCAGGCGAGGTAACCGCTCTCATCGAGGTTGCCGATGATCTCCACTCCCGCGACCTGCTGTCGATAGCTGAGGGTGGTGTCGGTCTCCAGCTGCTGGATCAGGTGTTCCTGCAGGGTCTGAATGGCTGGCCGCGGAATCTCGGTGAACTCGGTGCTGCTGTCGCGCTGCTGGCCGGTGTAGGGGATCTCGTAATTGTCGGTGTCACCCACCTGGTCCCAGTCGACTTCGTTATCGTCGTCGACCTGTTCCTCGACCGGCTCCTCGTCAGAGTCCTCCAGCATCTCGTCGATATTGACCTCTTCATCGTCGATCTCCAGGACCGGATTCTCCTCCAGTTCCATCTTGACGCGGGCCTCCAGCAGCATCATCGGAATCTGGAGTAGTTCGGAGCGCAATATCTGTTGTGGCGTTTGGGTGAGTTCTTGCCGGATGACAATACTCTGGCGCAGCTGCATCTGTTACCCTATTCCAGTTTGAACTTCTCACCGAGATAAAGCTCGCGGGCCTTATCGTTCTCGGAAAGCTCGCGGGAGGTGCCACTGATAAGGACCCTCCCCTCGAACAATAAATACGACCTGTCGGTAATGGACAAGGTTTCCCTCACATTATGATCGGTTATCAGGACCCCGATATTGCGTTTTTTCAGCTGCCGGACGATGTTCTGAATATCATTGACGGCGATCGGGTCGACCCCGGCGAACGGTTCATCCAGGAGAATGAAACGGGGTTGGGTTACCAGTGCCCGGGTAATCTCCACCCGGCGCCGCTCCCCGCCGGAAAGGGTCACGGCCTGGCTCTTGCGCAGGTGTTCGATGTTCAACTCGCTGAGCAATTCCTCCAGCTTTTCGCGGCGCTGTTGCCGGCTGAGCGGCAGCGTCTCCAGGATGGCCAGCAGGTTCTGTTCCACCGTCATGCGGCGGAAAATGGAGGGTTCCTGGCTCAGGTAGCCGATTCCGAGCCGGGCACGGCGGTACATCGGCAGCCGGGTGATATCCTCGCCGTCGATCTCGATCCTGCCGCCGTTGGGACGGATCATCCCGGTCACCATGTAGAAGCTGGTGGTCTTGCCGGCCCCGTTGGGTCCCAGCAGGCCGACGATTTCAGCGGAGTTCACCTCCAGACTGACGGCGTCCACTACTTTCCGCTTGCCGTAGATCTTGACCAGCTCAGTCGCTTTCAGGTTGGCCATCATTCTCCTCCACAAATACGGGCAGCGGTTCCCGCAGCGGCAGGTAACGCCCCTGGGAACCGCCCTGCACCTCGATGGCGCGCAGCGAGGTGGAATCCATTTCCAACACGATCAGGTCGCCGGCCGCCAGGTTGAGACCGGGCTGCCCGTCGTCGTCCCGGCCGAAGTAGACGCTGTTCGCTTCCTGCACAGCCGTCATGCTGCGTAACTCCCCCTCCGTGAAGTCGAAGAAGAGGGTGTCGCCGCTGAAGCTGTTGATCAGGCGGGAGTCAAGGGAATCGGCGGGGACTTCGGCCACGCCCTGTCCGAATACGGAGACCGCCTCCAGCAACTCGCCGGCGAGTTCCAGGTTGATCAGCTCACCGCGGATCTGACGGCCCTGGTGCACGAGCAGCGGATTGCCGATCATCCGGCCGACGGCCGATGTATCACAGTAGATAAATGTATCACAAGTCGCCGTCGTTTCCTTCAGCTGGATGCGCACATCACCGGCGGCCAGTTCCTGGTGCTCGGGTCGCTGCAGCTCCATGTACTCCGCCAGCACCTTCACATTGCCGTGACTGGCGTGTCGCGCACGCAGCACCGGCCGACTGCGGCTCCAGGCGAGCCCGGTACGATGATCGTAGTCGATCAGGTCGGCGGTGAGCAGCACCTCCCGCTCCAGGTCCTCCAGTTGTGCCTGCTGCTCCATCTGCAGCTGTTCCGTATCACGCCAGTAGATGCCTCGAACGCACTCTCCGCGCAGGCTGTCCTCCCGGATCCGCACGTTGCCGAAAGCCTCGACCCGGTTGTTCATTTCGAAGTAGGTCAGCTCGTTGGAGTTCAGCACCCGGTCGTGATGGGTGACCTGTACGGAACCGCGACAGACCAGTTTACCCTGTTGGACGTTATGGCGGGCGCGTTCACAGTCGATCGTCAGTTCGCCATAGTTGACCCGCACGTTGCCAATCAGTTCCCGCACCGGGACGTCGCCGTAGGTAACGTGGCGCAATCTGTCGGCATGCTCGAGATGGAAGACATCCTCAGCCGCAAGGATGAACCCGCCGAGCCCCAGCCCGAGCAGCAGTCCCGCCAGCACCCTACTCACGCGGCTCCTCCTCCAGCTCGCGATAACTGAAGCCGGTGGGATCGCCGATCTCCCAGTTCGTGAGATCGCGGTTGGAAACGAAACCGACGCCGTACAAGGTGTCCTGCGCGGTGGTAAAGCAGACGGAATCCTCGGTGATGATGCGGCGGCGCTGGTTGTCCCATTCCAGCCAGCCGGTCTCCAGTTTCAATCCCTGCTGGCTGGTCACGATGACGTTGCCGATCGCGCGCACATCCTCTTTCTGCTCGTCGTAGGTACCGGAGTCGGCCCGCAGCGTGCCGTCCTCCTGGCCGAGGCTGTCCCAGGTCACCAGTTCAAAGCCCTGCGGCATCACAAAGAGATGGCGTTTCAGATACTGGTCAATACGAACCGCACGCAGTTCTGATTGCAGGCCGTAGAGGTCATAGAAGCGAATCGTGGCTTGGAAGAGCTGCTGTGAAGGCCTTTCCAAAGCGGTGGTGTCGACCCTGGCCAGGTCGAGACGGCTGCAGCCGCTGCCGCCGCCGCACCACAACAGCAGGGCGACGCTGAAAGCCAGGGCCGCAGTAAGCAGCCGGCTGCGCGACCGCAATCTGCCGTTCACGGTCCGCTCCGGACCGGGGAATTCTCGTGATACGTTTTCACAGAATACCCGCCTGTAGAATGTCATGGATGTGCACGATGCCCCGGGGATGCTTCTGCGCGTCGACGACGACGAGCTGGTTGATCTTGAACCGCTTCATCAGCTGCAGGGCGACCGCGGCCAGGGTGTCGGGTGTAACCGTCTTGGGATAGGAGTGCGGAAAATCGTCGGCGGTACATTGCTGGTGGTCGGGATCGCTTTCCATCAGACGACGCAGATCGCCGTCGGTGATGAGATGCTCCACTTCGCCGCGGTCATTCTGGACGATCGCGGCGCCGAAACGCTTGGCGGTGATCTCCATGATTACTTCCGCCAGTGGTGTTTGCGCCTGTACCAGCGGCAACTCTGTATCACGCCGTATCACATCCTCAACGGTAAGCAGCAGCTTGCGGCCGAGCGTGCCGCCGGGATGCAGCCGGGCGAAATCGTCGGTGGTGAAGCCCTTCTGTTTTAACACCGCCACGGCCAGAGCGTCGCCGATCACGAGCGCGACGGTCGTGCTGGAGGTGGGTGCCAGGTTATTGGGGCAGGCTTCCTGGGTGACGCTCGCATCCAGCACCACCGTGCTGGAACGGGCCAGCAGGGAACCGGCCTCCGCCGTGATCGCAATTAACGGGATGCCCTGCGTGCTCAGGAACGGCAGGATTGTCTGCAGCTCCTCGCCGGTGCCGCTCTTCGAGATCAGGACCGCAACGTCCCCCGGCTGCACCAGCCCGAAATCACCGTGGGCACCCTCGACCGGATGGATGAAGACCGCGGGAGTGCCGGTGGAGGTCAGCGTAGCGGCGATCTTGCGCGCCACGGCACCCGATTTCCCCAGACCGCTGATGACGATCTTGCCCGCGGCGTTGCAGATCAGCTCGACCGCCCGGACGAACTGGTCGTCGATCCGCTCCTCCAGTGCCGCCAGCTCCGCCAGTTCCTGCCGCACCGCCAGCTTGATATCCTCCAGAATCGACATCAGATCAACTCCTCGATAGTCTGCTCCCAGACTCCCTTTGCCTTAAGGATCTTCTCCACCAGTTCCCGCACCGCTCCCCGTCCGCCCGGTGCCCGGCTGACCCAGGCCGCCGCCTGCTTGACTTCCGGCCGCGCATCGGCGGGCGCCGTGGGAAAGCCCACCCGGTTGAACAGCGGCAGGTCGAGCAGATCGTCTCCCATGTAACACACTTCCTGGGGCGTGACGGCGGCCGCGACGAGAAGCTGCTCCAGCTCCGGCACCTTATCGAAGACGCCCTGTACCAGGAAGTCCAGCTTCAGCTCCGCGGCGCGACGTGATACACTGGTGGAAGTGCGGCCGGTGATGATACCGACCTTGAGACCGGCGCGACGGGCCAGGGTGATGCCGAGCCCGTCCTTGACGTTGAACGCTTTGTACTCATCCTCCGCACCGAGAATGATCTCACCGGCGGTCAGCACGCCGTCGACATCCAGCAGCAACAGTTTAACACCCGCAGCGAGATCGTTCATACGGCGGCTCCGGTCAGTTCGTGAATCCGCTGAAGCACCCGCAGGAGCTCTTCCAGCTGAGCGAGCGGCAGCATGCTGGCAGCATCGCAAAGGGCGTTGGCACAGTCGGGATGGGTTTCGATGAAGATCAGGTCGACTCCCGCCGCCACGCCGGCGCGGGCCAGCGGTGCGATGAAACGGGGCTGTCCGCCGCGAGGATCGGCGGAAGGCAGTCCGTAGATCCGCACCGCGTGCGTGACGTCGAACATGACCGGGTAGCCGAAATCGCGCAGGATCGGCAGCGCGCGCATGTCGACTACCAGGTTGTGGTAACCGTGCACGGTGCCCCGTTCGGTCAGAATGATATCGGTGTTGCCGCGGCCCTCTATTTTACTGATGATGTTCCCCATGTCGGAAGGTGCCAGGAACTGCCCCTTTTTGACGTTGACCACCTTGCCGGTGGTCGCGACCGCTTCGGTCAGCGACGTCTGCATAGAGAGGTAGGCGGGAATTTGTATCACATCCAGCACCTCGCCCGCGGCGACGGCCCCGGCGACATCGTGCACGTCGGTCAGCACCGGCACTCCCACCTCCCGCCGGACCCTGGCCAGGATACGTAATCCCTCTTCCAGCCCGGGGCCGCGATAATAGTCGAGCCGCGAGCGGTTATCCTTCAGGTAGGAGGATTTGAAGATGAAGGGCATCGACAACCTGTCGGCTATCGACTTGATGTCCGCCGCGATCTCCAGCGCGCTCTGCTCGCTTTCAATGACGCAGGGTCCGGCCACCAGCACCAGCGGACGGCCAATGCCGGCTTCGATGCGGCCGGTGGCGTCATCGCCGATGATTACCGGTTTGCGTTCAGCTTGCGGTTGCGTCGTCATAGATTCCTTTCCACACGGTTCCGTTCCCGGCGTTCGTACTGCGCCGAGTGCTTGACCAGGTCGCGGAAGAGGGGATGCGGCCGGGTGACCCGGCTCTTCAGCTCCGGATGGAACTGTACCGCCACGAACCAGGGATGATCCGCGACCTCGACCATCTCCACCAGACGGCCGTCCGGCGAAGCGCCGCTCACGATCAGACCCGCCGTCGCCAGCCGGGCGCGGTAGTCGTTGTTGAACTCGTAGCGATGGCGGTGCCGTTCCGAAATTTGCTGGCGGCGATAGGCGCGCCAGGAGTTGGTACCGGGCGTCAGGAGACAGGGATAAGCGCCTAACCGCATCGTGGCGCCCTTGGCTTTGATCTTGCGTTGTTCCGGCATCAGGTGGATGACCGGGTTACGGGTACGCGGTTCGAACTCCGCCGAGTGCGCTCCGCGCAATCCCAGTACATTGCGCGCGAATTCGATCACCGCCACCTGCAGGCCCAGACAGATGCCGAGGAACGGCACTCCCCGTTCGCGCGCCCAGCGGGCGACCTCCAGCTTGCCCTCCACGCCCCGCTCACCGAAGCCGCCCGGGACCAGTATGCCGTGAACGCCCGCCATGGCGGCTTCCACGTTTCCTGCAGTCAGCGTCTCGGTGTCGACCCAGCGGGGCTTCACCTGGACGCCGTTGGCGACGCCGGCATGCTGAAAGGCCTCCAGGATCGATTTATAAGCATCCTGCAATCCGACATATTTGCCGCAGAGCGCAATCTCCACCTCCCGCTCCAGCTGCTGGCGGCGGGCGACGATCTGCTTCCACTTGTCGAGACGGGGGCGACGCGGCGCCTTTAAACCCAGCTTGCGCAGCACCCGCTGAGCCGTTTTCTGGCTCTCCAGTTTGAGCGGAACCTCGTAGATCGAAGGCACATCGGTGGCATCGATGACGTCGACGGCGCGCACATTGGTGAAGAGGGCGATCTTCTCTTTGAGATCCCGGGCCAGCGGTACTTCGCTGCGGCAGGCGATCATGTCCGCCTGAATACCGATTTCCCGCAAACGCCCGACCGAATGCTGGGTGGGTTTGGTTTTCAACTCCTTCGCGGCGGCGATCCAGGGCACCAGCGTCAGATGCAGAAAGAGGGAATTCTCCCGGCCGACCTCCAGCGAAAACTGACGGATCGCTTCCAGGAAGGGCAGCGACTCGATATCGCCGACGGTGCCGCCCACCTCCACCAGCACCACATCGGGCCTGGTACCGCGGCGGGTGACGTCGAGAATGCGCTGTTTGATTTCGTTGGTGATGTGAGGAATCACCTGGATGGTCGCGCCCAGGTAGACCCCTTCCCTTTCCCGCCGGATCACCGTTTCGTAAATCTGTCCGGTGGTGGCGTTATTGCGGCGGCCCATGTTCTGATCCAGGAACCGTTCGTAGTGACCCAGGTCCAGATCGGTTTCGGCGCCGTCGTCGGTGACATAGACCTCGCCGTGCTGAAAGGGAGACATCGTACCGGGATCGACGTTGATATAGGGATCCAGCTTGATGACATTGACCCGCAGGCCGCGCGCCTTCAGCAGCAGACCGAGCGAAGAGGCCAGGATACCCTTGCCCAGCGAGGAGACAACGCCGCCGGTGATAAAGACGAACTTGGATCCGGTTCTGATTTTCTGCATCCGCTCTTATCCTCTCACGCCTGGTTCCGCATTATGGTTTCCACCCTGGCGATATCGCCGGGGACATCCACGCCCAGCGGCGCGTAGTCGACCGGGACCGTCAGGACCGACAGACCGTTTTCGATGAACCGCAGCTGCTCCAGCCGCTCCAGCTGCTCCAGCCGGGATTGCAGCCGGCTGAACTGTTCGAGTACCTCGCGACGGTAGACGTAGAGTCCGACATGGAGCAGGAACTCCTCCGGGCGGAAAGCCGCCGGCTCCCGCTCCCGTTGCCAGGGTATCGGCGCACGGGAGAAGTAGATCGCCCTGTCGTTGCGGTCGAGTACTACCTTGGCGCTGTTGGGCTCCAGCACTTCCTCGAGGTTGCGTGCCGGCCGTACCGGTGTCGCGACTGCCGCGTCCGGCTGCTCCAGCAGCGCTTCCACGGTAACGTCGATTACCAGCGGGTCCAGCAGCGGTTCGTCGCCCTGGATGTTGACGAACAGGTCGCCCGGTTCGGTGGCGGCGGCCGCGGCCAGACGATCGGTACCGCTGGGCAGCTCCGGTGCCGTCATCATCGCAGTGCCGCCTGCCGCGCGAACTACCTCCGCGATCCGCTCGTCGTCGGTCAGTACCCGCACCGCGTCCAGCCGCCGGGCCCGCTGTGCGGCGGCCAGCACATGCAGGATCATCGGTCGTCCCGCGATCGGTGCCAGCGGTTTGCCCGGAAAGCGGGAAGAGGCCCAGCGGGCGGGGATCATACCGACAATCAGCTCTGACATCGATCTCCTCTCAGGACAGTGAGGTAACACTCACTTCTCCATGAACGTAAACGCGCCGTCCCAGTCCTCCGGCGGCGGGTCGGTGATCATCTCCCGGGCGCGCTTCTCAAAAACAGCCGCTGCCGGGTCATCGGGCCACTTCTCCTGATAGGACTGAAAACCGGCAATCGCCTGCTCCCACTCCCGTTTCAGGTACAGCGCCCGCGCCCGGGTCCAGTCGTCCAGCTGTTCCAGCAGCGTCGGGGCCGCATCCGCCCGCTCGCAAACCAGTTCGAAGATGCGGATCGGTTCTTTCTTGCCCTTGACCCGGACCAGATCCAGCTCCCGCAGCACGAACTCGTCGCCAACCGCTTCCGCGGTGAATTCGCTGATGGTGACATTGGTTCCGTATGCTTTGCCGATACCTTCCAGTCGACTGGCCAGATTGACCGCGTCACCGATCACGGTGTAGTCGAAAATGCGGTCGGAACCCATGTTGCCGACCACCATGCGGCCGGTGTTCAGCCCCACTCTGGCGTTCAGGCGCGGCAGATCCCGTTTCTCCCAGCCGTCGCCGAGGCTGCGCAAACCGGCCTGCATCTTGAGAACGGTACTGCAGCCGGCGCGGGCGTGATCCTCAAACCACACCGGCGCACCGAACTCCGCCATGATCAGGTCACCCTCGTACTTGTCAATCGTGCCGCCCCCTTCCATGATGATGTCGCTCATCGCGGTCAGGTACTCGTTGAGAACGCCGGCCAGGACGGCCGGTTCCATCTGTTCCGAGACGGTGGTAAAGCCGGCGATGTCGGTGAAGAGGACGGTCAGCTCCTTCTCCTCGCCTCCCAGTTTCAGCATATCCGGGTCCTCGATCAGCTTGGAAACCAGGCTGCTGGGTACGTAGTGCGCGAACATATTGTGGATCTGCATCCGGTCGCGGCGCTCAAGCATGTACTGATAAATCACCGTCGCCAGGTAGCTGCCGGCCAGCGCAGTCAACGGCGCCGTCAGGTTGACGCAGAGATCGTAAAGGCCGAACAGAAGGAACGGCACTACCAGCACGGCCAGGAACAGCGGCGACAGCATAGCCAGAGCCAGACCGGGAGACAAGCGTCGAGTCACGGCCACCACCATCAGAATCAGCAGCAGATGCGCCAGCAGGTCCCAGAAATGGTGCGGTTCGGTCAGAAAAGTACCGTCCAACAGCGTCTGGATGGCGTGCGCGTGTGTCTCCACTCCCGGCATCATCTTGTTGTTACCGGCAAAGCTGTAGAAGGGAGTAAACTTGATGTCGTGCAACTCCTCGATGGTGACACCGACCAGTGCCACTTTACCGGCAAACGGGTTGACCTGGCCCGGTGCCAGCAGCTTGAAGAGTTCCGGATCCTGGAAAATCTCCATGTAGTCGGTATCGGACTCCTCCATCAGATCGAATTCGGCGTCATCGAGGATGCTGGAGAAGGAATAGGTGGGAAAGGTGCCGGTGGGACCGTAGAAATTGATCCGGAACGCGTTTCGATTGCCGTGTATGTGCGGAATGGCGAGTGGGCCAAAACGGGTCAATCCACCCTCAACGTGGAAGCTGGTACTGTCGGGCAGCTCCAGCAGATGCCGGACGGTCACCATTCCCAGAGTTGGCAGATAGCTGGTATGGCGCTGACGTAGAGTTTCACCGGCCGGTGTCGTTATGAGTGTATCACGCGCATGGGGCTGGTAGAGCAAATAGCGGCGCAGGTAGCCGTCAGTGTCGAGCAGGTCGTTGACTAGTCCCCAGTCGGAGACGGGACGCAGTCCTGGCAGAGGCTTGATGACATAGCGATAGACGGTATGACCGAGATCCTCCTCCTCATACTTTGCGGCGTGTATCACATCGTGACGAGATGGAGGTTTGCCAATCTCTCTCTCCGGCACCATCGCGGCAATCAGCAGACTATCTCCCTGCAGGTTGTCCAGCTTCTGCTCGTGGAATTCGATATCGAAGACGATCAACCTGACACCGGCGCGACGCAGGTTGTCGATGATATGGGCGTAATAGGAACGAGGGAATGGAAAGGCCTGCTGCAAGTCGTGGTAGGTGGCGTCGTCAACCGCGATCAAGATCAGATCGGAATGATCGACCGCGACCGGGCCGCGCAACCGGAAACGCAGATCGATGGTCTTCTCTTCCAGCCCGAAGGGATCGAGGCGATAAACACCCTCCGCGGCCAGCAATGCCAGTATCAGGATGAGGAGATAAGGCAGGAAGCTCTTCATATCTGCGGCGGCTCCGTTGCGAGAGTGTCAGCCGATCTTTTCCACCAGTTCCGGATCCTCGCGTCTATACTCATTGAGTTTATTGCGCAGCGTGCGAATGCTGATGGCCAGGATCTCGGCGGTGCGGGTACGGTTGCCCCCCTGCGTCTGGAGTGTATCCAGGATCAGCTGTTTCTCCATTTCACGAATGGTCAGCGGCTGGGAGAAACCTTCCGGCCGCGGATAGGTCGCCTCCGGTTCCTCCTGCATGAAGGCGAAGGAATGCTCGTCCAGCTGGTTGCCGTCCGCCATCAGGACGGCGCGTTCGACCGCGTTTTCCAGCTCGCGCACGTTGCCTTCCCACTGCCGCTCGAGCAGGGTACGATAGCCGTTTTCCGTGATGCCGAAGACATTGCGGTGCAACCGTTCGGCGTAGCGCTTGACGAAGTGATCCGCCAGCAGCGGGATGTCCTCCGCCCTTTCCCGCAGCGGCGGCAGCGTTACCGGCACCACATTCAACCGGTAATAGAGATCGGAACGGAACCGCTCCGCCTGGACCTCCTTCTTCAGGTCGCGATTGGTGGAGACGATGATGCGGACATCGACCGGAATCGTTTTATTGGAGCCGAGACGCTGGATCTCCCCCTCCTGCAGCACCCGCAGCAGCTTGGCCTGCACACCCAGCGGCATTTCGCTGATCTCGTCCAGAAAGAGCGAACCGCCGCTCGCCTCCTCGAAAATCCCCTTGCGTTCGCTGACCGCGCCGGTGTAGGCCCCCTTGACATGGCCGAACAGTTCGCTTTCCAGCAGCGTGTCGGGAATGGCGGCGCAGTTCTTGGCCAGGAACAGCTTGTCGGAACGATCCGACTGGGTGTGGATGGCACGGGCGATCAGCTCCTTACCGGTGCCGCTCTCGCCCTGGATCAGGATGGTGGTCGGGCTGGCCGCCACGTTCTCCACCAGCTCCAGGATGCGCTTCATCGTTTCGGTACGGCCCTTGATCTCGAAGCCGGCATCCTGGCGCGAGAGTTGCTTCTTGAGCACCCGGTTCTCATCGCTCAACCGCTGATACTCGAAAGCCTTGTTGAGCACATGCTCCACCTGTGAACCTGAAAACGGTTTCTGCAGGTAATCGAAGGCACCCATCTTGATCGCCTTGATGGCGGATTGCACCGAACCGTAGGCGGTCATCAGGATGACCAGCAGTCCGGGGTGATCCCGCACCAGGATCTCCAGGAAATCGAATCCGGAGACCTTTTCCATGCGGATATCGGAAAGGATGACGTCGAAGGGGCCGGTTTTCATGATTTTCAACGCCTGTTCGACCGATTCGGCGGTTTCGACTTCGTAATTGCGACGGGTGAGATCTTCGTGCAGGAACGAGCGGATCAGGGAATCGTCATCGACAACCAGTATCCGTTTACCACTCATCTAGGCAGACTCCTCCGGCAGCGGCAATTCCACATAGAAAGTGGCGCCTCCCTGCCTGTTGTTTTTGAAGGTGATGGTGCCGCCGTGCAGCTCGACATTCTTACGGGCGATCGGCAGACCGAGACCGGTGCCGCGCGTGCGGGTGGTGTGGAAGGGATTGAACAGCTTCTCCTGTTCTTTTTCCGCGATCCCGTGGCCGTTGTCGCTGATGCTGATCCGGCAGTTGCCCGACCCAGTGCGTCGCTCCAGGTTAATCTTGATCAGGCCGTTTTCAGCGTCCACCGCCTGGATGGCGTTCTTGAGCAGGTTGAGAAAGGTCTGCCGCAGCAGCTCGCTGTCCAGCTCCATCGAGACCGGGGCGCGGGGAAAGCGGGTTTTAAGCTCGATATTGCTGCCGCTCTGCTCGCATTCGATCACGACGTAACCGATCACCTCTTTCAGTACCGTGCGCAGATCCTCGCGGTAGAAGCGCGGTTCCACCGGCCGGGTGAAGGCGAGCAGGTTGGTGGCGACGCGGTTGAGACTGTCCACACCTTCGATCAGCTTCTGGACATACTGGCGGGCGGCGGGATTGTCTTCCAGCACTTCGTAGAGCATGGCGGCGTAACCGCCGATGCCGCCGAGCGGATTGCGCAGCTCGTGGGCGACGTTGGCCGCCATCTCCCCCAGTGCGGCGAGGGTCCGGCCACGGCTGATCCGATCCTCGAGACCCTTGATTTCACTCAGGTCTTCGAATACCTCGACCGCGCCGCTCTGCTCGTTGTCGGCGTCGGAGATGATGCCGGTGAAATAGCGCACCGGCAACCGCTTGTCGCTGTCCACCATGCGCATCTGCCGTTCGCCGTCGGTGATCCGCTCGCCGGAGGTGAGCGTCGTCATCAGCGGCGATTCGCCCCCTTTCCCTTCCCGGTGCAGCGGCAGCTGTGCGTATTTCTTCCCGATCACGCTGGCGGATTCCAGGCCGGTCATGCGTGCGGCGGCCCGGTTGAAGACGATCACCTTGCCCTTCCGGTCGACCGCCACCACGCCGTGGTTGATGCTGTCCATGATGCCGGAAAGCAGCGAGCGGGAGCGCTCCAGCTGGATGCTGTTCTTGCGCAGCTGCCACTGCAGCTGGCGACTGAGCAGCTCCATCTTCTGGCGGAGATTCTCCAGTTCGGGATGGGGATCATCCGTGCGGGGGAGGGATCGTTTGCGTGATTGCGGCGAGGGCATGGCGACGGGTGAAGTCTCTCTCTTGGTTACGATAAAATTAAGATTATTCCAGGCAAACCAGACAAGCAAGGAAAATTTTACCTACCTGGGACGGCGATGAAAGAAGAAGATCGATCGATACGGGATGAAAGCGAGATTGCGCATGAAATCGGCGGGAATGGGGCAGAAAGTGCCGGGGGGGGGGAGATTGAAGAAATGTCTGTCTTGCATTCGCACAAGTAATCTATAAGTATACCTGCAAGTACATTCGGTTTGCAGCCATCATACATCAAACAGAAAGCATGTAGCGTTTAATATCTTTTCGGTCTTTACGAAAGTCCTATTTTACGTTATCGTTCGCTTCGTTGCTGATAGCAACGCTTCAGCACTAAATGCCCTCTACGATCCTGGAGGAGCTATATGTCACTTCGCATACTACGAACGTCATTCCCGCGTAGGCGGGAATCCAGAGACAGCCAAGTCATGAAAATCTCATGTACAACCATCGTGGTCTGCAAAAGAAACAATACACAAGTGCAAGCTGCGATTTGATCAGGCAGGTCTGGAGACATAAGTTGATGGAATCACCATGTATAGTATGCATCAACTGGTTTATATTGCTGCGAATGTTGAAGACAATGGATTCCCGCCTGCGCGGGAATGACGTAAAGAGGGGCGGGAATGATGTTTTGGAAATGGGAATGAAGCTCTGGAAAATGGGAACGAAGTGTTGCGGTTCAGGAGGTTCATACTTCCCGGAAACGGACATCTATTTGATTAACGGTGTATCAAAACCACCGCCTGCGCCGCGGCGCCCTCACCCCGGCCGGTGAAGCCGAGCTTTTCGGTGGTGGTCGCCTTGATGGAGATGTTTTCGACCGGTGTCTCGAGCAGGGTGGCGATCTGCTCCCGCATGGCGGGGATGTAGGAGGCGATCTTCGGCTGCTGCAACATGACGGTCGCGTCCAGGTTGCCCAGCCGGTAACCGCGCTCAGCGATCAGCGCGTAGACCTGCCGCAACAGCTCGCGGCTGTCAATGCCTTTGTACCTGGGATCATCATCCGGGAAATGCCCGCCGATGTCGCCCAGCGCCAGTGCGCCCAGCAGGGCGTCGCAGATGGCGTGCAGCAGCACGTCGGCGTCGCTGTGCCCGTCAAGTCCCAGTTCCGACGGAACCGTGATCCCGCCCAGCACCAGGGGGCGTCCCGGCGTCAGACGGTGTACATCAAAGCCGCATCCAATCCGCAATCTGCTTCTCCTTTATCAGATACTCGGCGTAAGCCAGATCGTCCGGGGTGGTGATTTTGAGGGCGGGGGCGTTGTCCTCCAGCCAGAGCAGCCGGGCGCCCTCCAGCCGTTCCACCAGGGAGGCGTCGTCGGTGCCGAGGAAACCGTCCCGTGCCGCCGCCCGGTAGGCCCGCTTCAGTACGAGGGCTGGAAAAACCTGCGGGGTGTGTACCGCGATCAACCGGGAACGGTCCAGCGTGGCCACTACCTCTTCCGCTTCCACCCGCTTGGTGGTATCGGTGACACGGCGGGCCGGCACCGCACCGTCGGCGTGTTCCGCCAGCTGCAGCAGCCGTCTGATCACCACCGGTCCCACCAGCGGCCGGACTCCGTCATGCACCGCCACCAGACGGTCATTCTCGATCAGGTCCAGCGCGTTTTGAATCGACTGCTGACGCTTGTCGCCTCCCGGCACCGGGATGACATCATCGGTCAATTTCCAGTCACGGAGGAAGGTTTCGGCGTGTTCGCGGTCGGATGCGGCATGGGTCAGCAGTATCCGTTCGCAGCCGGCCTGAAGCAGCGCGGTAACGCCGTAGAGCAGCAGCGGTTTGCCGGCGAGTTCCAGCCATTGCTTGCTGACATCACCAGCGCCGAAGCGCCTGCCCTGCCCCGCCGCCGTTAGAATGCCGGTGCAGCGCATCGGGCTAGATAATCATCATCGCATCACCGTAGCTGAAGAAGCGGTACTTCTCCCGCTTGGCTTTGCGATATGCCTTCATGATGGCGTCACGGTTATAGAAAGCCGACACCAGCATCAGGAGGGTGGAGCCGGGCAGGTGGAAATTGGTGATCAGGCCATCCACCACCTTGAACTGATAGGGCGGATAAATGAACTTGTCGGTCCAGCCTTCGGCCGCCTTGATGTTGCCGGAGAAGGTGGCGACAGTCTCCAGCGTGCGGGTGACGGTGGTGCCGACCGCGATCACCCGTTTGCCTTCGGCGATGGTCTTGTTGATGACGTCCGCCGTCTTCTGCGGCACCTGGTAGAATTCGGAATCCATACGGTGCCGGCTGAGGTCTTCCACCGTCACCGGCCGGAAGGTGCCGAGCCCGACATGCAGGGTCAGAAAGGCGAAACGGATGCCTTTCTTCTCCAGCTTGTTGAAAAGGCGGTTGGTAAAGTGGAGCCCGGCGGTCGGAGCCGCCACGGCACCGGTCTTATCGGCGTAGATGGTTTGATAGTACTTCTTGTCGTCGGCATCCGGCTCCCGCTTGATATAGGGCGGGAGCGGCGTTTTGCCGTATTTATCGATCACTTTGTAGATGTCACCGTCGTAATTGAACCGCACGACCCGGCCGCCGGAGGTGGTATTATCGATGATCTCGCACTGGATGCCGCCGTCGATGGTGATGGTGTTACCCATCCTGACCTTGCGCGCCGGCTTGACCATGATCTCCCAGAGGTTGTTATTCAACTCCCGCAGGAGGAAGACCTCGATCTCCGCTTCGGTTTTATCCTTGTGACCGCGCAGGCGGGCCGGAAAGACCCGGGTGTCGTTGAACACCAGACAGTCGCCCGGCTCCAGCAGCTGATCCACCTCGCGGAACATCATCTCCCGGTTTGAATTCTCGTTGCGATTGAGCACCATCAGGCGAGCTTTATCGCGCTCCTTCAGGGGTGTCTGGGCGATCAGTTTTTCCGAAATCGGATACTTGAAATCGGATAACCTCATATGCTCCTCGTTTCAATTGCCTGTTTCACGCCTTTGTAGTCAGCTCCCGTCGGCCGTCGACCGGTCATCCTTATTTTCGTCGAACAATCCCCGCTCTCCGGTCGTCGACCGCAGCCGGTCTTCCAGCCCCAGGTGACGCCAGGCCAGCGGAGTGGCTCGCCGCCCGCGCAGGGTTCGCTCCAGGAAGCCCTCCTTGATCAGGAACGGCTCGTAGACCTCCTCGATCGTGCCGGCTTCCTCGCCCACCGCGACGGAGAGCGTGTTGAGACCGACCGGCCCGCCGTTGAACTTGTGGATGATCGTCTGCAGCAGTCGCTGGTCCATCGGATCGAGGCCGCGTGCGTCGATGTCCAGCCGGTCCAGCGCGTGCCGGGCCAGCTGCGCGGTGACCGTGCCGTCCCCCTGCACCTGGGCGAAGTCGCGGACCCGCCGCAGCAGGCGATTAGCCACCCGCGGCGTGCCACGGGAACGCATGGCGATCTCGTGGGCGCCTTCCGGTTCCAGACTGATCTCCAGCAGGCCGGCGGAACGGTGGATGATGTCCAGCACTTCTTCCTGGTTGTAGTATTCCAGGTGGGAGACGATGCCGAAACGATCCCGCAACGGCGATGTCAACAGCCCCGCCCTGGTGGTGGCGCCGATCAGGGTGAAGCGGGGCAGATCCAGCCTGACGCTGCGGGCCGAGGCGCCGGTGTCCAGCATGATGTCCAGCCGGTAGTCTTCCATGGCGGGATAGAGGTACTCCTCGACGACATTGTTCAACCGGTGGATCTCATCGATAAAGAGAATATCCCCTTCCTGGAGATTGGTCAGCAGCCCGGCCAGATCGGCCGGCTTGTCCAGCACCGGGCCGGAGGTGACGGTGATCTGCGTCTCCATGCTGCCGGCGATGATATACGCCAGCGTGGTCTTGCCCAGGCCGGGCGGACCGTAGAAGAGGCAGTGATCCAGCGCCTCCCCGCGGCCGATCGCGGCGCGGATGAAAACCTGGAGGTTGGACACGATCCGTTTCTGCCCGACGAATTCACTGAAATCGGCGGGACGCAGGGTGGTCTCGAACTGGTCCTCTGTGGTGTACTTACCCGAGATCGTTCTTTCCAGGCTCATTGTCTACCATGTTTTTGCAGGACGCCGCGGAGGATGTCCTCCACGGTCATTTCAGGCGATTCCGCCAGCAGTTGCCGCACCTGCGGCTCTACCCGCGTACGGTTGAAGCCGAGCGCCTCCAGCGCCTGGAGGGCGGCGGACTGCTCCGACACATCCTCCGCGGTAATCGTCGCGGGATCCAGACGCGGCAGTCGTTTACTCAATTCCAGCAGCAGACGCCTGGCGGTCATCTTGCCTACTCCCGGGACCGTCGTCAACCGCTCCTCGTCGCCGGTCTGCACCGCCTGGAGCAGCTCCCGCTCCGTCAGGGCGGAAAGGACGGCCAGGGCGATTTTGGGTCCGATACCGGAGACGGCGATAATCTGCAGGAAAAGATCCCGCTCGCCCGGTTCGGCGAAACCGAACAGCTGGGTCTGCTCCTGGCTGGTATGCTGATGGAGATAGAGCTGCGCTTCAATTCCAGCCGGCAGCTGCGTGGAAGTCTGCAGCGAGCAGCGTACCAGGTAGCCGATACCCTGGTTCTCGACGACCAGGGTGGTGTTACGGTTAGCGGTGATCCGGCCTTTGATATAGTCGAACATGCTACTCCAGCTCGTGGCCGCGGTGCGCGGTCAGCTCCGGTCAGTGCGATCGCGTTGCCAGTGGGTGACCGCCACCGCCAGCGCATCGGAGGCGTCCAGCGGCTGCGGCGGCTCCGCCAGCCCCAGCAGTTTCTGCACCATGTACTGCACCTGCTGCTTCGCGGCCTGCCCCATGCCGGTCAGCGACTGCTTGACCTCGCGGGGGGTGTATTCACATACATCGAGACCCCGGGTGAGCACGGCGACAATCGCCGCGGCGCGCGCGTGCCCTAGGCGGAGCGCGGATGATGAATTGCGGCTGACGAACAGGTTCTCCACCGCGACGATGTCGGGGCGGTATTGATCGACGATGTTGCTCATCTGGTCGAAAATCCGGTGCAGTTTGTCAAAGAAATCGTCTTCACGACGGGAGCGGATTACTCCGAATTCGACCGCCTGCAGGCGGGATCCGTTCACCTGCACAAGGCCGTAACCGGTTGCGTTCAACCCGGGATCGATACCCAGGATCAACCGGCCGTCCGCAGGTTTACGCATCGAGTTCCGCTTCGTCGAAATCGGCGTCGGTGTGCACGGCCTGGACGTCATCCAGGTCGTCGATCAGCTCCAGCAGCCGGGTTACCTTGCCGACGGTATTCCCCTCGATTCTGAGCTCCATCTTGGGAATGCGGGTGAGTTCGTAGCCGGTCACTTCCAGCTCATTGTCCAGACAGGCCTGCCGGACCGCCTCCAGATCGTTGACGGCCGTGTAAATGACGAAAATATCCTCTTCCTCCTGGACATCATCCGCGCCGGCATCCAGCACTATCATGATCACGTCGTCCAGGACCAGTTCCCCCTTGGCGACCTGCACCTCGCCGCGGGCTTCGAACTTCCAGGCGACCGAGCCGGTTTCACCCAGGTTGCCGCCGTGTTTGCCCAGCAGGTGGCGGATCTCGCCGACGGTCCGGTTGCGGTTGTCGGTCAGCACTTCGATTAAAAGCGCAACGCCGCCAGGTCCGTAGCCTTCGTAGGTGATCTCCTCGTAGTTGACCCCCTCCAGTTCGCCGGCCCCTTTCTGGATCGCCCGTTCGATATTGCTCTGCGGCATGTTTACCGCTTTCGCCTTATCGACAATACTGCGCAGACGGGCGTTGCTATCCAGGTCGGAACCGCCGTTGCGGGCGCAAACCGTGAGTTCGCGGATGATCTTGGTGAAGATCTTCCCTCTTTTGGCGTCAACGGCGGCTTTCTTCCGTTTGATGGTCGACCATTTGGAGTGTCCGGACATGTATCCTCCAGCGGCTCTAAGTATTAAGAAATAAATAATATAATGCGACCTCCAGCCGAAACCAAGATTTTTCTTGACACATCCCGCTGAATAGCATTTTCCTTGATAGTTTACTTGAAACTGGGGTATCTATTGCTGGATAGGCCTGAAATTTCGCTCCCGGTTTGAACATGAAAAGGCAGAATGGAGCCGGCGATGAGTTCTGAAGCAAAGAGCGGCAAGCAATGTCTGGTGACCGGTGCCGGTGGTTTTATCGGCAGCCACCTGGTGGAACGCCTGCTCCGGGAGGGCTGGCAGGTGCGGGCATTCGTGCGCTACAATTCCCGCAACCAGGCCGGTTGGCTGGACAGCTGTGATCACGCGGCGGAGCTCTTCCATGGTGATATCCGCGATGCGGTCTCGGTCACCGAAGCGGTGGCGGATTGCGACACCGTCTTCCACCTGGCCGCTCTGATCGGCATCCCCTACTCCTATCGCAATCCGCAGAGCTATCTGCAGACGAATGTGCAGGGAACGCTCAATCTACTGCAGTCGGCCGGCACCGCGGGCTGCGACCGGGTAATCGTCACCTCCACCAGTGAAGTCTACGGATCCGCCTGCCAGGTTCCCCAGACCGAGGAACATCCGCTGAGCGCGCAATCACCCTACGCAGCCAGCAAGATCGCCGCCGACCAGCTGGCGCTGGCCTGGCATCGCTCGTTCGAACTGCCGGTGACGGTTGTCCGTCCGTTCAACACTTATGGCCCACGCCAGTCGACCCGCGCCGTCATCCCCACCATCATGACTCAGATTCTGGCCGGACGGAGTGAGATCCGCCTCGGCGCCACCACCCCGCGCCGCGATCTCAACTTCATCGACAACACGGTGGATGCTTTCCTGAGTGTGCTGGACCAGCCGGATACCCTCGGCCGGACCATCCATTTCGGCAGCGGCGAGAGCGTCAGCATCGGTGAACTGACGGCGCTGATCCAGTCGGTGGCCGGCAGTGACCTGCCGATAGAGACGGATGAGCAGCGAGTGCGCCCCGCCGCCTCAGAGGTGAAGCATCTGGAATGCGACTACGGCAAAGCGACCGAACTTTGCGGCTGGAAGCCGCGGGTGGGGCTGCGGGAGGGTCTGGCCGCCACCTGGGAGTGGCTGCAGGCGCAGCAGCTGCAGGGTAAGGATGCGGGGGAATATCGGGTTTGAACTGTCTGAATCGCAGACCTGAAGCACTGTTTGCCACTGACTCGGTTACAATGTTCATTTATGCGAATGACACTGATGGCACAGATGTCGCAGATACGTTGTCGCTAATTCTAAACCATAGGAACCGCTTATAACCAATCTGTGTCATCATTTTTGTCTTTGAAGAGTTTGCGCAGCAAACTCGAATCTGAGATTCAGACACTCATCGTACCAACACCATCTTCCTCGTTTCCACCTGGCCTCCTACCACCAGCTGGTAGACGTACACTCCACTGGCTAATCCGGATCCGTCGAAATAAACCTGATGCTGGCCTGAATTGTGTGCACCACCAGCCAGCAAGCATATCCTTTGGCCAAGGAGATTGTAGACAATAAGCTGGACATCCTGTGGGTACTGTAGTGTGAATTCGATAGTCGTCGTTGGGTTGAAAGGATTCGGGTAGTTCTGCTGTAACTCAAACGTTGCGGGTTGGACTGGAGGCTGAGGTCCAAACGGCACATCCTCCTGATACTCCCACAGATCGATCGCACCCGGTCCACCATAGCAGCCCATATCGTTGCGCAGAGTCCCCTGAGAAGGCCAGAGTGGGAAACCGGGATCGTTGGGATCTTCCGGGTCGTTGTACGTGGGATCGGGATTGCCGGCGTCAATACATGGTGAGCTCGGCAGGAAGGTGTAATCGTCGTTCTCAGGATCTGTGAACATCGGATCAAGGTCGATATTGCCTTCGCCTTCCCAGCCGCCGTCTACGTTGGAGTACTGAACGATGAAGTCAATGTTGGCATCCTCCCAATAGCCCAAGGCTTCTCCATAAGGGCAGCTATTTTCGATAATACAATTCTCAATCTGGACATGCGCTTCTTCATCAGGATTATTTGCACTGATGTATAGCGCCTTCCCATAATCACCATACGAATCAATTATAATACTCCCCGGAATTCAGACCACGGTATAAGGTGGAGAGTTGTGCAAC
>CAZFEC010000026.1:35059-42107 GCA_964517435.1 uncultured Bacteroidia bacterium | reverse complement strand
GGCGCGTTCTGCAGGCTCCAGGCGAGGTGGATGTCCCGTTCGTCGATCTGCTGCTTCTCCAGGCTGTACTCCGCCAGGGCGACTGTGCGCTGGATCAACCCCCGCAGGCTGCGCAGGTTGCCGGGATAGCTGAGCGACTGCAGGTAGTATGTGGCCTGCTGCGTGAAGCCACTGAAGGGGTAGTCGTAGAGCTGGCACTCCCGTTTCAGCATGTGATCCGCGATGCGGGGGATGTCCTCCAGCCGCTCCGAGAGGGGCGGCAGGTCGATGGCGAAGGTCTCCATCCGCATGTAGAGGTCCTTCTGAAACTTCTTCTCCTCGACCAGCTGGCGGAGGTCCTGGTTCGACGCCAGAATGATGCGGGTGTCCACCTCCCGCTCTCTGGTGTCGCCCAGCCGTTCAAACAACCGCGTCTCGATGAAGCGCCGCAACCGCGCCTGGTTCGGCAGGCTCAGATCCTGAACCTCGTCCAGAAACAGCGTGCCTCCTGCGGCCATCTCCGCCTTGCCCGGCTTGTCCTTCTGGGCGCCGGTATAGGCGCCCCGCAGGTGTCCGAACACCTCGGAGACGAACAGCTCCTCGGTCAGCTGCGAACAGTCGATGGTATAGAAAGGCTTTTCCCGGCGCTCGCTGAGCGAATGGATGGCGCCGGCCAGCAGGCTCTTGCCGGTGCCGGTCTCGCCGGTGATCAGCACCGGGTGCGCCAGGTCTACATAGCGTTCCACCAGGAACAACACCCGCTGCATCACCTCGCAACGTCCGATCACCCCCAGGCTCTCCAGCGACAGGCTCTGCAGGTCGGCGTTGCGCAGCTGGAGCCGTGACAGCTCCAGGGCGTTGTGGATATGCTGCGTCAGCGGAATGTTGGAGACCGGTTTATCAAGGAAGTTCAGCGCGCCCAGCCGGGTGGCTTCAATGGCGTTCTCGATCAGGTAACCCTCGCCGGTCAGTACCAGTACCGGCACCAGCGGCCTGGACGCCTTCATCCGCTTCAACACATCCAGGCCGTCGATATCGGGCAGCCCCAGGTCAATCACCGCACAGGCGACAGGCTTTTCCTCGAAGTAATCCAGTGCGCTCTGGCCGGTGCTGAAGGTCTTCGGTACCCAGCCTTCATCCGTAATCACCTTGGAAATCTCTTCCAGGATCAGGGTGTCGTCATCGAGAATCAGGATCACTGGTTTATCGTTATTGCACATCGCTTTCCTCGTGCTTGGTTGTCATCTAGTCTCTCCCGGAAGCGGATCCCACCTTTTGGACTAGTGCGCCTCTCACCCAACTCTACTGCAAACTCTGTTCCACAAGCGGCAGGTCAATCTTGAAAACGGTTCCCTTGCCCGGTTCACTGTCCGCGCTGATCCGGCCGTTGTGCGCTTTGACTATACTGTCTGCCACCGCCAGACCGATACCGTGACCGTTGCGGAAGAAACTCTCGTGATGCTGGAAGATACGGGGCAGAACATCGGGCGGAATACCGACACCGTCATCTGCAACCTGCAGCTGTATCCAGCACTGGCCGTCCGGTTTATCATCTTTGATCCTGTCCGCGCTGACCGTGATCTGGCCCTCCCCCTGCACCGCCTTCAGGCTGTTGTCGAGCAGGTTGACCAGCAGCGTCAGCAAGTGGTACTCATCCGCCATCACCGGCGGCAGGTTTTCCGCCAGCTCCAGCCTGAGCTGCACTCCCTCGGTGAGGTTCTTCTGGCGGTAGTGCTGGATGTTCTTCATCAGGAATCCACGCAGGTCCATTTGCCTTGGTTTGATCTTGCGGTCGCTGAACATCAGGAAGTCGTGGATCATCTGGTTGATGTCGCGGATGGTGTTAAGCACTTTCTGGAAGTTCTCCCCCACTTCGTCCGACTCCAAAGTCCCCTTCTGCCGTTTGATCAGTGTCGACTCGGCGACCGTCTTGATCCGTTGCAGCGGGCTTTTGAGCCGGTGGGCGGTGTTCTGCGCCATGAATTTCCAGATGGTGCGCCGGGTTTCATCCAGCTGCCGGGTGATGTCCTGCAGAGTCAGGATATGGCCGTGTGTGGCGCCACGGGTTTGCATAACTTCCAGCCGGTAGCGGAAAGTCGCGGGTTGATTTTCCTCGAGCAGCTCTATCGTACCGGACGTCTTACCCTTTACTACGGCTTCCTGATAGAGCGTTTCCAGCTGAGTCCCTGTCAGCAGCATCTGTGCAGACAGACGCGGTACCCTCTTCAGCGAGCCGAGCCAGGATTTCAGTCCGCGGACTACGGCTGCTTCGTCACCAGTTTGGATCAGCTTTCGAAAACGCTGGTTCTGCGTACGCACTCTATTCTGATGATCGAGGATCAGGATAGCATCAGGAGAGTGGCGGAACAAAGTGCTGACAGTGGAACGGTAGAACCACCAGCGGCGCCGCAGCAGCATGAAGTGTCCGAGGCCGAAGATCAGGAAGGCGGCAATGAACAGGAGACCGGCTGCAGGTTGACGAAAAGCGGTGGCACTTAGAAACCACCAGTACCTTTTAGTATAGTGTCCACGCAGCGATGTCTTCGTGAAGTTGAAATACCAGGTATCGTAGTCGGGGCCGACGATATGCAGCGGGCTGACGGATGGCTGATAGAGCAGGGATCGGCTTATGGTTGTCAGCCGCTCATCTTCGATTTTTTCTGCGCTGATAATGCGCAGGTCGGAGTCGGTTAACAGCAGGCGTCCGCTGTGGGGTGCCCCGAAAACCAGGTGAGTTCCCTGCCGCTTGAATCCGGTGCCGCGCAGCTCCGGCATCCAGAGCATCGGCGCAATCGGTTCGTCGAGTTTCAATTCTCTCCTCAGCTGGAGTTGGCTGTCATAAAGCTGATAACGGTACTGACTGGGGGTGGTCAGGATCTGGAAAGAACCTGGTTCTCCATTTCCAGCCGGCAGCAGATCCCCGCCTCCTACGAATTCAATGATCTGATGCGATAGTATCTCCAGTGTTCTGGAATCACGGATTTCCAGGAAGCTGTGTTTACGGTTGGAATCATGCCCCACCATCAGGAAGCGCTGCTCCCCACCGGGCAGCGGATAACTGTTCTCGATATGCCAGGCAATGCCCTCAGACCCCAGTACCAGCGGCGACGAGAGCAGTTGGCCGTCAAGATCGAGCTGGAAAAGATGACTGGTAGTGTCCACCATGCCGTTAGCCCGGTTGGTGTGATAATCACCGCGGAGGAGAAACATAAAGCCGTACAATTTGCTCTGTTCATTCCGCAGCTCCAGGCAAAGCTGAACACCGGAGGGGACGTCGAAGCGCCAGAGTTCCTGCCAGCTGTCCAGATTATAGCACCGGATCTGGGAGGTAATTTCCCTGAAGTTTTTTGTCAGCTGGGTGGTCTGTACAATAATCTCGAATCCCGCTATCCTTGGATCAAAATCACTTGCCTGGAGAACCGCCAGGTCCTGGCGGACAAGAGCATCCGTTAGGCACCCAGATTCAATGATGCGCCGGTGACTCTTATCTAAAACCGGTCGAGGGCCTTTCACTTCCTGGTCCGCTTTGTCACCCTTTTCGAAAGTTTCGGCTGACATGTCAGTTAAAGGAGAAACTTCCCGGTTCTTGAAATACCAGAACCGAGGATTCTTCTCTTCGTACGTAATCGGTACCAGGAAATCTGGATAACCGGAAGGACGCTGGATCAACCACGGCGGATGTAGAGTCGCGGTAGGATCGACCAGATTTCTCTGCCCAAGGCCACTACCCTGAGGGTACTTGCGGAAATTGATATAAGAAAAAGTCTCCGGGTCGTTGTCTATTAAGACCTCCAGGGTGTCATAATCCACGCCTGTTGGAATCAGGGCGAACAGGTAATCATTGTGTTCATCAAGACGAGAGATATCGAAGTCAAACTCAACATGAAAGCGGTAGGGATAGCAGCTGGGTGGGAAGATCTCGATGTCTTCGGTCTTGGACCAGTTAATGACCGCCGTAATGATGCTGGCCAGCAGCAGACAAAAGCTGATGGCGTTAATGAGGAGGTATGCTCTTCTCAACTACGAGTACTCGCGATTCTTTGGATGATTTGCTTCTCCCGGGATGACTGAAATTTCGACGTCTCACAAAGAAAGACACATAAACCGGTTATGCAAATCCTGGGCCAGATTTGCTGACGAGAGTTGTTGTCTGTTAGTGGAGGTAGCCCTGATCAGAGCCAATTGAAGTAAGTAATCTAACGACGAGGTCGACCGCCGGTCACCATCTACTAAGCTCCAGCTAACTAAGACTTTTCTAAGTTAGAAAAATCTTAGTAGCCGACTTGCCATCCACACCCTGCTCGTGGAAACGCACTTCCCGGCAGCGAAATGTGAACCTATTCCCCTTCCTTAGTCGGATCCACCAACCGCCCGAGGAAGAGCAGGTTGCCACTCTCGATCTCCTGGATGAGGAAGACGAACGGATGATTGGCGCGGAAGATCGGGTGCTGCGGCACGCTGGTCAGCCCCATCACCAGGCCGGTCGCGGCGGCAGCCTCTGTGCCGGTCTCATTCACCTCCACGAATGCCTTGTGCACCGCGGCGCCGATGAAGAGCCAGTTCGGCTTGCCGTCCATCCCGGCGAAATCGGCCGCGCTCGCGTCGAAGGCGTCCTCCATTCCCATCGCCCGCAGGCTCTGATCCAGCCGGAAAGAAGAGGTGAGCTTGAACTGCGGCACCTGGATCTTGATCTTCTGCCGGACCAGCTGCTCCTGCCAGGCGGTGAGATGGTCCGCCGACAGCTGCCCCTCCAGCCAGGTCAGGCCGTCGATAGCTTCCGGCAGCAGAATGGTCAGCGCCAGCTGGCCGCCCTGGTAGGGCAGCTGCAGGATCTCGAGGGAATCGAGATCGGCGTATTTGAAATCGCCGGTCTGGTTCATCATCGGCGTCTTGACCGGCCGGCCCGGTGCGACGGTGAAGTTCGCCAGCTGCGTATCCTTGCCGTCAAAGGGGCTTTCCCAGCTGCCCTTGAAGTAGATGGCGTTGACCAGCACCAGGCGGGTCAGGGCGGTGAGCACACCCGGTTGGATCAGGTTGCGGATCTTGTCCTCGGTTTTAGCTTCCACCCAGGCGTTGATCAGCGCTCGCGCCTCCTCGCGCGCTTCGCGGTAATCCACCTGCGTCACGGAAACACCGTAGTACTCCTTCAACAGCGCCAGGTAATCCTCCAGCAGCGGGTAGTCCGCCTGCGGCCAGAGCGAATTGGCGACATCCAGCCGCACACCCTCCCCCGCCTGTGCCGCCGTCAGTTTGGCGTCCAGCTCGGCGAAAGCGGGATGCAGCAGCTGTTCCGTCAGGGTGAAGTTGAGCGCGGAGGCCATCTGCGCGGCGGTCTGCCCCTCGGCACCGGCATAAGCCATGGCGAATGCATTGGAGATACTCCAGGGGGAAAGGAACAGATTGTCGTTCCCGGGGCGCAGCCGGCGGTACAGCTCGCAGGCAAAGGCGGTGTTGTCCTGGGCCAGGGTGGCGGCGGCCGCGGCGACATCCTCAGGCGCGTGTCCCTGCCTGATGGGGATATCGGTACTCTGCTGACTGTTTTTGGCTTTGCTGCAGGCGCCCAGCAGAGCCGTCGACATGATCAACGCTAGAAGCAGATAACGAAAAGACATGAGAACTCCTCACAAGGTCTGTTTACTCTCCTATTGCTGTCAAAATATCAATCTGTGACGATTTGCCTAGGGTTTTGGTTCCTCTCGGTTTCCAACTAGTTGATAGAGTAAAAACCAAGTATTCTTGAAGTTTTGGCGCCATCAAGGCAAGGTTTGGCGTCCGTAAGGTCGATTGCGCGATAGCTCCTTTAGCGGCCGCGCCGACAGACAATCCTCAATAAGACGATTGTCTGTCGTGACTTCAGTGAATTCTAGCGCGGCCGGTGCAGTTAGTCAGCCCATCGCCCATGGATAACGTTTGATTTCGATAGTGTGCGATGGGCTTTACATGCTGCGGAGCTGGAGCGTGATCGAGCTTACGCTTAACGCCTCCCGTGCCTTGTCGGGCGCCGAAGCTCCTTTCTTTTGCTACTTTTCTTTTGAGCTAAAAGAAAAGTAGGTATTACCTTCACCAAGCATAAGACCGCAGAATTCCGTATTTTGTGCTTCCAACGAAACATACGCCTGCGATCGACACGCCGGGTTTGCCCGCCGGTGTGATGTCGTAAAACCGAGTATCATACTATCCATAAGACTGAAGACGAGGGAGTTATGTTGCGATTCACCACTATCACCTTATGTCTCTTGATCCACGCCGCCACGGCGCCGGCGCAGGGCTTGATCATCGACCACACCTGTACCGACATCAGCCTGGTACCGGTGGAATACATCGAAGCCGCCAAGACGACGCTCTTCGCCTCTTACGGCCACACCTCTCACGGCAGCCAGGTGGTCTCCGGCATGTCCAACCTGAACGAATTCGAGGGCTGCTCCTGCAGCGGATGCGGCGACGCCGGCTGTATCGATTGCCTCTGGGGTTACTGCGACGACTATTACTACTATAAATATGGCGGCGGCAATCCGCAGGCGCCCCTCGGCGTCCTCTCCTTCTGGGACGGCGAGCCGGAAGGGGCCAGCGACCTGGGCAATCCCAACCGCACCCAGTGGGAGGTCGCGACCCGCGCCATGCTGGAGGATCCCCGCTACACCAGCCGCAACCTTGTCATGTGGTCCTGGTGCGGACAGGCCGACACCACCCCGGAAAACATCCAGCTCTATCTCGACCTGATGAGCGGCCTCGAGGCGGACTATCCCGGCGTTACTTTCGTCTATATGACAGGGCACCTGAATGGTACCGGCGAAGAGGGCAACCTCCACCAGCGCAACGAACAGATCCGGCAGCACTGCATCAATCATGACTGTGTGCTGTTCGACTTCGCCGACATCGAGAGTTACGACCCCGACGGCAGCTACTTCCTGGATCTCTACGCGAACGACAACTGCGACTACAGCGGCGGCAACTGGGCGCAGGAATGGTGCGCGCTCCACCCGGGGAGTGAGCTGTGCGAATACTGCAGCTGCGCCCACTCGCAATCGTTGAACTGCAACCTGAAGGGGCGCGCCTTCTGGTGGATGGC
>CAZFEC010000026.1:7318-34959 GCA_964517435.1 uncultured Bacteroidia bacterium | reverse complement strand
CCCACTCGCAATCGTTGAACTGCAACCTGAAGGGGCGCGCCTTCTGGTGGATGGCACCGCAAACCGACCCGCTGCGTTTTTACAAGGTGACGGCGTTGTTGCCGGATTGACCGATGACTGCCTATACGACCTTTATCATCACATCCATTAAGCCCCGTAGGGGCGGCTTTATTCTAGCCCGGGGCGCTAGCCCCGGGTATGGGGACGTTACAGCCCGGGGCGCTAGCCCCGGGTATGGGGACGTTACAGCCCGGGGCGCCAGCCCCGGGTGTGAGAAACGTCGCAGCCCCGGGGGCCGATCACGGGAACGTTCATCGAATGCATGATTTGTATCACACAAGGGAGTGTAAAATGAAACGCCCATTACAGTCGACGCTGCTGTTCGGCACACTGTTGCTGCTGACAACCCGGGTAATGGCTACCCCGACGGTCGTGGTCGGCGGCCCCACCAACGATTACGAATCCTGGCTGGAGCGGCTGCAGGACGGCCGTCTGCTGATCATCTTCGACCGCAATCCGGACTGGGTTTCCGGTGATCTCTGGGCCACCTTCTCCAGCGATGACGGCGCCAGCTGGACCACGCCGCACTGCATCGTCACCGCCCCGGGCGACCAGGCGACCCTCAGCTATGTCCAGTACGCCGACGCCTCGCTGCGGGTCTGGTACGCCTCCAATGAAAGCGGCCTCTACCGCATCTACAGCGCCGCTTCGCTGGACGGGCTCATCTGGGTGCAGGAGGGGATAGTCAACCTGGGCTGGCCCGACATGGTCCAGTATTACGATCCGACGGTCGAGCTGGAACCGGATGGCGCCGTCACCATGAGCTACATCGTCTCCGGGGACGGGGTGTACGTGGCACACTGCCCCGCCGGCGGCAGCTGGGATACCGACCGGCGACAGGTCAACGGCTCCGGTTACCGGGCGCGCATCATGAAACATACGGACGGAACCTATCTCTGCTCCTACCACCGGGGCACCGGTGGGCAGTACGATTACGACGTCTTCGTCAAGCAGTCGCTCAACCTCACCGCCTGGACCGGCGAGGTGCGCCTGACCACGAACCTGAACTCTCACGATCCCTTTGCGGGCGAGATGATCGACGGCGCCTACCTGGTGTATTACGCCAAGCACACCTATCCCGCCTACAACCTCTGGCGCTGCCGCTCCGAGGACGGCGTTAACTGGGAACCGGAGGAACAGATCACGTGGGACGGCACCAATAACACCCAGCCGCACTTCTTCACCGAGGGGCACGGCATCTATCTGGTCTGGGCGCACGCGGTCAGCTTCCCCGACGATCACGATGTCTACTTCGAACGGTTCAACTATGGCCCGCAGCCGGTGGATGACCTGAGGATCGAGTTGTCCGGCAGCGAAGGGCTGCTGGTCTGGAGCTACGACGTCACCGCCACCTTCAATGTCTACTGGAGCGGGGAGCCGTACGGTCCCTTCGACAACCTGCTGGCAACCACGACCGCTACCAGCCTGCCGCTGGGTGATGTGTCACAATGGGAAAAGCGTTTCTATCTCGTCACGGTGGTGGAATGAGGGATGATCTGCATCGGGTATCAGTCTCGGGATCGGCATCGGGAATCGATTAATCCGACAAAAGTAGTTAGCTAATTGAGCCTTCATTTCTCTAGTCGCATCTTACCCCGTGATACATTATACTGATGTATCACATTTCATATGATTCGTCTTAACTCGAGGTGACGGAATGATCATGTAGCGGCTTAAGAACGATAAAACGTCGTGGAGTCGGAACGTAGGGGCGGGTCTGTGACCCGCCCATGCATGAACCTGCCCCCGCATCCAATCCGTTACATATCACCAAACCTGAGACGAACCATGCCTGCCATTCAAATACAAAACCTATCCTTCAGCTACAGCGATCCCTATATCGAAATCTTCGAGGATCTCTCGCTGCAGATCGACACGGCCTGGAAGACGGCCCTCATCGGGCGCAACGGGCGAGGGAAGACAACTCTGCTCAACCTGATCCGCGGCGAGCTGGAACCGACCCGGGGCCGGATGGAGCTGCCGCTGCCTGCCGCCGCCTTTCCCTGCACGCCGGTCGATCCACAGACTGACGCCTTTACCGTCATCAAGGACAGCATCGCACCGTATCGTGAATGGGAGCGGGAGATGCAGGCGCTGCTCGAGCAACCGGACCCGGACAACCTCGCGCGCCACGCCTCACTGGTCGAGCGTTTCGAGCAGCAGCGGGGCTGGGAGATCGACTCCCTGATCCAACGCGAGATCGTCGCGATCGGCATGACGGAGGAGCTGCTGACACAACCTTTCGCGCAATTGAGCGGCGGGGAGCAGACGCGCGCCCTGATCGCGGCGCTCTTTCTCAAGGAGGAGCGGTTCCTGCTGCTGGACGAACCGACCGACCACCTGGATATGCGGGGGCGGGAGCAGCTGGGTGAGTACCTGGCCGCCAAACCGGGCTTCATTCTTGTATCACACGACCGCAATCTGCTCGACCGCTGTACCGACCATGTCATCGCGATCGAGCTCGGCAAGGTGCGCCTGATGCCGGGTAACTATTCGACCTGGAAGCAACAATACGACCGGGAGCAGGAAGCGGAAAGCCACCGCGACGAGAAGCTGAAACGCGAGATCCGGAAGCTGAAAGTCGCCGCCCGCAAGCGGCGGGTCTGGTCCGGCCGCAAGGAGAAGGAGAAGATCGGTGCCGGTGACAAGGGCTATGTCGGTCACAAATCCGCTAAACTGATGAAACGGGCGCTGTCGATCGAGCATCGTATCCAGAATGATATCGAGGAGAAGGAGACACTGCTGCAGAATGTGGAGAAACAGCGCGACCTGCGTATGCAGTCGGCGGGCCGTTCACCGGAGCAGCTGCTCTCTGTCCAGGATCTCACCGTGCGCTACGGCGACAAGACGGTTCTGAGCGGATTTTCCCTTACGGTCAACCGCGGTCAACGGGTAGCGCTTTTGGGGCCGAACGGCGCCGGTAAGACCACTCTCTTCAACGCGATCAGCGGTGAGGTTACTCCAGCCGCCGGGAGCATCCGGCTGCCCGCTTATTTGTCAGTATTGCGCGCCTACCAGAGTCCCTTCTGGCAGAGCGGCCATCTACGCGATCACCTGCGGGAGGCGCGGTACGATGAAACCCGCTTCCGCCAGATCTTAGCCGTATTGGGCGCGGAGGGCGAAGTCTGCGAACACCCCCTGGAGACCTTCAGTCAGGGTGAATTGAAGAAGGTTGACCTCTGTCGCTCCTTCATGCATCCAGCGCATCTACTGCTGTGGGACGAGCCGCTCAACTACGTTGACATCATGTCACGCGAACAGATCGAACAGGTAATCTTGACCTTCGAGCCGACTCTGCTGTTCATCGAGCATGACCGTCACTTCGTGGAGCGTGTCGCAACGGATATTGTAGAGATGTAGGGAGAATTATCTCTTCCCGTGCCTCAGCCCCGCGTTCAGCGCCAGCAGCGTTCCGCCGAAACCGGCGCCGAGCAGCAGCGCCAGCTCCAGCCAGATCGCGCCGCCGGTCGTAACGTGGTACCCGAGACCGCGGATCAGGCTGACTGCCAGCAGCAGGAGCAGGTGACCGATCCCGCCCGCCAGCAGCGAGTAGAACAGGCTCCCGGTCAGGAAGGGCAGCCGGATTTTGCCGGGCCCGGCGCCCATCAGCAGCATGGTGTCGATCTCGGGCCAGTAGTGTGATACAGCCTGCCGGGTGCTGTAGATCACCAGCAGAACGGTGCCGGTCAGCAGCACCGCCAGCAGCACCGTGGCCGACTGCAGCAGGAAAGTGACCCGCTCGTGCAGCAGTTGCAGCATGCGGGAAGGAACACGGACGGAAAGCACGCCCGGCAGGGCGTCGTAGGTGGATTCAAAGGTTTGCAGGCGGTTCCCCTCGGTAACGCTGTGCCGGAAGTGAACCAGGAAGGAAGCCGGCAGCGGGTTCTCCTCCAGCACCTCGAAGATCTCCTCCCCGAACTCGGCGGCGAAAAGCGCGCGCGCCTCTTCCCGCGAGCGGAAGTGATCGATCTGAACCAGTGTATCACGTTCGAGTTGCGCCTCGAGCCGCGTCCGCTGCTCCTCACTGCAATCGTCCTGCAGGAAGATCTCCCCCCGCAACTGTCGCTGGAAGGAGTGATGTATCACGGAGGTGTTGTAGTAGAGCGTGTAGAGCAGGCCGGTCAGGATGCCGGAGGCGGTCAGCAGCAGTATCGTCAGCAGCAGCTTGCCCCGCATGTTGGACAGTACCCGCCAGGTTTCGTGAATGACGAAGATCACTGCAAACCTCCCCGCTGGAGCAGCAGTCTATGCGCCGCCGGCAGCTCCAACGCCCAGGCGTCGTGAGTGGCCATCACCACCGTGGTGCCGAGATCCAGCAGCTCCAGCAGCAGCTCGACCAGGTTGCGTTTGTTGGCCAGGTCGAGATTCGCCAGCGGCTCGTCGGCGAAAACGATGTGCGGATTGCCGACCATGGCGCAGGCCAGCTCCGCCCGGCGCCGCTCACCGGCGGACAGCTGCTGCGGCAGCGCGTGTGTACGATGCTGCAGGTGGAAGCGGCCCAGGAGACGGTGTGGTTTCTCCCGGTGTTGCTGCACCGTGATTCCCAGCACGGCGAACCGGAAGAGCAGGTTTTGCAACACGCTGCGGTCCTGCAGCAGGGAGTGTTCCTGACGGACGATGCCGATGCGGCGGCGATACCAGGAGAGCAGTCGCGGCGTGGGCGCGGTGATATCCTGCGCCAGGAAGAGGCGCTTCCCCCCGGCCGGAGCCAGTTCCGCCGTCATCAACTTGAGCAGGGTGGTTTTACCCGCGCCTGACGGCCCGCCGATCAGGCAGAGCGTGCCCCGGCTCAACTCGAGCGTTACCGGTTCCAGGCTGAAACCGTTGGCGTAACGCAGCCGGAACTGCTGCAGTTCGAACAGGGGCGTAGCCATCAGCGGTTCCTCCGGGCGACGAAATGGATACGGCACGACTGTTTGTCGGCGTTGCGGAAGGTGAAGCCGTCCAGTACCGCCAGTGGTTCCAGTTCACAGGCTTTGATCGCCGCGGTTACCTCGTCGATAGTGTATAGTCGCTGGAGATGCCGCTCCCGGACAGTCCCACCGCCGTCGGCCGGTTGCAGGAGGAAGTCATTATACAGGATGCGCTCCCGGTCGCTCCATCTGGCGCGGCGGCTGTAAGTAATTTCCCCGATGGTCTCCTCCTCTTCGAGACCGTGGAAATTGTGACGAGCGTTGTGGATGGTGGAGATGTCGAAAATCAGCAGGCCTTCTTCCCGCAGCGCCGATGCGAGGCTGGCCAGTGCTCGCTTCAGATCGGAACTCGACAGCATGTAATTGATGCTGTCGTAAAGGCATAGCGCCAGATCGTAGTTCTGCCGGCCCCGCCACTCCCGCAGATCGGCAACCTCAAGCTTTACCGGCAGATCGCTGTGCCGAAAGCGCTGGCGCGCCACAGCGAGCATCCGGGGACTGAGGTCGAAGCCGGCCGCCTCGTCGCAGCCGGCGGCGAAATGCGCCAGAAAGGCGCCCGTACCGCAGGCTGCCTCCAGGCAGCTCTGTTGTGATCCATCGCAGTGCAACACCACCCGCTGGATGTACTCCGACCACTCGGCGTAGGGGACGTGCGACATCAGTTCGTCATAGATCTCCGCCAGCTGGTCGTAGATCATAGCGCCAACCTCACGGCCAGCTCAACCGCGGCGTGCATGCTGGAGGGATCGGCTTCCCCGCGCCAGGCGATCGGGAAAGCGGTGCCGTGGTCGGGCGAGGTGCGCACGAAGGACAGCCCCCAGGTGACGTTAACACCTTCCCAGCCCGCAAGTAGCTTGAACGGGACCATCCCCTGATCGTGATACATCACGACATAGCAGCCGGGACGACCGAAAGCGGAGTCGGGTGCGAGCGGTCCCTCCACCAGCACTCCCGCCTGTGCCGCCTCCGCCAGAGCCGGCTTGATGATACGCTCCTCCTCGTCGCCGAACAGACCCCCGTCGGAAGCGTGCGGGTTGAGGGCCAGCACCCGGATGGTGTCGGAGCGCCCCAGGCGGCTGAGAAAAGCGTGGTAATCGCGAATCGTCTCCACCAGCAGTTCAACAGAGAGCGCTGCGCTGACGTCCTTCAGCGGCAGATGGATCGTGGCCAGCGCGGTGCTGATCTGTTCGTGATACATGATCATGCACGGGGCGCTGACCCCGTCGCGCGCACCCAGGAATTCGGTCTGGCCGGGGAAGGAGAATCCGGCCAGCGCGAGCGATTGCTTGTTGACCGGCGCCGTGACCAGGGGAATACCGGGATGGGCTTTGACCACCTCGACCGCGGTCTCCAGCGCCAGCAGGGAAATGCAGCCTCCTTCCCGGGAGACTGCTCCAGGCGGCATCTCGCCTGTCTCGTCGCCGGGGAACCAGAGGTGAACCCGCTCCGGTGGCACCGCTTCCGCGGGAGGTGCTACTCGATAAGGGACGTCGACACCGATCAACTCCCGCGTGCGTTCCAGCAACCGCGACGGCATAATCACCAGCGGTTGCCAGCCGCGCTCGAGCAGCGGGGTCAGCGCCACCGCCACCAGTTCCGGCCCGATTCCCGCCGGATCGCCGCAGGTCAGGCAGAGCCGCGGCGCGCCGGATCTGTTTTTATTCCCGACGGTCGACATCAGCCGTGAGTCCCTCCCGTTCGATTTGTCCCAGGTAATCCCTGATCTGCGCCGGATCATCCATGCGCACCAACTGGTAGCGCGCCTGCTTGACGTGCGGATAGCCGCGGAGATAGCTGCTATAAAGCTTGCGCATTTCACGTACGCCGCGGTCGATTCCCTTGTGCGTCAACGCGAGTTCGAAATGACGCCGGAGCAGTTCCAGGCGTTGCGACAGCGTTGGCGGCGGTGACACCTCCGCTCCGTCCAGGTGCGCCTTTGTATCACGAAAGATCCAGGGATTGCTGACGGCGCCGCGTCCGATCATCACTGCGTCACACCCGGTTTCCTCGAACATGCGCCGTGCGTCTTCCGGACAGACGATGTCGCCGTTACCGATCACCGGAATCTGCACGATCTCCTTCAGTCGGCGGATCCACTCCCAGCGGGCTCGTCCACCGTACTTCTGCGCCCGCGTCCGCGCGTGGAGCGTGATCGCCGCCATTCCCAGCCGCTCCAGTTCCGGCGCTAGCTCCAGGATGTTGATGGAATCCTCGTTCCAACCCAGGCGCAGTTTGGCCGTAACCGGCAGCTCCGTGTTCTGTATCACATTCTCCGCGATCGCCAGCAGCAGTTCGGGCGTTTTCATCAGGGCGGCGCCGGAACCCTTGCCCGCGACTTTGCGGACCGGACACCCGAAATTGAGATCGAGCAGCTCCGGGCGCAGCCGGGTGGCGATGCGGGCCGCTTCTCCCATCGCCTGCGGATTGTTGCCGAAGATTTGAATACCGATCGGGCGCTCCTCCCGGCTGAAGGAGATCTTACGGGAGGAACGGCTGACCTCGCGGCGCAAGCCCTCGGAACTGACGAATTCTGTGTAGACCAGATCGGCCCCGAGCGAACGGCAGATGAGCCGGAAGGCGATATCGCTATACCCCTCCATCGGCGCCAGCAAGACGGCGTTTTTGAGCTTAAGCTCGCCGATGAGCAGTTCGTGGTCCAGAATTCCTCCTGCGGTGCTCCCGCGGATTGAGTGAGATCCCCCCGATGCCAATAGATTACGCAGGAGGCGTTTAAGAGTAAAGCTGCGCAGGCGGGTAACACGTGAGAGCCGTTCGCTGCGGTCGGCGGCACGACCCGTTCGTTAGAAGCGGAATCCGAAGTTGAAAGTCAGTCGCTGCTGGCGGGCGTGTTCCCGGTAAGCCGGCGCGACGGCATAGATCATCTCCATCGGTCCGAGCATTGTGTCCAGAATCAGACCGGCGGCAAACTGCGGGTGCGGATCGTCCCGCAGGTTGAAGTTGCTGGAATTGGAACGCCACAGCCCCACTCCGGTCACCTCCGTCATCAGCAGCAACCGGTGCGACTCGCTGTCGATCGCGATCCAGTAGTACTGCAAACCCAGCCGCGCCGAGAGCCGGCCGGTCAACTGGCGGGTATGCAGCGCCCAAAGCCCGGTCTCGTAACCCTCGTGCCACCAGTAGGGTTCCGGCGTCGTCTCGTCGGCTCCCGCCAGGTGGATGGTGCTGTGAAAGATGTGATGTCGATAGAGGCGCCGGTAGGAATCGAACAGCATGCGCCAGCGGTTGAAGGATTCCGACGGATTCAGCAGCGAGGAAGAGGTCTCGAACTCCACCAGGTGGTACTCGCCGGTCTCCGGCCAGGGGATGCGGTTGCGCGTATCCACCAGCGAGGAGAGCATGATGCGCCGCAGGTCGTAATAACGGGATTCTCCGTTCCAGCGGTACTCGCCGTCGGTCAGACGGATACCGACGGAAATCGTTCCGAGGCGTTTTATCTGCTGTCCCACCCTGGCACTGAAATCGAGCGCCCGGTAGGATGCGCGACCCAGTTCGTCGTTCCCTTCCCACAGCGAGTACCGTTGGTAGCTGTTTTCCGCCTCCACCCGCCAGGTCAGCGTGGTGTGGAAGAGGCGGTCCTGCTCGAGCCGTAACCGCTGCGTCTCCCGAGCCGAGGCGAAGCGCCAGTAGAGCAGAAGCCGGATGCCGAGGCCGCCGCTGTTTTCGTGACGCAGGCGGAAGAACATCCGTTCGAACTCGCGATCGTCATAACCCAACCCTACCTGCAGCAGCGGAAAGGGTCGCTCCTGCACGATGACTTCCAGCTGCTTCCGATCCGCCTGCTGCTTGACGCGGTAATAGGCGCTGCGATAGAGATCGCTGCCGTAGATGTTGGCGATGGAACTCTGCGCCCGGTAGAGGTTGAAGTAATCGCCCGGCTTGATCTTGAAATCGCGCAGGATCGAATAGTCGCTGGTGCGGTGGTTGCCGGTGACCTCTACACTCTCGATCTGTCCGCGGTCCACCCAGATGCTGGTAATGCCGTCCTGGAAATGAATGCTGTCGACCGCGGCCAGGCTGTAGCCCTCCTGCCGGAGTCCGGCGATGAAATCGTTGAGCAGCCCCAGACCCTGGCTGAAGTTGGCCGGTCGACCGAGCAGCGGTTCGAAAGCCTGCAGTGCCCGGAGCGAGTCGGCGCTCCCTACGCCGTGCAGACTCAACCCGGTTATCTGTTGGTTCTCCTGCAGGTGGAATTCGAGGATCGCACGGCCCTGCGCGTTGCGGTAGAGCAGTGCCTCCTCCCGAAAGTAGTAGCCGGTTTGATGGATGATATTCAGCAGCGCCATGATCTCCTGGCGCGAGATCTCGCGGATACCCTGTGGCAGCAACGGCGGCGTTATCGCCTGCACCCCGGTGTAGAGCAGAGTGTCGACCGCGTACGTGGGATCGGACTCCGACGCCGCCAGTCGCAGCAGGTCCCGCTGCAAATGCCCCAGGACCGCCTCCGTCGCCCGGCGCCCTTCCGCCACGATCTCCTCCATCCGGGTGAAGTCACTCGAACCCCACTCCTCGGTCGCCGGTGTGATCACCAGATCGGCCTGCTCCAGGAGTTCCCGATTACGCGGGTCAATGGTGAAATTCGAAATCTGGTCGACGATCTCCCAGGGATGCCGAAGTTCGGAGGCATTCCGCATCCCGGCGGCGACATCGACAGCGATCACGTAGTCGGCTCCCGCCTCCCGCGCGGTCTCCACCGGTATGTTTTCCACCAGCCCGCCATCCACCAACAGCAACGTATCCCAGACGACCGGGGAGAGCAGCAGCGGTATGGACATGCTGGCGCGGATGGCTTCGCTCATATCGCCCCGGTCGAACACCACCCGTTGCCCGGTGACCAGATCGGTCGTAACGCAGCGAAAGGAAACCCGCAGCAGGTCCCAGGATTTGTAGTTCTGGTAGATCCCCCGTTTCGTCAAATCCAGCAATGAAGCCAGGAAGCGCTGTCCGCTGGAGACGGCGGTGGGTATGTAGGGAATGAAATTGCGGAAGCGCAGTTGGAACAGGTGTCCGGACGCGCTTTCCCGCACGCCGGGAAACATCCACCGCCTCTCGGCGGTATCGAAGTAGAACTCCTGCCAGTTGAGCTGAGTCAGCTGTGTCTGGATGTCGGTTGGAGTGAAACCGCTGGCGTACATGCCTCCGACCAGCGCTCCCATCGAGGTGCCCGCGATAACGTCAACCTCGATGCCGGCTTCTTCCAATACCTGCAGAACGCCGATATGCGCCAGACCCCGCGCTCCGCCGCCGGAAAGCGCCAGGCCGAGACGCGGGTGTTTGATGTCAGACCAGGGGATGTGGTAAATCTGATGCAGCCCCGGCACCAGCTCCGGCTCAAAGCGGAGCGTGTCGCCGGCGAAAAGCGCTCGCCAACATAAGATCAACAGCAAGACAGACAGAAGCTTCCGCATGGCATCCAGGTTTTAGACAGCAGTTCGACAGCTGGAGAAAAGGCGGCGTCCCGCAATTCGGGACGCCGTACCATGAAAAGCATTATACACGTGCCTATCAAGAACTTTACCCGCGATGCCGTCGCATCGCGACGGCACGGCTACTGGATATAGCTGATTGCCTGCACCCGGGATTCCCTGGCGGTCGACAGACGGCAGAAATAGGTGCCGCTCGGAAATCCGTTCAGATCCACCTCCACGCAGTGCTCGCCAGGCGCCAGCGAAGTCGAACGCAGCGGCGTCATGACCGTCTCGCCCAGCAGGTTAAGCAGAGCCAGGTTGACCAGCGCCCTTTCCCCCAGTTGAAAGCGGATCCGCGTATTGCTGTTAAAAGGATTCGGGTAGTTCGGCAGCAGCAGGAGACTTCCGGGAGCCGTCGCTGGAGCGGAATCCGTCCCGGGAATCTCGGTTATCACTTCGGAAGGTCCCGGCACCGGCTCCGGATCATCGTACCAGAAAGCGGCGCCGACGCCGCAGCCGTCCCAGTGAATTGAATGCCCGGCCGCGACATCCGGCACGAATTCTCCGTCATACCAGATGCCGGCGGTGACCGCCTGGCTTTCCCAGGTCTGTCCCGGCGCTCCGTATGCCACATAGGAAACGAAGAACTCCGCCACCTGACCGAAGTCGTTGGGACGCCAGAGGCCGACGAAACCGTGCGAGTTACCGAGATTGTGATCCTGGTTGAAGAGATACATGTGTCCGTCTTCCACATAGGGATCGCCCTGGAAGTTCGTGTGTACGGTCAGGATCTCACCCGGCGGCAGCAGGTAGTCGGGCAGCATGAAGTTGGGACCGTCGGCGTCCAGCAGGTAGTCCCGCAGGTTGATCGTCTCGGTACCGCTGTTGAGCAGCTCTACCCACTCCTCGCCCGTGTCGACTCCTTCCGGATCGAACAGGACCTCGTTGATGAGCACTTCTCCCCGCAGGGAGGCGACCAGAGCCGGCAGGCAGCATAGAATGATCAGCCATGTACGCATCATTACCTCATCGGTTTAAGAATGGTCCCGCCAGCGCGGGACCAACTGCATAAGTACCAGTCCATCCCGTGCTCGCTAAGGGGGATGGCTCTTGAAAGTGTTCGGCATCAGCAATTCCTATCCTATGACCACAGGGCTTTCAGGTGTAGACCGCCAGCCTGGCGGCGGTCTTCAGAACCTGCCGGTTGCCGCTCCCGCCCGGTTGGACAACCGGATGTCTTCGCTGCCGGTGTGTTGGCCGCCGGCAGCATGCCATTCCTCTGGCAAAGGGTGTGCCGGTTCAATAGCAACGGAATAGTAAGGGATTAGGTTGGTTCTGCGCGGTATTTGTCCAGTTCTGGTGTCAAACCGGCGGGATTTCATTACAGTGGGGCGAGGAGTGAAGGGGTGCGACCGCTGGCAGCTTAAGGCGATCCAAGCGAAACGCTAAAACAAAGCTGACTAAGTGAATCCAGTTTGTCCGTAGAAACTGTGACGGAGAAGAAAGACTCAACGGGGGCCGGTTGTTGAAGTAAAATCTTCATCGCTATTCAATTTCTTTCAATTTCCGCTGCTTCAACTTGACTTTGAGAACTTCAAGTGCTAATTTTGGATGTGCACTGATACTATTAATCTCTACTGAAGATAACCAAAGGGGAGGTTGCTCGCCGACCTTCCGCAATTGGCTTCATTGTAAGCCGCATTTACTAGCGTGATACAATTATCTATCTCAGTGACAGGAGCATTCACCGGACTGGCTGTGTAAAGGCTCCGAGGGTGTACTTTCAGCTGACCTCAGGTCGCGCCCCGTGGTCGGTAAAATAGCTGATCGCGATCACAGGTGGTGATCAACTGATTGAGATACCAAACAGGAAACGGCTGACACGCAAGGTGTCAACCCGCTCCGGAATCACTATATGATTGATTAAAAAACCTCTCAAGCAAAACCGAAAGGATGAGTTATGAAGAAACTGTTAGTCTCAATGTTGGCCCTGCTGACCTTCACCTCTCTGTCGCTGGCTGTTATGACGATCTCCTACGTGCAGCAGGACGCTGCTGTTGGTGAGCCGGTTGATGTGATAGGTTGCGTGACCGCCCTGACCGGCGCCGGCGCCGGCGGCTTCTTTATTCAGGATGCAGAAGCCCCCTGGAGCGGTATCCAGGTCTACGGTGACAACACCGGTATCGTTGTCGGTATGGAAGTTCATGTCTTCGGTGAAAAGGAAGAGTACTACGACTGGACCGAGATCCTGATCGACGCTGTTGCCACGGATGTCGTCATTCTGGGTGAAGGCTGCGTAGTGATGCCGTTGGTACTCCCCGCGGCTGAAGGATTCACCGAGCCGTACGAAGGTGTTCTCTGCACCTACTTAAATGTAGTGTGCACGGGTGAACTCGACGGTTATAATCAATGGACATTCAACGACGGAACCGGTGACGGTATGGTCGATGACGTCATTGATTATGGCAATCCTTATCCGGTGATTCTGGGCCATTGCTATAATGTAACCGGTATCATGTATTACGGCTACGGCGCCTACAAAGCCTGCCCGCGCTTCCTCGACGATGTTGTTGAAATACCGTGCCCCACTGAAGTACAGCCGAGCAGCTGGAACCTGGCGGCCAATTATCCCAACCCGTTCAACCCGACCACCACGATTGACTTCAGCCTCGCCGAGCCTTGCCTGGTGAACCTGAGTGTCTACAGCCTCACCGGTCAGCAGGTAGCTTCGCTGGTCAACAGCGATTTGCCCGCCGGCGAGCATTCCGTGGTCTTCGACGGTAGCGGTCTGACCAGCGGCATCTACTTCTACACGATGCAGGCTGGTGATTACAGCGACAGCAAGAAGATGGTCCTGATCAAGTAGCAAAGCCCTTTGAGAAGTATTTGCAGTTTTTCAAATTTGGAAACCTTGGAAGACCGACAATACTTCTTGGATCAATTCGATTGCTTTCGTATAATTTTAGCTGAAAAGTAATGAAGATATTCGGAATCACAGCTTAGCTGTGAGTTCATATATTAGCCAAACCTAAGGGGTTTGCCGATAATGAAAATTTACTAATGGCTGCAAGCGCCTGCTTGCAGTATCCATGAAACGAAATGATTTTGCCCCCGGCGACGGCTGGGGGCTTTTTTTTGGTTCTGCGTGGAATTTAGGGGTGTGTGACTGCCCCGCCTTTGCCAAGTCATTCCCGTCCCACCAAGTCATTCCCGCGAAGGCGGGAATCCAGAGAAGTAAGGCTTGGAAGGTGGTTGTGCAGTGACTTTTCCCATCATGTCATTCCGTACAGCCCAGCTCCCGCACAGGTCGGAATCAAGGAACAGCTAGTTGGACCTGTATGATTCAATAGTCGAGGATCCTGGATCCCCGCCTGCGCGGGGATGACGTAAAAAAACGGGGATGACTTGTAGAGTTTAGGTTGGGAATGACTTGAGTAGTTGAATGGGGACTGAATCGTAGGTTTATGTCATCACCCCACAATTCGACGATGAACCTTTTTTTGGTTCTGCGTGGAATTTAGGGGTGTGTGACTGCCCCGCCTTTGCCAAGTCATTCCCGTCCCACCAAGTCATTCCCGCGAAGGCGGGAATCCAGAGAAGTAAGGCTTGGAAGGTGGTTGTGCAGTGACTTTTCCCATCATGTCATTCCGTACAGCCCAGCTCCCGCACAGGTCGGAATCAAGGAACAGCTAGTTGGACCTGTATGATTCAATAGTCGAGGATCCTGGATCCCCGCCTGCGCGGGGATGACGTAAAAAAACGGGGATGACTTGTAGAGTTTAGGTTGGGAATGACTTGAGTAGTTGAATGGGGACTGAATCGTAGGTTTATGTCATCACCCCACAATTCGACGATGAACCTTTTTTTTGGTTCTGCGTGGAATGGTAGGGATTTGATTCTAGCCTGGGGCGCTAATGCGCGTCGATGCGGTGCCGCATGAGCAGCAGGTGTTCCAGCAGCGGCAACAGCTCCCGCATGTACTCGTCGACCGCCTTGACGCTGCCCGGCAGTGTGAAGACGATGGTATCGCCCAGCAGGGCGGCGACGCTGCGGCTGATGAGGGCGTGCAGGTTTTTACCGCCGTACTTGAGGCGGATCGAATCCATGATACCGGGAATCAGCCGGTCGGCGGCCTCCGTCACCACATCCGGCGTGATGTCGCGCGGACCGATGCCGGTGCCGCCGCAGGTGAAGAGAAAGTCGACTCCCTCCTGGCGCGCGGATGCCAGATGCTCCCGCAGCTTCGTTGCGTCGTCCGGCAGCACGGTGCGGTTGACGGCGAGGTGCCAGAGGGTGCCGGTGAAGTGCTGTTCGAGCTGCTCCTGCAGGCGCGGTCCGCTGCGATCGCTGTAGGCCCCGCTGCTGGCGCGGTCGCTCAGCGTCAGCACTTCAATGCGCAGGGGGCGGGGCAGGTATTCGATCGTGTCGCCCGGCGTCACCGCGCCCTCCTGCAGTACCCGGCAGAAGATGCCCTCCTTCGGCATCACGCACTTTCCCACCGCCTGGAAAATAGCGCAGCCGTCACCGTGGCACTCCTTGCCGATCTGGGTGACCTCCAGCTCCACAGTGCCGATGCGGAAACGGTCCAGCGGCGCCGCCTGCAGCAGGTCTAACCCTCGCGTGGTGATGTTCTCGGCGAACTCGCCCGGCCCGCATTCCCGCTCCATCTGCTCTCCGAAACGGGTGATGCTCTCCTCCGACAGCAGGCTGACCTGGCGGTGCCAGTCGCCGGCATGGGCGTCTTCCACCACGCCCCTCCCGTCGATCGTGATACGCTCCACCGGTTCCTTTAACGTTCCCTTTTCACGGGAGATATTGACAGAAATGATTTTGCCGGTCATTGATGCTCCTTGAGGCAGGATTAGCGTATCGGAAATCGGAATCGATATCGGTATCGGGTCTTGATTACATCCTTCGATTCCGATACCGAGGCCGAGTTCCGATACTGACTACTCCCTGTCTTCTATCTTCAGCTTTCTCTTCTCCACCAACCGCACCTCTTCGATCACCATCGTCTTGTCCACCGCCTTGCACATGTCGTACACCGTCAACAGCGCCACCTGCACGGCGGTCAACGCTTCCATTTCCACGCCGGTGCGGGCGATGCAGGTGACCCGGCTGGTGATCGCGACGCCGTCGTCCGTCAGCTTCGCGTCCACCTGCACCTGAGTCAGCGGCAGCGGGTGACAGAGCGGGATCAGCTCGCTGGTGCGTTTGGCCGCCTGGATCCCGGCGATCTCCGCGGTAATCAGGACATTTCCCTTCTTGACCTCGCCGCGTTGGATCAGTGCGATCGTCTCCGGTTGCAGAAGGATCCGTCCGCTGGCGACGGCGACCCGGTGCACGACCTCCTTGCCGGTCACATCCACCATACGCGGGCGACCCTCTTTGTCGATGTGAGTTAGTTCTGACATATCTTCCTCTTTCGAGGTCGATACCGATACCGATACCGATACCGACTTCCGATTCTATCTTCTGCCTTCTATTTTCTTTGCGCTCTTTGCGAGAGGTCTTTGTCTCTTTAAACCTACCCCCCAATCCTGGAGAACAGATGCTCCGCGCCCTGCTGGCCGGAAGCCGGTTTGACGGCGGCCGCCTGCAGCAGCGCCTCCCGCGTGCCCAGCTCCCGCACATTGAATCCTATATCGCTGAACAGGCAGGGATGAATGATGCCGTTGCTGGTCAGCCGCAGCCGGTTGCAGCGCTCGCAGTCGCCGCCGCTGCCGCCCTCCACGACCCAGAACTCCCCCCGTTCGATGTTCATGCGCCGGATGAAACGAACCTCGACCCCCTCAGCACGGGCGAAGTCCGCCACTCCCTGCGCCGTCATTTCGGTGGAGCTGCGGTCCACCACGCAATTCAATTTCACCGGTGTCAGCCCGGCGTCTCTGGCGGCCCGCACACCGGCTACGGCCGACGCCAGATCGCCGCCGCGCGTCAGTTGCCGGTACTCGTCCGGGTCGACGGTGTCGAGGCTGATGTTTACGCGGTTAAGCCCCCCCTCCCGCAAAGACCGGGCGAGCTTCGGCAACAACAGGCCGTTGGTCGTCAAACTGAGATCCCGCACCCCCTCGATCGCGGCCAGCATCGCCACCAGCTGCAGGATGTCGCGCCTCAACAGCGGCTCGCCCCCCGTCAGTCTGATCTTGTCCACACCCAGCTCCGCCGCGACACGGGCTACCTCGGTTATCTCCTCGAAACTGAGGATTTCGCCAGCCGGCAGCAGCGGCACCTGCCCCTCCGGGCAGCAGTAGATGCATTTGAGGTTGCAGCGGTCGGTGATCGAAATCCGCAGATAGTTGAGGCGGCGCTTAAAAGAGTCGTACATCGACCTCTGTACCTCCCGGTATGGATTCGACGCCGGCCGGTACCGTGAGGTAGCCGTCGGCGACGGTTAATGCGTGAAAATGGCCGGACCCGTGGTATTTGATAATCTCCGCATACCCGTTTTCGACGACGCGCACCGGAATCCAGGCTTCCCGCAGGGCATGCTTGCGCTGGTAGGTGTCGGCCAGGCGCAGCGACAGTACCCGTTCCCGGTAGTCGTGTCCCATCATCTGGTAGAGGAACGGCTTGACCAGGCGCTCGAACACCATGAATACCGCCACCGGGTTTCCCGGCAGTCCGAAGCAGACGATATCCTCGCCGACGGTCACCGTGGTCGGTTTGCCCGGTTTGATCCGTACCTGTTCGAACAGGATCTCCAGACCGCCCTCACGGAGGACGGCGGGGACATGATCGAAATCGCCCATGGAAACACCGCCGGAGAAGAGCAGCAGGTCGCATTCCCGCCGGCCGCGCTCCAACGTTCCGGCGATGGCCTCCGGCGTATCCGGGATGATGCCGTAATAACGGGAAGCGGTTCCCGTCGCCGCGAGCTGGGCCTGCAGCTGACTGGCGTTACTGTTGCGGATCTGGGCCGGTGCCGGTTGCTGGTCCGGCTCCACCAGTTCGTCGCCGGTGGTGATGATGGCGGCCAGCGGTCGCCTCGCCACCTCCAGCTCCACCCGGCCGCAGGAAGCGAGGGTGCCGATATGCCGGTGGTCAAGGAGGGTGCCGCGCGGCAGCAGTACATCACCCTGCCGCAGGTCTTCCCCGACGGCGGCGATGTTGCTGCGGTGTGGCAGCTCCCGGCAGTGTATCACATTTTCCGCGACCGTGTCCGTCAGTTCAAACTGGACGACGATGTCGGCTCCCGCCGGCACCGGTGCGCCGGTCATGATGCGGGTGCACTCCCCGGGCGCGATTGTATGCGACGGCATTTCTCCCGCCGCGACGGAGGCAGTGATCCGCAGGTCGCCCCCCAGGTCCGCCTTCCGGCAGGCGAAGCCGTCCATGGCGGAACGGTTGAAGGGGGGCAGGTCGCGGTCGGCGGTGACGTCGGCGGCCAGAATCCGGCCGGCCGCTTCCGCGAGTGACACCGTCTCGCTGCCGGTAGTGCGGCGGATCGACATCACCTGCTGGTAGGCTTCGGCAAAGGATATCATGCTCTCTCCTCACCGGCTTTTACGGCCACCGGCTTATCCGGTTGGGGTTGTAACGGGTGCCGCTCTGTTTCCAGCCGCCAGACTCCTTCCGCGAAACGCAGCCGTTCCGGAGCGATCTGGAAGCTGCGGCCGTTGAAGGCGATCCGCCGGTCGGCACGCGGCAGCGCTTCCCGGGCCGTGGCCTTGATCTGCAGGCCACCCTGGCGCTCCAGCATCAGGAACAGGCCCGGTTTGACTACGCGACTGAGACTGTTGGATTCGCAGACGAGGGGTGCGCCGGGCGGAACCAGCTCCAGCAGCGCCAGCAGGCCGGCCGCCATCTGCTCGTGCAGCACCTGCAGCCAGAATACCCGCTCGGCACCGGCGGCCAACAACCGGGAGGTGTCCTTGGCGGAGTCGAGGCAGGTTTCTTCCGTGATACAGTAGTCACCCTCGAGGGTGCTGCAGACGCCGCAGCCGCTGCCGCCGCGCGGACATTCTCCGTTAACTTCGCGGATAGCGGTGACTTTGACGCCGATGATGCCGGTAGCGGGCAGGGCCTGTCGCAATGTATTGATCACGCCGCAGGCGAAAGTGGTTTTGCCGGCGTCGCGATTGGCCGCACCGATCAGCAGCAGGTTGGGCAAGTGTATCACATTAATCTCCGATGAAAGTTCCGGCTCTGGCCTTGAAACTGATCCATACTTCGCTGCCGGGTTTGAGTTGCAGCTCCTCGACCGAAGCCCGCGTGATACGCGCCGAAACCGGCACCCCGATATCGACCGTCACTTCAAAGCCGGACGGCACCCTTTCCAGATCGATCACCCTGCCGGCGAAACAGTTGCGCGCGCTGGTGGCGGGGCGTTCGCGCGAAAGGAGCACCTCCTCGCTGCCCAGCAGAAACTGACCCGGGCCGGCGGTGGCGACCGTCACCAGGGTGAACTCAACCGGCCCGGTCACAAAGCCGGCCGTGTCGTCGCCGTTGGCGCGCAGCACCCCGCGGTAGATGTTGCGCTGGCCGCTGAAGCGGGCGACGAACTCCGTGCGGGGATGCGCGAATACCGCCTGCGGCGTGCCGCTCTGCACGATGGTGCCGTTCTCCAGCACCGCGATGCGGTCCGCCAGCGAAACTGCATCCTCCCAGGAATGTGTCACATGCAGGAACGTGACCCCCTCGCGGTGAAGGCGCCGCAGCAGCGCCCGCAGACTGGCGCGCGAGGTGGGATCCAGGGAGGAGAGCGGTTCGTCCAACAGCAGAAAGCGGGGACGGCGCGCCAGGGTGCGAGCCAGCGCCACCCGCTGCGCTTCCCCTCCGGACAGCGTGGTCGGCGAGCGTTCCAGAATTTCCTCGATGCCGGTGGCTGCCGCCGCTTCCGCCACGCGCCTGCGGCGCTCCTCCCGCTCCAGATGCAGGTTGCGCAATCCCCACTGGACGTTACGTCTCACGCTGAGGTGCGGAAACAGGCCGCAGTCCTGGTAGATGATCCCGAACGGACGCGCCTGGATGGGAGCGCGGGTGATCTCCTCATCCTCCAGCAGTATCTCGCCTGACACGGGGGGCGTGAATCCCGCCAGCGTCTCCAGCAGGACTGACTTGCCCGCGCCGGATTCACCCAGCAACACGAAATACTCGCCGCTCTCAACCTGCAGGTTGATCTCGTGCAGGCGGCAGTCGCCCAGGGTGATATGCAGGTTGCGGATGCTAAGCGACATCTTTGTCTCCCGCCACTACCCGCATCAGGATGAACAATGCGAAGCTGACCAGCAGAAATACCGCCGTCACCGGCAACGCGTACTTCAGACCGAAGCTGCCGAGGCGCTCGTACATCATCACCGGCGTCACCATGGGATGGTAGGCGATGATGATGATGGCGCCGAACTCACTCATACCGCGCGCCCACATCAGGATCAAACCGGAAAGGATCGAGCGGCGGGCCAGCGGCAGCGAAATCGTCGTGAATACCCGCAGCGGCGAAGCGCCGAGGTTCAATGCCACCTTCTCCAGCCGTTCCGGCACGGCAGCGAAGCCGTCCTGGGCTGCGTGAATCAGGAACGGAAGGCTGACGAAAGCCATCGCCAGCATGATGCCGAGCGGCGAACCGGTCAGTTGCAGGCCGACCTTCTCCGCCAGTGCCCCCAGCACTCCTTCCCGCGAGAGTACCACCAGCAGGGCGATACCGGCGGCGGAGTGGGGAATGATTATCGGCAGGTCGATCACGCCGGCGACCAGCCGGCGCAGCGGGAAGCGACGTCGCGCCAGCAACCAGGCGAACGGGATCGCGGGCAGCGCGAACAGCAGGGTGGCGCCCAGCGATGCCGTCAACGTCAGCCAGATGCTGCTCTGCACCGCCGACTCCCGCGCCGTCTCCCACATCAACGCAGGTGAACTGCGCAGAAAGACCGCCAGCAGCGGCGCCAGGATAAAGAGCAGCACAGCTCCGCCCAGGAGGCTGAATAGAAGCTGCATCCGGTTCAGGCGACGCGACGGTTTCAATCCTGGTTTCCTCCCGGCGGCAGGGCGTAGCGCCGCAGCTGAGGCGGCAACTGCGACCAGGTGGTGGTGGGAGTGGGTACCGCACTCGCCTGACCCTGTTCGGCCAGGATCCGCAGACCCCCCTCCGGGTCAAGCAGGAAGTGCAGAAAGGCCTCCGCCAACACCGGGTGGGGCGGATCGGTGGGGATCGTCACCCCGTACAGCATCGCCTGACCCCGCTTGGTGATGGTCGTACCGGGTTTCCTGCCAAGAATCTCCACCGAGGCGGTCGCATAGAATGCTTCGTGCTCCGGCGCGCCCAGGTCGATCTCCGGCGGCAGGGAGAGTATCTCGAGGCCGTGCTGCCAGGCGACAGAACGGTAGATGAAGAGGTAATCAATCTGTCCTACCTCCAGCAGCGCCAGCAGGTGGGTTTCGCGGGGGCGGATCGCCTCCCGGTCCTTGGCCAGCAGCGTTGCGGTCAAACCCGGTTGCTCGTAGAACTGCTCCGCCAGCTGGATGGCGAGGACGGAACGGTAGCCACAGGGATCGGAATCGGGATCGGAACGGCCGTAGACGACATCGTCACGCTGCAGGATCCGGTACCAGTTGTCGGAGTTGATCTGGTCGCTGTAGCGTGACGCGTTGTGATACGCCAGCACCATCTCGTTGGTCACCAGCGGGATATTCCAGGTGGCGAACTCCGGTATCAGCAGTTGGTCGATAACGGTGTAGTCGGCGGAAGCGAACAGATCACACTTGCGTCCCAGTTCACAGATCTTGCGGGCGCAGAGGCGGCTGCCCGCGGCTTCCAGGTAAACCTTCACCCGGGGATGCTCCGCCTCGAAAATATCCGTCATCATACGCATCGGGATGGAGAGACTGCCGGCATGAAAGATGGTAAGATCTCCCTGCAGCGTTTCCGGGGCGCCCGCCGGTTGTCCTTTTCCACCCGTTGTCAGCAGGAGCAGGGCACCGAGCCAGATACCGGCGAACCGCAGGCTCCGTCTAGTTGAAATCCAGGTTTGCATTGGTAAAACACTCCTCGAATAGTTGATCCACGACCGCTTCCACGCCGCGACGAAAATCCCCGTACGCCTGCAGCCAGTTGCTCCCCGCTGTCGTCAATTCCATATTACCGCCCGTTCGCCCGCCCCGGTGCCGTTCCACCAGGTGGCAATCGAGACTCTCCTCCGCTTTGCGCAGATCACCCCACGCCTTACGGTAACTGATCCCGAGCGCCTGCGCGGCTCCCCGCAGAGAACCCTCGCGCCGGATGGCCATCAGCAGCCGCCATTTGCCGTCACCGAAAGCGCCCTGGAGGGTACCGCGCGAAATCCAGAGCTTCAAGCGCGGCCGCAGGTCGCTTTCTCCCGCTTCCCCGCCGGTCATCACTTAAAGCAACCCAGCTGGCAGGCGGCGATCCGGATGTCGTGTCGATTGCAGACCGCGGCGATCTTGAGTGGATCGATCCCCAGCTCTGCCGCCAGCTTCAAGGCGTCAGGGCATTTGAACTTGATCCGGTCGTTCTCGCGGTAGGTCTGCACCTGGATCAGCTCCAGCAGCTTCTCTTCGGAATACTCGGTCATTATTACTCCTTACGGTTCGCAACGTTATGAATTGTCTGACATATCGTTAGTCAAAAAAAAGTACAACAAACCGCTAATTAACGCGCTTTCGAACCAACAACGGCAGAACAAGCCCACATGTTAGTTCGCCTTGTGCCAAAGGCACTAGAATAGACGCTAATAGCTTGGGAATCGAGATCGGGATTCGAAACCGAGAGTCGATTTGAGAACAGTATTGAATTCGATACTCGACTTACGAATCTCGATACCGAATTCCAATACCGAAAACTCAACCATTCGCGTTTATTAGCGTTCATTCGCGGTTCTATTCTCTTACCTCAGGAACCAGCAGTACGGAATCCTGAATATATCCCTCCTCCCAGGCCATGTGATCCAGAAGACCGGTGGCGAGATAGAACGGATCGAACGGAAATTCCGCTACCGGCTTCCCGATGCGCACCTCCTTCAGGAACCGCCGGCACTGACTGCAGGTCTGGCAGCGGTAGCGCTGCGAGTTCTCCGGATGCAGAATCGACAACTGCTCCTGGTCATCGGTGCCGCAGCTGAAGCACTGGAGCCGCGGGAAGGACCAGGTGCCGCCGCAGTGCTGGCACCAGAGCGTGCGACCGCCCTCCGTGTCGTCGATGTGCCCCAGCGCCGGCCGGTGTCCGCAGACGGGGCAGTTACCGCGGCGCCAGCTGCTGAGATCGAGTCCCTCCGGCAGCGAGCGGGCGGCGAGACGGCGCCAGGGTCGGGAGGAATGAACCGCCAGCAGCGTGATCAGGTCCTCCGGGATCTGATTCTGGAGGGCGAACTGGAAAACCGCCCGCGCATCGTTGGCCAGCATGTCGGCGATGAACCGCCGGCAGAGGTCGTCATCCCCCTGGAAGCGATCCGTCAGTCCCGAGATCGGGTCGGCGCGGTCCGGCAACTGCCGGGCGTAGAGTATGAGCAGTTCCAGCAACAGCTCCCGGCAGCAGGCCGCATCCGGAGGCGGCAGGGTGAGGCAGAGCGGTTTGCCCTGGTGCAGCAGCTCTGAAGCCGCCTCCCGCTCGAGGGACGGCAACGGCTCCGTGAACAGCTGCCGGGTCTCGAACTCGTTCCAGAGCGCACTCAGGGCGTCGCTGAAGCCGGTGATCGCTTCCAGTTCCGCCTGGATCAGGTCGTCGGGATGCGTAGTTGCTTCTGTCATCGTGTTCCGTTCTGTTTATACCGCGGGGCGCGTTGAGCGGAGCGTCGCCACCGTGTTTAGCCGGTCCGGGAGGCGACTTCCCGTGCTCGCTGGTAGTCTTCAGGATAATTCAGGTTCGTGAAGGCGTTATCCTCAATACCGGCTGGAATCTCATCTTCAACGATCACCGTTCTGACCCTGACCGCCTCCCAGAAAGAGCGCACCCGTGACTCGCCCCGCTCGATCGCGGCGCGGATGGGCGGCAGACAATCACGGCTGTAGAAAGCGGCCAGCGGTTCCAGCCGCCCCTCCTTCTGCGGAACCACGATGTCGGCTTCCGTCAGGTACACAGCCAGGTGGCCGGGAAGTTCGACCGGCAGGAAAGGCAGGTCGACGGCGGTGACGAAGCAATACGGGCGGTCAGCGTAGTGGAGCGCAGTGAGGATGCCGCCGAGCGGACCCAGGCCGGGGATGAGATCGGAGTGTTCCGGAATATCGGGATCGGTCACGGTGCCCGTTGTCCTGACGATGCAGGCGACATCTGCGAAGTGCGGCGCCCAACGGTCGTACAGGCGGCGGTAGAGCGGCTGCGCGTCGAACAGGCAGCGCGATTTATCACTGCCGAAGCGACGGCTGTCACCGCCCATCAGAATGGCGACCGAGGTTTGCGTGAGCTTCACTACACTCCCGGAAATGCGAACTAATGGTGTCTGAACACAGTTGAGATGATATCTCAGGTTGCGTGGACAACAACTTAGCGAAAACGCCCTGGTTAGTCAAGCGGCGGAACCAGAACCCCGCACCGACAGCCACTCGCTATGGACTTGCGACGGCGTCCGGGAGGGGCTGGGGGGCGCCGGTCAGCAGCGATTCCGCGGCTGCGATCACGCGGAGAGTGTCCACCTCCAACTCGAGTTCCTGCAGCCGCTGCGCCCTCCAGGTGCTGAGACGCCGCTCCCGCTCCTGCTGCAGGAGATAAGTGCCGATTTCATCCTCCACCTCGGTCAGCGTGAAATGGTGGTCCGGATCCCGCTCCCCGGTACGTTTAAGCAGGAAATAGTGCTCGCCGATCGGAATGACTCCGGAGATCGTGGCGGTGGAATCGAAGAGGAACGCCGCCAGCTCGCGGCGCAGCTCGGCGCGAAAGAGGAATCCGGTATCGTGAATCCGCACGACCGGGAAGTGGTCGCGGATCCAGTTCTCGCTGACCTCACCCTGCAGCAGTTTGCGTATGCGGCTGAGGGTGTCGCCGTTGCTGTGGCTGTACAGATCCGCCCGCATCATCGGCTCGCCTACCCGGAAGGAATGGAACTGGCGATCCCACCAGCGTTTGACGGCCCGCGAACCGGGAGGATCCACTTCCCCGGTCAGTTCCCGCTCCAGCTCCGCCAGCAATACCAGGCGCACCGCCCGGCGCCTGCGTTCGATCACCTCCGGCCGCTGATCGATTCCCCGCCGGTAAACCTCGGCCAGCAGTGTCGCCTCCCGCGCCCAGTCCTCGACAATCCGCAGGGGCGGGGTCAGTGGGTCGGCCGCCTGCCGCGAGGAGAATTCCTCCACACTGAGCGACATCGTGCCGGAGATCGCCAGGGGCGGCGGCGCCGGCGTTGGCGGCGTTTCCGGTTCCCCGCCGCTGCAGCTGAGCAGTAGCAGGCAGGTTACGTATACGAATGGGCGTATTTTATTCATTGTCGATCCTCAGCCGAAGAAACTTCTCGCAAAGAGCGCAAAGGACGCCAAGGACGCTAGGGAAATCCATGAATGGATGAGGGGATCGTTTGCTTTCGATCGTTTACCGAAGTTTCCAGCAGGAAGCTATCCCCCATAAAAAATCAATTTGCGTTCTATGCATGCTTCGCGTGAGATTCTTCTTCCATCTTAACCCTACCATTTCTAAACACTCGATAAACAAAAAAAACCTCCCTATGTTAACAACACTAGGAGCAGATAACCTACCGGAAGAGGAGACCATGGAATTCAAGTTCAGCGAAGACTTCCAGCAGTTGTTTGAACAGGCGCGTGAGCTGGCTGCCGCCAACGACCAGAAATATGTAGATCTTCTCCACCTGCTGGTGGTGCTGCTGCAATCCGATCCCCTGCCGTCGCAGCTGGCGGTGCTGATCCAGAACGAAACCCATCACGGCAACCTGGTCGAGTTCTTCAGCAAAACCATCAGCACCATGCCGTCGGAGATGCCGGAGGAAGCGGAGCTGTCGCCGGGACTGACCAAGGTGTTGAGCTTCATCCAGGAGCAGAAGGATGGCGTGACCATCCCCGATTTCCTGCAGGTGCTGCTGGCTTCCTGGGACAATCTCTTTCCCTTCAGCCTCGCCCGGCTGCAGATGGTCGATCCCGACGCCCAGATCGAGGAGGAGAACGGCACGGCGCACACGATCATCCAGCGGATGTTTTCGGATGAATACAATCTCAACCTGCGGATGCAGCAGAAGCAGCCGCATCTCGGCATCGACTTCCGCTCCACCACCGACAATATCATGGAGGTGCTGATCCGCCGTTACCGCCACAATGTGCTGCTGTACGGCCATCCCGGCTCCGGCCGCAGCACCGCCCTGCAACAGCTGGTCCACCGGATCAACAGCGGAAAGGTGCCGACCGCCTTCCGCAAGCGGATCCTCTACGAATTCCACCTCGAACTCTTTCTGGCCAACCTGGGCGACAACCGGGAAATCGTCGCCCGGCTGCGTGCGCTCGGCGACTGGCTGCGCGAACACCCCGAAGTCATTCTCGTCTTCGAAGACCTGGATAAGATCCTGGCCAACATCGAGAACACCCTCATGCAGGAGCTGTTCAACCGGCTGATGCACCTGGTCGCCGATCCGGAAACCCACTTCATCTTTATCACCGACCTGGAGTTCTTCAACAACACCTTCAACACCAACAGTTACCTGCAGGAGTTGTTCACGCCGCTCTACATCAGGGCGCTCAAGCTGGAAGAGGTACAGGCGGTGCTGGAAGACACCGTGTCCGATTTCCGGGATCAGTACGGCCTCGAGGTCAAACCGGAATGGATCGAGCTGGCGGTCGACTACGCCGACAAGTTCATCCGCTCGATGCACTTCCCCAAGAAGGCCATTCACCTGCTCGACATCGTACTCTCGAAAATCAATGTGCGCGGCAGGCGGGTCAGCGTCAAAAAGCTGTTCCGCGAGGCGGTGGAGGAAATCACCGGCGAGCCGATCCTCGGCCTGGAGAAGAAACAGGAGCGTATCAACCGGCTGGAGGAGGTGCTGGCGGACAGCATCATCGGTCAGGAAGCGGCCGTGCACACCGTCGCCTCGCACCTGCGTATCACGCGCAACGAGCTGGACACCTCCCGGGAGCGGCCGGACGGCGTCTTCCTCTTTGTCGGGCCGATGGGGGTCGGTAAGCACAAGCTGGCGCGGGAAGTGTCACAGTTGCTTTACGGCCGTGAACCGCTGACCCTCTCTCCGTACGATTTCCAGGTGCAGGAGGAAAAGGAGCGGGTCACGGTGAAGTACCGCCGCAGCACGGTGTTCGAGAAGCTCAAGAAGAGTTCCAATTACCTCATCCTGCTGGAGGACATGCATGAGATCCCGGTACAGGTGCTGGAGATGTTCATGAAGGCCTCCGACGCCGGCATCCTGCACGCACCGACCGGCGAAAAGATACATGTGTCCAACACCACCATCGTCTTCCTGATGAATGTGACCGATCTCGACCGGTCGCGCCAGGTGGGCTTTCACGAGGCCACCAGCAGCGAGGCGCAGGTGGAACACTATCTGCAGTCGATTGTCGAGGAAGGCTTCTCGGAAGAATTCCGCATGAAGATGGATCGCATCGCCTACTTCCAGCCGCTGAAGGAGGAACACATCCGCCGCATCGTGACCAATGTCTTCCTGCCGGAGTTCAAACAGAAGATCGAAGCACTGGGGCACACCATCCGTTTGAACGAACCGGTGATCAGTCACATCGTTGCCACCAGCAGCTCGCGCGACTTCAACGCCCACCAGGTGGAGAAGAGCTTCCAGAAGATCATCGTCTCACCGGTGGGGGATCTCATCTTCAAGCGGAGAGGCGAGCGCTTCAGCATCAGCTTCAAGTTGACCAACGAAGAGCCGGCCATCGTCTGGCGTCAGCGTAAGGCGAGTGCCTAAACGCCGCCCCGGCGGCATCCGTTATTCGGCCTTCTGTTCGAAGGTCCGCCTTCTGTTCGAAGGTCCGCCTTCTATTCGAAGGCGATCAGCTCCACATCGAAAACAAGAGTGGCGTCAGGCGGAATGGTGTTGCCGGCGCCGCGCGTGCCGTAAGCCAGCTCCGGCGGCAGAATCAGACGACGCTTGCCACCCTTGCTCATGCTGGCCACACCTTCGTCCCAGCCTTTGATCACCTGTCCCTGGCCCAGCTTGAAGCGGAAGGGCGCATTGCGATCGTAGGAACTGTCGAACTTTTTCCCGCTGGTCAACCAGCCGGTGTAATGGACGCTCACCATAGCGCCTTGACTGGGAGTGTCCCCGCTGCCGACAACGACATCGATGTACTGCAGCCCGGAAGCGGTAGTCACGGTTTTCACCTCCGGCGGCAG
>CAZFEC010000026.1:5248-7218 GCA_964517435.1 uncultured Bacteroidia bacterium | reverse complement strand
CCGGCGGCAGGCGGGAACAGCCTCCCCGGCCGCCGTCGCCGGTACGGGTGGCAGGTCGAGCGAACACGAGCCGCCACCGGTTGCATTCGCCACAAGATATTCGGAGCGCTTCCGCCGCGCAACCGATTTTATTTGCCCTGCACCGGTTTGATGTATGAATTTAGAACCGAATCCCCGCTTGGGAGAAAATAGTGAAATGTGTCACGGAGATATCATGATTACTGAAGCAACCCTGTGGGAACAGCTGGCGCACACTTTCGACCCGGAGCGACTGCCGTTGGCGGGCGAGTACTACCGCGGCAAGGTGCGGGACAACTACACGCGGGACGACCGGCGTCTGATCGTGGTGTCGGACCGGGTGAGCGCCTTTGACCGGATTCTGACGACAATCCCCTTCAAGGGGCAGGTCCTCAACCAGCTGGCCGCCTTCTGGTTCGACGCCACCCGGGATATCGTGGACAATCATCTGATCTCGCTGCCGGACCCCAACGCGATGGAAGTACGGGAGTGCGAGCCGTTCCTGATGGAGATGATCGTGCGCGGTTATCTGACCGGCGCCACCACCACCTCCGCCTGGTACAATTACGAGCGGGGCGTCCGCGAATTCGCCGGGAACCGGCTGCCGGAGGGGATGCGCAAGGATCAGCGGTTTAACGAGCCGATCCTGACCCCCTCCACCAAGGCGCCGCAGGGCGAACATGACGAAACGGTCGCACCCCGGATGCTGATCGAGCGGGGCATCCTCACGGAAGCGGAGTGGAAGGAGATCGGCGACATCAGCCTGCGCCTGTTCGCCCGCGGTAGTGAAGTCGCCGCGCGTCAGGGTATCATCCTGGTGGATACCAAATACGAGTTCGGCCGGGTGGACGACCGCCTGGTGCTGATGGACGAAATCCACACCCCCGATTCCTCCCGCTTCTGGTTTACCGACGATTACCAGTCACGGTTCGAGGCGGGCGAGCCGCAGAAGAAGATCGACAAGGACTACCTGCGGGAGTGGCTCGTACAGCAGGGATTCCGTGGCGAGGGTGAGGTGCCGGTGATTCCGGACGAGGTACGTATTGAAGCCGCCCGGCGTTACATCGCAGCCTACGAGCTGATTACCGGTACCGGGTTCGAGGCGGTACCCGGCGATCCCGGACCCCGTCTGCTCACCAATCTGGGTGTTTAATTGGATTACTGCGATCAGGCGGCCGGGATCAGTTCCGACTACTTCTGGTTTCGCGCCAAGCTGGTGCTGATCGAGCGGATGCTGGCGCTGGCGCGACTGCCGGCGAACGCCCGTCTACTCAGCCTCGGTGCCGGCACCGGTGAGGAGCTGGAAGTCCTGCGCAGGCGGGGGACCGTGTTCACCCTCGACCTGAACCCCCGTGCACTGGCACTCATCGATCCCGCCACACCCCGCGTTTGCGGCGACGCCGCCGAGCTCCCTTTTGTATCACAAAGCTTCGATGCCGTCTGCCTGTTCGATGTGCTCGAGCACCTGCCTGACGACACTCAGGCTCTCCATGAATGCGCCCGCGTGCTGCGGCCCGGCGGTTGTCTCCTCTTGTCGGTGCCCGCCTTTCCCGCGCTGTTCAGCGGCCACGACCGCGCCCTCGGCCACTATCGCCGTTACACGCGCTCGTCGCTGCGGTTGCTGCTGCAGTACTGGGAGGAGATCGCCGGCGGCTGGTGGGCGGGGGCGACCTTTCCCGGCTTCGTCATCTCGCGCTGGTTGAACTGCAAACGTGATACACTCGATTACCCCCGACCCCGGCCCTGGCTCAACCGCGCGCTGTACCGTCTGCTCGCCCTGGAGGCGCGGGCGGCCGGTCTCAGACACTTCCCACCAATCGGTTCCACTCTCTACAGCGTCTGCCGCCGCCGGTAACCGGACCGAGCCCGCAACGCGACTGAGCCCGCAACGCCAGTTGCGACTGAGCCCGCAACGCCAGTTGCGACTGAGCCCGCAACGCCAGTTGCGACTG
>CAZFEC010000026.1:0-5148 GCA_964517435.1 uncultured Bacteroidia bacterium | reverse complement strand
AGCCCGCAACGCGATGTATCACGTCGAATCCTCCCCCCGGCAATACACAACAACGGCGTCGGGCAGCACTATGTATCACGTAGCGACCGGAAGGCTGCAGGAGCAGCTGCAGAAACTCACAGGCGCTGGGCGCATAGGTGAAACCGGCTGCAAATGGGAATCGATCGCGAGTGTATCACATTTGCCGGACATGTACGACCGCACGGAGACGCGGTACAGCCTCGTTGGAAAACGTATCACGTTTGCAGTGCGGGGAAACAGGGAATGTCGCTCGAACAGCACCGGCTCGGCAATAAATGAAGCATAATGATAATACGCTAATCGGAAGAATAAAACATTAATAATGGAAAGATATAGTAAAATATGTTAACGCATAATAACGACGAGAATCCTGAAGTTCTGAACTCTGCGTCGGACGGAAAATTCTAAAACAAAACTAACATATTAATATAAATATGCTTACCCGAATCAAGTTAGCCCGATCGTGGCCCCGGCCACCGCCGGCGAAAAAAACTCGGCGGGTAAATTCAACATTAACAGATGAAGGATGAGAACATCGGGATTTTATGTTGACATGAAAGAGATTATGAGTGTAGCTTTTTCCACGGTTGAGTGGTTGAACGGAACCGGATACGCAAAGTACTGATTCCAGATCTCAAGGCACAAGAGAACATTTCATATAACCCCACAACTCGAATAGCAATACATTAGACGTGCTTCCCCCAGCTGCGATGTGTTGCCGATATCTCAATAATGTGTCTTACCCTCCAATCGTCGAGGCAATATAAGCGAAATGCAGCAGGTGTTATGGTGTCAACCCGCTTTTATTGAAGTATGTCCGCATCCAAAAATTTTAGTTAGAGCGAGTAGTGGACAATTATTCCATCGATAATATGTTTGAGCATAAAGGCAAATTGACCGGCCTGGTCAAAAAGCAGTTGCTCAAGGCATACCGCGATCTCTATATCTATCTGCGCGAGGAAAGAGACCAGGGACGGTTGCCGGTCAGCGACGGGGATTACCTCAGCGAGAACGAGCTGGCCACTAACATCTACAAAAACAAATACTACCTGCGTGACGGCGGGGGTGAGTTGCTCGAGACCCGTCCTGAAGACAGCTTCCTGAGGATTGCCGCCTTCGTGGCTGCCGTGGAGAACGATACCGAGCATCGCCGCGAATGGGGGGAGACCTTCTACCGCGACCTCTACGCGAGTCATTTTCTGCCGGGCGGGCGGGTCATGGCCGGTGCCGGCGATCTCTACCGCCTCAAGACGATGGCCAACTGCTTCGCCACCATGATCGAAGGTGACGACATCGAGTCGATCTATAAATCCGCCTATGAGTGCGCCCGCACTTATTCCTTCGGCGGTGGTATCGGTGTCGACATGACGCCGCTGCGTCCCCGCAATTCGATTGTCCACAACGCTTCCGATTCCTCCACCGGCTCCGTTTCCTTCATGGAGCTGTTCAGCCTTACCACCGGCCTCATCGGTCAGTCCGGCCGCAGGGGCGCGCTGATGATTTCCATCGACGTCAAGCATCCGGATGTGCTTGATTTCATCGACGTCAAGAAGAAGCCGAACTGGGTTACGGGGCAGATCATCGAGCAGGCCAAGTGGTCGCAGAAATTCAGCAACGAGCAGATCAAGACGCTGGAGAAACTGGTCGCGGAGAACACGCAGGTCCGTTTCGCCAACACCAGCGTCAAGGTCTCCGATGAATTCATGCAGGCGGTGGAGGAGCAGAACAACTATGGCGTCCGCCCGATCCTGCTCTATCGCAAGCTGGACCGCCACCTGTTGAAGAGCGCACCGCAGGGTCCGGGCCGCCACTACTCGGTGGGCATCCCCTCCCGCGACATCAAGCGCTACCAGCTGATCAAGGATTTCGCCGACCTGGAGAGCCTCAACAACTGGCTCCTGGAGGAACACGGTGTAGAGGTCAGCGGCGAAGCGTTGCGCGATGTCAACCAGCGCGACGTCTACGGGGACTTCGTGGTGCAGCTCGACAGCAGCGACCACGATCTGGCGCTGCACTTCTCCGGTGACTTCATGCTCTACTACGCTTCGGAGGAGACCGGCGAAATCCGCCACCTGGTCAAAGCGCGCACCATCTGGAACAGCTTCGTGGAGAGCAACTACCGTTCCGCCGAGCCGGGCCTGATGTTCTGGTCCCACATGACCGACCAGAGTCCCTCGAATTATGTGGGCCGTCCTATCGTTACCACCAACCCCTGTGCCGAGATCCCGCTGGAGGACGGCGGCGCCTGCAATCTGGCGGCGCTCAATCTCTCCCGCTTCGTCAAGTCAGGTTTCAGCGAGCAGGCGAAAATCGACTGGGATGAGCTGCAGGCGGTGGCGTCGCATGTGATACGTTTTCTCGACAATGTCGTCACCTGGAACCAGATCCTCAATCCGCTGGAAAAGCAGCGCCAGGCCGCGCTGGAAACCCGCCGTCTCGGACTGGGCGTCATGGGCATCGCCGATATGTTCTACCAGCTGGGGATCGTCTACGACAGCGACGAAGGCGTCGAGCTGATCGGCCAAATCATGAACTTCATCGCCAACGCCGCCTACAGCACTTCCGCTCAACTGGCCAGCGAGAAATCCAGCGCCGAGATCTTCGATTACGATAGCTACGTCCGCAATCCCTTCTTCCAGAACGCGCTCAGTCCGGAGACGCAGGAACTGATCCGCGACCGGGGATTGCGCAACATCGCACTGCTGACTATCGCTCCCACCGGCTCCATCTCCAACATCGCGATCGGTTTCAGCAGCGAGGAAAAGAACTATATCGGCGTCTCCGGCGGCATTGAACCGGTGTTCGCCCTCTATTATATCCGGCGTTCCGAATCGTTCGACAACCGTAAATTCAAGATCTTCCACTCTACGGTGCAGGCCTACATCGACCGCCAGGAGCTGGGGGAGAAGATCGCCTTCACCGAAAACAGCGACGAACTCAAGACGCTGCTGCCCGATTTCTTTTTCCGCACCGCGCACGAAGTGACTTTCTCCAAGCGGGTGGAAATCCAGGGGATCTGTCAGCGCTATGTCGACCACAGTATTTCCTCTACCGTCAATCTGCCGGAGGATATCACCCCGGAGGTTATCTCCAGCATCTACCTGGAAGCCTGGCACCACAACCTCAAGGGGATCACCATCTATCGCGACGGCAGCCGCTATCCGATTCTCAGCGTGGACGAGGAGGCCGGAACTAAATTTCAGGAAGCGTGCAAAAAGACTTATCGAATCAGTATTGGGGAAGACGAAGAGATCGATGCCCATGGTGACGATGTGATCCTGCTCGATGACGGCACCCTCACCACCGTCTACCATTTCATGACCCGGCTGCAGGCAGAGCACAACTAAGGCGAGGATCGGCTATGATCGAACTCAGAAACGCCCGCCCCAGAATCAGGGAAATCTCCCCTGAAAAACCGCTGCGTGAAGTCAGCGACAGCGTCATCAAGCGCCCGGAGACGGTGGAGGCGCGCGTCTACAAGCTTAAGAGCGGCTTCGTCAGCCACAGCGTCTATGTGACCATGGGCTACATCTGGGAGGGCACCCACCCCCGGCCGATCGAGATCTTCATCAACAGCAAGGACCTCACCCGCGCGGCGGAATACGCGGTGCTGACCCGTCTCATCTCGGCGATCTTCCGCAAATCGTCCGATCCCACCTTTATCCTCGAGGAACTCAAGTCGATCCACGATCCCAACGGCGGCTACATTAAGAAGACCGGCTACGTCCACTCCTTTTACAGTGAAATCGCCGATGTGATCGAGAAGTTCTTCAACGACATGAAAATGCTCGCCCCTACTTCGCCGCAGGTCGCCGAGACCGTAGAGGTGATCCAGCAGATCGCCGATCCCGACACCGGCCAAATCGACAACATGGAATACAAAATCTGCCCCGAATGCCAGCAACGCACCCTCTGCAACGAGAACGGCTGTCCTACTTGCATGAATCCGGATTGCAATTATACCAAGTGCGATAAGTAGTCGGGAGTCGGAATCGGCATCGGGATTCGACTGTATTGATCTATCGATTTCCGATACCGATCCCGAGGCCGATACCAAAATCCGGGGGACCTCATCTTCTAACTCCTGAATTCCCTCACCCACACATTCCCCTTGAAGAAACCCTCATTGTGAGACATATTCCATGATAGTAACTGTTAGATATCTATAACAGGTGGGATGAATCCCGTACAGGAGGAAATATGCGGAAATTAGTCGTTCTCTTGCTGATCCCGGCCCTGGCAGCTACCACCTTTGCCGTCAAGGATCTGCTCAGCGATCAGAAGCGCGATCAAAAACAGAAAATGATTCCGGAATCGGCACCTCCGCTTTCCTCCGCCGACTTCCAGCGGGCGCAGCCGGCTGCACCGACCGACACCGAACTCGCTAAAGCCGCTGCCATGGCTGCTTCCAGCCAACCGGCCACCGTCAAACCGACGCCTCCCCCGCTGGGAATTCCCGCCTCGCCACCGACTCCACGGCATACACCTGATCCCCTGCCAGACTACTACAGCAACGCCGAAGCGGAAGCGCTGGCGCTGAAAGCGGCGGGACGGCCCATTCCGGCTGCACTCTACGATCGCATCACCAAACACTACGGCCTCGATTGCCAGCCGGACCGCGACCGGGAACGCCAGGGCGGCGACACCATCGAGGAAGCGGCAGAGGTAGTGCTGGATGAAACCTATGAAGGCACCACGGTCGGCTACAGCAACGACTACGATGAGATATGTCCCTTTTCCGGATCCACCGCTGCCGACGTGGTTTACCTGCTCACGCTGACGGAGGAGACCGGCTTCAACCTCGATCTCTGCGACTCCGGTTACGACACCAAGGTCTATGTCTACGACGAAGGGCTGAACCTGATCGACTGTAACGACGACGCCTGTCCCGGCTTTCGTTCCGAGCTGTTGATCGAGCTGGTTCCCGCCGGCGATTACTACATCGTCATCGACGGCTACGGCAGCAGTGAAGGCGACTACATCCTCCACATCACCGAGTTCGTCTGCGATCCGCTGGAATGCGAAGGTACCGATGAGATCGAGGACAACGGCGGCTGCAACGCCGTCGACCCGAGTCAAGTCCCAAATCTTGTGTACTTTCGATCCCGCATGATCTGCGAAGTTGGG
>CAZFEC010000025.1:0-43769 GCA_964517435.1 uncultured Bacteroidia bacterium | reverse complement strand
GCGGGCGTCGAATGTTTCCAAAGCGACGAATCTGCAGGCATGTGATTTCATCAAAACAAAGGAGTCCACAATTGCGCAGCCACGAGCTGGACTATGAGATACTGGGCGACGACATGCAGATCGTCGAGGTGGAGCTGGACCCGCAGGAGACGGTCATCGCCGAGGCGGGCGCGATGAACTACATGGAGGAGGACATCGGTTTTGAAGCCCGCATGGGCGATGGTTCCCAGCCTACGGAGGGCCTGATGGGTAAACTGCTGGGAGCAGGCAAGCGCATGCTGACCGGCGAATCTATCTTCATGACGCATTTCACCAACCAGGGTGTCGGCAAGCGGCGGGTTGCCTTCGCCGCCCCCTATCCCGGCAGCATCATCCCCCTCAACCTGCAGCAGCTCGGCGGCGAACTGCTGTGCCAGAAGGATGCCTTCCTGGCCGCCGCGCTGGGCACGGAAGTCTCCATCGCTTTCAACCGCAAGCTTGGCGCCGGTTTCTTCGGCGGCGAGGGCCTCTTCCTGGCTACGCTGCGGGGACACGGTACCGTCTATCTCCAGAGTCTCCCCTTCAGCCGTATGGCGGACCGGATTCTGGAGCACGCGCCCAAGGCGGGCGGCAAGCGGCGCGGCGAAGGCTCGCTGCTGGGCGGCATCGGCGATATGCTGGGTGGAGACTGAAATGAAACCGCTGCGGCTCTCCCTCGGCGTCAAACTGTTCACCGTCAGCACGCTCATCGTCCTGCTGACCGGCGCCAGCGTCGGTGTGATCAGCTACCTGGAGGCGAAGCAGGCGATCAGGCTGGAAGCGGGACGCCAGCTGCAGGGAGTGGCGCTGGAGCGTCGCTCCCGTCTCGAACTGTGGCTGAGTGAGCGCATGCGGGCCGCTTCGATGGAATCCGCCCCCGAGATCCGCCTGGTGATCGAGGCCTGTGAGATCCATCGCCAGGAGTGCCCCGGCATTCTGCCGCCGCTCACCTCACTGCTGGAGCGGAAACTGGAGCTTGATCACACGCTGCTGTTCGCGGCGGTGTTCGATCAGGAGTTAAACCTGCTCGCCTGCGCAGGTTCCGGCATTCACGACGCGAAGGTCGCCGGCCTGCCGGAGGTGCAAAGCGCCCGCCAAGGCAAGGGCGCCTTCGGCCGGCTGCACCTGAATCCCGAACACCTCGCCGCGCTGAACCTGGCGGTTCCCTTTCCGCTGCACGACGGATCCAGCGGCATTCTGCTGCAGCAGTTCAGCACCTCCAACACTATCGATCCGGTATTGATCGACATCAATGACCTCGGGCAGAGGGGCGAGGCCTACCTGGTCGATGCCGATACCGTGATGCTGACTCCCTCCCGCTTCCACCACCATCCCGATCCACTCACCCACAAGATGCCGCTGCCGCCGGTACTGCGGGCGCTGCAGGGGGAAACCGGCGTCATGATCTATCCCGGTTTTCTGGGCGGCGAAGTGATGGGCGCCTACAGCTGGCTGCCGGAGATCGACTGGGCGATCATCGTGGAGATGGATATCAGGGAGGTGTTCGCACCTTTGCGGGTGATCCTGGTCAACACGCTGCTGGCGGCCGCCGTGGCGCTGGCGGTGATGCTCTCCATCGTGCTGCTGTTGGCACGCAACTGGAGCCGGCCTTTGAGGGCGCTGGTCTCCGCGAGCCATGAAGTCGGCGCGGGTGATTTTACCATCCGGGTGCCGGAGGAAAAGCGCAGCGATGAAATCGCCAGCCTGGTGACCAACTTCAACCTGATGGTGCAGGGTCTGGAGGATTCCCGGCGGCGCCTGGTTCAGGCGGAAAAACTGGCTACGATCGGGCAGCTGATGGCCGGCATCGTCCACGAGATGCGCAATCCGCTTTCCTCAATCAAGATGAACATCCGGCTGCTGCAGCGGCGGCTGCAGGAGGAGTCCTCCACCCGCGAAAGCCTCGAGATCGCCGCCGGTGAAGTGACGCGGCTGGAGCGGATGCTGACGGAGTTATTGGACTACAGCAAGCCGCCGGCTTTGAATCCCGCGCGGTTTGCGCCGCAGGAGTTGCTGGAGCGGGTGCGCCGGGCGGTAGCGGAAGCGGCGACGGAGGGCGCGGTCGAACTCGCTTTCAGCATCGAGCCGGAAATCACCGCACTCTACGGTGATATCGAACTGATCGAACGCGCGCTGGTCAACCTGCTGCTCAACGCCATTCAGGCCAGCGCGTCGGGAGGCGACGTGCGGCTCCTGATCGAGAATGCCGACGGCGGCCATCTGCTGCAGGTCAGCGACAGCGGCCGGGGAATGAGCGAGCATGTGCGGGAGCGGCTCTACGATCCCTTCTTCACCACCCGGCCGGACGGAATCGGGCTGGGGATGGCAACGGTGAAAAAAATCGTCGAGGCGCACGACGGCAGCCTGCGGGTGGAAAGCGAAGTCGACCGTGGCACGACGGTCGCTATCATCTTGCCGGGAGGAAACTGATGGCACGAATTCTCGTGATCGATGACGACCAGGCCGCCCGCCGGACTTTGGAGCTCTTTTTCCAGGAAGCGGGACACGAGGTGCTCAGCGTCGGCACCGCCACCGAGGGGTGGAAAACCTGGCGCGAATCCTCGCCCGATGTGGTGCTGCTGGATCTGATGCTGCCGGACGGTTACGGCCTGGACCTGCTCACCGAAGCGGGGGAGCAGGGCTTGACCGGCGCGGTGATCCTGATCACCGGTCACCAGGACCTGGACCTGACCATCAAGGGGATGCGCAGCGGTGCCTGGGACTACATCCATAAGCCGTTGAACATCGACGAGCTGGAGCAGGCGGTCCTGAGCGCGCTCGCGCACCAGAGTACGGCTGAGCGTCCCGCGCTGGTGGTGGACCTGCTGGCCGAGACCAACCCGGACAAGCTGGTCGGCTGCAGCCGGGCCTTGATCGATATCCACAAGAAGATCGGGTTAACCAGCCGCGGCCAGGCCAATGTGTTGATCACCGGCGAGTCCGGCACCGGCAAGGAGCTGGTCGCCCGCGCCATTCACCGCTACTCAACCCCGCTGGAGCCTTTCCTGGCTGTCAACTGCAGCGCTTTCGTCCCCACGCTGCTCGAGAGCGAACTGTTCGGCCACGAGAAGGGCGCCTTCACCGGCGCCGACCGCAGCAAGCCGGGGCGCTTCGAACTGGCCGGCGGCGGTACTCTCTTCCTCGACGAGATCGGCGATCTCGCTCCCGCGCTGCAGGTCAAACTGCTGCGGGTACTCCAGGAGCGGGTTTACGAGCGGGTCGGCGGTAATCAACCGCAGGAGTTCCGGGCCCGGGTGATCGCCGCCACCAACCGCCATCTGGACACGCTGGTGTCGGAGGGCGGCTTCCGCGAAGACCTTCTGTTCCGGCTCAAGGTGATCGAGATCGACCTGCCGCCGCTGCGGGAACGGCCCGAGGATATCTCGCCCTTGACGGAACACCTCCTGCTCAAGATTAACCGCGAACTCAAACGCGAGGTTACGGATGTCGGTCCGCATGTTCTGCAGCGGTTGCAGAACTACGACTGGCCCGGCAATGTGCGCGAACTGGAAAACCGGCTCACCGCCGCCGTGATGCTTTCCAGCGGCAAATCGCTGGAAATCGAGTTACCGGTCGACACCGGCGCGACCGGCCAGGTTGCCCCTGCCACCGGTAAGGTTGGTTGGCAACGGTCACTGGTCGATGTCGAAAAGGAGCACATCGCGCGCGTCCTCACGGCCTGCGGGTGGAACTTCGGTAAGACCTGCGAAGTGCTCGGTATCACCCGTCCCACTCTCCGGCGCAAAATCGAGGAATACTCTCTCGCCCGCGAAGACTAGAGCTGAAAACGGGACGGCTGGTCACCAAGCTGATCCCTGAACTCGGTAACCCTTCAGCTGCGGTCCCGGTGAAAAATTTGATCACTCACCACTGAACATTCCTTTCCATCTCCTGCCTGGCCGGATTGCAGCCCGGACTGCAAAGCGAGAAAAAATAAGTATGTACAATGTGATAGGAATAGTTATCGTTTCTAGGCACGCAATTTGCTTAGCCGGTTTCCACCGGCAGACCTGGATCTCCGACCACCGGTTGAACGGACGCGTGCTCCCGGTGGCGATACGGAAACCCTGTCGCCATCCAATGGAAGAGAATGTGATAAGTTGAAAAAACCATATCGAGAAAAGGAACTGACTATGAACAAGCTTAACTCAACCCGTCGCCTGGCCGGCCTGGCACTGGCGGCCTGCCTGATCCTCGGTCTGCAGGCGGTCGGTTACGGCTGTGGAGCGGCCGGCAGCGGCTGCAGCCACGGAACCAAGATCGGCTGCAATCACGGTAGCAGCACCACCACCGGCGACACCACGCCGACCGTCACCAAGAGCGGCTGTCCCCATGCCGGTACCACCCAAATCACCAGCGGTACGGCTGAGCACCATCACGCGCTGAAAGCGTCCCACGATCTCAGCTATGTCTACACCACCGAGCAGCTCTACACCTGCCCGATGCACCCCGAAATCGTCACCCCCGACGCCGATCAGCCCTGCACCGTCTGCAAGATGCAGCTGCGCAAGCTGAGCGACGGCGAGATGCTGGAGCTCCGCGCTTCCGAACCGAAGGGGTGCCCGATGTGTTCTTTCGTAGTGCCCGGTGACTCCGAGCATGCCAACTGCCCCGGCTGCGATATGAAACTGATGCCGGTACCGCAGCAGCAGCCGCTGCAGAATCAGAAACCCGCGGGGATGTAACATGCCGCTGACCGACCAGCAACTGGCTGAGGAGATCGATCTGCTGCGCCGTCGCCACAACGCCGTAATCCTGGCTCATTTCTATCAGCGGGATGAGATCCAGAATCTCGCCGACGAGGTGGGCGACTCGCTGCGGCTGGCCCAGGCTGCGGCGGCAACGACGGCGGATATGATCATGTTCTGCGGCGTCCGCTTCATGGCGGAAACCGCCAAGATCCTCAACCAGGATAAAACGGTCCTGCTTCCCGATCTGGAAGCGGGCTGTTCGCTGGTCACCGATTGTCCGGCTAACGATTTCGCCGCTTTTCAGGCGCAATACCCGGACCATGTCACCCTCTGCTACATCAACTCATCGCCGGAAGTCAAGGCGCTCAGCGACATCATCGTTACCAGCGCCAACGCCGAAAAGATCGTGCGGAGCGTGCCGGCGGAGCAGGGGATCATCTTCGCGCCGGACCGCAACCTGGGACGCTACCTGATGCGCAGGACCGGCCGCGACATGGTGCTGTGGCAGGCTGATTGCGAGGTGCATGTCGCCTTCAGCGAACGGGAACTGCTTCGCGTGAAGGAGGAGCGCCCCGGCGTCAAGGTGCTGGCCCACCCGGAATGCGTACAGGAGGTGCTGCGGCATGCCGATGTGATCGGTTCGACCAGCAGGCTGCTGGAGTATTCGCGCAACTGTGACGATGGGGCGCTGATCGTGGCGACGGAACCGGGGATCATCCACCAGATGCAGCAGACTCATCCCGACCGGGAGTACATCCTGGCGCCCGCGGTGCTCGACGGGCGGGAGTGCGCCTGCAACGTCTGCCCCTACATGAAATTGAACACGCTCGAGAAGATTTACGAGGCGTTTGTCTCCGGTCAGCCGGAGATAACCCTGGATACCGAACTGATGGACCGGGCCAGCCGGCCGATTGAGCGGATGCTGGCACTGTCCTGAGCACATTGTGAGAGGCGCAAGCGGCCGGGATCCGGCGCGCCTCCGGTCGTTTCCCCCCTGCACTGCGATCGGAGCCGCCGGGTTCCCGTGCCGCTTTCATAAAGGAAATGTTGAAAACGACCGGCCGTATCTCAGGATCGGCCGGATAAACTCCTCTGGAGGAAGTATGCGAAGCTGGATTATCTTGGGAGTGTTGGCGATCGGCATGGGGCTGGTCCTCAGCGGTTGCGCCACCAAACACGCGTGCAGCCACTGTACAACCCACGCTCAGACGGTAGTCATCTGTGATGATTGCGGCAAGACGAAGGGCAGCGCCGAGTGCTGTGCGGATACAGCCACGGAAGAAGCGGCGGTGCTCTGCGATCACTGCGGCGAGGTACTGGGCAGCGAAGCCTGTTGCAAGCCGGAGGGACGCGAGATATGCGACCATTGCGGCAAGTTCAAAGGGTCGCCCGGCTGCTGCAAACCGTAGCTCACTTTTGATCAACCGAGTGACGGTTTTATCTGAAGACGTCATCTTCTGCGTGCTGGCAGGGGGATGCATAAAGATTGAGATACTCATTTGAGCAGGAGGAGTGATTATGCAGAAAGTCGCGGAAATTCTGGCCGGAAAAGGAACTGAGGTCTGGACGGTTTCGCCCGAAGCTCCCGTGCGCGAGGTCCTGCTGGAACTGGTCACCCGGGATGTGGGCGCGCTGCCGGTAGTCGCCGGCGACAAGTTGTGCGGCATCTTCTCGGAGCGGGATTGCGTGCGCAAGGCCGCCCGGGAGGGACGCCTGGACCTGGATGAGCAGGTAAGCGCCGTCATGACCACCCAGGTTTACTACATCTCGTCCGACTACAGCGTCGAGGAGTGCATGGCGTTGATGACGGAGAAACGCATCCGCCACCTGCCGGTCCTGGAGGGGGAGAAACTGGTCGGCATCCTCACCATCGGTGATGTGGTCAAATGGATCAATGCCGATCAGCAATTCATTATCGAGAAACTTGAGAAATTCATCAGGGGCGATTACCCCGCCTGATACACGGCACCACTCACCAGGACGCTGAGTCAAGCTATTTCACGGTAAACTGAAACCCTCCCGCAGCGGGCGGTATCCGTCCCCTGAAGGAGTTGTATGTGTTCACCCGAGGGTTGAATTGTCCCTCTTAAATTCGAGGAGATATGACCAAGAATAAGCGGAGCATCATTCAGATCGACGAAGAGAAATGCGACGGCTGCGGCCTCTGCATTCCCGCCTGCCCGGAAGGAGCGCTGGCGATCATCGACGGTAAGGCGCGGCTCGTCCGCGAGGACTTCTGCGACGGCCTGGGCGCCTGTCTCGGCGACTGCCCGCAGGACGCGCTGCATGTCGTGGAGGAGGAGGTGGAAGACTACGATGCCGAAGGCGTGCTGTCGCATCTGCGCGAACACGCACCGGAGCAGGTGGAACGCCATCAGCAGCACCTGGCCGAACATGGGCTGGACAGCACGCCGGCGCCAGCTGCGGCCTGCGGCTGCCCCTCCGCCCAGACCATGCAGTGGGACCGGAAACCGGATGAGGCGGCTCCAGCGGCACCGGCAGCACTGATGGCCTCCGAATTACGCCAGTGGCCGGTCCAACTGCACCTCGTTTCACCGTTGGCACCCTACTTTCAGGATGCCGACCTGGTGCTGGTCGCCGATTGCGTGCCCTTCGTTTCCGCCACCTTCCACCAGGACTGGCTGCGGGACAAGGCGGTGGCGGTATGCTGTCCCAAGCTGGATGATCCGACCGGCTATCTGGAGAAACTCCGCGACATCATCCTGCAGGGACGTCCGCGCAGCGTGACGGTTCTATTCATGGAGGTTCCCTGCTGCGGAGGGCTGGTGCAACTGGTCCAACAGGCCCTGCAACAGGCTCAACAGGCGGCTCCGGAGGGCGGCACGCTCGGTGAGATCCCGTTCAAGGTAATCCGCTTCAGCATCAGAGGGGAAGATCCGGAAGAGGTGACGGTAGGGTAAGGTTCGCGTGGGATCATTCCAAGAAACCGCGAATGGACGCGAATGAACGCTAATAGCTGCGTTGCCGAGAATGTATGCCTCATATCGGGATTCGCTATCGGAATCGGTATCGAAGCGTATTAAGAGAATACCGATACCGATACCGAGGCCGATTTCCGAGTTTCCACAATGTGAGTGTTGAAGTTTAGAAAAACAGCCCGCCCACCTGGTAGACCAGTACCGCCATCACCCAGCCCAGCACCAGCGGGTAGATCGTCGCCAGCACCGCCCAGCGGGTGCCTGCCTCCTGCCGGATGACGCCGAGAGTGGCGATACAGGGGATGTAGATCAGCGCCATCACCATGAAGGCGTAGGCCGACAAGGGGGTAAAGAAGGTGCGCAACGCCTCCCCGGTGACCTGCAGCGTCTCCAGCGTACCGATCATCACCTCTTTGGCCAGGATGCCGAAGATCAGCGTCACCGTCGCCTGCCAGCTGCCGAACCCGGCCGGTTCCAGCAGCGGCGCCAGCCAGGAACCAAAACGGCCGATCCAGCTCTCCTCCGCCGCGTAGCCTACGCCCACCGGCAGCGAGGCCAGCAGCCAGATCAGAATCACCCCCCCGACAATCACCGTCCCCGCTTTGCGCAGGAACAGCCAGGTGCGGATCCAGGCCTGCCGGAAGACATGCCGCCATTGCGGTACCTGGTAAGGCGGCAGTTCCATGATCAGGGGGGCGGTCTCCTCCCGGAAAAAGATCGACTTGAAGAGACGCGCCATGAGGATGGCCAGCACGATGCCCAGCAGGTAGAGCGAGAGCACCACCGCGCCCTGTCGTTCGCTGAAGAAAACACCAGTGAAGAGGATGTAGACAGGCAGGCGGGCGGAACAGGACATCAGCGGATTGACCATGATCGTCAGGATCCGGTCCTTGCGCGATTCCAAAGTGCGGGCTGCCATGATGGCCGGCACGTTGCAGCCGAAACCGAGCAGCATCGGGATGAAACTCTTGCCGTGCAGGCCCAGCAGGTGCATCAGGCGGTCCATCACGAACGCGGCGCGCGACATGTAACCGCTTTCGCCCAGCAGCGCGAAGACCGTGAAGAGGATGAAGATGTTGGGTACGAACACGAGGATAGCGCCGACTCCGGCGATGATGCCGTCAGTCAGCAGCGACACCAGCCAGTAGTGCACACCGAAGCGGGGCAGGGCGTGCTGTAGACCGCCGATGACAAGATCGACGGCGCCGCCGATCAGGTCGGCCAGCGGATTGCCGAGGCTGAAGATCAGCTGGAAAGAGAGCCACATGAAGAGGAGAAAGACCGGGATGCCGAGCCAGCGGTTGGTGGCGATGCTGTCCACCTTGTCCGAGAAACTGACCCGCGCGCCGAAACCGCCCCGTTGCTGGACGCATTCCCGCACCAGGCCGTGGATGTAGCCGTAGCGTCGCTCGGCCAGCATCACCGAGAGGTCGCTCTCCTCCGTGCGGTAATGATCGATAATGTCCAGAATTTGTTCCCGCTCGGTGATTTGCTGCAGGCGTCCGGTGAATTCCGGATCCTCCTCCGCCAGCTTGACCGCCATGAAACGGGTGGGGCAGGTGCAATCCCGCTCCGCTTCCAACAGTTCCTGCACCTCATCCAGCGCCTGTTCGATCTCCTCGCCGTAGTAGGAGGGGGGCGGTGGAATCGGCAGTTCCAGACGCTGTGCGATCGCGTCCCGCAGTTCGGCGATGCCGCTGCCGCTGCTGCCTATCGTCGGTATCACCCGGCACTGGAGCTGCTGCGCCAGCGCCTGGTGGTCGATCTGGAGGCTCTTCTTCTCCGCCATGTCCATCATGTTGAGCGCGATAACCACCTTTTCGCCCAGCTCCAGCAGCTGCAGCACCAGGTAGAGGTTGCGCTCCAGGTTGGCGGCGTCCACCACCACCACGACCAGGTCCGGCTCCCGCTCCACCAGAAAATCGCGCGCCACCCGCTCATCCGGGCTGTAGGAGGTGAGCGAGTAGACACCAGGCAGATCGATCACCCGGATCGATTTATCCGCCACCTGCAGGCGTCCCTCAATACGTTCGACCGTCACGCCCGGCCAGTTGCCGGTGGTCTGGTTGCCGCCGGTAAGCCGGTTGAAGACCGAGGTCTTGCCGCTGTTGGGATTGCCGGCGAGGGCGATGGTGTAGGCTGGTTCCAATTGCATTGAAGGATCTCGTGAATCTCAACCGCGTCGATCTTTTAGATCGCGTCAGCTGACCGGTTCGTGTGCTTTCACCTTCATCTGAACCGCGGCTGCCTCCTCCCGGCGCAGGGAGAGCCGGTAGCCCTTGATCAGGATCTCCAGCGGATCGCCCAGCGGCGCCAGTTTGATCAGCCGGATCGTTTCGCCCGGGATGACGCCCATGTCGAGCAGGCGCCGTTTGATGCGTCCTTCAGCCAACAGCCGCTGCACCACACCGCTGTCGCCGGGGCGATAATCCTTCAGCGTGACCATGTGGGCCGGTTCGGTCACATCGGAGGTGTCGATATCGGCGTTGCCCAGATCGGAGAGCCAGGGCAGCTCCCGCCGGTGCTCCTCCAGCAGGTGGATGAAGCGGAGCAAACGGCTGAAGGTGTCGCGACTCAGATGGTGCTCCACCTGGCAGGCGTCATCCTCGGCGGTCTGCTGTTCGACGCCCAGGATCTCGGTGAAGAAGCGGTTGATCGCGACATGGCGCTCGTAGATCTTCTGCGCCTGGGCGGCTCCTTCACGGGTTAACCGGATGTGGCCGTAGCGCTCGTGCTCCACCAGGTTCAGATTAGCCAGGTTCTTGATCGCCGAAGTGGCGGAAGCGCTGGTGATATTGAGATTGGCGGCGAGATCCTTGATCCGGACCACATCCTTGCGCAGTGAAAGCACCCAGACCATCTCGAGATAGTCTTCCAGGCTCTCGGTTAAGGCCTTCATAAGGCGTCCTCAAAAGTTTAGTGTACTCTAAATATTGTAGAGGATTCTTATCTTCGCAAGAGAAAGTGGGGTGGGGGAAGGGAAGCGGGTGATGCCTGTACACTGTCTATGAAGAAGCTTTACTGTTGAGCATCACCAATCATCGGACAATGAAAAACCACATCAAGCTGTAGAACTACTGGTTCCCGGAGGAATTGGAACGCAGCATAGCCGCGTTAGTGGAGTGGTACAACAACGAGCGGGTGCATGAATTGTTGAAGAACGTCACGCCGAATGACATATCCCACGGCTTACAAAGGAGATCCTGACGAAAAGGGAGTAGATCAAACACAGGACAATGAAGCAGAGAAGACAGATAAATCTTAAATCAAAACAACGAAATCACTACCTTGCTCAAAGCTGAATCACACAAAGGGAATGGTCCGAAAGGTTTTAAAGACCTACACAAGGACATTGACTAACCAGTAAAAGTAGTGGGTGCGTTTCTTTCTAACTCTGGAGGTGTTTCATGAAGGCATCTATCTACGTGTGTTTTTTCCTCAGCACCACCCTCGCCCTTTCTCAGCCTGTAGTAGAGATCGCCAGCCTGCCAAGTGGGCCTACCTGGCACTTCAAAATGCACCGTGGATATGGCTATGTTGAGAACGGAAGCGCGATAGATATCGTGGATTTCAACACACCTTTATCACCCAGCTTTCTCTACCAGTTCGAAATGGCTTCGTTTGCACAGATGGCCTTTACCTTCCTGGGAGACACTCTTTATCTGGCAGATGATAACCTGATAGAAGCGTACAATGTAATTGATCCAGCTTCCCCCCAATTCCTAGGCAGCCATTTCCACACACATGGATTCAGAAATCTGGAGGGCCACAATGGTCTGATTTTCGCGCTTTCTAGTGAATGTGGTCTCGAGATATACAACTACACTAGCGTCACAGATCCTGTACTTCTGTCGACAACTGAATGCGGTTCTGGGTCGCACTCAGCACTGTTTCGTGATTCACTCCTCTTCGTTGCACCATCAGATGAAATCTATTGTTTCAATGTATCCAACCCTGAAAATCCTACACTTGTTGGGCTGCTTGGCTTGCCGCGCCCTAAGCTTGCAATGGTCGCAGAAGGGAACTACCTGTACATCGCTAACTGTGACACAGGGGTGAAAATAGTAGACATCTCAGATCCAGCGAATATGTCCTTGGTTCAGACCGTGCCTGTCGATTATTGGTGTCGAGATGTGGCGATCCAGGGGGACTATCTCTATGCAACCGATTGGGATGGAGTGGTTTTCATAATCGACATATCTGATCCGGAAAACGCCTTCACCGCAGCGGTGTTTGATCCAACCGGCAGACAGATCCCATGCGGTGATATCGAAGTGCATGGCATGTTCCTACTCATGTCAAATTACGGTGATGGCGTGCGTGTGCTGGATGCTACGGACCCGATAGATCCATCCACAGTCGCTATATATGATGTCCCTGAAGCTTCTTATGGGATCCTGCAACGTGGTGACTACCTCTATGCAGGGGCCTATACAGATGGACTTCGTATTGTGGATATCACTGATATCTACAATCCAATCGATGTGAACAGTGCATTCCTACCCATAACGTCTTGGAACCTAGCCCTCTACGACTCTTTAGTCGTTGTTCCAGATATTTACGCGTCGGATGTCTACTTCATGGATGTCTCTGATCCCTATAGCCCAGAAGTTATAGGAATTGCAGACCACGTCTGCCGTGATGTTGCAACTACCGACTCCCTACTTGTCTGTGCGGTAGAACCATATGAGCTTGAAATCAGCGATATCTCAGATGTAGAGAATCCGGATCCGCAAGGTTCAATTGAGTTCACCGACAATGTGAGGAGTATAGTGTGTAAGAACAACTATGCTTACATTTCACATCTATCTAATGAAACAGATTCGATATCAGTTGTTGATCTATCCAATCCCAATGAACCACAAGTAGTCAATTCTATTCCAATAGATGGACCTTATGATCTTGCTATCAAGGATGAGTTGCTCCTGGTCGCTGCGGGAGGATTGCACATCTTTGATATCTCCGATCCACCTTATCCAGAGGAAATCGGATCATCTGAACCCGTGTCCGGTCATTGTCGAGGTATAGCGTTCTCAGGGAATTTCGCATATCTGTGCTGCACCTGGACTGCTGAGTTGAAGACCTATCTGATTATTGATCCTACCAACCCTATTGAAGTTGACACCTACTATGCCGGATTAGGCCACCTAGTTGAAGATGCAGCTGCTTGGGATGACCTGGTTGCTATCACCTGTATGAATGGTGGAATTAGAATCCTTCGCAATACGATCTGGTACGATAGCGTCGAAGATGATTATCAGATTGTCAAACCACAATCCCTAGTGCTTCACCCACCAGTACCCAATCCATTCAACAGCAGCACCATTTTGAGATTCCAACTGCCGGCGATGCAGAGTATCAGTTTAGATGTGTACGACATCCAGGGGCGGCTCCTAAAGACTGTGGCCTGCGGCGTGTACCCAGCTGGTGATCATATCCTAGATTTCAATGGCTCAGAGCTGGCTAGTGGGATGTACTTCATCAGGCTTGCTGGAAGTGGTGGTGCTGAGGTGCGGAAGATTACTTTGGTGAAGTAATTTCAATGGTTTGCTAAGGTTGTAGACAATCTCACATCTACCCTCCGGGCTAGACTTCTCAGGATCCCCGCCCCCTAAAGCGAATCCTTCTGATTCGTACGCGCGGGAATGACGCGAAGAAGTAAGGTTATGACGTGCCCTCCCCCCTTCGAAGTTCTTTAATTATAATTCCTTGACTTGCGCCAGCGACCTCTCTATATTATTTGGAATGCTGATTCAAGCAGCATTCCAACGCTGTTTCTAAAGCGCTGCCAGCAAAGCAAACGGAAGGTTCGAATAGCGCTTCTGGCAGCGAAACGAACCAGACAATGATCGATTGCTGGTTAAACAGCGCGATCCCACCGCGATGCCCGTTAGGCTTAAAGCATACGTCGCGGCGCGGTGAGAGCGAGACAGTGTCACCACAGAGGAGCGCTTTGTTCAGTAATATCAGGCTTTTCAGTTAAATGCCCGACGATTTCACCCCCACCTGGCAATGGCGTTTCAATCCCTACGAGGCCCTGCGTACCCGCACGGTGCTCCTGGCGCTGGTAATTACCGCCGTGGCCCTGGTTCTGCTTTCCAATTTCGGTTTTACCCTGACCTCGCTGTTGTTACTGGCGGCGTTCACTTATTCGCTGCGGCTGGCGCTCTTCGTAACCAGCTATCGCATCGTCCGGACCGGCGTCGAAAGGGAAAACCTCAAACGCACACAGCTTTTCAGAGCGGAACTGATCCGGCGCGTCGTGCCGGTGGCGGGAGGAGTGTTCATCAGCCGCTACTCCCGGCCCAGCCGTCTCGATCGCTTCCAGGGCTGGTTGCTGCCGCTTCCCCGCGGGCAAAGGGATGCAATCGTTGAACATCTGCAGGCGATCTGTACCGGAAACAGCCGGGAGGACGCTTGAGTTTCACCGAAGAAGAGCAGGCCTTCATGGAGCGTTTCACAGACGCTATCGTCAAACGACATCTGACCGTGCCGGCCATCTTCTTCCTGGAATCGATGACCCCCGTTAATTTCGTCGCCAGCCAGGCGGTGGCTTTCTTCACGCCGATTGTTCAGATCTTCCTGAAGGCGGGCGACCTCGACATTCTGCAGCGTCTGCTTGAAGATCGCCGCTTCCTTCCCACTATTATCAGGCTCCTGGAAAAGAAGGATGCCGTCCAGCGGCGCGAGGAGCGAGAACTCAAACAACTCCGCCGGGAAGAGCGGCGCGACCGGAAACAACAGGTACAGAAATGACTTTGATCAAAAACGCCCTCATCGTCACGATGAACAAACGCGACCGGGTAATGAAAGGGGACATCCTCATTCAGGATGGCGTCATCAAAGGACTGGGCGGCTTCCGCCGCTCCCAGGGTGAAACCATCGACGCCAGGGGGCTGGTGGCTTTCCCCGGTTTCATCCAGTCGCACGTCCATCTCAACCAGACCCTCTTTCGCAATCTGGTCGACGATCTGCCGCTGTTGAAATGGCTCAAGACCCATATCTGGCCGATGGAGGCTGCCCATGACCGGCACTCCATCCGCGCCGCCGCTCGTCTCGGCATGGCGGAAATGCTGCTCTCCGGCACCACCACTTTCGCGAGCATGGAAACCGTGCATCACACCGAGAATGTGCTGCAGGAGGTCGACGCGAGCGGGATGCGGGCGATCGTAGGTAAATGCCTGATGGACGTCGGCGACGGCGTTCCGGCCAAACTCAAACAAACCACCGCCGCCGCGCTGGCGGAAGCGGAGGAATTGCTCCTCAAATGGCACGGATATGATAACGGGCGCATCCAGTACGCCCTGGCACCCCGGTTCGCGGTGACCAGCTCGCGGCGGCTGTTGCAGGGGATCGCCAAGCTGGCGCAGCAGTACCAGGTGCGGGTGCACACCCACGCCTCCGAAACCAAGGGGGAGGTGGCGGCCGTGCGCAAGCGCTTCGGCACCACCAACCTCCAGCTGTTCAAGCAGACCGGTCTCCTGGACTCGCCCCTCATCATCGCCCACGGCCTCTACCTGACCGCACTGGAGCGCCGGCTGCTGCGGGAGCGGGGCGGGCTGCTGGTGCATTGTCCTTCCACCAACCTCAAGCTGGGTTCCGGCATCGCCGACATCCCGCTGTTCCTGAAGGAGGGAATACAGGTCGGTCTGGGCGCAGATGGCGCCCCCTGCAACAACAACCTCGACCTGCTGCGCGAGATGAGATTGGCCGCGCTGCTGCAGAAACCGCACTACGGACCGGAGAATCTGCCGGCGCGGCGACTGCTCAGCCTCGCGACCCGGGAAGCCGCTGCCGCGCTGGGCATGGAGGCGGAGATCGGTTCCATCGCCGTCGGCAAGCAGGCGGACCTGGCTCTCTTCGACCTGGAAACCGTAGCGACTGTGCCGGGGGACGATCCGATCACCCAGCTGGTCTACAGCGCCGGCCGGGAGAACCTGCGTCACCTGTTCGTGCGCGGGGAGTGCCTGGTGCGCGACGGCAGGCTGACGCACTGGGATGAACAGACGCTGGTGCAGAACGCCAGGGAGCAGTCGCGGCGATTGCGGCGGCGGGTAAAGCGCTGAATCGCTCTGACTATCATTCGGCGTCGACCGATTCTTCATGCGGACAGGTTGATGCCCGGTTATTAATCTGCGATTGACAATCGACTGGTAAAATCACTGGCTGGAACGCTGCTTCAGCCGGGGTCTGGTGTTCCGCATTGGACATAACGCCCTGATTAATGAGCAGCGATGAAAATCGTCTACTCAATTAATCAGATGGAACGCTGCCGCAGTCAGCGTTCCAGTTTTTATTTCCTTCGCTGAACCGAATCTCTATCTTGATACACCTTTGCCTGGAAGCGGCTTCTGCAGCGGCGAATGACAGCGACGCGGAAGGTGTCAAGTGGTCTCAACCAGCCCCTGAAACCCTATCCGGCCTGAGCGTGAGTAAATCGGAAAGCCAGTATAAACGGAATCCTCTATGAATGAAATCAAGACAATACTCGCCACCGACTGTGGCAGTACCACCACCAAGGCGATCCTGATCGAGGAGGTGGACGGCGAATACCGCCTGATCGTACGCGGCGAAGCGCCGACCACCGTCGAAGCGCCTTTCGAGGATGTAACCCGCGGTGTGATCAACGCCATCACCGAAGTGGAGGAGTTGAGCGAACGCAATTTCCTGGAGGGAGATGAAATCGTCATCCCGCCGCGCGACGGGAAGGGGGTCGACGCCTATATCTCTACCTCCAGCGCCGGTGGCGGCCTGCAGATGATGGTCGCCGGGGTGGTCAAGAACATGACCGCCGAGAGCGCTACCCGCGCCGCGCTGGGCGCCGGTGCTATCGTCATGGATGTGATCGCTTCCAACGACGGGCGTTTGTCTCACGAGAAGATCGACCTGATCCGCAAGCTGCGCCCCGACATGATCCTGCTCTCCGGCGGCACCGACGGCGGCAGCGAGCAGGCGGTCGAGCTGGCGGAGCTGATCAAGGCCGCCAATCCGCGGCCACGCCTGGGCAGCGGCTACAACCTGCCCATCATCTACGGCGGCAACAACCGGCTACAGGATATTATCCGTGATACACTGAACAACATCAGCGCCCTCAGCATCGTCGACAACCTGCGCCCGGTGCTGGAGCGGGAGAACCTCAATCCCGCCCGCGACAAGATCCACGATCTTTTCATGGAGCACGTGATGCAGCAGGCGCCCGGCTACTCCAGGCTGATGTCGATGACGCGCACCGCCGACAGCCAGGTGCCGATCATGCCGACGCCGGGCGCGGTGGGACTCATCATGCAGGCGATCGCCGAGGAGGAGAGGATCAACGTGGTCGGAGTCGACATCGGCGGCGCGACGACGGACATTTTCTCCGTGTTCGGCGGCATCTTCAACCGCACGGTCAGCGCCAACCTGGGCATGAGCTACTCGGTAGCCAACGTGCTGGCGGAGGCGGGTCTCGACAACATCCTGCGCTGGGTCCGCGCCGACATCGACGAGGAGGATCTGCGCAACCGCATCGGCAACAAGATGATCCGTCCGACCACGATCCCGCAGACCAGGGAAGAGCTGATGGTCGAGCAGGCGATCGCGCGCGAAGCCCTGCGGCTGGCGTTTGTTCAACACCGCGAGTTCGCCGTCGAGTTGAAGGGCGTGCAGCAGGAACGCACCATCTCCGATGCTTTCGAACAGACCGAATCGGGACGCTCGCTGGTCAAGATGATGGAACTCGACCTGCTGGTGGGGTCCGGCGGCGTTTTGTCTCACGCACCGCGGCGGATCGAAGCGGCACACATGCTGGTAGACGCCTTCATGCCGGAAGGCTTCACCCGCCTGGCCGTCGACTCGATCTTCATGATGCCGCAGCTGGGCGTGCTGACGGAAGTGCACCGCAAGGCCGCCACCGAGGTGTTCCAGAAGGATTGCCTGATCCACCTGGGCACCTGCGTCGCGCCGCTGGGTACGCAGCGAACCGGTACGGCACTCAAGATTACCGGCCGGCTGGCGGACGGCAGCGAGGTGGCCGAAGAAGTCGGCGCCAACGAGCTGCGTCTGCTGGAACTGCCGCTGGAACCGGCCGCGGAACTGACCTTTGAACCATCGCGCGGGCTCGACCTGGGCGCCGGCAAGGGGAAAGCGGTCAAGCACAGTGTCAGCGGCGGTGTGGTCGGCCTGATCGTCGATACCCGGGGACGGCCGTTCCACTTTACGCGCACGACCCGGGACCGTCAATCGCTTCTGGACAAATGGGATATCTGCCGGCGGGAGGTCTAAATGGCAACATCGTTCACACCCGGTCTGCGGGTCGCCAGGAATGTCATCGTACGCAAGGAGCGCCGTCTGCCGCTGAAAGGTGATGTCGTAGTCACCCTGGGCGACGCGGTTAAGGCTGATCAGGTGGTGGCGGAGACCAAACTGCCCGGCAAGATCTTTCCGGTCAATGTGGCCAACGCCATCAACGTGACACCGCCGGAACTGAAGGACTGTATGCTCAAGGCGGAAGGGGATCCGGTCGAGGAGGGCGAGGTCATCGCCAGCGTCCGCTCTTTCTTCGGCATTTTCAAGTCGGATGCGAAAGCCCCGATCGGCGGCACGATCGAATCGATCTCCTACGTCACCGGGCAGGTCATCGTGCAGGCGCCACCGGTGCCGGTGCAGGTCAAGGCCTTTGTCGACGGCAAGGTGGTGGATCTCTACGCGGATGAAGGCATCGAGGTGGAGACCAACGGCGCCTACATTCAGGGCATCCTCGGTCTGGGCGGTGAGACGCTGGGACCGATCCGGATGGGAGTGGCCGCACCCGAAGAGGAACTGACCCCCGACAAGATCACGCCCGAGCTGAAGGGCGCCGTGGTTGTCGGCGGGTCGCTGCTGCGGCTGGACACGGTGCGGCGCGCCCGCGAGGTCGGCGTCAACGCACTGGTGACCGGCGGCTTCCACGACGAAGATGTCAAGCAGCTGCTCGGCTACGATCTGGGCGTCGCGATCACAGGTTCGGAGGAGATCGGCCTGACGCTGGTGATCACCGAGGGCTTCGGCCAGATCACCATGGCAGGCCGTACCTTCGAGCTGCTGAAGTCGCTGGAAGGGCAGTCCGCCTCCGTCAACGGCGCCACCCAGATCCGCGCCGGCGTGATACGTCCGGAGATCATCGTGACCCGGCACGGGGAGCAGCTGCAGGAAGAGCTGGTTCACACCGGCGAACTGAAGGAAGGCAACACCGTACGCGTCATCCGCAATCCCTACTTCGGGCAGATCGGCAGGGTGGTCGGTTTGCCGCCGGAGCTGACCGAGATCCCCACGGGCGCTGCGGTTCGCATCCTGGAGGTGGAGTTCGACGGCGGGGAACGGGTCAGCCTGCCGCGGGCGAACATCGAACTGATCATGGAGTGATGTGATACAGTGAAGCTGGCCACCCTCCTCTACGTGCGCACCGCGAGTCACACGCTGATGCTGCTGCGCAACAAGAAACCGAACGATACGCATCACGGGCGCTGGAACGGCCTGGGCGGCAAGTTCGAAGCGGGGGAGACCCCGGAAGAATGCGCCCGTCGCGAACTGCGGGAGGAAGCCGGTCTGATCGCGGAGGAGTTGAACTGGCGCGGGTTGCTCACCTTTCCCCTCTTCGACGGACGGGATGACTGGTATGTCCATGTGTTTGTGATACCGCGGTTCTCCGGCGAGTTGATCGATTCCCCGGAGGGTGAACTGGCCTGGATCGCGAATGAGGAGCTGCTGGATTTGAACCTCTGGCCGGGCGATCGTATTTTCCTGCCGTGGGTATTCGGAGACCGCTTTTTCTCCGCCCGGTTCAACTATCGCGACGGCGAGGTGGAATCATACCAATACAGTTTCTACGGGTGCGCGGATAAACAAGCGCCATCCGCTCCCGGAACAGGGCGGCAGGCGCTGAGTTCGGCTAAGGAGATGACATGATGAGTCACACTGTAAAACTGCTTTCCCTGCTGGTGCTCCTGGCTCTGCAGCTGGTGCCCGGTCGTGCGGCCCGGGCGCAGGAGGAAGCCGCGATACCGCCGCTCGTACCGTTGAACTACCTGGTAGACACTCCCTCCGCCGGGCTGCTGGAGCGGGGGGAGATGGGGTTCGACACCCGTATCTACCGCGACGGCGGCGCGCTGTTCAGTTTCCGGGTCGGCGTGTTCCGGTCATTCAACATGGGTGTGTCCTACGGCGGCACCGGCATTGTCGGCCACGGCGACGTGATCTGGAACCGGCAGCCGGAAGTACATCTCCGCTACCGCCTGCTCAACGAGTCCTTCATCTGGCCCGCCGTCAACATCGGCTTTTGCAGCCAGGGCTACGGCCGCCGCTACGAGGACCGCTACCAGTTCAAAGCGCGCGGCTTCTACGGTGTCGCCAGCAAGAATTTTCTTTTTGCGGGGCGCAGCATTATCGGTTTCCATACCGGAATTAACTACAATAACAGTGAGACCGAAGACGACAGCGGGCCCAATTACTGGTTCGGCTATCATCACGCGCTTAACCGCGACCTGATGCTGGTGCTGGAGTATGACTGCGCGCTGCAGGATCGGTTCGTCCGGCAAAAACAGGACGACGAACCTGATCCGTTGCAGTTCGGTCGTCAGGGCAGGGGTTACCTCAACGGCGCCCTGCGCTGGACCTTCGCCGAAAAGCTGAGCCTGATTTTCCACTGCAAGGACCTGCTGGGTAACCAGGAAAACCTGGTGAACTTCGAACGGGAAATCCGCATCCAATACGTGGAGACGCTGTAATCATGCAACCCGCGCGCTGGCGCCTGGTTCTGCTGTTTATGCTGCTTTTGCTGCTCGGCGGTTGTTACACCGTGATACAACACCGGCGGGTTTCGGAACCGGTGGGGTACTATTCAGACTGCCTCCAGTGCCACGAGTCGGGAATGGAGCACTACTATGTGGAAGAGGTCTTCCTCCTGCAGGCCGACGCCTACTCCCGCTACGGTGCCGACACGCGCTATCACTACTTCCACGATTCCCCCTGGTGGTGGGACTATCGCTACACGGAAGAGGAGGCGGCGCGGGAGGATGAAACCGCTTCCCCGCTGGTGCGCCTCCTGCGCCGGCAACGCAACCGCGTTCAGGTAGCAGGTCTGCCGGAGGCGGCAAGTGCCGTCAATGCCAGTCAGGAGGAGGACGCGGAGTCGGAGGATGAGGAGGAGAGTTCCTCCCATAAAAAGAAACTGAAACGCAGGAGGCGATGATGTTTGTGAGACACAGCGCGACAGGCCTGCTCCTGGCAGTGATGGTGGCGGGTGCACTCGCCCAGGATGAGATTGACCTTTTCAGCCGCGTTCCCTTTACGCCGGGGGCGCGTGCCGCCGGGATGGCGGGCGCCTTCAGCGCCGTGGCGGATGACTACACCGCGATGTACTACAATCCGGCCGGCCTGGCCGGTATGAAGCGTCTGGAGCTTTCCGGTTCCGGCTACCTGGGTCTGCTCAACAACGAGTCGGATATGGGATCCGGCACCACCGCCACTACCAACGACAGCTACGCCGGTGTATCACATTGCGGTCTGGTGCTGCCGTTGCCTGCTTACCGCGGCGGCCTCGCATTCGCGCTGGGGTATCAGCACTTGCTGGACTTCACTCAACCTTACGGTGTCAATGACGCCGACACCACCATTCTCGTGACTGAAGAAGGGGGTATCGACGCCTGGACGCTGGGTTTCGGCCTGCAGATGAGCCGGCGCTTCTGGGGGGGGGTGGCGCTGGAGCTGCTCACCGGCACCGAGAAATACCTGTTTACCGCTGAGGCGCCCGCGTACCAGGATCGGGAGTTCCAGCATCTCGATCTGACCGGACTGCGGATTACCCTGGGCGGTATGCTGCACGTCACCCGCAAGCTGCAGCTGGCGCTGGTTCTGCGCACACCGCTCTGGTACAACTTCACCTGGACAGAGTACCAGTATCAACTGGTGGTCGACGGTGTCGTCGTGGATGAGTACAACGATCTCTACGCCGACTACAAGTTATACATACCCTTTGAATTGACCGGTGGTGCCGCCTGGCGCAGCCGCTGGCTTACCCTGTCGGGTGATTTCATCTTCTCCGACTGGAGCCAGGTACAGTACGAAATCGATAATCCCGATCCCGCCACCGAGTTGGATATTCGCATGCTGAACCGTGAAATCGAACGTGACTACCAGCCACGGGTGGGAATGCGGTTAGGCGCGGAATACACCATTCCTACCACCGACCTGATGCTGCGTGGAGGCCTGGCACACTACCCACTTGCCGGGCCCCGGACAGAATTGACGCCGCGTACACAGGTGACCGGCGGTATCGGGTACCTGGTCGATCAGGTGATGGATCTCAACCTGGCGGTAGGCTATCAACTCGCCGATTTCGAATACACTTACGACGGCACCACGATCCATGAGAATCGCACGGCCTGGTCGATCCGGTTTGGTTTCTACTACCGGTTTCAGCCGTGATCGACGCGCATTGCCACCTCTATGACGCCGCCGAGGTGGCTGAGCAGATGCATCTTTACGATAACGGCGGCGTCGCCTGCGTCAGCGAGAACCTGGCCACCTTTGAGCGCGGCCTGGAGCTGGCCCGGCTGTGGCCGGACCGGGTATACCTGGGCGGCGCCCTGCATCCGGCCAACAGTGTCGCGACCGGCGCGGCCGAGATCGAGGCGCTGTTCGACCGGCTGGAGGAGTACCACACCGAGCTGACGCTGGTGGGCGAGACCGGCCTGGACTACAAGCACGCGGTGACGACTGAGCAGCGGCAACGGCAACAGGAGCTGCTGCAGCGGCATTTCGAGTTTGCCGCTCGTCATCGCCTGCCGGTGAATCTGCATTCGCGCCGCGCGGAGCGACCGGTGTTGGAAGCGGCGCTGGTCTTCCGGAACGCAACCGGACTGAACGCGTTGATGCACTGGTTCACCAGTTCCAGGAAACTGATCCGCCAGGGCGCGGCGGGAGGTTTGTTCTTTACGGCGGGCCCGGTGATTCTGGATGATGAACAGGCTTTCAAAGTCGCCGGCACGATCCCGCTGGAGCTGCTGTTGACCGAAACCGACGCGCCAGTGCCTTTCCAGACCGGCGGCGGCCGCCTCGACGCCATTCGGCTCGTCTCGGCGAGGTTGGCGACGTATCACGGCCTGGCCCTGGACGAATTTGAAGAAACGATGCAGCGGAACTTCCGGCGCTACCTGAGTGACCCGGGCAGCTCCGTTGCCTGACCAGGCGATAGAAGGACCGACAAGAGGAACCGATAATTGAAGAGAATCCTGCAAATACTGGTGATAGCCGCGCTGGCCGGCGTGCCGTTGCTGTTGTCGCGCTGCACCATCGGCACCGATCCCTGGCCCGGTACACTGACCGTGACCGCGCACAGCGATCTCGACGAAGGAGAGTTTGCGGCACGAATTATTCTGGACGGCGATACGACACAGTATTACACTACCCATACTTTCGTCGATCTCACCACCGGCACCCATACGGTTGAACTGGTCCTGCCACAGTACAGCATGGGAACCGGCGCGCAATCGGTAACCTTGACCGAAGACAATCCCCACGCCGAGCTGGACATCCTGATGCTGCGCAACCGCGGTACCCTGAACCTCACCGCCGTCGACACCCTGGGCAATCAGATCGCCGCCCGCGTCATCATGGATGTCACTTCGCAGGGCATAATCACACCGGTCACCCTGACCCCGCCCACCGGCACGCACCTGCTGCAGGTGGCCGCCGACCTCTACACCGCCGCGCCGGAGTCGATTCTGGTTGATGTGATACATAACGGGGAACTGGATCTCGAGTTCATCCTGACCGCGATCGAGGGCGAAGCCTACCCGGTGGAAATCAACGCGCAGGAGGAAGACGGCTCCCCCGCCACGGGGCTGGAGGTCTGGCTCGACGCCCTGCCGGCAGGACTGGTGACACCCGCCCTGGTCCAGGTGGCGCCCAACTCGGTGGATCACCTCCTCGAGCTGCGGGTCGGCTATAACACGCGGGCCGAAGTGTTGATCCCCGCCGGCCAGGAGGGGACTTACATCTGGGAGCCGGTGGTCAGCGACATTGAACTCACGGTGATCAGCACGCCTGACAACCTGGCGATTTATATCGACGAGCTTCCCACCTGGACGAACACGCCGCACGCCTTCCCGCTGCTGGGTGAGCACTTCATCAGCGTGGCGGGTCCCGGCTACGTCACCGATCTGCCGGGGGGCTACCAGCTGGACATCAGCGGCAACATGGAAATAGAATTCACCCTGACGCAGGGTGTCGACGGCGTCGTGGAAGGCTGCGTGGCGACCGATTTCTCCCTGCCGCTCTACGGTGAAGAGGGTGTGGAGATGTCGCTGCATCAGTTCCGCGGACGGGTTACCCTGCTGAACTTCTGGTTCGTCGACTGTCCCAACTGCATTGCCGAACTGCCGGGGCTGAATCAGGTTTACAACGAATTCAGCGGCGAGGGATTCCGCTTCGTGACGGTGGATGAGTGGGGTGATTTCGATATCGCCAACCTGGATCAGTTTTTCGCGGATCACCCGGAATACGACTTCCCGGTGATGCTGGATCAGAATTACGAGGTGACGACGCTCTACGGTTTCGACAGCGCGCCCTGGAACCTCCTGATCGACAAGACCGGCGTGATACGTCACCTGGAGCAAACCCTGGAAGAGGATCAGCTGCGCACCTGGGTGGAAGAGCTTATCAATGAGTAACCGATAGCGAGAGGATTAAAATGAAATTGATGACAACGATCGGAGCCCTGCTGCTGCTGACGGTTTCAGCCTGGGCACAGTGTTCCACGATGACCTGGGACGAAACTTTCGTGTACGTCGAGCCGGGTGAGGAACATGAATTCTTCGCTTACATCACCAATCTGCAGGCTGAAGCGGATTCCTTCACCGTCAACATCGTGAAAGAGATTCCGGATGGCTGGACCTCATATATGTGCGCGGAAGGCGCCTGCCTGCTGCCGATGATCACCACGACTCGCATCGAGGTCGTGCCGGAGTACCCCGACACCGTGACGGTGCACATCATCAGCAACGATGAGGTCGGAGAAGGCAGCGTGCATCTGAGTGTCACGCCCGACGGCTGTCCCGAGGAAGTCCACACGGTGACCTTTACTCTTTCCACGGCGGAGCAGGTCGTCGTCTACACACCTGAAACCACCGCGCTGCTGGCGGCCTATCCCAATCCGTTCAATCCCGCCACCACCGTCACTTACGGCGTGACTCATCCCGGGCGGGCCGGGCTGACGCTCTACGCGCTGGACGGGCGACGGGTGCGGGAGCTGGTCCCGGCCGCGTATCACCAGGTCGGCGAGTACTCGGTCCAGCTGGACGGTGCCGGTCTGCCCAGCGGTGTCTATATCCTCGCGTTGCGGACGGCCACCGGCAATCATCACAGTAAAATCACCCTGATCAAGTGAGGCGGATGTGATACAAAAGACACACTGGCTGATTCTGGCCGCTCTGTTGCTGGCGTCGACGACGCTGCTGGCGGAGCCGGCCCAGGATTTCACGCTCAAGGATATCAACGGTAAGAACCGCACGCTGACCGAGTACCTGGAGCAGGGACCGGTCCTGATCGCTTTCTGGGCGACCTGGTGCGTCCCCTGCAAAAAGGAGATGCCGGGGTTGATCGAAATCTGGCAGGAGTACGCCGAAGAGGGCCTGTGCCTGCTGGCGATCGCGGTGGATACGCCGCGCACCCAGAGCAAGGTGAAAAGCTACGCGCGTTCCCAGAAGTGGGAGATGCCGGTGCTCCTGGACACCTCCGGCAACCTGATGCGCAAATACCAGGGCAATAACCCGCCCCTGACGGTCATCATTGATCAGACGGGGGAGATCGTTTACAAGCATTCCGGCTACGCGCCCGGCGATGAAGAGAAGATCGAAGCGACGGTCGCGATGCTGTTTGAGCCGCTCCAGCTGGAAGAGGCGCCGGCCGAGGAACAGGAGCCTGAATGAAGCAGCTCGCCGCCTGCCTGATTTGTCTCCTGGCCGTAGCTGCCGCCTCCGCCCTTGACCTCACCGCCAGCAATGAACTGCGTCTGGCGGTAGGTGAGGAGACGGAAGGGGACGCCACCCGGGACCGGAACTACATCGAGAATATCTTCGGTTTTGACCTGAGCGGGTACGGTCTGCTGCTGCACGGAGAGCTTGGCGCCTACCACCCGTCGGAGTTCCCCGGTGACGGTATCGAAACCGACCGGCTCCTGGCGGGCTGGCTGGAGTACAACGGCCCGCTGCAGGTGCGGCTCGGTACGGTGGAAGCCACCTTCGGGCGGGGGCTGGCGCTCAGCCTCTACCGCGATCGCAACCTGGAGACCCTGCGTCTCGACGATCCGGTGATTCCCTACTTCGATAACCGACCACTGGGCGGGCAGCTGCTCTGGTGGGGCGACAAACTGAACCTCAACCTGCTGGGTGGCTGGAACGACTACTACGGCCGCCTGTACGGGTGCAATCTCGAAATCCATGTGTTGGAGCAGCTGCAATCCGGCCTCAGCGTCGTACACAATGTTAACGGTGACTTCGATCAGACCCTGGCCGAGTATTACAACGACCTGACGCTGGGCGATTTCTCGCTGGGCTTCAACCAGGTATTCCAGTCCGTCACCGGCGACGATTTGTATCACATCAGTTATCTCAACGCCGACTACTGGTGGCTTGATTTCACCTTCGCGCTGGAATACAAATTCTTCCACTACTACCGCAACCGCTACAACCAGCCCGATTTCATGAACCCGCCCATCACGATGAACGAATATACGACCCACCTGATCTCGCGACATCGGCGGCTGGTCAACTTCTCCGACGAGACCGGCCTGATGCTGGAGATCAGGCGCCCCGTCGGCGCCAGCGAATACTTCATCAACGGCGCCTGGGCCAGCCTTACCCGTTCCGAGGTCAGCGGCGAGGAGTGGCTGCTGCCGAACCTGAACGAGCGCTACCACGGCTACCAGGAATACTTTGGCGGTGGAACCCACTATCTCCCGGGAGAAAAAATCCTGATCTGGAATGCGGCACTGGTAGAGGAAGCCGCCCACGGCGATGCCTGGACCCGCAAACTCGGCGTCGCGACGGAGTATGAACAGCCGCTGTCCGGGCGCCTGCACGGCAAACTGCTGCTGGAGTGGATGCGGGAGCAGAACATCCGCACGGACGAAGCTTTCAACGACTGGGCCGCGGAAGCGTCACTTTATTTGAGTCACGTCGGTCACCTGACCGCCAAGCTCGACCGCAGCGAGGATCCGGAGGCGACAACCGCCACCAATCTCTACGGGGCCGAGGCTGTGCTGGAGTTCTTCGGCGGTCGCCACAAACTGGTTCTCTTCTACGGCGACGAACGGGGCGGACTGGTCTGCTCCTCCGGCAGCTGCCGGCTGGTCAAACCCTTTTCCGGTTTTAAATTGAGTCTGGAGAGTTGGTTCTGATGAGAGACAAGGAGCGGTTGCTGAGCGAAATTCCCTCCCTGGATTCACTGTTGACCGATCCGGTGATAGAGGATTGTATCACGCACTCCAACCACGCGCTGGTGGTGGAGTTGTTGCGCGAGACACTGCAGGCGGCGCGCGAACGGCTGCTGGCGGGGAAAAAACAGAGCGTCGCGCCAGAATGGTTGATTCGCGATTGCCGACGGCGCTGGCGGGAATTGCTCGAACCGCATCTGAAGCGGGTATTCAACTGCACCGGTGTAATTCTGCACACCGGTCTGGGCCGGGCGCCGCTGCTGCCGGAAGCCCGGGACCTGCTGCGTGATACGGCGGGCGGCTATACCAACCTGGAATTCAATCTGGCGACCGGCAAGCGGGGACAGCGCAACGAACGGGTCGAAAAGCTGCTCTGCCGGCTGGCGGGAGCGGAGGCGGCGGTGGTCGTCAACAACAACGCCGCGGCCGTTTATCTCGTCCTGAACGCGCTGGCCAACCGCCGCCAGGTGATTGTATCACGCGGGCAGCTGGTCGAGATTGGCGACAAGTTCCGGGTGCCGGACATCATGCAGCGCAGCGGCGCCAAGCTGGTAGAAGTCGGCACGACCAATAAGACCCACCTCGAGGATTACACCGCGGCGATTAACGAACGTACCCGCATGATTCTGCGGGTGCACACCAGCAACTTCAGGCAGATCGGCTTCGTCCACCAGCCGGAACTGAGCGAGCTGGCGGAGTTGGCCCGGCGTGATGAAGTGCTGCTGGTGGACGACCTGGGCAGCGGCGCCTTCTTCGATCTGGAAGCCTGCGGTTTGACCCCGGAGCCGCTCGTAGCCGATTCCGTCGCCGCCGGGGCCGATATCGTCACCTTCAGCGGCGACAAGATGCTGGGCGCCGGGCAGGCCGGTATTTTGGTCGGGCGCCGGCGGTGGATCGACAAACTCAAGCGCAGTCCGTTGATGCGTGTGCTGCGGCCTGACAAGCTGACCCTGGCGGTGCTGGAGACGACCCTGCGCGCTTACCTGGCCGGCGGCGAGCGGCGACAGCGGATTCCGGTGGTCGCCATGCTGACGGAAGGGCGGGAACCGCCGCGAGAGCGGGCGGCCCGGCTGGCTGAAAGCCTGGCGGAGCACCATGCGCTACAGGCAACCGTCGTTGAAACCACCGCCCGCTGCGGCTCCGGCGCGCTGCCGGAAGAACCGCTGCCCAGCTGTGCGGTGGAGTTGGCAATGCCGGGGTTGTCGGCCGAGCAGCTGGCCAGGCAATTGCGCCGGCATGACCAGCCGGTAGTCGGCTATATCCAGGATGAAAACCTGCGGCTCGATCTGAAAGCGATCGCGACAGACGAACTGGAGGAGCTGGCGGCGGCGATTACGGATTGTTTAACTACCAGCGGGAGCAAATAGATGGCGAAATGGCGCGGCAAGATAATCGGCGCCGGCCTCGGCTGGGCGATCGGCGGTCCGCTGGGCGCGCTGCTCGGCGGTTTCATCGGCAACCAGTTCGACACGGTGGCGAATGTGCGCGAGCGCGGCTACCAGACCCGGATGCCCCCGCCGGGGCAGGCTCAGGGGGGCGCCTTCGCCGCGGCGCTGCTGGCGCTGTTCGCGCATGTATCACGCGCCGACGGCCAGGTGACCAAGCAGGAAGTGCTGCATGTCAAGCAGTGGCTGGTCAACCGCTTCGGTACCAGTGAAGCGGCCGACATGATGCAGATGTACCGCGAGATCCTGCAACAACAGTTCGATATTGCCGCGATCACCACCCAGATCCGAAACAACCTGGACTACTACAGCCGCCTCGAGCTGACGCGGCTGCTGGTCGAAATCGCCAAGGCCGACAATACACTGCATCCTTCCGAAATCAAGGCCATCACCCAGATCGCTGGCGGTCTGGGCATATCCGCGGCGGACCTGAAATCGCTGTTCGGCGTGTCCGGCACCGCGGCTGCCTCACATCAGGAGTACGAAGTGCTCGGCGTGCCTCCCGGCGCCAGCGACGACGAAGTGAAAGGACGCTACCGCGAGCTGGTGAAGAAGTACCACCCGGATCGTGTATCACATCTGGGCGAGGAGTTCACGCAGCTGGCCAAGGAGAAGTTCGTCAAGCTCCAGTCCGCCTGGGAAACCATTCGCAAGGAACGCGGGATTTAGGATGTCTCACATCGTAGTGGGCACCGCCGGTCACATCGACCATGGCAAAACCGCCCTGGTGCGCGCTCTGACCGGCATGGAAACCGACCGCCTCAAGGAGGAGCGGGAACGGGAGATCACCATCGATCTCGGCTTCGCTTTTCTCGGCGATGATATCACCATCATCGATGTTCCCGGTCACGAGCGCTTCATCAAGAACATGGTAGCGGGCGTCTCCACCATCGATTTTGTCATCTTCGTAATCGCGGCGGACGATGGTATCATGCCGCAGACGCGCGAACACCTCGACATCCTGCGCCTGCTGCAGGTGCCGCGCGGTATCGTCGCCCTGACCAAAGTGGATATCGTCGAAGCGGACTGGCTGCAACTGGTGCAGGAGGAAATCTCCGGCTTCCTGGAGGGATCCTTCCTGGCAGGCTGTCCGATCCTGCCGCTCGACTCGCTTTCCAGCCGCGGCGTTCCCGAGTTCAAACAACAGCTGGAGGAGGAACTCGCCGCGGTCCAGTCACAACAGCGTGACGGCATCTACCGGGAGTTCATCGACCGCGTTTTCAGCGTCAAGGGACACGGCACCGTGATCACCGGCACGGTGATCTCCGGCGAAGTGCAGAGCGGCGACGAGGTGGATATCCTGCCGACCGGCCTGACGGCGCGGGTGCGCGGCATCCAGATCCACGGCGAAACCGTGAAACGCGCGACCACCGGTGACCGGGCTGCACTCAACCTGCAGGGTGTCGAGGCGGACGCCATCGAGCGGGGCATGGTACTGGCGGCGCACGCTGCGGCGCGCGGCAGCTACATCCTGGACGTGAGCCTGCAGCTGCTGGAGGACGCGCCGCCTTTGAAAGACCGCGCCCGGGTGCGGCTGCACATCGGCACCGCCGAGGTGATGGCACGGGTACGGCTGCTGGGCTACCCGGAGGACGCGGAGGCGCCTGACGCCGGCGACGAACTGAGCGCCCTGGCGCCGGGTGCGCGGGCCTGGGCGCAGCTGACCCTGGAAAAACAAGTGGCGGCGATCCGGGAAGACCGCTTCGTGATACGTACCTACTCGCCGCAGGTGACCATCGGCGGGGGCAAGGTGCTGAACCCGCTTCCCCCCGGCAAGCGCAAACGCACAGCCGCCACCCTGGCCGCCATGCGCGAACTGGAAGCCGCCGGACGGCGCGAGACGATCGCCGGCCTCATGCGCGCGGAGAACCGGCCCGGCTGGAGCATCGCCGATCTGGTGGCGCGGACCGGCGGTACCCCGCAAGATACGGCCGCATCGTTGAACGAACTGGTGCTGGCCGGCACCGTCTTCCGGACCGGCAAGGGGCCCGGCGCGGTCTTCATGTCGGCCGACCGGCGCGAGGATTACCTGCGGCAGGTACAGGAGGTTATGCGCGATTTCCACGCGCGCAATCCGCATCAAAACGGCATCAGCCTCGCTCAACTGCGTACAGCCCTGGTGCCTCCCCTCTCGCAGGCGCTCTTCGACGGGCTGATCCAATCACTGGTGGCGGACGGTGTTCTGGCGACGGCGGAGGCGCGGGCGGCGCTGGCGGGTCATGAGGCGCAGCTGGATTCGCGGCTGGAGGAGAAGATCGACTCGCTGCGGACCTGGCTGAGAACGCAGGGCAACCAGTTGCCCCGGCTGAGCGAGCTGGCGAAGACCTTCCCCGATCTACCCCCCGCGAAAATGAAAGAACTGCTTGGCATTATGACGCAGAATAAACAAATTGTGCGTATCAGCAATGAGTATTTGGCGGAGTCATCCGTCATGGAGGCGCTACAGAAGCGGCTGTCGGACGCCTTGACCGAGGAAGGCATGACCATCAGCCAGATCGGCGAACTGCTGGGAATTCCGCGCCGGATTTCGGTACCGCTCATGGAATACTTTGATTCTATCAAATTGACATATCGGATTGACAATATCAGGAAACTCAATTGAGTAAGGAGAAACCGATGAAAAGGCTCATGATTCCGTTCCTGGCGCTGGCGGTTCTGCTGCCCTCGCTGGCTCTGGGCGCGAAAAGCGATCGTATGACCTATGACGAATACCTGGTGGAGCTGGAAGGCTATCAGCAGCGTGAAGCGACCGCTCGCCAGGAGTTGGCGGCGGTGAATCAGGAAATCGCCCGTCTGCAGAGCGAGCTCGCGTCCGCTCAGGGCCAGATCGACACCGCCTGGGACCAGATTTTCGAAGCGCTGCAGACCGATCGCCGCTCGCTGGAGATCTACCTGACGAACGTGGAAACCCTGCGCGACAACTTCGCCAACTACGCGGAAATGGACCTGGACGCCATGAAACAGCATGGCGACGGCATCTATCGCGACATCCAGAAGTACGAGAACTACAGTCAGAGCCGCATGGCGCTGCATCCTGACGCGGAAGCCTGGCTGCGCGAGATCGCATCCTACAAGGAGCTCATGGAGAACAGGATCGTCGACATGCCGCTCGAGTATCTCTCCGAAACCAATTATCCCAGTTCCTACAAGGTCGTGCGTGGCGATTGCCTCTGGAACATCGCCAAGAAGCCGTTTATCTACAACGATCCCTTCAAATGGACCTGGATCTACGACGCCAACCGCGACCAGATCGACGATCCGGACCTGATCTTCCCGAACCAGGTCTTCGGCATTCCGCGTGATCGTATGCTCCGTAAGAACCGCTATCCGCTGGAAGACATCAAGCTGCGCTACACCGTAGTGCAGGGTGATTTCCTGGCCCGGATCGCCGGTTACCCGCAGATCTACAACAATCCGGCGCTCTGGCCGATGATTTACGAAGCGAACAGGGATCAGATCACCGATCCTAATCTGATCTACCCGGGTCAGATCCTGGATGTACCGAAGGAAAGGTAGCTCCCCCTGAGGCTGCGCGCGGTCTCAGCAGGAGGTTATGGACATGAGAAGCCCCGGTCACCGCCGGGGCTCTCTCTTTTCAAACCGCAAGGAAGGTGGCAGCGCCTTAGTCGGAATTCGCAATCGGGATCGGATATCGAATTCCGATTCCGAGACCGATTCCGAGATCACATCCGTGATTCATTGGTTACTAATCAATTCACCGCCGCCACCTGGTAGAAACGGGCAGGGCCAACCGGCGCCGTCCAGCTGGTTGCGTCGAAGCTGCCGGAAACATCCACTACATATCCCTGATAGGGGAACTGGGAAGAATAAACCAGATAACCGGTTGCGCCGGGGACGGTATCCCAACTCAGCGCAACCCAGCCGCCGTCAATCACCAGCGTCAGGTTTACCGGCGCGGGCAGGGGTGCGGCAGGCGTCACGGTTACATCCACCTGATCCGGTTCGGAGGCGTGTGCGTAATCACTCACCACCAGCGTGAAGGTAAAGGTTTCCGCGACATCGACCACCGGCGCGGTGAAGGATGGCGTCGGATTTGTCGCATCGGAGAGATTGATTCCCGCTGGCGCCGTCCAGGCATACTCCAGGTGATTCTGCTCGGGATCCCAGGAACCGGTGCCGTCGAGCGATACCAGCTCGCCGCTGTCAACGACCTGATCCGGCCCGGCGTCGGCCACCGGCGGCGCATTCGGGATGAGTTGATTGAAGGGATAATGATAAACCGTGACTTCGAAATCGCAGTTCCAGTCCGCACTGTTGAAAGTGTAGGATCCGTTGTGCGTAACCGGAACGGTCATCCAGCCGCCACTCATCTCGTCGATGGGATCCTCGATGCCGATAGTCTCGTATAGATTGTAACTCTCATCCCAATCGATCTCATCCGCCCAGAAATTGATATCGACGACGGTCTCCGCTGCGGTCAGCAGGTCGTCGAAAACGATTTGCTGGAAGTACTGTTGATCACCCTCCGCCTCCCAGTTCCGGATCGGAACGTTGACCCCGCCGCGATGCCGGTTTGACAGTGGCGATTCGATACCCTGCGCCTGCAGGACCGGCGCATACGCCCGGGATTGGATGACGACTTCGCCCGGCATCCAATCCCACCACCAGTCGTCCGGCTCCGGCAGATTGGTCACCTGAGTGCGGGTGATCGTGATGGTAACCCGCTTGTATCCGATCAGAAAAGTCGCTCCCTGAAACTGCGCCCCCGGATCGTCGGCGAGGGTGTAATGAGTGCGGTCGTAATGACTGAAGGTCGGGATCAGATCCTGAAACCGGGACTGCCCGGTGACCACGTGAAACCAGGAATCGAACAGCGGCACCACCCCGTCGTTGGCCTGCGGTTCGTCCGCCGCCCGCAGTGCGAGGGTGAGCACCTCCTCGTTCTCGTTGTCGTCGGTCGTGCCGATGAAGCCGATCAGGATGTCGCCGTACCAGGCGTTGTCCGCTTCGTAGTGCGGGGAATGCAGGTGGGCTTCGCACCAGCCGTAGTGCATGTGATCCACATCGATCGTCGGTGTGCCGAAGAGATCCCACAGCTCCAGCAGGAGACCGTTGCTCGCGGCCCAGTGGCCGTTGACCACCCCCTCGACCGACAACCAGCGCGCGATCAAGCCCTCACTGGCCAGCTGCTCGCAGTCCTTTTCAATCAACCAGCGTGTCACATAGCTGCCGAAACTGCCGCTCAGGAAGTTTACCTGCTGCGAACCGGCCCGTTCCATGACAAACCGCGCGTATTTAGCCACGATCAGTGCGTAAAGCGGAACCCCGCCTCCCCACTGGTTGATCACGGCGTCGATCTCGGCGAGATCCTGCGCCGTATAGTAGTCCGGCGGCGTGTCGCCGTAGTATTCGGTGGCGGCGAACACCGGGGGCAGGTACCTGCCACCGGGATCAGCTATGGTCGGGAGACCGGCCAGGTCGGCGAACGGATTGATACTCGGGTCCCAGGTGTCCTCCCCGTAAACACCTGTCATTTCGGCTCCATCCGGGTCAAAGCCGCCGACGAAGATGGTCGCGGTCAGGTTGGGATCATGGGTCTGGGCGTAACTCTCCGCGCAGGACCCCGCCATCAGAGATAATGCCGCCAGGCTGAAAAGCAGCGATTTCACCACCGACTCCTATACTCGTTACTATCGATCCGTTTGAATAATACTGGGATTTGTAGAAGGCAAGATACGGAGATTCACGACTGAAAGCCATTGCGGATCACCCCGGGGCTTTCTTTCTGGGGTTAGATCCAGCAAACCACGAATGGACACGAATTCGAACTGGCAATTTCTGAACTATCCCATTGATCCATTCGACTTGTGCCGCAAGGCGCAAGAATTAACACTAATATTGGAACTGGGATTCGCTGTGCGTACAGGGTGATGTGTTGCAAGAGGTGTTCTTAACAATTGGCGTTTATCAGCGTCCATTAGCGGTTTCATGATTTACATTCTAAACCTGAATCACTCACCGCGCTTGATCTCGTAGCGACAGCAGATCATGCCGAAGTACTGCTTCCGGTCGGCATAGCGCAGACCGGCCTTCTCCAGCACCCGGCCGGAGGCGGCGTTGTCGGGGTGGATCAGGCCGATGATCCGCGTCAAACTGGTCTGATCGAAACCGTATTTCACGGCCGCCCGCGCTCCCTCCGTCGCCAGCCCCTTACCCCAGCAGGGCTTATCGAACAGATAGCCCACCTCGGTTTCGCCCGTCTCCGGCAGTTTCTGTAAACCGCACCAGCCGCAGAGTCGATTCTCACGCTCCAGCTCCTCCACCGCCCACCAGCCGTAGCCGCGTCTCGCCCAGTGCAACATCTGACCTGCCACGAGCGCCGCCACCCGGGGACGGGTCGGCGTCGGTCCGGGGGAGAAGTAGCGCAATACTTCTTCGTTCAGAAGGATGCGGAAGAGTGGCCCGACGTCCGTCTCCCGCCAGGGGCGGAGCAGCAGACGTTCGGTCCTCAGGGAGGAAGTCCTAATCAAAATTGATGATTTCGTAGCGGTAGCCCTGTTCGGTCAGGAAGAGCTGGCGATTCATCGCGAATTCCTGATCGATCGTATCGCGGGTGACGATGGTGTAGAAATGTGCGACGTTATCCCCCACCTTGGGCCGCAGGATGCGTCCCAGCCGCTGCGCCTCCTCCTGGCGCGAACCGAAGGTGCCGGACACCTGGATGGCCACATTGGCGGAGGGGATGTCCACCGCGAAATTGGCCACCTTGGAAACCACCAGCCGCTTGATCCTGCCGCTGCGGAACTCTTCGTAGAGCACATCCCGCACATCGTTCTTCACCGAGCCGGTGATCAGGTCCGCCTCCAGCTCCGCCGCGATCTTCTTCAGCTGGTCGATATACTGGCCAATGATCAGCACCTGGTCGTCGCGATGGCGGTCCAGCAGCATATGAATCACATCCATCTTGCGGGGATTGGTCGAAGCAATCGTATATTTCTTGCGCTTCTCCGACAGGGCGTAGTCCATCCGCTTGTCGGGTGAAAGTGCCAGCCGGTACTCGACGCAGCTGGCCTCGGCGATCCACCCCTGCGTTTCCAGGTCGCGCCAGGGGATATCCACCTTTTTCGGACCGATCAGCGAGAAGACATCATCCTCCTTGCCGTCCTCCCGCACCAGTGTGGCGGTCAGGCCGAGGCGCCGCCGGCTCTGCAGCACCGCCACCGCCCGGAATACCGGCGCCGGCAGCAAATGCACCTCGTCGTAGATTATCAGGCCCCAGTTGTGCTCGTCGAAGATGCCGAAGTGCACGAAGGGGGAGTTCTTGCTGTGGCGATAGGTCAGAATCTGGTAGGTCGCAATGGTGATGGGGCCGATCGACTTGTTTTCGCCGCTGTATTCGGCGATATCGCGCGGACTGACGCTGGTCTTGTCAAGCAGCTCCTCCCGCCACTGGTGCAGCGCGGTGACATTGGTGGTCAGGATCAGGGTGTGCATCTTGACCTTGGCCATGATGCCCATGCCGATCATGGTCTTACCGGCGCCGCAGGGCAGTACCAGCACGCCGGAACCGCCCCGCACATCGCCGCTGGCCCAGTAGCGCGCCACCGCGTCCACCTGGTAGCGGCGCAGCTCGAAGGGCGCACCGCCGCGGGTGACCGGCCGCAGCGCGAAGTCAAGCGGTGCTCCATCCTCGTAGCCGGCCAGATCCTCCACCGGGAAGCCGATCTTGATCAGCGCCTGTTTAAGGTAACCGCGATTGCCGGCGTGTACCTCGATCTGGAAGGGAGAGACCTCCCGTTCGATGTACGGTTTGACCGATTTGTGCTGGCTGATCTCCATTAACAGCGACTCGTCGGCCGATTCCAGCGTCAGCAGGCCTGGCTCCCCCTTCACCAGTTTCAGGCGACCGTAGCGGGCTACCTGCTCCCTGATGATCTCGACGATGTTGTTGGGAATCTCGTACTTGGAATAGCTGTCCAGCACGTTGATGATGTCGGAAGCGCTCATGCCGGCTGCGGCCGCGTTCCAGAGTGACAACGGGCTGATGCGATAGGTGTGCAGATGCTCCGGGCTTTTCTCCAACTCGGCGAAACGGGCCAGGTGGTCGCGGGCTTCTTCGTAGTGCGGATTATCGGTTTCAAGAAAAATGGAGCGATCGGATTGGACAATCAGCGGATTCTGGGGGTTGTACATTTTACCTCGGTGTTTCGGGAAGGCTGGCAGCGGCGTGGCCGGAGGTCGAGTGATGTTCGATCCAGAGATTGCGCTGGCGGGGACCGTCGAATTCGCAGAAATAGACCGATTGCCAGGTTCCCAGCTGCGCCAGGCCATCGGCGATGATCAGCTGCGTCTGGCAGCCGAACAGTGTGCTCTTGATGTGGGCGGCGGAGTTGCCTTCGAAATGGTGATACCCACCGTCAAAAGGAATCACCTGGTTGATCATCATCATAATGTCCCTTTGGACGTCGGGATCACCGTTTTCGTTGATGGTGATGCCGGCGGTGGTATGGGGCACGAAGAGGAGGAGCACGCCCTTGACGAGCTGTTCCTCTTCCAGATAGTGCTTGACCAGGTGATCGATATTGATCATCTCCACCTGTTGTCCCGTTTCGATCGTGTAAATACGCATCAAGAGTGCCTTTTTTAGATAGCCTCCCGCAGCGACTTCGGTTTTTGTGAATGGGAACATACTAAACCGGGGCGGCAAAGTCAATCGGGTGGCCGCATTAGCGGCGGGAGGGAGTAACTTAGCGGCTTCAAGGCAGGGAACTACCGCTTATATCCATCCCAGGAGACTATTTCCGCCAACGGTTTACGCTGGGTCTCGTGCCGGTCGGGATCGGCCAGTTCGACCGGATAGCCCAGCGGCAGCAACGCGATCGGTTCCAGCGTCTCCGGCAGTTCGAGCACTTCGGTGGTGCGCGGCGCGTTGAAAGCGCAGACCCAGCAGGTGCCCAGGCCCAACTCCGCCGCCATCAGGGTCATGTGGTCGACCGCGATGGCAATGTCGATATCACAGTGGTCCTTGCCGTCCTTGCGGTGCCAGGATTGAGTGTGATCACCGCAGATGACAATGATCACCGGCGACTTGTCCCCCCAGTGAGACGAAACCTGGCGCTTGATTTCAGTTTCCTGCAGAACGATGAAGTGCCAGGGTTGATGGTTGGCGGCGGAGGGTGCGACTCTAGCCGCTTCCAGTATCTGCAGGATCTGCGTCCGCTCCACCGGTTGATCGGTGAATTCCCGCGTTGAACAGCGCTGTCGCATCAGTTCGTAGACGCTCATATTCCATTCCCCCTAGTCTGAGTTCCGGTCTGTTCCATCGGGTCGATTGTATTCAAAGATATGCACTGGAGCTGAGAGGTTCAATCAGCTCCACCCGGCAGGTAGCGATAATGGCCGGTAATCGGGTAATCGAACAGCATATCCTCCAGTTGGGGACCGGCGCCGATGTTGTGCGCTACCAGCGGTCTTTCGTCGTCGATGGATCTGTGATCGGTGATGATCCCGACATGCGGTTGATATCCCCACAAAATCCAGGTGACCAGGTCGCCCGGCCGGTAATCCGCTGCCTCATGACTGACCGGCAACTCCGCTCCCTGCCTCTCCCAGAACCGCCGCAGGTTCGGCACCCGGCGGTGGTCGATGCTGGGATCGGGTTGCGTCAGACCCCACCGGTCGGGATACTCCGCAAAAGCCGTCCGCATATCCTCGTGAACCTCCCGCTGCAGATCGACGCCGACCGCGCGATAGACACGGACGACCAGATCGGTGCAGACGCCGAGGCTGTCCGGCAGATCGCCGCCGGGGTAGGGCAGTCGGTGGTAGGCGGGGGCATAGGTGACGCGGTGCGTGGTCCGCTCGATGGCCGCTGTCACCAGGCGTGCGGCCAGTAGAGTGGAATCGCCGGACAGGGAATCCGGTTGGGCGGGAGCGGTCGCTGCCGTCAACAGGAGGGCGGTCAGCATCAAAGCCGCTCCCGGCAGCCAGCCGCGGGCGCCGGCACAACGTTCAGCGCGGGGATTGCGCATCAGGGCAGGTTGACGACCAGCATCACGACTGGTTCTCATCCAGCAGCGATCTGATCTTCCACAGCAGTTCATTCCGTTCAAACGGCTTTTTTATCAGATGCATCCCCTCCTCCAGTACGAAGGCGTTGTGAATGGCATTCTCGCTGTAGCCGCTGATGAAGAGCACCGGCAGGTCGCTGTTGGTCTCCCGAATCCGGTCGTAAGCCTCCCGGCCGCCCAGCTCCGGCATCACCACATCCAGCAACAGGAGGTCGATATTGCTGGCGTTCTGCTCGAACATCGTCACTGCCTGATTCCCGTTCTCCGCGACCAGAACGGCGTAACCGGCCTGCACCAGCATCGATTCGGTCATCATGCGCACCATGGCGTTGTCTTCCGCCATCAGGATGGTTTCGGTGCCTCCCGGGCTGGCATCCGTACGCAGTTCTTTGCTGATGACAGCCTCAGCACCACTTAAGGGGAGGTAAACCTTGATCGTGGTGCCCCGGTTCGGTTCGCTGTAGGCGGTGACCATGCCGTTGTGCTGCTTCACGATTCCATATACCATCGAGAGACCGAGACCGGACCCCTTCCCGATATCCTTGGTGGTGAAGAAGGGTTCGAAGATCCGTTCCAGCGTCTCCGACTCCATCCCGCAGCCGGTATCAGTAACGCTGAGCACCAGGTAACTGCCCGGCAAGGCCCAGGCGTGAAGCTGGCAGAAATCCTCGCTGACGGCGTTGCACTCGGTCTCTATCGTCAGGGTGCCGCCGGTCGGCATCGCGTCCTGAGCGTTGATACAGAGGTTCATCAGGATCTGCTCCATCATCCCCCGGTCGGCGTGCACCACGCCCGGTTCCTGGCAGGGCAGGAATTGCAGCTGGATCTGTTCGCCGATGACGCTCCGGAGCATCTCGATCATCTCCGCATAAACCGTATTGATATCGAGATCGACGAGCTGAACGATCTGGCGCCGGCTGAAAGCGAGCAGCTGTCCCACCAGTGTCGCCGCCTGTTTGCCGGCGCGAGCGACCGCATCCAGTTTGTTGCGGAAGGAGGCGTCCTCCGGGATGTCGTTCAGCGCCATCTCGGTGTACCCGTTGATCACCTGGAGCAGGTTGTTGAAATCATGGGCGATGCCGCCGGCCAGCTGTCCCACCGCTTCCATCTTGTGCGCCTGCCGCAGTTGCTCTTCCAGATGGCGCCGCTGTTCCTCCTCCTGCTTGATGGAGGTGATGTCCATGTCGGTGCCGATGTAGCTGCTGAGCTTGCCGTCATCGTCGAACACCGGTACGCCGCTGGTCTTCAGCCAGACAATCTCGCCTTTCTTGTGGATATTGCGGTTCTCGAAGTCGCGGAAGGTCTCCCCCTTGGCGAATACCTCGAAGGCACCGGCCTTCAACGCTTCCCGGTCGTCAGGATGAAACAGATCGTAGAAGTGCTCTTTACCGACGATCTCTTCCGGTTTGTAACCCAGGATTTCCTCGACCACGGGGCTCGCATAGATGTACAATCCATCGGCATCGGTCTCCCACACCCATTCCCGCAGACTCTCGGTGATCTGGCGAAAGCGCTGCTCCGATTTTTCGATGATCGCTTCCGCCCGCTTGCGCGCGGTAACATCCCGCACGATCGCCTGGATGTACTGCTCGCCCTTCAGTTCGAAGTGGTTGAGACTGACCTCGGCATCGAACAGCTCGCCATCGTATTTCTTGTGCATCCATTCGAAAGACTGCGGTTCGCCGGCCAGCGCCGCGTTAATCTTTTCCAGCGCCTTCTCTTTCGATTCCCGTCCATCCGGTTGCACTTCTGGTGAGAAGAGGTAAGGCGGTTTGCCTACGATCTGATCCCGTTCACTGCAACCGAACATCGTCAGGGTCATGTTGTTGCAGTCGATGAACATATCCTGCCGCATCAGGAAAATGGCGTCGTTGGCCTTGTCGAAGAGGAGGCGATGCTTCAGTTCGCTCGCCTTCAACTCCTCCTCCGCCTGCTTCCGTTCGTTAATGTCAACGACCGTCCCGAGGAAGTGAAGCGGCTTCCCTGCTTCATTCCGAATCAGGTTGGCATCCAGCAGGCCGTAGAGGGTGTGTCCCTTTCTGTGGATGAACTTGCGCTCCATCCGGTAGTGGTCGATATCGCCGCGGGTCAACTGCGCTTGCAGCTTCAGGTTCTCCTCCAGCACTTCCGGCAGGGTGATGTCGCGCAGGTGCTTGCCCGCCAGCTCCCCCTCGCCGTAGCCCAGCAGTTTGTTGAAAGCGCGGTTGGTGCTTTCGATGGCCAGGTCGGTCGAAACCTGCAGCGCGCCGATCGCCATGTGCTCATAGAGCTGCCGGAAGCGCTGTTCGTTCAGACGGAGTTCATCCTGCTCCCGGGCTTCAACGGCCAGCTCGCTGACATCCCGCAACATCACCACCGCGCCGACGTTCTGTTTCCCCTCGCGCAAGGGAGAAATCGATAGGCGCAATCGCTGCTGATCGCCGGAATCAGTTTGAAAGTCGACTTCATGGGCGAGGATGGAGCGATCCTCAGTGATCGCTTTTTCGATCGGGCAGATTCCACACTCGATACGGCAGGTCTTTCCGAGGGTATCCCGGCAATGCTGTCCGTTGACTTCCTCCAGCGAACCGCCGCACAGGCGTTCCGCCGCCTGATTCAGGTAGGTCAAACGCAGGTCGGCGTCGCAAACGAAAAGCGCTTCATGTATGCTGCCCAGAATCAGGTCGTGATTTTCACCGGTGAGTTTCATTTTGTCAATCCCCCTCTTCCGCCGGATTACTTCCATGCTGCCGCCGGCGATCGTCTGTAATTATTAAGTGACAGTTCCCGATCTGTCATAGCACTGCTGGAGTGCCGGTCCCGTCAGAGATACCTGCTGCTTCCGAATGGTTACGCATAAACGAAAGCGATTCCTCTTCCCTTTCGCCAGTGAGAAAGGTCAATCGAACTGCAAAACCTCCAAAAGATTACCCGCGCCGTCCCGGCAAGCGATGAAACGGCCCGCCGGGAAGCGCTGCGGATCCTGGTGTACCAGATCGACCCCCGCCTCACGCAATTGTGCGAGTTCCGCCTCCAGGTCGGTCACCTCTACGGCCGGAATCACGCAGGGAGCGGGCGGGTAATCCCCTTCGATCCGCTCCAGGAGCAGGGTGATCCCCTCGTTGCCCAGGCGGACGATACAGTCGCCATATTCCTGCTGCAGTTCGAAACCGAGCTGATCGATGTAGAAGCGCCTGGCGGCGTCCAGGTTCTCCACATAGATACTGACAACACAGATTCTGTTCATCTCATCCTCAGGTTGACAGGGCCGCGATCACCCGGTCCGGATAATCGCTGATAATACCATCGACACCGGTGGTGATGAATTCCCTGATCGCCGCCGGTTGATTCACCGTCCAGACAAAGACCGGCACGCCGGCCCTCCTCAGCTCCTCGTATTGAAGGTCGGAAAATGTCTCCCCGCTGACGGCCGCGATATCAGCTTCGATGCGCCGGAGATAGCCGGCGCTGTCGACCAGCTCTCCCTCCCAGATCGCCACGGTGGAGAATTCCGGCGCCAGCCGCTTGGCCTCCGCCAGCAGCGAATGGAAGAAAGAGGCGATGTAGACCGACCGGATGTCGTGTGACCGGACGCTCTCCAGCACGGCGGTCAGGGCGGCGGGGGTGAGGATCTCCGCCATGAGGCCGGTGCGGTCGCCGCCGCTCACCGCGATCAGGGCGCAGGTTTCCGCCAGTGTGGGGATCCGCTCGCCTGAGGCGGTGCAGACCTGTTCCGACAGTTGGGTGTGGGTGTATTCCGCGATCCTGCCGCCGCCGTTGGTTCTGGCGTCGAGCCGCCGGTCGTGGAACAGCACCGGCACCCCGTCCGCCGTCAGCTGTACATCCACTTCCACGACGTCGACACCGAGCTGAAGCGCCGCCGCTACACTGGGCAGGGTGTTCTCGTACGCCAGACCGGCGGCGCCGCGGTGGCCGATTACCTGCATTTGCTGCTCATGCTACCAGTCGAAACGGAAACCGGCGGAAAGGTTGAGATACATCTCCGCATCATTACCAAAGACTTTGACACCAGGTCTGATCTCGAACCACTTGTAGTTGAAACCCATATCGAACTTCAGACCGATGCCATCTGTTTGCTCCACGAATGTATTCTGATCGAATATCGTTCCAGAGTCTCTAGTCTTGGCAATATGGAAATAGCCTAATCCCCATTCCCAGAGCAGGGAGAACCTGGAATTGATAGCATACTGCGTTCGTATTACCGGTATCAGGTGTAAAACCTTCATTCGCCTGGTTCGCGTATAGAAACTGTGAAACTTGGGATCCTGTCCCCACTCACTGTAACCGAGACAAAGTCCATAAGCTAAGATGTCGGTCCGTTCGGCGAAGCAGGTTGCTTCGAAGTTGATTCCAGGATTGGAATTTGAGTATTTAGATTCCAACGCAGGTGTGATTCCGCCGGTTATGCTTAGTCCCGCCATCAAAGTCCCAGTGAAAAGGAGGCATGAGATCGCTGTCAGGAAGGGTCGATTTATCGCTCGCTCCATCACACGCCTTTCTCTATTTCAAAACCGTAATCCGGTGGCCATCGTATCGATTGCCGGCAACAATGGTGCAGATATAGGTGCCGGCAGCCAGACCGCTCCCGTCGAATAGCACCTGGTGGACGCCGGAGCAGAAATTGCCTTTCGCCAGTGTGACTATCTGTCCTCCCAGCAGATTGTAGACTCTAAGATCGACTACCGTCGTGGTTGGCAGTTCAAATGTTATCGTTGTTGAACTGTTGAACGGATTTGGGAAGTTAGAAAGCAGCTGATACTCAGTTGGTGTTGTCCCCGCTGAGATCAAATCATTACGAAACCAGGCAACATAATCATGCAACGAGGAAGCGATGATGATGTCGAGATCGGCATCGGCGTCCAAATCATCCGCAACCATCAATTCACACCAGCCTGCCTCATCGCTGATCGTCTCACCCTGACCAAAACCTCCTTCACCATCATTGGCGAACCAGGCGACCAAGTAGTTGTCAAGGACGGCGACAACATCCAGGTCATTATCATTGTCCAGGTCCATCACATTCAGAGATTGTACCCTGTGGGAATCAATCAGCTGTTGTTGCTCGGTGAAACCTTCGTCACCCTCATTTGCATACCAGATGATTGAGTTATGGAGGAAGGTCAGGGTGGAGGTAACCAAATCCAAGTCAGTATCTCCGTCCAGGTCCGCCAGTTTTATACTCATTCTTGAAAAGAATT
>CAZFEC010000024.1:0-44768 GCA_964517435.1 uncultured Bacteroidia bacterium | reverse complement strand
CTTGATGATGGGAAATCTGTACTGAACTGTCTGATTCATAGTCAGACGGTCGGCGAAAAGAAGTGATACCAGTGCAACATTGATTGCGGTGAGGTCCAAAGACACTAAAGCCAACCTGTAAGAATAAAACCTGTTTGTTAAGAGTCGATGAGAGGGGCGATACAAACCAAACTTGACATTATCTTGTGAGAGATTCTCAGGCAAAGTAGCCACATCTATACTGCGAGAACAGGCAGTATATCCATGATGGGCCGATATTCGAGAAAGAGATGACAATGGAGTGTCATATGAGAAAAACACTAAAGCATCAAACCATGTTGATGATTAGCGCAATACTAATTGTATTGGTCATCCAATGTGGAGATAAGCAATCCGAGTCACAGCGTATAGGTCCTGGCAAGAAGGGCGATACGTCCACTGAAATGGCTGATGAGTTTTCTGCGGTAACGTTGGCGCTGAAATACTATCAGCTTTGCTTGTTTAGTTATTTCAAGGAGAGCTTTAGCCGCAATATGTATGATATCATAAGTCGAAAGATAACTAATCCAGTTGATGTACTGTTTCCTGAATCGTTGGATCAGGCAAGGAAGTACTTGCCTGTACAGTTTGAAGTGAAGTATGAGTCAATACTACCCCTATTTGAGAGTGGTCTTGATTCACGTTGGTGTTTCTCAGTTACCGAGAAAAGATATGATGATTACGATAAATATCGATGGACTATAGAAGCTCGTTCTACAAGCAAATCCGTCTTTGGAAATGGTGTAGTTTTAGAGCTCTGCTACCAACGGAGTGAGTATAATGAGTTTGAGTTTGTTTACGCCTGGTCATTAACGCGTGACCAGCAAAGAGAAATCGTGAAGAATTCACCAAATGGCGCGAGAGATGTGATATTTAAGTAATTCATGATAGTAGCTTATGCCAAAACTGGACCTTTTAGGCACCATCCAAGTCATCTTTCAGTTTTGTTGTTTGTAAGTCCACAGGGCCCAGAAGGAGTTACGGAGTTTTTAGACGAATCACACATTAGGAATGGTCCAAAAGGTTTTGAAGACCTACACGTTGATCTGCTGAAATCGATCTAAGGCCAGTATTGATAGGAGGTAATATGTCATCCTTATTAGAGATCGCCCTCTACAAATACATGAGACTCCTCCAGCAAAAACGTAAAGAACAAGAACAGGCTGCTCGAGAGTCTCAGGCGAAGTCGAGAGAGAAAAAAGATTCTGAGACTACAGCAGAAGCCCCCCCGGAGTTATCACATTTTATACATAAATGGTGGGAGAAGTACTTTAAAGCTGAAACACCACCAAATGATTCTGTAAGTACTTCCACTTCCCAGCAACAAACCCCGACATCTTCAAGTTCCTCAGTTTCGGTTGGCAGAAAACTACGAGGTCTTGTTTCTCCAACTCCTTTGAAAGCCACTGCTGCTACTGCAATCATGTTGGTTGTGCTTACTTTTCTAGAAAGTAGAACAGAGATCAGAGGGACATGGTTGATGCAGCATATGTTTATGGGAGCACTGGTAGGGATAGGAACTAATTGGCTTGCCATCAAGATGCTTTTCAGACCTCATAAGAAATGGTTATTCCTCCAGGGTGTGATCCCTCGTGAACGCGAAGCAATTATAGACAGCATTGCCAATGGAGTGGCTACTCAGCTATTGGACAAAGCAACCGTAAGCAAAGCCATTCGTGATTCAGACATCGTGTCGAAAAAGGTGCTTCAGTTCATCGAAAAACTACGCGAGATAGTAAGCGATAAAGAACTCCAGGGTGATATCAATCAGATAATCAGTGGGTATGTCAGAGCATTTGTTAGTAACAAGGAATTCAGAGAGCGTTTAATCAACACAATTGCAAACATGGCACGTTTACTTCCTGATAAACTTAACTGGGTTCCCGAATTCATCAAGGATTGGCTTGGTCGGAAAGCCTCTGATTTGGTGAAACGGAATAGACAGAGAATCTTGAAAGCGACCGATGACTATCTTGGAGCCACTATAGAGAAAATCGCCGCCAAGGTTGTGAAATGGTTACAGAAAGCGCCAGAAACCTTTAACAAAAGTCGCAGTGAAGTTGAGGAATGGTTAACCGATAGAATCATAGAAGCCGCTCAAGAATTCGATGTAAAATCTATAATTGTTAAGAAGATGCGAGAGTTCGATTTAATGAGAATTGAACGATTAATACTTGATGCTACAGAGCGACAGCTTGCCTATATTCAGTACTATGGGTTACTAATTGGAGCAATAGTTGCACCAACAGTTCTATTAATTGGATGGATGTTCAGCTTCTTTTCATGATAACGTGAATCTTTGGTTCCAATATCGAATCGAAGATGATACTCATTGAGGTTTCTAATGTATTTATCGGATCGACGACTCGCCTCAGCAGTCCTTGAGCAGCCCTGACACCGACCCTTTAGGTCCCGCCGACAGTCAGGTTCGCGCTATGCGTGGTGGTTTCTGGGGCAACTCTGAACCTGTGATGCAATGCTGTTGTCGCGGTTGGAGTGCTCCATTCACTGTGAGTTACTACGTCGGCTTCCGCGTCTGCCGTACTGTAACCCCGTAGGCTACCCCCGGTAGGCTACCGAAGCTGCTTGAGTGCCGTAAGTCACGTGAAACGTGATACATAAAATCACCGCCTACCAGCCTTTTTAATCAGACGGTCGCGGTTCGCTACCAGGTGTCTGTGTCTAAAGCATTGCTGTAGAAGAATGTTCACCACCCCTGCCTTTTGGAAGCAATACTTAAAACGATGCAATCCACGGCAACAGAGATAAGCCCATACCTTTACAATGCCTTAAACAGGCACACATTTCGAGCATCGGCGCATAGTTGAGACTGTGCTCCCCTCCCCCCCTACACCAGCAGCTTGATCCCGAAAACGCAGACCGAGAGGAGCGCGCCCAGCGCCAGCAGCATGTAGCTGTATCGCAGCAGGGTGTACTTCTTCTTGAGCACCAGGCCGATCTGGTAGATGTCCTTCAGCAGCAGCTCCCGGGCGGCGGGATTATCGCTCAGCCGCTCCAGCATGTAGTCGACATATTCCCGCTCCGGCAGCGCCGAGAAGAAGCCGAAGAAGAGCGGATTGGGCATCTCTTCCGGCCGGGAGAACTCGTGCACGCGGGTGCGGGGCAGCACCACCAGTATGGCCATGAAGAAGGAGGTGAAGATCATCGAAGCCATCGCGATCATCGGCAGGAAGTAGATCCGGCTGCTGAAATGCTCGCTGAAGAACTGCGACTGGATGACCGAGAGGAAGATCAGCGAAAAACCGATGACGATGTTCGCCTTCTGGTCGGCCACCAGGCTCAGTTGCGCCTGATGCTGCTGGGCGGTGCGCAGCGCGTAGATGACATCGTGATCGTCAACCTGTTGGTTGCGATCGTCAACGGGCGGATTCGCGTGTGACTCACAGGCGGTGGCAGGGGTATCCGTCATCAACAGCCTCCATTTTTTGATTGAGCGACGGGCGCGCCAGGCAGCCGGGAAAGCCGCGCCGGCTACTAGTCAACCCGGATGGTGTCTTCCCGTCAGGTCAATATGGGTCAATGTATCACCATTTTACAGTTTTTCGTCAGGTGCCACTGCCACAATGTGGACGGTCGCAGACAACAGCCCTGACAGTGGTGTACTGCCGGCAGCGGTGGCGGCGTGCCGCTGTGGAAGGCTGCACGCGAAACAGCCGGAGTCGGGGGAAATAATTAAAAGTTCAATTGCAAATAGTTCGCTATTTAACTAAATTGCCTTCCCCTTGGAAATGACTTCCAACGAGTACTACAAAGCATCGCCAAAGGACCTCACTCTGACCTGGTAGTTGTAATGGACTCACATGATTCAAGGATCGGCTTTCTGGTTGTCCGCACCGCCCGCAGCATGAAGAAATCCCTCGATACCAGATTGACTGAATACCGCATCACCTCTTCCCAGTACACGGTCCTGAGCGCCCTGGGCAAAGATGATTGTCTCTCTCTCTCTGAAATAAGCAAACGCGTGTACCTCGACAAACCGGCGATTACGGCACTGGCGGATTACCTTGAGAAAGAGGGCCTGGTGGAGCGCAGAAGGACGCCTGAAGATCGTCGCGTCATCAGGCTCTGTCTGACGGAAAAGGGCCGCGATCTGCACCGGCGTTTCGAAGCGATCGCACAAAGTGTGGACGAGGAACTCATCAGCGATCTTACCGCTTCCGAACTGGAACTGTTCCGCTCAGTTTTGAACCGTATATGGTCAGCCGCCTCACGGGATCTGAACGGCGAGACCTGATTATGATAGAAGTGCTGCCCGGAATCTCCCGGACGGCATCTGTAAAACAGGCAATCCTGACAAACCAAAGAGGAGCTTGGAATGGTTATGGAAAAGTACCGGGAGTGGTACGATAATCGCCATGACTACCAGCGTGACTGGAAGCAACGTACCGGCGGCCAGATTGTTGGCTATTTCTGCACTTACACCCCGGAGGAGATTTTCTACGCCTTTGATGTACTGCCGGTGAGAATTCTCGGTTCCCATGAGACACAGGATGTAACGGAACCCCATCTCTTCGGCATGTTCTGCCCCTTCTGCCGTGATGTGCTGGCGCAGGGCCTGAAAGGCAAATACGATTATCTGGACGGCATCACCATCGCCCAATCCTGCCTCCATCTACGGCAAGCCTATACCTCCTGGGATATTCATAAAAAGCCGGGTTGGAGTCACTACCTGCCAATGCCCAGTCATGTCCAGAGCCCCCGGGCGGTGCCCTTCCTGGTTGGTGAATACAAGCTCCTGATTGAGAAGCTCGAGCAACTGACCGGCAGGACCATCACCGACGAGGATCTGCGCCGCGGTATCGACATCGTCAACAAGGTCAGAAGGGTGTTGAAGGAGGTTTACGAATTCAGGAAGCTGGACTCGCCGTCCCTGACCGGTGTCGACGCCATGTACATGACCTGTTCCCAGTTCTTTACCGACGCCCGTGAGTGGCTGCCGGTGGCCGAGGAGTTAAAGCAACAGCTGCCGAACCGGAAACTCGATCGGGATCCCGGCAAAAGACTGCTGCTGGTAGGCAGCGAAAACGATGAAATCGAATTCATCCAGATGGTGGAGACACTGGGTGAACGCGAATCGATCGGCGCCACCATAGTGGCGGAAGAGCACTGCACCACCACCAGGTACTTCCTGGACGAAGTGAATGAGGAGCATGACGATCCGCTGCAAGCCATTGCCGAGCGCTATGTGGCCCGCACCCCCTGCCCTTCCAAGGACTGGCCGGACCGCACCAGGCTGGAACGCATTCTGCAACTGGCCCGGGACTTCAAGGTGGACGGCGTCATCGTCATTCAGCAGAAGTTCTGTGACCCCCACGAAGCGGACATTCCCTTCGTGCGGAGATTCCTGGACGAGAACGGCATTCCCAACTACTTCCTGGAGTTCGATGTCACGACGGCGGCCGGGCCGTTTGCCATCCGGGTGGAAGCCTTCCTGGAAACGCTGGACACGGAGGATGATCTTTTTTAGGCGACCTTGTACAACCGTTTGTTGAGGAGAAATATCGATGGCGGATTATCCCACAGAATCCCTGAAATGCTGGCAGAAAGCCAAAGAACTGCGACAGGAGTACTACAGCAATTACGAGGAAGCCAGGGCCAAAGGCGGACTCCGCTGGATGGGCAGCGCCTGGGCGTTTGACGCGGTTCCCGCCGGTCTGGGGCGCGATGTCTACAGTATGACGGGTGAACCCTACGGGGCTTCCTGCGCTTTCAACAAACCTGTGTCACTCAAGTATCTCAAGGCGGCTGAGAACTTCGGCTTCGCCCGCGACCTCTGCGCCTATATGCGTAATTACTGGGGCTCCATCCTCGAAAACGAATCCGTCTTCGGGGGCGAGTATCCCAAGCCTGATTTCGGATGGACCCAGCACATCTGCTGCTCCCACGCCAAGTGGTATCAGAACGCCTGCGAGCTGGAGGGAGGCGACGTGCCTCTCTTCGCGGTGGATGTGGGCGCCGGCGCCTATCCTCCGTTCGAGCCCCAAATGTATCAGCACCGGGTGGATTATGTGGCCGGGCAGTTGCTGGACGGCATCGAGTGGCTGGAAAAGGTCACGGGCCGTGAATTCCAGGACGAGCTCTTCCTGGAAGCGGCCTGGAACGATATCCGCTCCACCTACCGCTGGGCGGAAATCTGCATGCTCAACCGCACGGTACCGGCGCCGCTCGATGAGAAATCCATCTATTCCCTGTATGTCTTCGGCGTCCTGGAGAAGTCAAACGGCGCTTTCGCTGATTTCTATGAGGAGCTCTACGACGAAGTCAAGGACCGGGTGGAAAGAGGAATCGCGGCGGTACCCAACGAAAAACTGCGCTGGATGAGCGATACGCAGCCGCCCTGGGGCTTCCTGGACATCTACCGCTACATGGAGAGCTGGGGGGCGGTGTCCATCGGCTCCCTCTACACTTTCGGTTTGACCGGCATGTGGTTGTACGACGAGGAAAATCACGATCTGCGACCGCGCCCCCTGCCGCCCAACCGGCCGGCCACCCGTGAAGAGGCCTGCAGGATGCTGGCGGACTGGCATTTGAGCAAACCGGAATACCAGCATTTCTACCATCCCGAGTACAAGACCAAAATGATGGATGCCATCGCCAAGCAATGGGGTTGTAAAGGCATCATTCTCCATTACAACCGGGGTTGTGAAGGTCTTTCCCAGGGGATTGCCGAGAACCGGCTGGGCCTCATCGAGCGGGGGAACCGGGTCATGACTTATGAAGGCAATATGGGGGATGAGCGGGAGTTCGACGAGACCGCTACCAAGAATCGTATCGATATTTTCCTGGAGAACCTGGGACTCAAGCGTCAAGCCTGACGGCGGTTTCAGATGGAATTGAGTATGAATCCATGATGGAGGATTGGAAATGATAGTAGCCGGCATTGATTGTGGCGCCAAGAACACCAAGACAATCATTCTGAAAGAGGGTCAGATTATCGGCAAGGCTTCGGTACTGACCGGCTTCGACCAGCAGCAGGCTGTGGCGCAATCCCTGGAACAGGCTCTGGCGGCGGCTCAGATCGATCGTTCCGAAATAGAAGCCATCGGCGGGACCGGTTCAGGCAAGGAGTCCATTCCGGATCTCGATAGCAGTGTGAACGACATCAACGCCATGGCGCGGGCGGCGCACTATTTCTTCCCCAACAGCCGCACGGTTACCGACGTGGGCGCCGAGGAGGGGAGAGCGGTCAAGATCGACGAGACCGGCGCCGTGATTGACTTCGCCATCAACGAGAAATGCGCCGCGGGAGCGGGAGCCTTTATCGAAGCGATGGGACGCGCACTGGAAGTGCCGCTGGAAGAGATGGGCCCTATGGCGCTGACTTCCGGTCAGGAGATCCCCATGAATGCCCAGTGCGCCATCTTCGCCGAGTCGGAGGTGGTGGGTCTGATCCATACCAAAACCGAGATCAAGGACATCAGCAAAGCTATCCATGACGCCATGGCCAGCCGCATCGTTTCCATGATCCGGCGCGTGGGGGTGAACGAGGATGTGGTGATGCTGGGCGGCGTGGGCCGCAACCCAGGCTTCGTGGAAGCCATGCGCCGGGAGCTGGAACTGGGAAAGATCTTCATACCTGTGGAACCGGAATTCGGAGCGGCGGTGGGAGCCGCCATGGTAGTAGCTGAACAGGATTGAGCAACGGGATTAGTGATTGAATCCGAGAAGGAAACATGGCAGAAGTAAACATGGCTGAAGCAACAGAACGGGAATTCTGGCGGTGGGCGGAGACCAACTGGAGCAATCCTGAGATCGAATGGCGGGATGCTCAGTACATTACGGTGGGAATCGACGTAGGTTCGGTCAGTTCGCAGGCGGTAATCGCGGTTGACGGTAAGATTTACGCTTACGGCAATATGCGCACAGGCTCCAACAGCCCTGACAGCGCTCGCGATGTCCTCGCCTTCGCGCTGGAGGCTACGGATCTGCCGGCGGATCGCATGAACTATTGTATCGGCACAGGCTACGGCCGTGTCAATGTGCCTTTTGCCGACCGGAGTATTACCGAGATTGCGTGTCACGCCCGCGGCGCCAACTTCATTTACGGACCGGAAGTCAGAACAGTCCTGGATGTGGGGGGGCAGGACATCAAGGCCATTCAATGCGACGAAAAGGGCAAGGTGTCCAACTTCCTGATGAACGACAAATGCGCCGCCGGTACCGGACGCGGGATGGAGGTTTTCGCGGATCTGCTGGGTGTTCCCATCGGCGAGGTGGGCGACAGATCGTTTGAAGTCAAAGAGGAACCGGAGGCGGTTTCCAGCACCTGCGTGGTTTATGCCAAATCCGAAGCCACCGGTCTGTTGCGCAAGGGCTGGACAACTGAAGAGGTGCTGGCCGCCTACTGCCGGGCCATGGCGGAACGTATCTATTCGCTGCTGGAGAGAATCGGTGTCGCGCCTGCGTTTGCCGTCACCGGCGGTTTGGCCAAGAACCGCGGCGTCATGGACCGCCTGATGCCGATGGTGGGGCTGGAGCGCCAGCAGACTGAGTGGGATACGCAGATAGCCGGTGCGGCCGGTGCCGCGCTATTCGGTTACGCCCTCTGCAGCAAAGGCAAAGGACGGCAATAAAAGGAAACAGCGGGAAGGAGCAGTTCCATGCTGGCGAATTACGGCTACAAGGACGCCTCCGGCGATTTCTTCATCACCATCGACACTGATCACTGCGACGGATGCGGGGATTGTGTCACCGCCTGTCCCGCGCAGGTGTTCGCGGTGCTGGATGAGGATCCCAACGATCCGATGCGGGAAGAACCGGTGGCGGTTGTTGCCGACGACAAAAAGAAGAAGCTGAAATACGAGTGCAATCCCTGCAAACCGGGTGTAGACCGACCACCCTTACCCTGTGTCCAGGCTTGCACGGCTGGTGCAATCACACACTCCTGGTAGCGCCATAGCTGTGGCAACAGCTATCCGCTTGCAGGTGCCATTCATGAGAAACTGGTGTGGCGATGATGGATGATTTGAAGCTATCCATAGACGGACAGGAGGTTACCGTTCCGCGGGGAACCACCATCCTGAAGGCCGCCCGTCTCCTGGATATCTACATCCCCACCCTCTGCTCGCATCCCGATCTGCCTTCCGCTCAAGACCAGCCACCCAGAGAATTCATCTTCCAGGACAGCCGGCGGATTGCAGATGCCTCCGGGCAGACGGCTCACACCGGCTGCGGCTTGTGCCTTGTGGAAGTCGCCGGCGAAGAGAATCCACTCGAGTCCTGCGGTACCGAGGCAACCGCGGGCATGGTGGTGGTGACCGACACTCCCGCCCTGCTGGAGCTGCGTCAAGCCAACCTGGTTCCGATACTCGCCCGCCATCGTCATGCCTGTCTCACCTGCGCCCAACAGGAGGGCTGCAGCATTACCCAGTGTTCATCCAATGTTCCGGAAAACGAAAGATGCTGCCCGCTGTTCGGTAATTGCGAGCTGCAGAATGTGGCCAACTACGTAGGGATTTCCAACGCCACACCGAAATGGCTCCCCACCGAGGTTGAGGAGCAGCCGGAGGAACCCCTTTTCAAGCGTGACTACACGCTGTGTATCGGCTGCACCAGATGCGTACGCATGTGCCGGGACGTAAAAGGAGTCTCCGCTCTTGACTACGTGACCGACGCGGAGGGCATGATCCAGGTGGGGACCACGGCCTCCACCCTGGCGGATTCCGGTTGCCGGTTCTGCACCGCCTGCGTGGAAGTCTGTCCTACCGGCGCCCTGGTCGATAAGTCGCTACATCCCGGCAAAGAGGCCGCGGACCTGGTCCCCTGCCGGGAAGCCTGCCCGGCGCAGATCGACATACCCGCGTACCTGCGCCTGATAGCCGCCGGGGAATACAGCGGGGCGGCAGCGGTCGTCCGGGAACGAGTCCCCTTCCCCGGCATTCTGGGCCGGATTTGCGATCGCCCCTGCGAGGAGGTCTGCCGCCGGACTGAACTGAACGAAGCGGTCGCCATCTGTGAACTCAAGCGCTTCGCCGCCGACCGGGAAAGCCTGGAACAGCGGGAGTATACCGCGGTTAAGAAATCCACCGGAAAACGGGTGGCGGTGGTTGGTGCGGGTCCCGCGGGACTCGCGGCTGCCTTCTATCTCCGCCGGCAGGGCCACGAGGTCACCGTCCTGGAAGCCCAAAGTGAAATCGGCGGTATGCTGAGATATGCGATTCCCGCCTTCAGGCTGCCGCGTGAGATTCTGGATCGAGAACTGGCGGAACTCCTGGAGCTGGGCATCGAACTCAGGACCGGTACCCGCCTGGGAGACGACTTCACGCTTTCCCAGCTGCAGGCGGAGGATTTCGATGCGCTCTTCCTGGCGGTGGGGGCGCCGCTCAGCCAGCGTCTGGCAATCGAAGGTTCGGACCTGCCGGAAGTACTCTGGAGCCTGGAATTCCTGGCCCGGACGGCTGCGGGCGAACCGCCCTCACTCGGCAGACATACCATCGTCATCGGCGGGGGCAACAGCGCGGTGGATGTCGCTTTGAGCGCTCTGCGCTGCGGAGCCGGGCGGGTCACCATGATCTGTCTGGAAAGCCGTGAGGAGATGCCGGCCTCGAGTTCGGAGATCGCCGGCGCCCTGGCGGCGGGAGTCGAGCTGATGACCGGCTGGGGTCCGCGGCGGATTCTGCAGGAGCAGGGATCCCTGACCGGGGTTGAACTGAAGGAATGCACCAGGGTCTTTGACGCGCAGGGCCATTTCAATCCCCAATTCAGCGAGCAGAGCGAAGCGGTCGCGGGCGATCAGGTCATAATGGCTATCGGGCAACAGACAGACCTCGGCTTCCTGCCTGACGATTCCCCGCTTACCAGCCCCAACGGTCTGTTGATTGTGGACCGGGAAACGCTGGCAACAGCTCAGCCGGGAATCTACGCCGGGGGTGATGTCACCAGCTTGCCCGGTTCGGTCATTCAGGCTGTTGCCGATGGTCGTCGCGCCGCGGAAACCATCAACCGCGCGCTGGCGGGAGAGGAAGAGTTGAACGAGACGCCCTATCCCCGTCCGGCGGCAGAGCAACATCTGGGTGAATGCAAGGATTTTGCCATTCAGCCCCGTGAAGCCGTTCCGCAACGGAGCTGCGACGGAGACAGCCCGGGATTCGCGGAGGTCTCCCTCGGCTACGCTGAGGAACAGGCGATCCGTGAGGCCTCGCGCTGTCTGCAATGCGATCTCAGGCTTCTGTTCCAGCGCAATCCCAAACCGCCCGTCAACTGGCTTCCCTTCGATGACGAGCATATCCGCGCGGTCCCGGAAACGGACGGTGTCTTCCGTCTGCTGGACGAACAACACGAAGTATTGAGTATCAAAGGCACACCCAATCTCAGGGAGGCGCTTCAGGAGCAGCTTGCCGGCGATCTGCAGGTTGCCTGGTTCGAGTTCGAAGAAAACAAGATGTATACGCAACGCGAAAGCGAGTTGATCCAGCAGTACCTCCAGGAACATGGCGAACTTCCGGGTGGAGGCGACTCGGATCTGGACGACCTCTTTTAGGAGTTCCTCGCTGTATCATGTGGGTAGTTTATGTTCCCGTATTATTCACGTCATTCCCGCGTAGGCGGGAATGACGTAAGGGAAAGCGAGAATGACTTACGGAACAGCGGGAATGACGTAAGGGCAAGTGGGAATGACTTATGGAGAAGCGGGATGACGCGGCCTTGTCGACCAGGAATCTTTTTAAAGGATAAAAGCGAATGACGCAACAACCGCCGGACTCCGGCAAAAAGCTGACGGCAGAAGATTTAAAAGTGATCAGGATCGATGAGGAATACTGCAAGGGATGCTCTATCTGCATCGATTTCTGTCCCCTGGAGGTGCTTTCGGAATCAGACCAGATCAACCGCAAGGGCTACTATGTCCCCGCGGTCTCCAGTGAAGAGAAGTGTATCGGTTGCCGTTTCTGCGAGTTGCTCTGTCCCGAGTTCGCCATTATGATCATTAACGAGTGAGGATCACAAGTGCACCCGGTATTGGCGGAATACGCCGGTAGGAATTTCTTTATGCTTGGCGATGAGGCGGCGGCTCACGGCGCCGTCTGGGCCGGGTGTAACTTCTTCGGCGGCTACCCGATCACGCCTGCTTCGGAAATCGCGGAGGTACTGGCTCGCATGCTGCCCCGGATGAACGGATTCTACGTGCAGATGGAGGATGAGATCGCCTCCCTGGCGGCCGTGCTGGGCGCCGTCTGGTCGGGAGCGCGCGGTATGACCGCCACCTCCGGCCCGGGCTTCTCGCTGATGCAGGAGCACATCGGCTACGCCATCATGACCGAGACACCCTGCGTGATCGTGGATGTGCAGAGATCCGGCCCCTCCACCGGCCAGGCGACCAAACCGGCCCAGGGCGATATCATGCAGGCGCGCTGGGGGACGCACGGTGATCATGAGATGATCGCCCTGGCTCCCGCTTCAGTACAGGAGTGTTTCGATCTCACCATCGATTGTTTCAACCTGGCCGAACGCTTTCGTCATCCCGTTATCCTGCTGATGGACGGCGAGATCGGTCACCTCCGGGAGAGTCTCACCTTTCCGGAGGATGATACCGGGATCGAGCGGCTGGAGCGACGCCAGGCCGGCCCTGAAGAGCAGCCTTTCGGCGGGGAGGAGGTCCCTCCCATGATCAGCTTCGGCAGGGGCCGGTATGTTCATGTCTCAGGTTCCACGCACAAACCGGACGGCATGCGGGACGTGTCGACACAATCGGTTCACGATCAGCTGGTGCGGCGCTTCCTGACGAAAATCGATTCCCACCGGGAGGAGATCACCCGGCTTGAGAGCCGCTTCATGGAGGATGCGGAGGTGGTTATCGTTTCCTACGGAGCTTCCGCCAGGCCCAGCCTGGGAGCCGTGCTGGAAGCGAGACGCCGGGGTCTGAAGGTCGGCTATCTGCGGTTGATCACGATCTGGCCCTTCCCCCGCCGCGAGATCTCGGCTCTGAACCAGAGGATTGATAGAATCTTCGTACCGGAAATGAACCTGGGGCAGCTCTCCAGGGAGATAGAACGTTTTGTTTCATGTCCGGTCGAGTCCATCTCCAAAATCGGCGGTGTTTCTCTGATGATTAAGGAGATCCTGGAGCCGGTTCTGAAGCACTTCAAGCAGGACGGGCCCTAACTCCCCAGACGACATTCAGGAAAAGGATCAATGGATCTAACCCAGTCAGACATGCTATCGGAAGATTTCTTCAAGGATCGCAGACATCGTCTGCACAGCTACCTGCGTCAGGAGATCCTCCCCACCACTTTCTGCACCGGTTGCGGCTGCGGAACGGTATTGGGTGCTTTCGCACAGGCCGTTGATGAATTGGCTCTGCCGCCTGAGGAAATCGTGACGGTCACCGGTATCGGCTGCAGCTCCTGGATAACCAGTCCCTATTTCAAGGCCGATACCCTGCACACTACTCACGGCCGGCCGCTGGCTTTCGCCACCGGCGTGAAAGTCATGCTGCCCGACATGAAGGTCATCGTCATCGCCGGCGATGGTGATATCGCCGGAATCGGGGGGAATCACCTGATTCACGCCGCCCGCCGCAACATCGACATCAGTGTCTTCATGGTCAACAACTGGAATTACGGCATGACCGGCGGCCAGGTGTCTCCCGCCACCCCACTGGGCGCGCGCACCACCACCACGCCCTACCGCAATGTGGAGCAACCGCTCAAAACCGCGGAGCTGGTGGCCGCCGCCGGCGCCAATTACGTTTCGCGCTGGACCACCTACCACGTGTTTCCGCTCACGGAAGCCATGCAGTACGCCATCACCAAAAAGGGTTTCTCCTTCGTGGAGATAATCGCGCAGTGTCCGGTGAGTTATGGAAAAATGGTGAACATGCGCAGTGGGACTGATTTCCTCAATCTCTATCGCGACAGCTCCATCCGGATTGAGAAAGCCCGGGGACTGTCCGAGGAGGAACTTGCCGACAAGATCGTTATCGGCAAGATCGTGGAGCGGGACGCGGAAGAATATGTTGAGAAACTCTATCGTGTCAATTTCGAGCAGACCACAGACGGGAAACAGCAAGATGAGTGAACGCTCAGGATGAATATTCGTTTCTGCGGCTTCGGCGGACAGGGGATAGTGCTCTCCGGGTACATAATGGGTAACGCCGCCATCCGGGAAAAACTGCAGGCTTTGCAGACGCAATCCTACGGCAGTGAATCCCGCGGAGGTGCCTGCAAGAGCGATGTCATCATCTCCGATGAAGAGATCAACGAGATCGAAATCGAACAGCTGGATGTGCTGGTAGCGTTTTCACAACCGGCCTATGACCAGTATATCGGCGATCTGCGCCCGGAGGGTACTCTGATCATTGAAGACGACCTGGTGATCCCCGATCCGGAGTCTCCCTTCGCCCCCTACCGGATCAAAGCCACCGATATCGCTTACAAGCAGTTCGGCCGCAAGATAATGGCCAATTCGGTGGTGCTGGGATTCGTCACCTCCATCGTTAAACCGGTCTCCCGTTCCGCCATGGAGGCGGCCGTATCGGAGACCTCACCCCGGGGTACCGCGGAAGCCAACCTGGGTGCCTTTGCCGCCGGATTCGATCTGGGAAGCGAACAGCAATAGTGCAGGATAGAACCGATAAAACGCCGGGAGATATCACTTGATGCGAACTGAGATTCAGATTGCCGGCTTCGGCGGCCAGGGGATTGTGCTGGCGGGAGTAGTCCTGGGCGAGGCCGCGATTCTCGAAGGCCAGAACTCGGTACAGACGCAGTCCTATGGCCCCGAGTCCCGGGGGGGAGCAGCCAGATCGGATATCATTATCTCCAGGACAGAAATCGATTATCCCAAAGTTCTGCAACCCGACCTGCTGGTGGCGCTTTCCCAACCGGCCTACGACAAGTATCTGGCCGGCGCCGCTGAGCGGACCCTGGTGATAATCGATCAGGAACTCGTATCAATTCACAGCGCATCGCACCTGGCTGTCTCCTTCACCGTGATGGCCGAGGACCTGGGCAGAAAAGTGGTGGCCAACAGTGTGATGCTCGGGTTCATCACGGCGGTCTCCGGAATCGTGTCCAGCACCGCCATGGAAAAATCACTGAGCCGGAATGTGCCGCGGGGCACCGAGGAGCTTAACCTGCGTGCGTTTTCAGAAGGATGGTCGGCCGGCAAGGTGCATGAAGCGGCCTGGACCGGCAGGGGTGGTACCAATGAATAAGACCGGTTACGAACGGATCCGCCGGATACTGGGGGAAAAGGACTTCTTTTTGCAGGGCGACGTGGCTTGTGCTTACGGCGCGTTGCTGGCCGGATGCGACTTCTTCGCCGGGTATCCCATTACGCCCGCCACGGAGACGGCTGAAGCGCTGGCCGATCTGATGCCCCGTGTCGGTGGAGCCTACATTCAGATGGAGGATGAAATCGCCAGCATGGCGGCGGTGATCGGAGCCTCCTGGGCCGGTTCCCGCTCCATGACCACCACTTCGGGACCGGGCTACTCCCTGATGCAGGAGAACATAGGCTATGCCTGCATGACGGAAACCCCCTGCGTAATCGTGAATGTGCAGCGATCGGGACCCTCCACCGGACAACCCACCGAGCCGGCCCAGGGTGACATGATGCAGACCCGCTGGGGATCTCACGGTGATTACGAAATGATCGCCCTGGCTCCCAATTCGGTCCAGGAATGCCTGGACCTCACATTTGAGGCTTTCAATCTCGCCGAGGAATTCCGCAATCCGGTGGTGGTGTTGACCGACGGCGAGGTGGGGCATATGCGGGAAAAAGTGATCCTCCCCGAATACGACGAACTCACCTTTACCAGGCGCCGGGAACCGGCGGTCGCACCCGAGGAGTACCTCCCTTTCCAGGAGGTGGACGAGACGCTGATACCACCCATGGCTACATTCGGTACAGCTTTTCGCACCTATGTCACCGGTCTCACTCACCAGGAGTCGGGACTTCCCACCACCGATGACGCGGCGGCTCACACCAGGCTGATAACCCGGCTGGTGGAAAAAATCACCCGTCGCCGCGTGGAACTGACCCGGGTTGAGGAGCTATACCTCGACGATGCTGAAATTGCCGTGGTTACCTATGGCATCTCTTCACGTGTAGCTATCAACGCCGTGAGAACTCTCCGCGATCGGGAGGTCAAGGCCGGTCTGCTCCGGCTGATCGGGATCTGGCCCTTTCCGGAAGCGAAAATACGTCAGCTGGGGGAACGGGTCTCCCGCATCATCGTGCCGGAGATGAACCTGGGACAGCTTGTACACAGGATCAGAGAGGTGGTCCCCGACTCCTGCCATGTCTCCGGACTGCCCTCCATCGGCGGACGTATTCACCATCCCGACGAGATCATCTCCGCCCTGACGGCGAAGGAGGAACCTCCCGAACAGGAAACCCAGCCTCATGTTTAACAAGACGCTCAATATACGCAAGTACCTGCGACGGGATATGTTTCCCTCCATTTTCTGTGTGGGTTGTGGAGTGGGCAGCGTCCTGAATCACACTCTGCGGGCAGTGGATGAACTCAAACTCGATATGGATAAAGCGGTGTTCGTCTCGGGCATCGGCTGTTCATCCCGTCTGCCCGGGTACATCAAGGCCAATGGACTGCATACGACACACGGCCGGGCGATCGCCTTCGCGTCGGGGGTGAAACTCGCCAACCCGGAATTGAATGTGATCATCTTTACCGGCGACGGTGACTGCGCGGCTATCGGCGGCAACCACCTGATTCATGCCGCCAGGCGCAACCTCAACCTGACCGTGATTGAAATGAACAACTTCAACTACGGGATGACGGGCGGCCAGGTTTCGCCGACCACCCCCATCGGCGGCAATACTACCACCAGTCCGCACGGCAACCTCGAGCCGCCCTTTGATCTCGCCGATCTGGTGGTGGGCGCCGGCGCCACTTATGTCGCGCGCTGGCCGCTGGGGTATCCCTACGAAACGGTTGCCAGCATCAAGAAAGGGATCGCTCACCAGGGATTTTCCTTCATCGAGATCCTCATCCCCTGCCCCACCGGCTATACCGACAAGAATGACCAGAAGACCAACCGGGAAATCTGGGAGTGGTATCGCGGGAATACGATTCTGCGCAGCAAGTATCTGCTCTTGAATGAGCAGGAACAGGATCAAAGCCGGAAAATGGTGATCGGCGAACTGCGGAATGTGGAACGGACCGAATATACAGAGGAATGGGCTAACCTGGTCAGCCGGCTTCAGGCCGAATAGCCGACCGGGTTACCATACGGGATACGGGAGGTACCATGGGCGAGGAGAAAAAAGCCGCCATCAAGAAAATCCAGGCCACCGGGATGATGAAGAAGATCATGGCCGATTACTTTTATGAACTGGATGAAGCCGCCAGGACCGGCTCCCAGAAAATAGCCTGGTGTACCAGTGTGGGTCCCGCCGAGCTTCTGCTCAGTATGGGATTCCTGGTTTACTACCCGGAGAATCACGGAGCCATGCTGGGCGCCACCCGCCTGGCCAACGATTATATTCCGGTGGCCAACGCGATCGGTTACTCACCCGATATCTGCTCCTATCTGACCAGCGATATCGGCGCCTACCTCAAGCAGGAAACCCCTCTGACACGCGCCTACCCCGGCATTGAGGGCATCCCGCGACCCGATGTGCTGGTTTACAACACAAATCAATGCCGCGATGTGCAGGACTGGCTGTCCTGGTATGCGCGTGAACTGCAGGTGCCGCTGATGGGCATTTCCACTTTCCGCAACATCGGCCAGGTCACCGAGCTGGCGACGACGAATATCGCGGGGCAGATACAGGAGCTGATTCCCGCCCTGGAGCAGATATCGGGGAACAAGTTCGACATCGACCGCTTCCGCGAAGTGATGGCGCTCTCCCGGCGCTGCACCGAACTCTGGAAGCAGGTACTGGCCGCCAATACGACCTCCCCGGCTCCCATGACCTTTTTCGACGCCACCATTCACATGGGGCCGGCGGTGGTGTTGCGGGGTTCGCAGACGGCGATCACCTACTATGAGACTCTCCTGGCTGAACTCCAGACCAGGGTCGACGATGGAGTCGGCGCCCTGGACAACGAGCGCTTCCGCCTCTACTGGGAAGGCATGCCCGTCTGGGGCAAACTGCGTGACCTGTCCGAGCAGTTTATCAATCTGGATACGGCGGTGATCGCCTCCACCTACTGCAACAGCTGGATCTTCGATGCCTTCGATCCGGAGGATCCCTTCAACAGCATGGCCCGCGCCTATACTGAAATCTTTATCGTGCGGGACGAGGAATTCAAACAGCGCTATATCGAGGATATCGTGGACAGGTACGGTCTCCACGGGATGATTTTCCATGACGCCAAGACCTGTCCCAACAACTCCAACAATCGCTACTGCCTGCCGGGCCGCCTGGAGCAGAGCCTGGGGATACCAACCCTGACTATCAACGGCGATCTGAACGATATGCGCTGCTATTCCGACGAACAGGCGAAAACCAATATCGAAGCGTTTATCGAGCAGTTGGAAGCGAAATGAATCCCTACTTTTCTTTTAGCTCAAAAGCGCCGAAGGCAAAAATAAAGTAGCAAAAGAAAGGAGCTTCGGCGCCCGACAAGGCGCGGGAGGCGTCATGCGTAAGCTCGATCGCGCTCCCGCTCCGCAGCATGTAAAGCCCATCGTACATTATCGAAATCAAATGCTATTCCGTGGACGATGGGCTGACTAGCTGCACCGGACGCGCTGGAATTCTCTTAGGACACGACAGACAATCATTTCATTGACGATTGTCTGTCGGCGCGTCCGCTTAAGGAGCTGTTGCGCAATCGAGCATACGGACGCCAAACCTTGCCTTGATGGCGCCAAATACCTTCCTGGCAGTTGGCATCTGTATGATCGGTTACGGAATTAAGCGATAGACCAAGAAGTCGCGCATAGTCACAACCCATTAGCGCAGCTTTTATGTGTGAAAGGTCATCCTTTGGGATCTGCAGCAATGCGTTATAAGTTCAGAATATTCATCCCTGTTCGGAAAAACCAAGGATGAAGTACTACGTCGGAATCGACATCGGCGCCTCCACGACCAAGGCAATCATCCTGAATGACGAACAGCAGGTGCTGGGCAAGGGTGTGGTTTTTTCGGGTGCCGATTTCCAGAAAGCCGCCGACGAGGCGCTACGGCAGGCTATCGAGCAGGCCGGGGAAGATGTGCGCTCCAGCAGCATCATTACCACCACCGGCTACGGCAGAAAGATCGTCGACTACGCCGACAATGACATGACCGAGATCAGTTGCCATGCCCTGGGTACTTTTCACCACTTTCCCAGATCGCATACGGTGGTGGATATCGGCGGCCAGGACAGCAAAGTGATCAAGGTGGATGTCACCGGTAATCGAACTCATTTCCGGATGAACCGCAAGTGCGCCGCGGGTACCGGCGCTTTTCTGGAGGAGATGGGAAACCGGCTGCAGATAGAACTCGCTGAATTGAATGATCTGGCCAAGCAGTCGCAACAGGATATCGAGATCGGCAGTTACTGCACCGTATTCGCCGCTTCGGAAATCCTGACCAGAATCAGGCAGGGTGTCAGCGTTCCCGATATCGTCAAGGGGATTTTCAATTCCGTGATCGCACGGGTCGTTGAAATGGATCCCCTGGAGGGTGACATCGTCCTCAGCGGAGGAGTAATCGCCTATTTTCCCGTCCTGGTCGACATGTTCACGGCCAGGCTCGGTAGAGAAGTGTTTGTACCGCCCCAGCCCCAGCATACCGGAGCCCTGGGTGCGGCTTTGTATTCCTGGAAGGCCAAAGGAGGTAATAATGCTTGACGCGCTATTCAAGCCCCGATCGGTGGCTATCGTCGGTGCATCCAACAATCCCCTGAGCATAGGCCACATAGTGATCCAGAACCTGGTGGATCACAACTTCCGCGGAGCGATCTTCCCGATCAATCCCAAGGCCGGGGTTATCAAGAGTTTCAAGAGCTACCCCTCGGTCCTCGATGTGCCGGATGAAATCGACCTGGTGAATATCTCGATCAAGAATACCCTGGTTCCCGCCGTACTGGAAGATTGCGGCAGGAAAGGGGTGAAGTTCGCCATCGTCCATACTTCCGGTTTCAAGGAGATGGGGGAGGAGGGCCTGCAGCTGGAACGGCAGCTGGTGGAGGTGGCGCATAAACATGGGATGCGGGTATACGGCCCCAACTCCCAAGGCATCCAGAATTCAGATGCCGCGGTGTCCGTTTACGCCAATTTCACCTTCGTGCCCCAGATCCCCAGCAACATCTCCATCGTCGCGCAGAGCGGCGGTGTGGGCGAAACCCTCAAGTTGAACCTCTTTCGCGTCGGCGTGGGCACCAGGATGTACGCCAGCTACGGCAACGAAGCCGATGTGGGTCTGAACGATATCATCGCTTATTACGGCGAGGATGAGGATACCGGGGTCATCATGGTCTCGATCGAGACGCTGAAAGATCCCGCCGGTTTTCTCGAGATCACCCGGCGTATCACGCCGCACAAGCCGGTGCTGGTACTGAAGACCGGCAGGACAGAGGCGGGTATCAAGGCGGTCGCCTCCCATACCGGCTCCATGATCGATCAGAGCACCATGATGGAAGCGATCTTCCGGAAGAGCGGCATTCTGAGTTTCAACTCCCAGCAGGATATGGTGGAGGCGGCGGTGGCCTTCTCCAGCCAGCCGGTGCCGCGGTCCAAACGGGTGGTGTTCGTTACCAACACGGGGGGACCGGCTATTATCGCCGTGGACAAGTGTACCGCCTCCGGTCTGGAGATGGCGGAATTGAGCCCGCAGACCCGGAAGTCGCTGGGCGAACTCCTGTTCACCGAAGCCAGCATTTCCAATCCGGTGGATGTGGTGGCTACGGCGGGCGCCGATCAATACGGCGGCACCCTGGAGGCGCTGCTGGCCGATCCCAACCTGGACTCCATTCTGCTGAACATGGTCACACCGCCTTTCGTGGATTGCGAAGCGCTGGCCCGGCGACTGGCGGAAATCGGGAAGGCAAGCGACAAACCGATCCTCTGTGTCGTGATGACCATCGCGGAGAAATTCGGCGAAGTGATCCGGCTGATGCGGGAGAGCGGCATGCCGGTATACGACTACGCGGAATCCGCCGCCCAGGTACTGGCGGCCATGATCGAGTACGGCCAGATCATTCAGCGGGAGGAGCCGGTTTATCCAACCTTTGATATCGACCGCGACCGGGCGCGGGAATTGATCGAGGCACAACGGGGTGTTGAGGGATTCCTGCCCCAGGAAACCGTATTCGAATTGCTGAACTGCTACGGTATACCGGTTGCCGGCGTCACCAGAGTGGAGGACAGGGAAGCGCTGCTGGCGGCGGCGGAAAGCAGTGGCTATCCGGTGGTCCTGAAGGTGGATGCCGAAGAGGTGGTCCACAAAACGGATGCCGGGGGCGTGGTCCTGAACATCGAAAACCAGACCGAGCTCCTGAACGCTTTTGAACAGCTGTCCCGGAAGTTCGCGGAGTATAAACCGGCCTTTGTGGTCCAGCGCTACCTGGCGGAAGGTCGCGAAGTGATTCTGGGCCTGAAGGGTAACGCGAACCTCCAGCCGACCCTGATGTTCGGTCTGGGCGGACTTTTCGTGGAAACGCTGAAGGATGTCCAGTTCCGTCTGACGCCGCTTTCAACCCAGGATGCGGATGAGCTGATGCGCTCCATCAAGGGATTCCCCCTCCTGGAGGGAGTGCGGGGGGAACAGCCGGGCGACACGGAACAGCTCGGAGAAATCCTGATCCGCCTCTCGCAGCTGGCGGTCGACTTCGCGGAAGAAGTGGATGAGCTGGACCTCAATCCGGCTCTGGTGTTTGAAAAGGGTAAGGGAGTCTGCGTGGTCGACGCTCGCCTGAGGCTTAGGACTAGCAGCTGAGACAATCATGAACTGGATTCCCCTGACCATCGTCGCCGTCTATATCGTCCTGCTCTACCTCTTCACCTGGCTGACGCGCCGTTTGAGCAGGGGCGGGATGATCGCCTATCTGCTGGCGGGCCGCAACCTGCCCTTCTGGGTGGTGGCACCGCTGTTGACCGGCCTGGCCATCGGTGGCGCCTCCACTATCGGTGTGGCGGAACGCGCTTACGACTCCGGCATCTCCGCGGGCTGGTACAATGCGGCCTGGGCCGCAGGGGCGGTGCTGGTGGGTCTGCTGGTTGCCAGCCGCTACCGCCGGATGGAGGTTACCACTCTACCGGAACTTTTTGAGAGACACTACAATGTCTCCGGACGGGTAGTCGGGGTCACGGGGCAACTGGTGCTGCAACTGGTCATCACCTCACTGCAGTATGTAGCCGGGGGCGCTATTCTCTCCTCCCTGCTCCCGGAGCTGATCAGCTTTCAGACCGGCATGCTGATCACCGCGGTGGTTTTCGTGGGGATCACGCTGATCGGCGGTTTCTGGGCGGCGGGTCTCACCAACATCATCAATGTGATTTTCATCTATACCGGTGTTGCGGTTGGAGCCTGGATGGCGGTGGGGAAAATCGGCGGCCCGGCCGAACTGATGGCCAGATTGCCGGCGGCGCATCCCGGTTTTGATCCCGGCGCCATCGGCATGGGATTGATCATCGCCTGGTTCGTGGTGATGTGTACCACCATTTTCTCCGTGCAGTCGGTGGTGCAGATCAGTTTCGCGGCCCGGGACGCGGCCTCGGCCCGTAAGGGTTTTCTGCTGGGCGGTCTGCTGATTCTGCCGATAGGCTTTATCAGCGCTCTGATCGGCCTGGCGGCCACCGTGCTGCACCCGGGCATCATCCCTACCGAAGCCCTGCCACGCACCGTGCTCAGCCTCAGCCCTCTGGTGGCGGGTCTGGTGCTGGCGGGTCTCTGGGCGGCCGACGTCTCCACGGCCTCGGCGCTGCTGGTGGGCAGCGCCACCCTGGTTGTCGGTGATATCATCAAACGCTTCATGGCGCCCAACCTGGGGGAAAGGGAGGAACGGATCATCTCGCGGATCTCGGTGCTGGTGTTGAGTATCCTCACCTACCTGCTCGCTGTTTCCGTCTCCGGTATTCTCAAAACGCTGCTCATCGGCCTCACCCTGACTACCGCGTACACACTGGTCACGCTGATGACCATTTTTGCGCCCCGGTTGTGCAGGAAGTCACATGCCACCTGGACTCTGCTCATGGCTATGGCGGCCCTGTTGCTCTGGCTCGTTTTCCCGCAGTTGAGAGCGTTTTTCGCCGGCATCTCCCTGCCTCATCCCATCTATTTCTGCTGGCTGGTCAGCTTGCTGACCTTCCTGCTGGTAGCCCTGTTCGACAAGCGGAGAATTGAACCTGTAAGACTGAAATGATAACGCCCCGCCCGGGGCGGGAGGAATGTATGGAGAACAAGAACAACCGCCAGTTACGAGTCGGCGTCATCGGTATCGGGCCCGTGGGTTCGATCCTGCTGGCTCATTTCATCGAAGCGGGAGCGTTTACGGTGGCTTGCGATGTGATGCGCAACCGGATCACCAGCATCAAGAAGTCGGGGCTGAGTCTGATCAATCGTATCGAAAAGAAGGTGGAGGTCGTCAACACCTGTAATTCCATTCAGGAACTGGCGATGTACAATCTGGATGTAGCGGTTATCACCGCCAAAACTCCGGCCCTGCCCAAGGTGATCGCCCAGCTTTCCGACATCGCTACCGACAAGATGTGTTTCCTGTGCGCCCAGAACGGTATCGACAACGAGATGGAGGTGGCCCGCGCTTTTTCCGAAAGCCGCACACTGCGCATGGTGGTCAACTTCGCGGGGAATATGAGTGACGAACATACGGTGCATGTCAGCTTCTTCAATCCCCCCAACTACATCGCCGCGTTAAGGCCCACGGGCAACGAGATCGCCGAGTCGATTGTCGCCCTGCTCAACTCGGTGGATCTGGCGACGGAAATCCCGGAGGACATCCAGGATCTCGTCTGGGAGAAAACCATCCTCAATGCCGCTCTGAGCGCCATCTGTGCCATCACCCGGAAAACCATGAAAGAGGTGATGGACTTTCCGGGCACACTGGAGCTGGTGGAAGCCCTGATCGACGAGTCGGTGCTGGTAGCGGAGGCGGAGGGATTCGATCTGGGTAAGAAATTCCGGCGCTTCGGCATCAGCTATCTGAAGAATGCCGGTCATCACCGGCCCTCCATGCTCATCGATCTGGACAACGGACTCAAGACAGAGATCGATCGCCTCAACGGCAAGATCATGGAGTACGGCCGCAAACACTACAGCCCGACACCCTTGAACCAGGCGGTTACGGCGATGGTGCACCTGTTGGAAAACATCCACTCGGAACCGAAATGAGATGCGTTCCCGGGGCACTATCAGGCGAGCCCAAGCCTGATTACGCCTGAGACAGCAGGCACGCTCCGGGATCAGGATCGTAATAGAAAGATGTGATAAACAGCTCAAGAGATGTTCAACATGAAAATTCAAGCGTATCAGATGGTCGCCAAGGACCAGCCCTTCGTCGAGACCGAGTTCACCGTTGAGAGGATCAAACCGGAGGAAGCTCTGGTGGAGGTCGCCGGTTGCGGCGTCTGTCACACCGATTTGAGTTTCTGGCACTTCGGTGTTCCCACCCGTCATGAACTCCCCCTGGTTCTGGGGCACGAAATCAGCGGCACGGTTCTGGAAGGCCCCCCGGAGCTGCAGGGCAAACAGGTCATCATCCCTGCCGTACTGCCCTGCGGAGAGTGTGATCTGTGCCGGCAGGGGCGGAGTAACATCTGCCGCCGCCAGCTGATGCCCGGGAACGACTTCCACGGCGGGTTCGCCAGCCATGTGGTGGTGCCGGCGCGTTTTCTGGCACCGATTCCGGCGGAGGCACTGGCGGAACACTCCCTGGCCGAGCTGGCGGTAGTCGCCGACGCGGTAACCACCCCCTACCAGGTGATCGAAAAGAGCGGTCTGCAGTCCGGTGACTTCACAGTGGTGATCGGAGTCGGAGGCGTGGGCATCTATGCCGTCCAGCTGGCTTCGATCCTGGGTGCGAAGGTAGTGGCGATCGATATCGCCTCGGACAAACTGGGGCAACTCGCCGGCATGAGCGACGTGATCTGCCTGAACAGCAGCGACCTGGATATCAAGGAGATCAAGAGCCAGGTGAAGAATCACTGTCGTGAACTGGGGGCGCCGCCCCACGGCTGGAAGATCCTCGAGATGTCCGGCACCCGCGCCGGCCAGGAGCTGGCTTTCGCCCTGCTGGGCACCGCCGGGTCGCTGGCCATAGTGGGATTCACGCTGGAGAAGCTGGAGGTGCGGCTCAGCAACCTGATGGCTTTCGACGCCGAAGTTGTCGGAACCTGGGGTTGTAAACCGGAACTCTACCCTCCCGCCATCGACTTGATCGCCGCGGGGAAGCTCAAGCTCAAGCCCTATACCGAGACCTTCCCCCTGTCGCAGATCAACGACATCTTTCAGCAGACACTTGAACACAAGCTGTTGAAGAGATCGGTGCTGATCCCTGATTTCTAATCGCAAGTAACTATCCCCCCCGGGGAACTGAATCAAAAGGAGATACAATGAGCAAAGAACTTGTCAGTCACAATCTGGTCGAAGTCGACTTCAAGGAGATCATTTATGAATTACGTCCCTGCCTGGACCACAACGGTGACGCCGTGGATGGTCTCTTCAACGCGTGGATCTTTCTGAACAATCCCAGGCAGTACAACTCTTACACCACCGCCGCGGTCAAAGAGGTTATTCTGGCTTTCCGGCAGGCTTCCAACGAGCGCTCGGTGGTGAACATCATCTTCACGGCTGTCGGTGACAAGGCGTTCTGCACCGGCGGCAACACCAAGGAATACGCCGAGTACTACGCGGGCCGGCCGCTGGAATACAAGCAGTACATGCGCCTGTTCAACGATATGATCACCGCCATCCTGATCAGCGACAAGCCGGTGATCTGCCGGGTGAACGGCATGCGCATCGCCGGCGGTCAGGAAATCGGCATGGCCTGCGACTTCACCATCGCCAGCGACCTGGCGGTTTTCGGCCAGGCGGGACCAAAGCACGGCAGCGCCCCGGACGGCGGCAGCACCGACTTCCTGCATCTGTATGTAGGCATCGAACGGGCGATGCAAAGCGGCACCCTCTGCGAGATGTGGAGTTCATACGAAGCGCGGCAGATCGGGTTGATCACGGAGGCGGTGCCGGTGTTGAAGTCGGACGGCCGTTTCATCCGGAATCCCCTGGTGACAACCGACCGCTGGCTGGATGACACCGGCGATGTGGTCTACGGGCGCCGTAAAAAGGGTGACGATCTGAAGGCGGGAAAGCAGCTATTAAGCGAGGGCGAAGTCGATCTGGAGCCTCTGGACCGTGAAGTCAACAGGCTGGCGACGAAGCTGCTCTATATGATGCCGGACTGCGTCAGTAAAACCTTGAACGGTCTGCGTAAAAAGAAGCTGGAACACTGGGACCGCAACCACCAGACCAACCGGGACTGGCTGGGTCTCAATATGATGACCGAAGCCAAGGCCGGCTTCCGTGCTTTCAACGAAGGTCCCCGCGACAACCGCGAGGTGGATTTCATCAAACTGCGCCGGATGCTGGCTGCCGGACATCCCTGGGATGATGAACTGGTCGACGCAATTCTGCCGAGGTGATATAATGTCCGACAAAGTGCTCTCTCAGGAACTGTTCGACGGGCAGGTGGTGCGAATTACGCTGAACGCACCGAAAGCCAATGTCCTGGACGCGGAAATGACCACCGGGATCCAGAACCAGCTGGAAGACCTGCGACACCGTCCTCAGGTCAAGCTCCTGCAGTTCACCGGCGCCGGAGACCATTTCTGTTTTGGCGCGAGTGTGCCTGAGCATACCCGCGACCGGGTCGGCGAGATGCTGCAAGGCTTTCACCGGCTGTTCCATACCCTGGTCGAGCTGCGGATTCCCACCGCCGCTCTGGTCTCCGGCCAATGCCTGGGCGGCGGCCTGGAACTGGCCCTGATGTGCAATTTCCTGTTTCTGGACAACACCGCGAGGCTGGGTCAACCGGAGGTGATGCTTGGTGTCTTCGCACCGCCGGCCTCCCTCATCCTGCCGCTGAAAATCGGCCAGGCGGCGGCGGACGACCTGCTGCTCACCGGCCGGGCCATCAAGCCCGAGGAAGCACGGCAACTGCGACTCACCACCGGGATCTTTGAGGACCGGGAAGAGCTTCTCGCCGGTGTCGACGCCTGGACGGAGAAGCACATCCTGCCCAAGAGCGCCTCCTCACTGAGACACGCGGTCAAGGCCGCCCGCTGGGAGTTCAACCAGGTCTTGAACCGGCAGCTCGAGCAGATCGAACGCTTCTATACCGACGAATTGATGGCCACGCGGGATGCCAACGAGGGTATCGCCGCCTTCCTCGAGAAAAGAGCACCGGAATGGGAAGAGTGAGAATCCTGAACGAATAAAGGAGAAATATCATGAGTAAGCTTCTGGAAGGAAAAGTCGCCCTGATCACGGGCGGCAGCTCCGGTATCGGAACCGCGGCCGTGCAGCTGTTTGCGCGCGAGGGCGCCCGGGTGGCCTTCACCTACCGGCGCAATAAGGAAAGCGCCGAGCAGTTGCAGGCGGAACTCACCGGTGAGGGGGCCACTGTCCAGGCCTACCACGCCGACATGGCCGACTTCGATCGCGCGGCGGAGGTGGTGGAGACGATATGCCGGGACCTGGGACCGCTGGAAATCCTGGTGAACAACGCCGGCGCCAACCAGGACGGCGTCATCTGGAAAATGACGGAAGCGGCCTGGGACGAAGTGATAGCCGCCGACCTCAAAGGTGTTTTCAACTACACCCGCGCGGCGGCTCCGGTTATGCGCGAGCAGAAGGCGGGTAGAATAATCACGGTTTCCTCCATCAACGGCCTGCGCGGAAAGTTCGGCCAGTCCAATTATGCCGCGGCCAAGGCGGGAGTGATCGGTTTTTCCAAGAGCCTGGCCCGGGAGTTGGGACGAGCCGGAGTCACCGTCAATGTTGTCTGCCCCGGCCTGATCGCCACCAAAATGATCCTGGACATGCCGGACGATTTCAAACAGAAAGCGCTGGAGGAGATCATTATCGGCCGCATCGGCACACCTGAAGATGTAGCGGATCTGATCGCCTTTCTGGCCAGCGCCAAAGCGCGTCATATCACCGGCGAGGTTATCAAAGTCGATGGAGGTCAGTACATATGAAAACGCCTGAAATTGTATGTGTCGGTGCCGCCAGGAGCCCGCTGGGCAGGTTCGGCGGCGGATTCCGGGAAGTCTATGCCTATGACCTGGCCGCTCCGGTCATCAAAAACCTCCTCGACACGACGGGGCTTCCCGGCGACAAGCTGGATGAGGTACTGATCGGCAGCTGCCGGCAGGCAGGCAACGGTCCCAATCCCGGCCGGACGGCCGCGGTACGGGGTGGCGTCCCCATCTCGGTGCCTGTAACCACCATCAACATGGCCTGCCCTTCCGGCATGAAGGCGCTGGAGACCGCCGCCATGCGTCTGTCCCTGGGTTCGGCGCGGTTCGTACTGGTGGGCGGGATGGAAAGCATGAGTACCATGCCCTACCTGCTCAAGGATTGCCGCTGGACCGGCTTCAAAATGGGCAACCGCCAGCTGCTGGACGGCTGGGCGGACAGCACCGATCCACTGATCGGCCAGGGGATGGGCATGACCGCCGAAAACCTCGCCGACCGTTACGAGATTGCCCGGGAGGAGCAGGACAAGTATGCCGCGGCCTCCCAGGAGAAGGCGCACCTGGCCTGGGAAGCGGGACATTACGAGCGGGAGGTGATCCCGATCGAAACCGACCGGGAGACCATCTCCCGCGACGAGGCCATCCGCTATCCCGCTGACCTGGAAAAGCTGGGCCGCCTCAAACCGGTGTTCCGTAAGGACGGCTCCATTACCGCGGCCAATGCCTGCGCCATGTCCGACGGCGCGGCGTTCATGCTGCTGACCACCCGGGAAGCCGCCCAGGCTGAAGGTCTTTCCATCCTCGGCGAACTGACCGGATTCTCCCAGTGCGCGGTGGAGCCGGCCTACATGGGTGAAGGTCCGGCTTACGCGATCCCGTTACTCCTGGAGGAGAATTCACTGAGTATCGATGATCCCGATCTGCTGGAGATCAACGAGGCTTTTGCTGTACAGGTCCTGGCTAACGAGCAGGTACTCAAATGGAACCGGGACAAGCTGAATATCCACGGCGGGGCCATCGCCCTCGGTCATCCGACCGGATGTACCGGCGTCAGAATCGTGGTTACCCTGCTGCACGCGATGATCATCCATGATAAAGAGCTGGGTGTCGCCTCGTTATGCGGCGGGGGTGGCGTCAGCATGGCAACCCTGCTGAAGCGGTAACAGATGCTGCGCGACTTTGACTACCACGCCCCGGCCGACCTGGAGACCGCCTGCTCGCTCCTGAACGAACTGCCTCAGGCGCAGGTGCTGGCCGGCGGCTCCGATCTGCTGGTGGATATCGACAGCGGGATCAGGCAGGCTGAACATGTGGTTTCCCTGAAGGAGATCACCTCCCTGCAGCAACTGACGGAGACCGAAGCGGGTCTGGAGATCGGCGCCGCCTGCAATGTCCGCACGATCCAGCTGTCGCCCCTGGTGCAGCGGGGATTCCCTGAACTGACGGAGATGATCGAGAGCTTTGCCTCGCCGCAGGTACGCAACCGCGCCACCGTGGGCGGGAATATCTGCAGTGCCGTTCCCTGCGCCGATTTTCCGGTAATTCTGATCGCGCTGGGGGCGGAGATCGAGCTGACCTCGGTCAGCGGGACGCGCCGGTTGCTGCTGCACGATTTCTTCACGGGGCCGCGCCAGACGGTGCGCGCCGCCGGTGAGATTCTCAGCCGTATCTTCATCCCCTGGAAATCACCTACCGCCGCCGGTTGCTACCAGAAGTTTCAGCGGCGAGCCACCAACTCCCTGGCCGTGGCCGCGGCGGCAGCCTGGCTGGATCTGCGGGAGGGTCGCTGTCATGATGCGCGGATTGTGCTGGGGGCGGTGGCGCCCACTCCCCTGCCAGCGGAGGATGCCAGGCTGGCGCTGCTGGACAAGGAGCTGAACGCCGATGTGATCGAGAACGCCGCCGGGATCGCCGCCGGTGAAGCGAAACCCATCACCGATATCAGGGGCGATATGGATTATCGTCGAGAACTGATACAGGTGTTGACGCGGCGGGCGTTGCAGGGGGCGGAGGCGCGGATAAGGACTGGAGGATGACGACAACGATTCCAGCCAAGAGATGGTAAAACTTTATGTTCATCGCGGATTTCTGGGGTAAAACTGGGAAACTGAAGAAAGCCCCTGAAAGGGGCGCCGTGATTATAGCCTGGGGCGTCAGCCCCAGGTAGCCGGTTGTGCAGGAAAGTAGCCCCCGCTACTAGACCGTGGGTTAGTAGCGGGGCCGACTTATTGTTCACCCGGGGTGGAACCCCGGGCTCTGTTATACTAAATGAGATAGCGATGGTCGAATTGGATTTCGTGTATTTCGAGGAGTCTTGTGAATTCTTCGCGAAACGACAGTTTTTGATGGTGTTGTTCCTGGTTCGCAACGTAGTGAATTAGTTTACCAAGCTGTGATTCTGAGACCGTGAAGATTCCATATCCCGTTTGCCATGCGAAATCCCTTAAGCCGTATTGGTTTGAACGCAATATTCTGGATGTATTGCTCTTGATCTTTCGCACTATATCCGCAGGCGCGTAAGCTGGTTTCAGAAGCGCCACGAGATGTACATGGTCTTGAACTCCACCGAACTGCACAAGCTGGCAGTTTTCGCTTTTGAGAATCTTTGCTGTGTATCGCTGGATATCTTTGGACAGGTCGTTGTTTAGAAACGGGTGATGGTTCTTAGTTTGAAAAACGATGTGATAGTATAGACTTGAAAACGTACTTGACATATGTCACTCCCGAATAGAACTGACTACAGCATCGTGTTTCCCGGGGTTGACACCCCGGGATATAGTAAGACGGCCCTTCGGGACTATTGTTCCTGAATCCAGCTTCCTGGGGCAACCGATTGCTGTGCAATCGTCCTAGCCCCAGGCTAGTAGCAATTCGCCCCTACCGGGGCTACCAGACATTCACAGATATGAACAGGATTCTACGAAGAACTAAACTTCTCGCCAACGGGCGCATATGAAGAAACACCACAACATCGAACTGATCGTCAACGGCGACCGGCATGCGGTAACCGTCACCGGGACAGCGACCCTGCTGGATGTCCTGCGCAACCAGCTGGGGTTGACCGGCACCAAGGAAGGGTGTGGAGCGGGCGACTGCGGCACCTGCACGGTGTTGCTGGACGGCGAACCGGTCAACAGCTGCCTGCTTCTCGCGCTGGAGGCGGCCGGGTCCGAGATTACCACCATCGAGGGTTTAAGCAGCGCCGGCGAACTGCACCCGTTGCAGCGCTCCTTCATGGCGGAAGGCGCCATCCAGTGCGGCTACTGCACATCGGCCATGGTGCTGACCGGAAAAGCTCTGCTGGACCGGAATCCCGATCCCACGGAGGACGAGATCCGCGGCGCGCTGGCGGGAACGCTTTGCCGCTGCACCGGTTACACCAAGATCGTCGCCGCCATTCAGCGCTGGCGACAGTACACCGGCGCCGAAACAGCCGGCGTGAAGACGGAAGCAGGCGGCCGTGCCGTCGTGGGCCGCAGCCTGGCCCGGAATGACGCTCTGGAGAAGGTCACCGGCAGAGCCGAGTACGCCGATGATCTGCACTTGCCCAACCAGCTGTATGGCAAAATCCTCACCAGCCCCTATGCTCACGCCCGCATCGTCAGTATCGACACCAGCCGGGCGACCGGTCTGCCTGGAGTTAAAGCTATCCTCACCGGTAAGGATGTCCCGGACACCTTCTATGGCATCAGTCCGGCTCGCTACGATGAGCACATCCTGGCCAAAGACAAGGTGCGTCATGTCGGCGATGAAGTAGCGGCGGTAGCGGCGGTTGACGAGGCGACCTGCCGACGGGCACTGGAACTTATCGAAGTTGAGTACGAGGAGCTGCCCGCGGTTTTCGACGCGGAAGCAGCCATGACCGAGGACGCGCCGCAGGTGCTGGAGCGTTATCCCAACAACATCAACACCAGGGTGGACTGGAATTTCGGGGATGTGGAAAAGGGCTTTGCGGAGGCGGACCTGGTTCTGGAAGAGAAATTCGTGGGCAACCACATCTACCAGAATCCCATGGAGCCCCATTGCGCCCTCGCGGAGTGGTCCGGAGACGGCAGACTCACGGTGTACACCTCAACCCAGGTGGTGCATTATGTGCGCCATCAGCTGGCACGTCTGCTGGAAATTCCGGAGGGGGATGTCCGGGTCGTCGGTCCCCACTGCGGCGGCGGTTTCGGCGGCAAGGCGGGCGTCAATCCCCTGGAAATTCTCTCCTCGCTGCTGGCGAAACAGACGGGCCGGCCGGTCAAGATGCGGTATACCCGCTCCGAAATGTATCACCATTTCCGGGGCCGGCACAAACAGCATGTCACGCTGAAAATGGGCCTGACCAGGGACGGTCGCATCACCGCGGTCAAGCAGCAGTCGATCCTGAATGGCGGCGCCTACAGTTCCTTCGGCGTGGTGGCGGTTTACTACTCCGGCGCCATGGTGCCGACGCTCTACAAGCTGCCGCACTACAAGTATGACGGTTTTCGCGTTAATACCAACCTCCCGGCCAGCGGCGCGATGCGCGGGCACGGTTGCCCCCACCCCCGCTTCGCCTTTGAAAGCCTGTTGACTGATCTGGCCCGTCAACTGGATCTCGACCCCATCGCCGTGCGCCTGCAGAACGCCATGGATCCCAACAGCCGCACCATCAACTCGCTGGATATCGGCTCCTGCGAGTTCAAGGCCTGCCTGGAGGATGTGCGCAGGCGCAGCGACTGGAACAACAAGTGGGGGAAGCTGCCGTTCGGTAAAGGTATCGGCATCGGCTGCGGCGGCTTTGTGAGCGGCGCGGGGTATCCCATCTACCGCTCAAGGTTCCCCCACTCCAACGCCATCATCAAAGTGAGTGAAGACGGCTGCTCGGCGGTGCTCTATATCGGCGAAACCGATATCGGCCAGGGTTCCCGGACCGTGCTCGGACAAATCGCCGCCGAAGCCATGGGCATCACTTTTGACCGTCTCAAGGTGGTGATCGCCGATACGGAAACCACGCCCCTGGGACTGGGCTCCTATTCTTCACGAGTCACTCTGATGGGGGGCAACGCCTGCAAGATGGCCGGCGAGGATATCCGGGATCAGCTGCTGGCGACCGCCGCCGGCATGCTGGAGGTTGAAGCGGGGAAACTGGAGGTCCGTGAGAACAGCATCCGGCTGTCGGGGGATCCGGAGCAAAAACTGGCCTGGCCCGAGGCAGCGGCCGCCTGTTTCGCGCAAACGGGGCCGTTGGTGGGTCGCGGTCACTATTCTCCCCCCGAGGGGTTGGGTGGTGATTTCAAGGGAGCCACCGTGGGCACTTCTCCGGCCTATTCCTTTGCCGCCTGCGTCTGTGAGGTGGAAGTGGACGTGGAGACCGGCAAGGTCAAGGTGGTTCGCTTCACCGACTCCCACGATGTGGGCACTCCCATCAACCCTCAGGCCGTGGCCGGGCAGGCCGAGGGTGCGATTGCCATGATGCTCGGTGAGACGCTGCTGGAGGACCTGCGCCACGATGACCAGGGCCGGCTGCTCAATCCGAATCTGCACGACTACCTGCTGGTCACCGCCAGGGATGTGCCGCCGATCGATTCGACCACCGTGGAATCCTACGAGCCGCAAGGGCCCTACGGCGCCAAGGAGGTGGGTGAGGGTTCGACCCTGCCGGTGATCGGCGCCATCGCCAACGCGATCGAGGACGCGGTGGGAGTCAGGATCAGGTCCCTGCCCATCACGCCGGAGAAGATCCTGAGGGCGTTGCGGGAGAAGGGGGCGGGGGTAGATAGACTCCCCTCCTAATCCGACTTCTCTGGATCCCCGCTTTCGCGGGGATGACGTGATTAGGATGCGGGCTCACTTCACCAACATCATCTTCTTCGTCTCCACCTGGTCACCTGCCACAAGCTGATAGACGTACACGCCACTTGCCAATCTGGATCCATCAAACTGAACTTGGTGTCTGCCGGCAGTATATGCGCCCTGGGCTAATTCCCCTACCCTTTGACCCAGGAGGTTATAGACAGTGAGTTGGATCTGCTGTGTGTGCGGCAATGCGAACTCGATTGTCGTGGTTGGATTGAAGGGATTGGGGTAGTTTTGGGATAAATATATCCTCTGTGGAAAAACCTGTACAGCATCCGGATCAGCTATCCCCTCAAACTCCTGTACCATTGCCCATGGACCACCGGTAAAGCCCATGTCGTTGCGCAGTGTACCTTGAGCAGGCCAGAGAGGTGATCCAGGATCATCGGGATCTTCTGGATCGTTGTAGATGACATTCGGGTTGCCAGCATCAACGCATGGAGACCAGAGCTCGAGATAAGGTGCGCCAAGTTCGGAGTGGAGCAAAGGATCTACATCGAAAATGTTGCCTTCGCCGGGAATGTTTTCTTGAAGCAGGGAATAGGTGTAGGCTATAGGCTGAGGGTAGTCAAATGGTTTCTGCCAGATGTCATAGCTGTTTCCCCAGAAGATACAATTCTCATACGACGTCTGTGCCAATGAAGAACTTCCGCCTATCAGAATATACGGCAAATCACAATCGATGAGTGTGATGTTCCTTCCCAGGCTAAACTCTGTACCAATAAGGCTGAGAGCAACATGCATACACCAAGTGTAGGGATAAGAGTGATAGTTCTTCTGCTCAATCACACCTGAGATGAAGATGTTCTCCGCCAATATGCTGTCAGCAAGAACTCTGACTCCCTGGCGGGGTGTATTGACCACCTGTATGTTGCGCAGGGAAACATAGTCAAAACATTCCAGGTAAATCCCACCGTCATCATTATCGCGAACAATCACATCCTCAAAATGTATGGACCTGTTGGTTGAAGTGGTTCCATACCCATAGATGGTCGAACCCACGCCGTCACTTCCACATCCCAGGTACGGCCTATCAGGCGCAATGTTAGGCTGGCGGTTGTTCTCGAACAGGCAGTGACGAACCGTAAGGTCCATATCGGAGAGCAGGCGCATGTACAGGACTCGACCCTGAGTCCCCAGGGGATTTACATTCGGGTTTGAGTAATCATCCGGATCATCATGAAAGTTGTTGGTGAATAAGCAGTTTTCGATTACGCAGGATCGATCTGAAGCCATGAAATCCAGTATTTTACCTCCAGCCACGGCATCATCAGGATCCTCCGGATCGTGGTGCATTAAGATCGTGTTGTTTTCAAAAAGTGCGTTGCGGATGGAGCAGTTGGTTATAAAGATGGACTCGTTAGAATAACCCTCATAATATCCGAAACTGCCCATCGTATTGTCTTGCACCACAAGATCATTAACTTCCCCCCAGATCTCAGAGTAGTATTCCCCACAGGTAGTTATTATTGCAGATTGATTGTTCTGGAAGTAAAGGTTGTCGATGAAGAGGTAATCAGCCCATGCACTAATTCCGCGAGTTCTGGGGTTGTCGGTGACTGATGAGTTCCTGATGTGTATAACGCTCGATCCGCCGTATCCATCAAGGTTTACGATATTACCAAATAGGATATAGTTACTCCTGCAGACTAGCCCCTCAACAACCATTGTACCACGAGTGCTTAGTTGTACGATATCCCCATATTGATTATTGAAGTTTTCTACAATAAGATTACGTACGACGACACTATCTTGCCCACCTGATCTGATGAGATATTCGTTTTCACCAAAACCAATGGCGTGAATTCGCTCGAGAATACATACACCGCTCGCCCCGCCACTGATGATATGTAGATAATGTGAGTCCTGATGATCGTTGTTGAAGAGCTTCAGATCGCGTAAGACCAAGTCTCCATCAATACCATCCATTATGCAGATTGCAGCGCCTTCGTTTGGTGATTCATTCTCTGTGAAGACACAATTCTCAACGACCAGAGTCAGACTATCAGATGCGTTAACAGCACCTCCTATGTAGTGACCGGAATCTGGATCATAGAAACCCATTCCGCGTTTCAAGGTAAAACCATATATACTAAAAACGCGATGAATGCCAGGCAAAAGGTCGAGGATTGTGCCTTCGAGCTCGCCATCCAGTATAGTCTCATTAATATCAGTCGTATCCTGACTGAAAAGGTAGTTGGAAGCAAGAGTCAATTCGGTCGTCGGTACGTGTATCAATTCATTGTAAGTGCCGGGTGCAACTAGAACAGTGTCACCCCAAGCGCAGCTATCGAGGGCGGTTTGGATCAGCGGAAATTCTGAGGGGACGTGGTGGATTTCAGCCACAAGTTGTGCGTGTAAAGGAAGTAAGACTAGAAGAACACAGATTGATTTCTTCATGGTAAAGATTTGAAAGAAGGAAGGGGCGATCTTGTCAATGAAGATCACCCCTTCCTGCAAACCGTTACTTGACGAGCAGAACCTTCTGAACCTGACGAGATGCAGGTGTGGTGATGTTGATGCCATGCGATTCTTAAGGACAACAAGCACCAAACAGGGTTGACTACACCTCCATCACTTTCCTGTATTCCGCGCCGATGACTCCCTTCCGGCAGTAATCGCTCCCCATGAATTGCGCGGAAAGCTGCGCCTGCAGCTTGATGGCTTCCGCCAGCGGAACGGCGCAGGAGCGGCGGATATTCTCGAAGATCGCCTGCCTGGCTTCCTCGGTAGCCTGGTTGCCGGCAGGCGGCAACTCAGGCGTCGCCGGTGCGGTTTCCAGCGCCTCTTTAACGACTTCACGCCGGGCGAGACCGTGATCGGTCTCTTTGGCGATTTTCCAGGTCATGGCCAGCGAATCCTCCAGCGATCCCGCATAATCCAGCAGCCAGCCGACACATTCCCCGGCCTGGCGTGATCTACCCGTCAGCAGCAGCGATACCAGTTGCGGCCATTCCTGCTGCGGGCACTTGCGGAAGGGCCAATGACAACCTTCCATGCCCGGCACCACCGGCAGGGTCACCTCCGGCATACCAACCTGCGTATCGGTGGTAGCCACCAGGTAATGACAATGCATCAGCAGTTCCAGGAATCCGCCCAGGCAGCGCTTGCCGGCTACGAAACCGACCGAGACCTGGAATTCATCATGGAACCTGCGTGCCGTCAGCGACCAGCTGTGGGCGATCGTGAATCCCTCCTTCTCGTCGCGCAGGGCGGGGAAGAACTCGTTGGTATCGGCACCCACCATCTGGGTGGAAAGGTGGAAGTCACCGGTGAGAATCACTTTCCGGATCTGCTCGGTCTGCAGCCAGTCCAGCGCTCGATTGAGTTCGCTGTCCACATCGCTGTTGTAGCTCTCGCGGCTGATGGTGATGACACCGACCTCGCCGTCATGCTCGGCGTTAACATAGAGCTGCTGCCACTCCGGTTCTTCCAGTCTGGAGAAAGTCTCGGGGAACCAGGCTCCCGCAGCCGCCTGCGGATGGAGCTTATGATAGGCTTCAACTCTCTTGACGGCCGCGGCGGAACCGCAATTCCGGATCGACGCCAGCACGCCCTGCCTGAACTGGGCGCATAACTCACCGATGGCGTTGATATGCGCCAGGTGTCCGCGCTTTTCCTGGAGCAGCAGGCTGGCCATCTGATAGAAGGCGCCGAGAATCCAGTTCTCAAAATCGGTCTCGGTCTCCGCGTCCAGACTCCAGTTCACCAGCGGCCGGAAATGATTGGGCGGATACCAGTTCTGCCCGCTCTCCTTGCCTTCCACCAGCTCCGGCGTGGGTTTGAACAGATCGCCGTAAGTCTCGCTCAGGTGATGGAGACAGGACCAGGTCAGGAAGTTGGCTCCCTGTGCGCCGATCGCATCGTGAGCCCGGAAGGGATTGGGACCCACCAGCTTCCGGATATACTTGTCGATCTTCCAGAAAGGCATGTTGGTGGCCTGATGATAACGCAGGCCGGCCAGGGTTATGCCGCAGAAGAGGACATCCAGCACAAACGACCAGTTGTCGCTGACCGGAACGGGAACCAGCCCCAATGACCACAGCAGTTGCGTTATGGCTGACGGCTCCGGCTCCACGGTTTCCCAGATCTTGTTGATCTCGTGGGGGAAGGCGGGATGTGCCACTCCGACTCCCAGCTCCGAGCTGGGGAAACCGGAGGTGACCGATCGGATCTCGATATCCGGGAAGGCTTCCCGGAACATGGCATAGTGCGCCTTTTTGATGGAGAGGATCTCCGGCACGGCTTCCAGCAGGAAGCCGGGGCGCAACCCGGCGAGTTTCGGCGGCAGGTGGACGCCGTCATAGGTCAGACGCACCACACCGGACATGATACTGTCGGCATCTTCCTTACCGAAAGCCTGTACCAGGCCGGGGTATTGGCGCCCCACCCCGTCGGGAACGCCCGGGAAATCCAGACCCACAATGGTCACGCCGTAGGTAGCCAGCCTGGAACCAAGCTGCATGGCTTTACCGGCACCGACAATACCGTTGATCCCGGATATCACCAGTGAGCCGCGATTCTGGGGCTCGCCGAAAATCTGCTCCACCAGATCGGCCGTGCCGACCGGCAGCCGGCCCTGCTGGAAGATCTCGATCACGGAACCCAGGCCCAGCGTCTGGAGGGTTGGTTGTCGCAAAACCTTTGTCATTTCACTTCCCTCCTTCCGCTACCTTGAAAATGGCCGCAATACCTACATCCCCGGCCGCGCAGCCGAACACCAGCACATAACCTCCGCCCAGCGCTACAGCCTCCTCCAGCGACTCGATGATGATCCTGGTCAGGGTGGGACCCTGAGGATGTCCCCAGACCAGCGAGCTGCCGGTGGTGTTCATCTGGCGCCAGTCATACTCGCAGACCTTGGCGAAGATCGCGTCGTTGACGGCGAAAGGATTGTGGTTCTTGACGACCGCCATCTGCTTCAGGTCCAGACCGGTCTGCCGCATCAACTTCTGCACGGCCAGTGCCGGCGCTTCCGGCATCAGGCTGGGAACGGTGCGCATTTCGGTCTTGCCCACGAAACTGATCTGAATCTCCGGGCGGGTACTCAGCTCGGCCGCTTTCTCCTCGGTGGTAACCAGCAGGGTGGCCATGCCGTCGGAAGCGTGAGTCTGACTGCCCGGCGTGATGCAGCTGTCCAGCTCAGGCATCCCCCGCAGTTCGTTTAGATCCAATTGCCGGATACCGGTGTCTTCATCCACCCAGCCCAGGGAGCGGCCCTGCAGATTGAGTACCTCCAGCGGCACCAGTACGCGCTCCAGAAAACCGGAGGCCCTGGTGTCAAAATACTGTTCGTAGCGGCAGTGGGTGAGTTCGTCCACCTCTTTACGCTCAATCCGGTATTTGCGGGCGGCCAGACCGGCGGTGGCGATCATCGCTTTGCCGGTGGCGGGATCGAAGCCGAAATTATCCCAGACGTCCGCCAGCGCTTCCGTCCGCCGGTAGGCGCGCCGCTCCGGGAAGACACCAACCGGCGAGTCGCTCGTCCGGTCGAAAGTGAGCACACCGGCTACCGCGCAGGAGCGACTCTCGATTTCCGCCGCGGCCAGCACTACGGCCTGCAGGCCGGTGGCGCAGGCCTGCTCCACATGGTAACCGGGGACGCGTTTACCCAGGCAGCTGGCCACCAGCGGGGCGTTCCAGAACTTCCAGTGCCAGGGAATCGTGGAACCCAGGATGAGGTAATCGAGTTCGCTTTTGGGAACCTGTCTCAATCCCAGGATCTTGTTCATCGCCTCACCCGCGAACTGGCCGATATTCACCTCCGCCAGCGCCGAGGTTTGCCAGGCGGGGAAGAAACTGCTGCCCCAGGTGCCGTAGGGGATGCGGGCGCGGGGGAACAGTTGGCATTCCTCTTTCATAGAAACCTCCCTATGATCATTCAAGATTAGCTATGTCGAATTTTCTGGATATGCAACCCGGCTCCGGAAACGGTAGAGCGCAAGCGGGTAACTGGAGTACACTGATCTGCTTGGAGTACTTCTCAAGGCTTGTAGAGACAGTGACCCTAATATAGGAACGAGTCGGTTTGATGGCAAGGAGATCGCAGGTTGGGGCCGGAGCCCTTTGCCAGAGTGGGACGAGGGGTGTCTATAGGAGTACTCCTGTCTAATCCAACTTGAAGAATGAGGGTTGGGCGAGCGTTCTACTCCAGCGGGGGTTGACGCCCTATTCCCGGCGCAGGTCGACGTCTACCTCCCGCTGCCGGTAGATGGTCTTCACCCCCTCCCCGCAGTTGCGGCACATCGGCAGGCGGCCGCGGTTCCGGAACAGCTGCCGCCGGAATTCCTGATAGCGCTTCGACCGCCAGACTTCCTGGAAGGTGTCGCGTCCCATGTCACCCATCGGGAAGTCGGAGTCCTTGTCGAAGCAGCAGACCACCAGTTCACCGCCGGCGTGTACCACTGCCTGGTTCCAGAGGCTCAAGCAGCGGTTGGGGTAACCGTGCTTCATGGTAAAATGCGCGCGGCCGCCATCGTCCTCCATCACCCGGTAGCGGCTGCGCGCGGCGTCGCGGGGCAACCAGGACTCGATATCCTCTTCCGAGTAGATCTGCACGGTTTTCAGCGTCAGACGGTCAACGCCGATTTCCCGGGCCAGACGGGTGATCTCACCCAGCTCGTGCTCGTTGTGCTTCATGATGATGAACTGCAGATGGATGACCGGGGTGGCGCTGCCCAGCTCCCGCTTGGCTGTCACCAGGCGCCGCATATTATCCAGTACGAGCTGGAAGTCGCCGCTGCGACGGTAGGTCTGGTAGGTCTCGGCACTGGCGCCGTCCACGCTGATCAGCAGCGTGCCCAGGCCGGTGCGGACCAATTCTGCCGGATCATCCAGGAAGTGGCCGTTGGTGGAAGCGTAGGTCCAGATGCCGCACCGGTCGGCGATGCGGATCATCTCCAGGAAATCGCGATGCAGAAAGCTCTCCCCCTGGTTCCAGAGGAGCACCATGAACAGTTTGCGACTCAGCTCCTCCACCAGTCGGCGGTAGGTCTCCAGGGGGAGGTAGCCCCCAGGGCGCCGCAACGTGCCGGCTCCGGTCGGACAGAGGGGGCATTTGAGATTGCAGATATTGGTCGGCTCGAGCATCAGCACCGGCGGCAGACCCCAGACCAGCGGGCGACGCAACAACAGAGAAATACCGTAGGAGAGATAGATTTTGAGCGCGTTCCAGAGACGCGCCAGGCTGAGCGTTTTGCGGATGAAGAGCAGGTTCTCGTGCATGCGAATCCTCAGATGTAACCGGGCAAACCCTACCGGCGGATGTCTCAATCTACCAGCCGGCGCGGCCAGATACCAGTCGGAAGGAAATGCGGCGGGGAGGATTGGGAGTTGGTATAAGTCATCGACCGCAGGACGGTTACTCCGGCACCAGGTCGATCACGGTCAGTTCCGCCGGCGCGAAGAGGCGCATCTGCGGCCCCCAGGAGCCGGTACCGCGACTCACATACACCCAACGGCTTTCCCCCAGCCGGATCAGGCCGGTGGGCAGCCGGTAGACCAGCCGCACCAGGAGGTTGAAGGGGAAGATCTGTCCGCCGTGGGTGTGGCCGGAGAGCTGCAGGTCGAAGCGGTCCCGGGAGGTTTTCGGGACTACCGGTTGATGTTTGAGCAGCAGTACAAAGCGCTCCGGCGGCAGACCCTGCAGGAGTTCCCGTTCCGGTACGACGCCGGAAAGCAGGCGCAGCACCGAGGGATCGTCGACACCGGCGAGAGTGAGCGTGTTCCCCGCCGGGCGCACCGCGCCACTGAGCGTCTCGAAACCGGCGCCGCGGGCGAACCGTTCCGACGCGGTCGGACCGGCATAGGCTTCGTGGTTGCCGGTAACGGCGAATTTACCGAGCGGTGCCGCCAGTTTGCGCAGTATCCCGGCCATCTCACCGCCTGGATCCAGCGGCATGTCGATCAGGTCGCCGGTGGAGACAATCAGGTCCGGTCGCAGGGAGCTGATCATCGCTGTGAGCCGCTCCAGGCTGGCCGGGCGGGTGAATTGCCCCAGGTGCAGGTCGGAAATCTGTACGATCCGGATCGGCTGGGAGCCATTCAGCTTGGGGCTGGCCAGCCGCACCTGCTCCAGCTCGAGCCGGCCCGCCTCGAAGAAGCTGTAACCGGCGGCGACGATCGTCACCAGCAGCGCGATCAGCGCTCCCCGGGCGGGTGTGAGCAGCCAGGCGCCCGACAGTTGCGGCAGCAGGCGGTGGAGTATGCCCGCCAGCAGACGGTAGAGATCGACGGCAAGCAGCGTGCTGAACAGCAGAAAGACGATGCCCATCCAGGTGAAACCGATCCAGGTCAGCGGCTTGGCTAACGCGGCGGCATCGCGGTGAATCAGCCACTCCGCCAACAGCGGCATGAGGAGCAGCAGGCAGAGGACCAGGGCCAGCAGCCAGTGACCCTTCGCCAGGAGCGGTGTCAGCCGCCGGTAGACGTAGAAGTGCACACCGCCGTACACGGTAAGGAAGATCGCCAGGAAGATGAGCAGTTGGTGGAGTTTCAAGAGATCAGGTTGTGGTTGATGGCATTACGACTCGGAAGCCGGTCACCAGGTTTGTCATGCTGAGAATTACATTCCAATCCGACCATAAAAAAAGAGCCGGCCCGAATTCGGACGCAACTCTTTTCGGATTCTACTGAGTCTCAACAACAATAGCTACAGGCTGGAGCAGCGGAGCCGGTAACCTGTCTGGTGTCAGTCATCAGCGTGATACATCCTTACATAACTTTAACGCCGACAGGAGAAAATCCTATTTCCCCTTCTTCTTCTCCAGCTTGGCGATCTTCTTGCGGGCTTTCTTGTTGTGCTTCTTCAGTTTCTTGACGACACCCTTTGCATGCGAAGCCAGTATCTGCAGGTTACCCCTCAGCAATGCAGGCTTGACATAACCCAGATTTGCATTCACCGCACTGATCACGGTTTGCGTTTTGCCGTCTCTAAGGTCATAGATGACAATTCCCAGGCAGGCATTGCCAACATCGTCCAGGAGAGCTGTCTGGTTCGTACCTGAGACAGCTGCCTGCGCCAGACCTTTCAAGAGATTACCGGCCATTTTCTTGGTCGACATCGCGGCATCTCTCGTGAAGCCGGAATAAATGGGGATAGCCAGATAATCACGTTCGGTATAATCAGCCAGTAGTACGGCTAATTCATTGAGGGAGACGAATTCCCTGAAATTCGCCTTGGAATCTTCGGATTCAACCACATAGTCATAGCGTGCAAGTTCCTCCTGCACGCGCACGTATTCGTGAAACACGCTCGAGAGTTCCGCCCGTACTTCCGTCAAGAGCCTGATGACTTCCGGGTCTTCCTCCAGCACCGCCTCCGGTATGAGGCTGAAGTTGGTGATATCCTCTTTCGCCAGCAGACCAATCATATCGGCAACGAAAATGGAATCCACGATTTCCTGCGTCAGGTAGTTGATTTCGGATCCATCAACCGTCTTATGCATGATCTGGCTGTCCAGGGTCAGCATGGCTACCGGTTGCTCGATCCATTCGAAAACCTTCGGATAGGGTTTGTCGCCCGCCAAGGCACTGACTGCCAACGTGAGACACACGATCGAAACGAATGCGTAACGTAATTTCGAGATCATTGTCGATCCTCCTCCTCGATTGCTTTCTTAAGTCTATCTATACGAATTCTCAGCACACCTTTGCGGCCGGTGTAGTCGGGGTCGTCAAACAACTCCTGGTACACGGCGGACGCTTCCGCGTATTGCTTCTGATTCTCGTAGATGTCAGCCTGCAGGAAGGCGTATGGGTAGTACTGCGGCTGCTCCTGTCTGGCTTTCATCAACTCGGTGATAATGCCCTGGAAGACGGTGGAGTCGCCCGCGGCCTTTACCTGCTGAATACGTAATTCCGCCAACCGGACATGATTCGGCTCGGGGATAACCTGCGTATAGCGACTCAACAGGAAATCCACGAAAGCAGTCTGGATCTCGTCCAGTTCCCGCGTTGGATCGAGACTGCCGGTGTAGGTCCAGATCACATCGTCGATCAGATCACCCTGCAGGCGTCGTAATGTGAGTGAATCGGTGTAGATCCATCTCTTACCGCTGTCGTACTCGCCGATAATCTGTTCCAGGTTCTCAATTCTCTTCTCGGTGTTCTCATGACTGGCATACAGCTCATAGGCCTCTCCCTCCAGTGCAATGCTGTAGTGGTTCATCCTCGTCCAGAGGTCCAGCGTCGCGTGCGGATCGTAGTCCCGGTTCATAAGCCAGAGCAGTCCCAGACTGTCGGCTTCGTTTTCATGTTCGCGCGAGTAGGTGAGTTCCCCTTTGCGGATCGCCTGTTTCAGATCCGACAAGTTGAAGGTGAGCTCCCGCAGAACCTTCTCTTTGCGGTGTGTCAGCCGCTGTTGTGCCTTTTTCACGGAGTGATTGCATTGAACGTGTTGCAGCTCATGTCCCAGGATGGTGGCCAGTTCGGCTTCATCCTCGACCAGACAGAAAATCGCTGCGTGCAAGTAGATCCTGCCGTTGGCGAAGGCGCAGGCGTTCAACGAGGCTGATTTGAGGAGCTGAACCTGATAATCGTACTGTGAGGTATCGAATTCGCAATCAACAAAGAGAATGTCATTAAGGAGGCGGGTTACTTCCGGATGTTCATTCAACCAACCGGTCCGCTTCATTTCCAGCTGAGCGCTTCTGGATTTGCTCCAGAGGACCTGTGTCAGCGAATCGAGCCCTCTATCCTGGTAGTAGGAGCGTGTTGTGACAACCGGTGCACAAGCGGACCACCCGTGATCAGCGACAATTAGATTTCCCACCCCCGTTGCTTCATCAGGAAATGCTACTA